>DATIKM010000028.1:0-100891 GCA_035477595.1 Chthonomonadales bacterium
GCTGAGGAAGGGCGATATGGCATGCAACAGGCCCCTCAGCATCGGTGACGTTGTGTACGTGCCCGAGCGCAGGAAGCGGTTCGAGTTCCGCGACCTCATCGGCGTGTTGTCATCCGTCAGCATCATCGACTCGGCTTACCGGATCCTGACCGGACAGAGATACTACTACCGGTAGCGGCGCTCTGCCATGCATGGCGCCGTGATGGCGGGCTCTGGTCCGCAGATGGAGGTGGATCACCATGTAGCCGAGCGCCCACGGCGCCAGCGCGGGCTAGTCGCGTGCACCGGGGTCGCGACCCGGTGCACGAAGGCGGCACGGGAGACTCCGTCCGCGTTCCTGAAGGCGAGCCAGTCGAAGACGCGGGCGCTCTGCTCAGGAACGCGACGCGATGTTTGCAGTTCTGGGCCGGCGCGAACGCCAGCCTCGTCGTGGACGACCCCGTGGTTCGACTACTGCGCAGCACCGAGTGTGGGCGTCTCTGCGATGCCCCCGGAAGCAGTGCTGGCTCCCTCGCTGGGGCCTCCTCGCATCCGCAGCCGGCAGGCCGGGCAAGGCGGGTTAGCCGGCATCGTGTCTGGCCGGGCGAAGCGCCAGAGCGGGGGGCGTGGGCTCGCGAGGCGACGCCGGATGCTCAGGTTGGGGTCAGGGGAGAGGAGGGGTTGAGGGGAGCGGGACCGCTGACCACGGTTAGGTCAGCCCGAGCGTGTGCCTCGGCGAGCAGGGGCTGCGTGACCTCCAGGAGCGTGACGTTCTCCGTGTCGGCGATGCGCGCTAGCCGGATGTCGCTTATCCGCCCGCGGCCGCACATGCCCATCGCCACGCGCACTGCCATACGCGCGTCCTCCGCGATGATGGGAATCGTAGAGCGATAGGCGCCTCCCTCGCCGCTGGTGCGGTGGTTGGTGGAGGTCACGGCGAAGTCGATCTTCTCCGCAAGCCTGCGTGTCACCACGTCCACCAGACCGAGGCCGGCGGCGTTGCCCCGTGTGCGCTCGGTCAGGTCGAGGACCGTCACCATCCGCACCCGTGCGCCCGGCCACGACCCTTCGGCGATGGAGGGCATCCGGAGACGCCCGACCACGTGGGAGTCGACGCCGGATCCGCTGATGTCCTTGCCCATGCGGTCGACGACCAGCACGTCGACGTTGTCGAAGGCCAGCCTCGGGGCGAGCGAACGGGCGCGCGCGAGGAGCTCGCGCTCCTTTTCGTTCGCGATGTCGGCGGCAGCGACCGCGTGCACCTCAGCGATCCGCCCATAGGCGTTCTCGATGAGCGCGACGCCGCCGACGATGTTTGTCGATGCCACAAGGGCTCGCGCCACACGGGGCATCAGATCCCGCAGTCCGCCGGCGCCGAACCGGTGGATGGAAGCCGCGCCGCGTTGCTTGCCCAGGCCGACCGCGCACATCTTGGCGATGCCGCTCTCGATCTCGCCCACGAAGTCGGTATGGTGCTTGATGCGGTTCACCACGACCACCGCGTCGGCTGCCAGCGCGTTCGCGTCAAAGTACACGGGGAAGCCGTCATCCAGGGACGCCACCTGCGGAGCGTCCATGGTGGCGCGGATAGGGGAACCCACCGTCTCATAGGAGATGCCATAGCCCGCCAGGATGGCGACCTGGCCATCTGCCGTGGCGCCACCGTGACTGCCCATCGCAGGAACCACAAAGGGCTGGCACCGTAGCGCGCGCAGGGCGTCGACCACCGTCGCGACCACCTCCGGAAGCCGATCGATCCCTCTGCTGCCCACGCCGACCGCGACCTGGGCGCCGGTGCGAATACGCGGGTCCTGGGCGAGGGTGTGGATGGCGGCGCGAACGGACGACGCCAGATCGCCGATCGTTGGCGCTTCCGGACTGAAGCGGACACGCCAGACGTCGGGCATCGCGATCTCGGGATAGTCGTAGGCGTGCGTGTCCAGGCGGATATTGATCACGGAGACCCCCGAAGTGCGAGCCAGAGCTTCGGCACGGAGAGCTTCGTGTCCTGCCGCGCGGACGTCGGCGCGACCGCGCGGATATACTGCCGCAAGTTGGTGGGGTCTCTGCGATGGGGGTGGACAATGCGTGTGGCGATCGTGGTGCTGGTGAGTCTCTGTGCAGTCATGCTCGCGTCGGCCGGACGCCCGCGCGAACCGGGCCACGACCCGGAGCGTCCGGACTGGGTGTACGGCTGGGAGCGCAACTTCGCGCCCGACGGAACCCCCCGGCGGCTCCGCGATACGCGCGATATCACCGTGTGGCCGAACGTGCGAAGCCGAGCCAACTCTGACGACTGGATCGCTCGCAACCAAGACCGGATCCGCGTGATGCGGCCTAGGCTTCTTGTGCTGAACTTCTCGAACCAGGTCGAGCCGGCGAAGCCCCTGCAGATTGCCCGCGACCTCATTGCTGCCCTCCGTGAGAGCTCGCGGTACCACGGCTACAAGGACCCAAGCGCCCCCGCGTTCCTCGAGTACAGCGTCTGGCGCTACGTGGATCTCAGGGAGCCAGACAGGACGGTTGGCAACAGCTCGGCAGCGCCCATCAAGCCGCACGTGCAGGCGCCGCACATCAACTGCGACTACGGCGCCTTCTTCTCTGAGGAGTTCGCCGCGCACATCGGGGTGCGCGACCCCCGCAACCGCAGTCGGTTCCTCAGGCTCGACGAGCTCGTGGACCGCGGCTTCGTGCACGAGGTCTGGTTCACGGCCGCGGCGGCGGGCGACTTCCGGACCCTCGAGTGCGTCGAGCTTAAGCCGGTCTATGACGAGCAGTTTCGCAAGGTGCCGGGCAAGCACGTGCAGGCGGGAAACGGCGGAGACGAGGACCAGCCGTGGACGGGGCGATCGGTCCGGCTGAACAGCCTGAACCACGAACGCGGCATCGGGTGCGGGATGGAGAACCTGGCGCACTCCTTCGAGGGCATGGCGCACAGCCGGGCGATCCCGTACTTCACGAAGTACTTCCACGAGTTCGCTGGCTTCGACCTCGACCGGCGCTTCGGTCTGCCGTTCAACTCCTTCTACCCTCTGTGGGGGGAGGGCAAGGGGATCAGCTACCCGGATCCAAACACTGCGGTGGTGACCGATGGCGAGCGGACATGGACGCTGAGAAACTACGTGGCGGCAGCCGGTAACGTGCATTTCCCTCCCAACGCGAGGAGGCACTACGACCAGGCGAACAGCGCGCCCGTCATGTCCACGATCGAGGACTGGCGTATCGGCAGCGGGCCCGACGGGCGTGACCTGGCGAAGCCGTGGACCAACGCGGTGCTGCAGCAGTACGAAGCGCTGGCGCCGGACTGCATGGGTAAGTGGCTGGTCTACTGGCGGCAGAACGTGCCTGGATACCGCAACCGCGCTCGCGATGACGCCGGCCGCCCGATGCGAAACTGGTGGGTGTATCTGTTCTTCTGATGGCCGAAGCTCAGGGCCGAGCGTCATGCCGACAGCCTCGCGGCGGGTCGGCGACAGCATCCATGCGACGGCCTGGCATCGGCTCCTGGTCGGTCAGTGACACGCCCGACAGCAGGTGCCTCGGCAGGCGGTCCAGGGCCTCCTCCGCTATGAGCCGAGGCACAACCGGGAACGGGCAGGCGCCCTCACTGCAGTGGCTCTCGCTGCCGTCGGAGCCGTCGCGCTCAGTTGGCCGGGCAGGTGCAGGTTCCCGGTCGCGTGTCGTTGACGATGGGGACAGGGCGCTCATGCCTGAGACGCGTGCCGTGCCGGTGCTGGCGGCCCTGTGCGGCGAGTGCCAGGAGGTGCGCACTTTGCACAGCCACCTTTGCGCTGGACGCACGCGCGGC
Organism: Chthonomonadales bacterium; assembly: GCA_035477595.1. Classification (GTDB taxonomy): domain Bacteria; phylum Armatimonadota; class Chthonomonadetes; order Chthonomonadales; family CAJBBX01; genus DATIKM01. The sequence goes on from DATIKM010000028.1 coordinate 3,788, forward strand.
GCCCGCCCGCGCATGATCACGGCGCGCCCGGCGGCTCGGCAGCAACCGCCGGATGCCGGCGTCCACGTGGGAAGCCGGCACGGCACACGGAGGCGCGCACCGGGCGCACGACCAGCAGGAGGCCGGCGTAGAGCAGCCAGGCATTGCTCAGCGCGTCGCCGATCTGCAGCGCGTGGCTGCGCTCGCCCATCGAGCGCGCAAGCATGAAGACCGTAAGCACGATGACCCACTCGCCCAGCGACCGGCCGGCCTCGTCAGGCGCACGCACGCGGAGCGCCAGCGCCTTCCCGAGAACGACCGCCACGAACACCAGGTAGATCGTGAGCCCAAGGTAGCCCGTATCGATCATCAGGCTCACATAGCCATTCTCCACGGGTGCCATCACCGTCTTGAAGCCGCCGCCTACCATCGGGCTCCGGTCGACGATTGCCAGGAGCTGCTCGAACTTCTCAAGACGGCCCCCGCTCGGGTCAGCAACGGTCGTGCGCGCCACGATGCCGCGCACTGGGCCCCATTCAGCCACCGAGCCAGACAGCACGGGCCACCCCGCCAGAACTCCCAGGCCGCAGGCGAGCGCCATGAGGCCTGCCCGAGGCGCGTTCCGGAGGGTCGCGAGCGCACACCAGACAAGCGTCGCGACAGCAAGAGACGCCATCGCAGTGCGCGACTGGCTCAGGAGCAGAATGTAGGCGCCCAGGGAACCCATCCCGATCCGCCACAGGACGCTCCCCCGCATCCATGCCAACGCTCCGAGCACGCAGATGCACGCGTAGGCCGCTAGGAGGTTGGCGTGAAGCCAGTTCGTCGTCGCACCGTGAAGGCGCTGCGACGAGCCGAGGCCGATGCCGTACCGGATCGCGATGGCGAGGCTGCCCAGCGTGACCAGAGTCGCGGCGGTGAGGAGCCAGAAGCCCACGATGCGGTCGATCGGTACGCGACGTCCGAGGGCCAGCCTGGGGATGCCCCAGTGAAGGATTAGGAAGCGTGCGAGCGTCGCCAGCGCGAAGGCGATCTGGTACTCGCTCTGTCCGGGCTGCGGGAGGAACAGCCCGGGCACGCCACTGAGGCAGAGGATCCACGCCAGAAAGTCCTGCGGCGTGGGCCGGCGTTGCACAACGCCGTTGGCCGTGGCCGCCGCAGTGAGGAGGGCCGACACCAGCAGGCATCCGGCGAAGGCAGCGTCCGCCGCCGGCGTGCCCACCGAACCGTATCCCGCAAGACGAACGAGGCAGAGCGCAACGGGCATGCCCGCGAGCACGACGGCGACCGCCATGTGCAGCGCGACAAGAGCCGTCGCCGACCTCGCTGCAGGCTCCGCCGCGAGCTCGTGCGGGCGCCGCTCGTCGAGTGTCCCGGCTCGGGGCGTCGCCATCACATCACCCCGCCTCCCTGTGCGCCAGTCTGGCCGGTCTGCCCTGAACGAGCCCCTGACGAGACACATCAGCAGCTTTCGGACATCGGGGCCGCTGTGCTCCCGGCCGCTGGTGAGGAGGAGCAGGTCCACCGGCTCGCAGTCGGGGCGCAGATGCGCGCTCCCCGCGATCACGGGACGGAGCAGCTAGGCATGGTCCATATCAGCGATCGGACAGTCTTCGGCCGCGGCGGTCCAGGCGCCGACTGTCCTCGGCGCCTTGCCATTGCGCGTGTGTAGAGACTGCGCAATGAGGACTCAGGGCACGCACACGAACCGAACCTAGAAGGCCGCGACACGCAGGGCCACGGGTCCAAGCAGTGCAAGAATCGTGCCTGTGACAGCCGCCACGAATGCGCCGAAGGCGATCTACGGTGCCTGCGCCCAGTGCGCGAGCAACTGGATCGCGCACGCGAACGCCACGAGCGCAGCACCGGCGAGGGTGCTCCAGGACCGCAACGCGCGCAGGCGGGGCTACGTGCGCCAGAGGAGGAAGGCCGCGATCGGCGGGGCTCGAACCCCGTGGCCGCAGAGCGTGTCGTCGTCCACCCACACGGTCGCAGTGGCCAACACCGCAGGTGCAACAACGCGCCGCTGGAAGCCACGGTTGCCGGGCGCCGCACTTCCCGCACATCTGCCGATCTGGACTGCCGCGCAGGTGCGGAACGAGCCTTCACGACGGTTGGCGAGTTAGCGCCGGCGGGGTGCACCGGACCGGCAAGGGAGGGGCAGAAACGATGGGAGCGCGCTGGTGGTGGGGAGTGGCGGCAGCGGGGACGGGCGCAGCGATCATGGTGGCTTCACGGCGGAGGTGCGCCCCGCGGACGGTCGCGCCGCTGCACTCCTCTGTCTGCGCAGGTGCGGATCCGGTCTCGCCGGCGTCCCTGCCACCGTTGGATGGCGCCCGCCCGCCGGAGGACTCGGAGATTCCGGTTGCCTTGGCGGCGGGACCAAGCCCACGAGGCAGGCGAGGCGGGGCCCTCGGACGCGAGGGGACGACCGGCCCTGCTGGCGCGGCGCCGGCCGACGGAGGATGCGCGCGCCCTCGGGGGAGGGGTGCGTCCCGGCGGCCACGCTCGGGTAGCTCTGACTAGCCGGCGTCCGCGCACGGAGGGGGCGGAGATCGCTCAGGGATCACCGCCCCCTTCCATACTTCGCGGCCGGCGCGACCCAGGTGCGCCGGCGAGCGCGTCATGCGCGCGTCACCACGAACTCGCCATAGTCGTCGCCGCACTCGATGCCCTTGGTCTGGATGCACTGGAACGTCCGCATGCCTGACCTGCCCGTCGGGTCGTAGTCGCCGCCGTACGCTAGGTCCATGAAGGCCCCGCAGATGCCGCGGAGCATGTAGGCCGCGGGCCGGCTCATCGCACCGTACTCGACCACGTCGGCTTCATAGTAGTCGTAGGCGCGGACCACCATCTTCTCGCCGGGCGTCAGCTCCACGATCTGCGCCTTCGCCCAGCCCCATGCTGCGAACACCGCGAAGGCACCATGCAGAACGTCGGCCGGGGCGTCCGTCACCATCGGAGCGACGACGGAGCGCCACTCCTCGGAGGTGATGATCCCGTAGCCGGTGTGGTACCCGCACTCGTGCGCCGCGTTCACCAGCAGCCACTCGGCCGCATCGAGCATGTCGGGCCCCACGCGCCGCGACAGGCGGTTGGCGAAGGCGTTCCAGAAGCTCGCCGGCATCTGGTTCACGAAGACGCCGAATGCCGGGATCAGGCCTTCGCTGTTGCCGGCCACGTCGAGCGCCGAGAGTGCGGCGATCACGCGCTTCCTGTCGATTGCCATGTTCCCTCTCCTCGGTCAGTTCGCGACGACCTCGAACCGCGACCGCTCGGCGCCCGAGACGATGCTGCTGGTCTCGATCACGGAGTAGCTGCGAGCCGGTCGCCCGAACACGGCGGCGAACATGCCGGCGATGAAGCCGCAGGTCACGGAGTTCACGGGCCTGTCGCGCTTGCCCCACTTCCTGATCCACCCGTGGTCAACATGGGACGCAATGAGCTCTGCCTCTCCGGACTCCGGTCCCGCACACACCACCCTCATCGAGCCGAGGCCCCACAGAGCGTAGAGCTCCTGCGCAATCGCGACGCGATCAGCGACGACTGTGACGCTCTGTCCATCGAAGATCGCCGACAGGCGCTCGTACGCGCAGTCCTCCGCGCACTCCGCGAGCAACTTGCGTCCGTCCAGCATCGAGCAGTCCTCTGCAAGCTGCGAGTAGAGGCTCATGTAGTGGTGGCAGTGCAGGACGTAGGGCGTGCCGTTGATCGTGTGGCGACAAGACCGCGGATCGTACCTGCGCTCGAGGACGATCTCGGCCTTCCTGGTCACAGGCATAGCGGTTCTCTCCTCTAGAAGTCCGGTGCGGTGAGGCCGGTCACTTCCTTGACCGCCCTTCTAAACTTCTCGATGTTCGCAGGCGAGTCGGATTCGGCCTCTGCCTTGGCCGAGGGGATGTTCGTCAGCATGGCGAGCCGCATCTTGGCCGCCAGTCCGCCGTTCTGGCCTACGAAGTCGATATACTTGAGCAGCTTCGCGCCCATCGGCACCTCCGTTTGCTGTGCCGCCGCGGCCGAGCGCCTCTGCTCGGTGCGGCGGCATTGTGGTGCTGCCTCCCGCGTCAGGACGGGTCCGAGTGCTGCTGCTCGAACCGCTGCCGTATGCTCTCCCGGCCTGTGCGTGGCAGTACGACCTTGCACTCGTCCTCCCCGAGGATGCCCTTAACCTGCCAGCCGCCTTCGCCCAGGAGCCGGAACAGCGGGCGAGGGAACTCGGGGTAGTACTCCAGCTTCCCGAGCGTGGCGAGCGCTCGGATATCCCGCTCGGTCCACACGTTGTCGAATCGGTAGGCGTATACCGCGCCTCCGTCGAAGCAGTCCTCGACCTTGCGTGCCTCCACGATCCTCATGCGGCCATCCTTGCCGAGAGCCGCTGCACAGCGTTGATGGCGGCGTCTACGTCCTCCGGGCACGTGAACGCGGAGAGGCTGAGTCGCACGGTACCGTCCGGGGCAGACCCGATCGCTTGGTGAGCAAGCGGGGCGCAGTGGAGCCCAGCGCGACATATGATGCGGAAGCCTGCCTCCAGGGCGTAGCCGAAGTCCTCCGCAGGCACGCCTCGCAGCCCGAGCGACACGATGCCGACGCGGTCGTCCGACGTGAGGTCTCCGTACACGCGCACTGCTGGCATGTCGTGGAGCGCCCGCCGTAGGTGCGCGGTGAGCGCCGCCTTGCGCTGGACCCCCTCACGGCCTGCGCGGGCATGCCAGCGTAGCGCGGCGACCCAGCCCGCGAGACCGGCTCCGTTCGGTGTGCCGGCCTCCAACCTCATGGGCATCTCGGCCGGATGCAGCCGCAATGAGCTGCGGCTTCCGGTGCCGCCAACCACCCACTGGTCCAGGTCCAGACCCTCCCGCACGTAGAGCGCGCCCACGCCAGGCGGACCGTGCAGGCCCTTATGGCCGTTCAGCGCCACCATGTCGGCGCCCATCGCGGACGGCATGACTGGCACGCTGCCGGCCGACTGCGATGCGTCGAGCAGCGTCAGGGCGCCGACGTCGTGCGCCAGCGCGAAGAGCAGGCCGACGTCCTGCACAGCGCCGGTCACGTTGGACGCGTGGTTCACCACAACGAGGTCGGCGGAGGGTCGCAGCGCCTGCGCGAAGTCGTCGGCGTCCACCACGCCGTCCTGAGACGCGCCTACCACGCTCACATGCACGCCGGCCAACCGCGCGATGCGAGCGAGCGGGCGGAGAACGGAGTTGTGCTCCATGCAGGTGGTGACGACCCGCGAGCCCTGGCCCAAGCTGACCCCGAGGATGGCGAGGTTCAGCGAGTCGGTCGCCCCGTGGGTCAGTGCAATCCTGCGCCGGTCCACGTCGCCGAGGAGGCCCGCGATGAGGCGCCGGCACTCCGACGCAGGATCGTCCGGCGCTGTCACGGCGTTCCGCGCCGGGTCGCGCGGCGGCGCCGCCAGCCATGCGCTGGTGGCCTCGGCGACGCCGGGCGCTCTGGGCCATGACGTGGCGGCGTTGTTCAGGTAGACCGAGTGGCGGATACCGGGTTCCTCCATGGGCCGCTCTTGGCTGCCCGGCGGACCTCGCGTCACAGCGGGGTGCGTGCTCCGTGACGGGCGTCGTTCGGGCTCACCGAGGGTTGACCATCGTGCGCCAGGCTGCGCACCGCTGTCGCGGAGGAACGCGCAAGGTCTGCTCGGCGCCCACGAAGCTATGGTCGGCGAGCAGATGCGGCGTGTGCATAACGTGTGCGTGTTATACTGGCGCCACGAATCGGTGCCGGTGCGCGTTACCGGCGGGGCTGCTCGAGGAGGCGGTGGGCGTGATGGTGCAGGTCTAGCGCGGCAGTGTGGAGCCTCACAAACCCCTCGAAGACGGAGCCGTAGGCGCTGAAGTACTTGTGTACGTCCTGGTCGCTGAACGACTTCGTGGCGAGATAGTAGAGGTGGTCGCTGGTGAGCATGCGACGCCAGCAGTCGAGGGCCTCCGTGTCGCCGCAGGCGCGGATGTCAGTCTCCATCCGCTTCAGCTCCTCGAAGGCGAAGCGCTGCATTTCGTTGCCGAGCCACGCCGAGGTATCGCGCTCCTGGTCCGCCCATGAGATGGTGGCGTAGTCGTCGACCCAGAGCTCACCCACGCTCGGCAACGTGCGGATCGCCTCCGACGGCGTGGTGAACGCGAGTTGCGCGTGCGGCCTGACCGCGTCTGGAAGGTGACGCAGGAAGTCAAAGATGCCCGTGTCCGCCCACATGTGCTCGCCGATGGCCTCGTAGTCGAGGGCGAGCACGACGTTCATGTCTGTGTTGGAGGCCAGCCAGCCTGCGAAGGTCTCGGCGCGCAGGGGCCATCCTTCCCAGTCGCGGTTGCTGAAGCGGTAGCCCAGGTCGTCGGACAGCCTGTAGTTGCGGAGGAGCACCGGCAGACCACACGGGGCGCGGTACACGAAGTCTGGCGAGCGCCAGCTCTGCATCAGCCAGTCGACGCCCTCCGTGATGATGCCTTCGTATCCGAGGTGGCGAACCGCCTCCGCGATCCCGTTGTTATAGAGGCACTCCGTGTTGCGAAACGTTGTGGGGCGGCGGCCGAAGAGGCGCTCCACGCAGTCCGAGTGCATCCGCGCCTGCTCGCGGAACTCGCGACGCTCGCAGTCGAAGAGCGATGCCAGCGAGTGGTAGTACGTCTCGCCGGTGAACTCCACGAGCCCGGTCGCCGCCAGGCGCCGGAACAGGTCCATCAGCTCCGGGCGGTAGCGCTCGATCTGATCCAGCAGAACGCCCGATAGCCCGAAAGACACCCTGAACGGTTTGTCATCGCCGGCATGCTGCTCCACCAGGTCCGCGAGGAGAGAAGTCGCCGGCACATAGCACTTGTCGGCAACCTTCTCGAAGACCTGGCGGTTCAGCCCATCATCGAAGTACCGGGCATGCAGAGCGCCCGAAGGTGCGTCGGATCCCGGCCGGCGCTGCTCGTAGGGCAGCAGGCGGTCGGGCTGATGCGCGAAGAAGAACAACGTTATAAGCGTCAAGGCACTCTCCGGTCGGACGGAGCGCCGCCAATCGCCCTGGCTGCCCGTTGTGCTTGCATGCCGCCGAATCCTGCCTCCGGCTCAGGGCGACCCCTGAGAGGCTGCGGTTGCCGCCCGGATCGCGCGAAGCGCCTCGGGCACGGCGGTCCATGCGGGCTCGCGCCCTTCGTACTCGAGGTGCAGATACCCCCGATAGCCGCTCTCGCGCAGGAGCTGCGCGATGCGAGCGTAGTCCGTCGCCTCCCTGTGGCCGGCGGGGAATATGTCGGTCTTCACGTGGACGGCGACTGCGTAGGGCGAGCAACGAGCTAAGTCCGCGTACGGGTCCTCCGTGAGGAAGTTGCCGGTGTCAAGCTCAACCGCGAGCCACTCGCTCGACACCGTGTCTACCAGGCCGAGCAGTCCTTCAGCGGTCGCGGTGAGCCCTCCATGGTTCTCCAGTGCGAGGAGCACACCCCGATCCGATGCGTGCGCGAGGCACTCGAGGAGCGACTCGACGGCCCACTTGCGCGCTGTTACCTCCGGGACACCCTCCGGAGCGGCGCCCGCAAAGACGCGCACTGAAGCGCCGCCGAGATCGATGCAGGCATCGATCCACCTCCGCACGACGCCGATCTGCGCGTCTCGCTCCGGGCCAGCAGGTAGCGCGAGGCTGCCCCCGACCGCGGTGCCCGCGATGTGGAGCCCGAGACGGCACGCTCGTGTTGCCAGAAGCCGTGCCGCATGGTAGGGTAGCGGGTTGGGCAGGTAGTAGGAGGTCAGCTCGACCCCGTCGCAGCCTGCTCGTGCGCACTCATCGAGGAAGCCCTCTACGGACAGAGCAGGGCTGGCAGCCCCGGTGAGGTGCTCTCGATAGGAGTACGCGCAACATCCGACGGCAAGCCTGGGCGGCCCGACCCGGCGTACAGGTTGGGGCATCTGCATCCTCCTGTCCATAGGTCACTGTCGATCGCTCAGTTGGCGATGACGCGGGCGAGGACCCTGTGACGTGCCCTCTCGTGGAGACCGACGGCGATTGCCAGCCTGGCGCCCTCTCGCACGGGCTAGAGCTCTCTCCCTACGGCTGCCGCGATGGCCCTCGTCTGTGCGATCATGCCCGCGAAGTTGCCATGGGTGAGCGACTGCGCGCCGTCCTTGATGGCCTTGTCCGGATGCCGGTGGACCTCCACGAGCAGTCCGTCGGCACCACAGGCGATGGCTGCCTTGGCCATCGGTTCCACCAGGCTCCACTTCCCGGTGCCCTGGCTGGGATCAACGATGACCGGCAGGTGGGAGATCTGCTTCACAGCGGGCACTGCCGACAGGTCGAGCGTGTTGCGGGTGTGCGTCTCGAAGGTCCTGATGCCTCGCTCGCAGAGCATGACTTCCGGGTTGCCGCCGAGCACGACGTACTCCGCGGCGTTGAGCCACTCGTCGATCTTCGCCCACATGCCGCGCTTCAGCAGCACCGGTGTTGATGATCGACCCACCTCGCGAAGAAGATCGTAGTTCTGCATGTTACGGGTGCCGATCTGGAGGATATCCGCGTATTCGCAGACCACATCCACCATCCGTGGGTCCATCACCTCGGTGATGACCGGAAGGCCGGTCTCCTGCGACACGGCCTTGAGGATGCGCAGCCCCTCGAGCCCAAGGCCCTGGAACGAGTAGGGCGATGTGCACGGCTTGAACGCCCCGCCTCGCAGGATGCGGGCGCCGGCGTCCTTTACGGCGCGAGCTGTCTCCAGAGTCTGCTCGTAATCCTCCACCGTGCACGGACCCGCCATGACGACGACGCTGGGACCGCCGATCGTCACACCCCTAACGTCGATGGTGGTTGTGGCGAGGCGGTATTCGCGCGCGACGAACTTGTAGGGTCGCAGGATCGGGATCACGCGCTCCACGTAGTCCAGGCTCTCGAGCTGCTCCATGTAGCCCAGCTTGTCGGCCTCTGGCACACCGACCGCGCCGATCACCGTGCGCTCCTGGCCATAGATCGGGTGCGACCGGTAGCCCCACTCCGTGATGCGCTGCTCGACGATCCGGATCTGCTCCTCCGTGGCGTGTGCGGCCATGACGACGATCATATTTCCAGCACCTCCTCCAGGGCCGCCAGGAAGCGCGCGGTCCCTTCCGCTGTCCCAGTCGTTACCCGTAGATGCGTCGGCGCACCAAACACGTCGCCGGTCCGCACGATAACCCCACGCGAGAGGAGCGCCTGAAAGACGCTCCGGCAGGGCCGCCCGACGTCGACCCACACAAAGTTGGCTTCGGACGGCGCGAAGGGCAGTCCCATCTGGCGGAGCCGCGTACTGAGCGCGGTCAGCCCCGCCCGATTCAGCTCGCGCGACCGCAGCAGATGCTCGGCGTCGTCCAGCGCGGCGAGCGCCGCGGCCTGCGCCAGCAGGTTGACGTTGAACGGTTCGCGCACTCGATTGATGTAGTCGACGATCTCCGGGCGCGCCACTCCGTATCCCACGCGCAATCCCGCAAGCCCGAAGATCTTCGAGAAGGTGCGGAGCACAACCACGTTCTGGCCAGCACGCACGTACGCCAGGGCGTCCGGATAGTCGTCGCGCTCCACGTACTCGTGGTAGGCCTCATCGAAAACCACGAGCGCGCGCTCCGGAATCCGACGCATGAAGGCGTCTACCTCCGCCTGCGCCACCATCGTGCCGGTCGGGTTGTTCGGATTCGCGATGAACACGACGCGGGTGCGGTCGGTAATCCGATCCGCCATGGCGGCCAGGTCGTGCACCCACTCTGTGGTAGGGACGCTGACACACGCCGCGTTGTTCAGCGCGGCAGCCGTAGCATACTGCGAGAACGTGGGCGACGCCTCGATTACCTCGTCGCCTGGCAGTAGGAACGCCAGGCCGAGGTTGTGGATCACGTCGTCGGAACCGTTCCCGAACGTCAGCCAGTCCTCGGGCACGTTGTGGCGGCGGGCAACGGCCGCGCGCAGCTCGTGGCATGAGCCCTCCGGGTAGGCATGCACCCGCTCGGCGGCGGCCCTGATGGCCCGGATCGCCATGGGTGAGGGACCAAGAGCGTTCTCGTTTGAGGCCAGCTTGATGACGTCGGTCAGCCCCAACTCGCGCTTGACCTCCTCGACCGGCTTGCCGGGCGAGTAGGGGACGAGGCGGCGTATGCGCTCATCGACGTGCGGCGGAGCTGGTTTGACGAGTTCCATCCGGGACCTCCGCCAGTACCTGCGACGCTTCGGGCCTCCGCTTGACCGGGGTCGGCGACACGGCTATACTGCCGGCGAACGCGGAGAGGTGTCCGAGCGGTTCAAGGAGCCCGTCTTGAAAACGGGTAGGCGATGAGCCACGCGGGTTCGAATCCCGCCCTCTCCGCCCTCTGATGTGCCTTTGTCGATGGGATGCCTACAGCGGCCGGCGCTTTACGGTGGTGCCGCTCGGGCTGTCGCCCACGTCGTACCCCATCGCCACAAGGCGATTCCGGATCTCGTCGGACTGCGACCAGTCGCGAGCCTGGCGGGCAGCATTCCGCTCCACCACGAGAGCCTGGACATCGGCCGGGACGCTGTCCTCAGTGCGGTGCGCCCGCTCCGCGACGTCGAGTCCCAGGATCGGGTCGAACTCCTCCCAAAGCCGCCTGCTCGCGTGGCGGTGGAGCAGCCCGATGGCCTGGGGCACGTTGAGGTCATCCTCGATCGCCCCAAGCGCTTCCGCGCGCGCCGCAGAGAAACCGGCGTCGTCCTTCAGCGGATCGTCGTCGCCGCGCGCGGCGCCATAGACGCGCCGCAGCCCCTGCTGGGCAGCCTCCAGCGAACCCCACGAGAAGCGAAGCTCGCTGCGGTAGTGCACACCAAGGCACAGATAGCGGTAGGCGAGGGGATCGATGCCCCGACGCCTCAGGGCCGCGACGGTGAGGAAGTTGTCGCCGGACTTCGCCATCTTCGCCGCCTCGTCTCCGTTCAGCGCGCTGTCCTTCGCGACCAGCAGAAACTCGCCATGCATCCAGTGGCGGACGAAGCGCCGACCAGTGGCGCACTCGCTCTGGGCGATCTCGTTCGTGTGGTGCACCGGTATGTGGTCCACCCCGCCGCAGTGGATGTCAATTGTCTCACCCAGGTACCGCATGCTCATGGCGGAGCACTCGATGTGCCATCCGGGGTATCCGCGACCCCACCGGCTGTCCCACTGCATGATATGGCGAGGGCGATTCCGGAACCACAGGACGAAGTCGTTGGGATGGCGCTTCTCGGTCGTCACGTCGACGCGGCCGCCAGCGCCGGCCTGCATGCCGCTCAGGTTCAGCCTGGCAAGGTCGGCGTACGCGGGAAACCGCGACGTGCTGAAGTATACGGCGTCCGGCGTCTCGTAGACGAAGCCCCGCTCCGCCAGCCGGTCGATGAGGGACAGCATCTCCGGCACGTGCTCGGTGGCTCGGCAGACCACATCCGGCCGCTCGATGTTGAGGGCGGCGGCGTCGTCGAAGAAGGCATCCTCGTACTTTCGCGCGATCTCCCAGACGCTGAGGCCCTCACGATTCGCGCCCTTCTCCATCTTGTCCTCGCCGTCGTCGGCGTCGGACTCAAGATGCCCCACGTCCGTCACGTTCATCACGTGCGTGAGGTCGTAGCCCAGAAAGCGAAGCGTGCGCCTCAGGACATCCTCGAAGACATAGGTGCGAAGGTTGCCGATGTGTGCGTAGTTATACACGGTCGGCCCGCAGCAGTACATGCCCACGCGTGGCGGCGCCACCGGTTCCAGTGGCTCCTTCGCTCGGGTCAGTGTGTTATAGAGCTGCATGGCTCGCCTTCCTCTGGCGCCAGCGGGCTCGCAACGAAGGCGCGCGAGCGTCCGGCGGCGACCTCATCCATAAACAGGTACTGCTGCGCCCACCCCGCGAACGGGCCGAGTCGCTCGCGGAGCGCTGCTCCCAGTGCGCGGTACGCAGTTGGCGTGAGAGATGCTCCGCCTGTTCGTGGCCCGTACCACCGCTCGACGATGCGGCGAACGTGCCGATCCACGGGCACGGCTTCGTGCTTGCCAAGGCCGAAGAGGCACACGCAATCGGCCACCTTCGGCCCCACGCCGGGCAATGCGCTCAGCGCGGCGTGCGCATCGTCATACGGCGCAGTGGTCAGATCGTCCAGCCAGGTCCCGCCACGCCCGAGTACCGCAGCAGCCGTCTCGCGCACGTAGGGGGCACGGAAGCCCCAGAGCAACTCACGGAGGCGCTGTTCCGGCGCACGAGTCAGCCGTTCGGGGCCGGGAAACCCGGCGCACCGCACACCGTCGACCTCTCCGAGCGGCTCACCATACTCGTCCGCCAGAGCGCGCACCGACCGGGTGATCTTCATGATTGTGTTGCACGCAGACCCGATGAACGCGATCAGAGCCTCCCACCCCTCCTGGCGCACGACGCGGAGGCCCTGCCATCGCCTGACGCACGCCTGCATGCGGGGCTCGGAGTGCAGCCAGTCCCTCTGCACGGCGCGGAGGTCCACGTCGAGGGCAAGGTAGCTGTCCACGACCGACCATCGGTCGGCATCCGGATAGGTCTGCCACCCGAGGCGCGACCCCTGCCGGCGCAAGCGGACGATGGTGTCTCCGACGGGTCCGACCCAGTCGCCGGTCTGCCCTCGCCGCCACCGGAAGCACTGGCCCGACGAGAGCGTCGTGTCGAGGTCCAGATCCTCCGCAGGCACATTGGCCCACCGCAGGCAGTGTTCGGATGCGCCCTGTGGGAACGGCTGGAGTATACCCGTGGCCCTCCGAGGCGCCCCCGGCAGCCGGACTGACACGCCGACCTGCTCGGGGCGGACATGAAGGCCGCGATGCCCGCCGATGGGCCATCGCGGCCGATGATGGTAGCGGAGGTCGGACTCGAACCGACGACCTAACGATTATGAGCCGTTCGCTCTAACCACTGAGCTACTCCGCCATGAAGCCACCGAAGTATACTTCCGTGCGCTTGCGCGCGTCAAGGCGCGGTGCGCGCCCGGAGTGCCTCCCACGCGTCCCAGAGGTTGGGGGGGCGCACCCGTACGACCCGGACCCCGCCTGTGGGCCGGCGCAGGATGTGCGCCGCCGTCTCCATCCCATCAGCCGCCCGGAACGCGATCTCGCCTCGCTCCTCGGTCACCTCGACATCGAACACGCCGGTGAGGGTGGGAAGCGTAGAGCGCGGGTCTGCCGCTTCGAGGACGACCCGGTCGGCGGCGCACGAAGCGAGCAACTGCGCGGGCGGCGCCAGCGCCGCCTGACGTCCCTCGTCAAGCATCAGCACACGGTCGGCGCGCGCGGCGTCCTCGGCGTCCACCGTGGCGTGGAGGACCGCCATGCCATCGTCGGCGCAACGCTGCTCCAGATGCGCGACCAGGCGCTGACGCGTCGGTGCGTCAAGGGTCCGAAGGAGGTCATCAAGCAGCAGGATGGGGGGGCGCCGGCAGAGGGCCGCCCCGATGGCCACCGCCGCTCGCTGGCCCGCTGACAAGCGGCCGACCGGCAGGCTGCGCACGCGGTGCAGGTTCATCACCGTGGCGGCCTCCGCAACGGCCGCTGAACGGGCGGCAGGTGTGCCGCCGCCGAGGGAAGCCGACCACGCGAGGAGCCGACGGACGGAGATGGGCAGGTGGGGCAGGCGCGCGTCGGAAACCAGGCCAGGCGGCCTCTGCTGCCGCCCGGCGCATCGGGGACGATGCACCGATCCCTCGCTGAGGGGCACGCGGCCTGCAGCGGCGGTGAGGACAAGCGACTTCCCGGAGCCATTGGGCCCGAAGATGGACACCCACTCGCCCGCCCGCACCAGCAGTGTAACGCCGTGCAGGACGGTCCGGCCGCCCCGTCTGACGCCCACGTCGCGCATGTCGAGGACCGTGTCCACAGCGGCGCTCCCGCTCCACGATGCGGCGGCCTAGTGCCGAGGACGGCCCGCCGCTTCAGGTCGACGGACCCTGAGGTACACTCGCATGGTACCCGCGACCGGAGGCCCGCGCTGTGAGCTCCTTGAAGCATGTCGTCGTACATACCGATGGGGCGTGCATCGGCAATCCCGGCCCCGGAGGGTACGGGGCGGTGCTTCGGTTCGGCGACAGGCGACTTGAACTGGCGGGAGGCTACAGGCTCACGACGAACAACCGCATGGAGATGATGGCCGCGATCTCCGCCCTTGGAGCCCTGCGGTTCCCGTGCCGCGTGACCCTCTACAGTGACTCCCAGTACCTGGTGCACGGCCTCCAGCGGGGCTGGGCCAGGCGATGGCGTGAGAACAACTGGCGCAGGTCCGATAAGACGCCTGCCCTTAACGTGGACCTCTGGGAGCAACTCCTGGACCTGTGCGACACCCACGAGGTGACCGTCGCGTGGGTGCGCGGCCATGCCGGCGATGCCGAAAACGAGCGCTGCGACCGCATCTCGAACGCGGCGGCGAAGCGCCCCGACCTGCCGTGCGACCCAGGGTACGCACTACCAAGCTCCGTGGGCTGACGAACCAGGCGCCGCGCGCGAGGGGAACCATGGCCGACATGCCGCCCACGGGAACCCCCAGCCTTTTCGGCCCTGAGGAAGGCGTCCGGGCCTCCGGTGCGTTACCAGCTACCGGCGCCGAGCCGCTCGCCACGCGCATGCGCCCCGCCACGCTTGACCAGCTTCTCGGGCAGCGCGCCGTGCTCGGACCAGGCTCGCTGCTGCGGCGAGCCATCGAGACGGACTCGCTGTTCTCCTTCGTACTGTGGGGGCCTCCCGGTTGTGGGAAGTCCACGCTCGCCCACGTCATCGCCAGGACGACGACAGGGGCGTTCGAGAGCCTGAGCGCTGTCACCTCGGGCATCGCAGACGCGCGTGCGGTGATCGGGCGTGCGCGGGATCGCTGGCGTTCGGTGCGGCGTCGCACAGTGCTCTTCGTGGACGAAATCCACCGGTGGAACAAGGCCCAGCAGGACGCTCTGCTGCCCCATGTCGAGGCCGGGACCGTGGTCCTGATCGGCGCGACCACCGAGAACCCGTACTTCGAGGTGAACGCCCCGCTCCTCTCGAGGGCAAGGGTGTTCAGGCTCGAGTCGCTCACGGACGACGATCTCCGAGAGGCCGTCCAGCGAGCGCTCTCCGACACCGAGCGCGGGCTGGGCAGCGCGGGGCTGGCTCTCGCCGGGGATGCGCTGGACCATCTGGTCAGGGCCAGTGGAGGCGACGCGCGAGTGGCGCTGAACGCACTGGAAGCGGCGGCCAACGCCGTGTTGTGCGCGGCTGGCGCTGAACGGACGATCGGCCTGCGCGACATCGAGGAGGCTCTGCAGTCGCGCGTCCTGCGCTACGACAAGGGCGCCGACGAGCACTACGACACGATTTCTGCGTTCATCAAGTCCCTTCGCGGGTCTGATGCGGACGCCGCGCTGTACTGGCTGGCCAAGATGCTGATGGCCGGCGAGGATCCCCGGTTCGTCGCGCGCAGGATGGTCATCCTGGCGGCGGAGGACGTGGCAAACGCGGACCCGCAGGCGCTGGTCCTGGCGAACGCCGCGGCGCAGGCCGTCCTCTTCGTCGGGATGCCCGAGGCGCAGCTCATCCTGGCGCAGGCCGCCACCTACCTCGCGACAGCACCGAAGAGCAACGCTTCCATGGTCGGCCTGGTGCGGGCTCAGGCGGAGATCCGGGAGCACGGTGCGGCGCCCGTGCCGCTGCACCTTCGTAACGAGGCCCACCCAGGGCTACGCCAGCACGGTCATGGAGCCGGCTACCGCTACCCACACGATATGCCCGGGGTCCTCGTGACGCAGGCGTATCTCCCGGAGAACGTGGCAGGGCGTCCGTACTACGTCGCACCGCCTTCCGGTCTGCGCCTCGTGGCTCCCGGTCACGTCCTGCGGGTGGTGTGGCGCGCACAAGGCGCAGACCATCACATCCAGGTGAACGCCGACGTGGACGAGTTGCTCATTGAGGTTGCCCGGCCCGCTTCGGGCGAGGGCGTCGCTGAGCCGCCTGAGTGAGGGGCTATGGAGGCGGCATGCCGGTCACCGGCGGCTCGGACGGTAGCAGGTCCGGCTGCGTCACGGTGACGGTCACCGACCGCATAGACAGGTTGCCCCGTTGGTCGATCGCCCGCAGTGTGTACGTAGTCGTCTGAAGTGGCACCACATCGCGCCTGCCCTTGCTGGGAAGGCCAGTGCCGACGCCGCCGTCGATCTCCACGGTGGCCGCCCCCTCCACCACCCACGACAGCGTGGTGCGACCGCCGGCATCGACGCTATCAGGGCTCGCTCGAAACGACGTGACCTCTGCGAGGGAGACGTTCGGCGGGACCACCTCGACGGTGACCGCGCGCGTCAGCTTCTGGCCGTTGCGCCCGCGGATGGCAAGGACGTACTCGGTCGTCTGCTCCGGCTTGACCTCGCGACTCATGTCTAGCTCGCCGACCGGGCCGATTGGGTTTAGCACGATCTCGGTCGCGCCCGTCACGCGCCAGGAGAGCGTCGATGGATCGCCCTGATGAATGCGGCGCGGACTGGCCGTGAAGCTGGCGATCTCGGGCACAGGAGTCGGCGGCGCCGGCACTACAATGACCTCCACGCTGGCGCGCGCTTCCTGACCGCCGCCCCGCGCGTGGAGCGTGTAGGTCGTAGTGGCCAGGGGGACCACGCTGGTGGCGCCGACGCTCTCCGTCACCGGGATGTTGCCGGGCGAGATGTAGCTCTGTTCCCCGGGACGGTCAACGACCCAGGAGATGCGCACAGACTGCCCGGCCTGCACTTGCAGTGGTGTCGCGGTGAAGCTGCGGATCGTTGCCGGCCTCGGGCGCATCAGCGCGAACGCGCCGACCGCCACGAGCACGAGCACCACGACGAGCGTAGCGGTGGGGGAGAGGAGCGCCCGGCGTTCGAGCTGCACGGTGCCACTCGTGGAGACGTAGGAGTCCTCGGTTGACCTGGCGGTGACGCTGACCGGGTACAGGCGCGAGGCGCCGAAGACCGGCCGCGTGACAGGCTCCATCACCAAGGGCACGACCTGCGTCTGGCCTGGCTTCAGGCCGAGCCGACTGGTGTGGAACTCGTAGGCGCAAGCGTCCTCAGGGTCGTTCGCGTAGAGGTCGAGGGTCTCCTCGCGGTTGCCCAGGTTGGAGACGGAGACATCGATCGTCGGAGCATGGTTGAGGAACGTGGACGCTACACGGCGAGGGTTGAGCTCCATGTGCAGCGAGCTGTACGGGCGCACAACGAGTACCGCCTGCTGCACACCTGCCTCGCCCGTCTCCATGCCGCGCGCGCGCACGATGAACGGATAGGTGGCTGCGTGGCACTCGGGCGCGCGAGGCACCCTGAACAGAACGCGCGCGGATTGCTTCGTCCCCGGCGACACGTTGAGGGCGGGCACGGGCAACGCGTACCACTCGACATCGATGCCTTCGATCTCAAGGACCAGCCGCTCTTCGTCAGGCTGGTTATTCGTGACCTCGACGGTGAGCTGCGCAGTGCCGCCAGGCTCGATGGTCAGCTCGGAGGCCGATAGCTCAACCAGGACCACTTAGGGACTCCTTGCGATGCTCACCATCGCGATTATAGATCGTCGTGAGGGGGCCGTCAACTTGACCGTCGGAGCGCGCACCGCGGGCTCAGGCGCCGACCTGACGGCGCACGTGCGCCACGATCGCCTCCGCCGCGCGCGGAGCTTGTGAGCCGTCGCGCCCGCCTGCCTGCGCAAAATCGGGCCGCCCGCCTCCTCCGCCTCCCGCAAGCTTGGCGATGCCTCGAAGAAGCTCGCCGGCGTGAAACCCCGCGGCGACTGCATCTGCGGGCGCCTTCGCCACGAAGTATGCCCGGCCATCGCACGAGCTGGCGAGCACTACGGCGCCGCCGGTGTGGCGGGATGCAATCTGGTCCGCAAGCGCTCCGAGCGCTGGCGCATCGGCCCCGTCGACGAAGCCGTGGTAGAGGTCGATGGGACCTACTGCGTCGTGCGCCGGGCTGAAGCCCTCGCGTGCCGAGGCCGATCGCAGGCGGCGGACCTCGCGCTCGAGCGCCGCAACGGTGTCGGCCATTCGCTCCGCCGCGGCGACAACGTCCCTGGACGGAGCGTGGAGCGCGGCGCTCACCTCACGGAGTATATCCTCGTGCTCGCGCATCCACTTGTAGGTACCGTAGCCGGTCACCGCCTCTATCCGGCGCACTCCGGAAGCGATGCTCGTTTCGCCCAGCACCTTGAGGAGACCGATCTGCGAGCTGCGCTCCAGATGGGTGCCCCCGCACAACTCAACACTGTGGCCAGGCACCTCGACGACACGCACGGTGTCGCCGTACTTCTCGCCGAAAAGGGCGATCGCGCCTCGCGCGCCAGCTTCCGAGATCGGCACGCCGTCGCTGACATCCACTGGCAGGTCCGCGAGAGCCGCGGCGTTCACTCGCTCCTCAACCAGGCGCACCTCGTCCGCGCTGAGGCCGCCGGTGTGGGTGAAGTCAAACCGCAGGCGGTCGGGGGCGACCAGCGAGCCGGCCTGGTGGACGTGGTCGCCGAGGACCTCCCGGAGTGCCGCGTGCAACAGGTGCGTGGCGGTGTGGTTGCGCATGATGTCACGCCGTCGGCCTTCGTCGATGCGCGCTACGACCCACTGCTGTGTCGTCAGTTCGCCTTCAACGACCAGCACGCGGTGCAGGTGCACGCCGGCGGGCTTCTGGGTGTCTCGTACCTCGGCGCGCAGGCCGTCGGCCTCGATCCATCCCGTGTCACCGACCTGACCGCCCGCCTCCGCGTAGAACGGGGACGACTCCAGAACCACCTCGGCTTCGTCGCCGGTCCGGGCGAAGTTGACCAACTCTCCACCTCGGACGATGGCGATCACCCGTGTCGTTCCCCGCGTGGCGCCGTCGTAGCCAGCGAAGGTCGTCGGTGGACACGTGCGCTGGATCTCGGAGAGAGCCTCGCCCATGCGCGTGAACAGGTCGCGCGCCAGGCTTGATGCTTCCCGGGATCGAGTGCGCTGGGCCTCACGTGCCTCTTCGAACCCCGCCAGATCCACCTCGAAGTTGCGCTCGGCAGCGATCTCGCGCGTGAGCTCTACGGGGAACCCGTAGGTGTCGTAGAGGACGAAGGCCTGCGCTCCTGGTATGCGTCGGGACGCCTGCACGTCCGGGTCGCTGAGGGTCTCCTCGATCCGCTGGAAACCGTCGGCAAGGACGCGCCGGAAGCGCTCCTCCTCTGCGGCAACCGACCGGAGGATGTGCTCCTCGCGGGAGCGCAGCTCGGGGTGCTGCTCTGCCATCGCGTCGATGACCGCTGGAGCGACCTCATGCAGGAAGGGCCGGTCGAGGCGCAGCCTCGACATACCGTACCGGACGGCGCGCCGCATCACGCGCCTCAGGACGTACCCGCGACCCTCGCTCGACGGCAGCACGCCGTCTGCAATGCAGAACACCATCGTCCGGGCGTGCTCCGCGACCACCCGGAACGCGACATCCTGGGGGCTGTCCGAGCCGTTGTAGGCAATGCCGGCCAGGTCGCCCACGCGTCTGACCACGCTCTCGAAGAGGTCGGAGTCGAACACGCTGTGCACGCCCTGGAGGAGACAGACGATACGCTCGAACCCGGCCCCCGTGTCGTTGTTGCGGTTCGGGAGTGGCTGAAGACAGGGCGTGCCGCTCGCGTCCACCGACCGCTCGAACTGGGTGAAGACGTTGTTCCAGACCTCGAGCCAGCGACCTGCGGCGTCGTCGATAAGGTAGCGTTCGGTTGGACTCAATCCTGCGGCGTCCGCCATCTCGTGCGGCTCCGCAACCTGGTAGAACACCTCCGTACAGGGCCCGCAAGGCCCATTGGGACCATCCGTGATGGCGTTCGGCGGCCAGAAGTTCTTCTCGGCGCCCAGGCGGTGGATACGGTCCTCTGGCAGGCCGACAACATCGCGCCACACAGCGAATGCCTCGTCGTCGTCACGGTACACCGTGGCGCAGAGCCGGTCTCCGTCCAGGCGGACCGCCTCCGTCACGAACTCCCAAGTCCAAGGAATCACTTCTGCCTTGAAGTAGTCGCCAAAGCTGAAGTTGCCGAGCATCTCGAAGAAGGTGCAGTGCGACGTATCGCCGACGCTCTCGATGTCACCGGTCCGCACGCACTTCTGCACCGTGACGACGCGCGGCGATGGGGGGACGGCCTCGCCGGTAAAGTAGGGCTTGAACTGCTGCATGCCGGCGCTGGTGAACAGCGTGGAGCGGTCCTCGACCCCCAGCGCGTCTATGGGTATCAGTGGGGCGCCAGGCAGGTGCAGGTGGCCGCGCTCCACGAAAAAGTCGATGTAGCGCTGGCGCAGTTCGGCGGAACGCATCGGAGGGCGACTCCAGGATCACGACCTTGGCGAGACCACCCGTCCGATTGCAGGCACGTGCCCGACGGGCGCTAGATTATAGCACCGGGAGATGGGCGACGCCCGGTGGTTGCCCTTCGCCGCCACGCGCACCATATGGTAGAGTGTGGCGGTCAAGGGCTGGTGGGTGGCAATGCAGTATTCCGGTTGGAGGGGCGCCTGTGCGCAGAACTTTGGTGATCTGGGTGGTGTGCATCGCGGCGGCGGTCTCCTGGGGCCTTTTCGAAGTGGTCCGACTGCGCGGGCCTCAGCCGCTCAGGGCGATGGAGGGCATGCCGCCGCTTGCCGAAGGGCGGGAGTTCGACCCTCACTCGGTGCTGACCCGTCGCCAGGCGGCGCAGCAGGCGCCGGGAATCGGCTTGCGCGGCAGACACGGCCTCATGCGACTGGGTGACCAGCGCGGTCGTGTGGTGCTGATCGCCTTCTGGGCTACGTGGTGTGCGCCGTGTCACATGTCAATCCCCATGTTCCAGCGCCTCTATGAGGCCCAGCGCGCCAATGGGTTCGAGGTGATGGGTGTCGCCCTCGAGAACGCCGATCTCGGGCACATCGAGGCGTTCGCGCGCCAGATGGGCATGACATATCCCATCGGGTTTGCGGAGAGCGCCGAGCAGGTGAAGGGCTACCCGACCGAAGGCCTGCCCACGATGGTTCTCGTCGATCGCGGTGGACGCGTCCGTCTTGTGGTGAGCGGCTACGACCCTGCGCTCCAGGAGCAGCTTCCGCTCATGGTGGAGGCTCTCCTTGCCGAGCAGGGCTGAGGCGCATCCATGGCGCGCTACTGCTGTGTGGGCCGCGCCTGGCCCCTGCCGAGGTCGATCATCCCGGTGTCCTGTCGCGGCATCTCCACCGTGAGGTTGCCGTCGCCCACCCCGGCAAGGACGAATGCGGAGCCATCAAGGAACGGAGCCCCGTCGATGGGCTCCCGACTGGTGATTCGGCATCGAAGGAAGCGAGGCAGTTGCTTGGCCCGGTACGCGCCCAGCTCGCGGGGCATGGGGGGCATCTCCAGACTGGTCGAGTCGAAGTGAAAGACGTACGCGTTGCGCCTCTCCACGAGCGCGTTGCGGGCGTAGAGAACGAGCAAGGATGCCGCATTGCCCGGCGCCACAGCCACACGCTGGACGGTCTCGTAGATCGCCAGGCAGTAGCGCCTCGCCTCCTCGTCCTCCATGTGGCGGAGAGTGTACGGCGTGCCGCTGCAACCGGCGAACTCCGCCGGCAGATCGCTGCACTCGCACCAGACCCCTTGTTCTGAGACCATTGCCACGGCGACCTCATTCTCATACCGCTCGCCCGCGCCGACTTCGCGCTTGATGGTCTCGATCCCGGCGCCGTAGGAGCTCAGATACCGATCACCGATTTTCTGAAGCCAGGACCGATGCGTTGGCGTCAGGTCGTCCACGAGAGCCCCTCCCAGTGAGTGGTCGGCGCAAACGCGGGATGGCGCAGTCTGCCGACCGGTGCTTGACAGGTGTAGTTGGGTACCCTATACTCAGAGATGGCTAAGATACCTGCTGGGGCCTCGTGTCCGTCACAAAAGGGGGTAAGATCGATGGCTCTCTCGTGCCGCATGGGGCGGAGGGGGACCGTCAGCGTGTGTGGGCGCCTGGTTCTCGCCGGCGCTGCGCTGGGGTTTCCGTTCGCTTCGAGCAGCGCCGTGGCCGACAGCGCGATGTTTCGCGGAGGCGCTGGCCTCACGGGCTCTTACGAGGGCAGGCTTGACATTCCAGTCGCCCTGTCCTGGCGCTACACCGCACCATACTCCCCTGCAGCTTCCGCGAACCCCTCGTCCCCTGCGGTGCGCGACGGCGTCGTCTACTTCTCCGTGGGCGACCGCGTCTTCGCCGTGGCGGCCGAATCTGGCGAGCTCAGATGGCGGTTCCCGCAGGATGAGGCTCTCTCGTCGATAGTGCGGACGAGCCTGGCTGTGGCCAACGGCACGGTGTTCTTCGGCGACACGGATGGGAACCTGACTGCGCTGAACGCGGCGACGGGCGCCACCACCTGGAAGTTTGCCGCGCGGGCCAATATCACTGCCTCTCCGGTAGTCGCCGACGGCGTCGTCTACTTCGGGACCGCCGATGGACGCCTGTTCGCGCTGAACGCGGCGACGGGCACGGATCTTCCGCTCTGGAGGGGCGGGCTCAGGCTGGCCGACGAGGTCATCGGAGCTCCGGCAGTCGCTGATGGCACGGTGTTCGCCCTGACGGCGGATGGCTCCATCGCGGCGGTCGGTGCGGCCACCGGACGCGTCCGCGCCCAGGTGAGGTTGGGCGGCTCGGTGCGTCGACAGGCGCCGGTGGTGCGCGATGGCCTCGTCTACGTGGCGGCGGGCGCACGGCTGTCCAGCCTCTTGGCCCGCAACCTCGCGGCTCGGCGCTGGAGCGTGAACCTGCCGGACGATATCGCGGTGGCGCCAGCCGTCAGCGAGAGAGCACTTATCGCGGTTACGACCGACAACCGCGTCTTCAGCCTCGATCCACTGTCGGGTCGCGCGCTCTGGACTGTGACCCCGCGGCTCGAGCAGGACGTCGCGGCGCCCCCGACCATCGTCGGCGACGTCGTGGTGATTGGCACCAATCGCGGGCTGCTATACGCGCTCGACATCGCGACGGGTGCGACTAGATGGTTGTATGCCCTGGCACCCACATCGACGCGTCCGGACGCGATGGTGGCGCACGTGAACGTTGCCGCGGCGCCGGTCGTGGCGAACGGCGCGCTGATAGTGGCCGCGGACGACGCGTCTGTCTCCGTGTTTCGCGCGGATTCCGTCGATACCACTGAGCCGTACGTAACGGACCTGCTGCCGCAGCGTGGTGTGGTGATCAACGGCGCGCCCCCGATCCGGTTCGAGGGCATCCTTCGGGACGACGGCAGCGGCATCCGCCCGGACTCGCTCAGGTTGCTCATCAACGGGGAGCCTGTCGCGATGCGTCCGCCGGGGCCAGATAACCGCGATAGACCGGGGTTCTCCTTCGACCTGTTGACAGGCCGATTGGAGTACGACACGCCTGAGCCCGTCGGGGCCGCGCTGGTGAGGCCGCTACCGGATGGACGCCATGAGGTCGCCCTGCAGGCGTCGGACTGGAAGGGCAACAACCTCGACTTGAGGTGGCGCTTCACGGTGGACAACTCGGTGCGGCGCACGGGCCGCAGGGAGACCAGACGGCAGGACGGCGCGACGCCCGGCAGACCTGGCTCCACGCTCGGCCCCGGGGTTGGGTCGGGCGGCATGGCCCCGGGCGGGCGCGGAAGGGGCGGCAGACGCAGCGGGGGCGGCGACCTGTAGGCCGGCATCTGGCGCAGATCGACGAGGCGGGCCGGCGAGCTCCCACGGAGCTCGCGTGCCCGCCTTTGTCATGCCGGCCAGCAGGCCGCCGGTGGTTGCGGACCACAGCAGCGCACGGAGAGGCCGGTGTCACCGCATAACGTGGAAGCCTGGCTGCGCTTCGCCAACGTGCAGCTCCAAGCAAGCATGGCGAACGCGCTTCTGGATGCATTTGGCGATCCGGAGGCCGTCTTCTCCGCTTCGCCGGCTGCCGTAGGTGAGGTAGATGGCCTCACGCCCCGTGCGATCAACGCCCTGCGCGATCCTGCATTCATGCCGACAGCCGTGCAGAGCGCGCGCATCGAGTCGGGTGATGTGTGCATCCTGCCGCGCACCGATCCGGACTACCCGCAGCCGCTGCGGGGCGTCCCCGATGCGCCACCTGTCCTGTTCGTCATGGGCAGGCTCGATGAGCGTGACCGCTTCGCGGTCGGTATCGTCGGCACCCGTCAGGCGAGCCCCTACGGGCGCAGCGTGACGGCGAAGCTGGCGCGCGACCTCGCGCAGGCGGGCATGACGGTGGTGAGTGGGGGTGCGCTGGGTATAGACGCCGCCGCGCACCGCGCCGCGCTCGATGCGGGCGGGCGCACACTGGTGGTCCTCGGCTGCGGCATCGACGTAAACTACCCCCGGGAGAACCGCCCGATGTTCGATGCGGTGGCTGCGCGCGACCAGGGCGCGGTGCTGAGTGAGTGGCCTCTGACCGCCTCGCCCGAGCCCTGGCGCTTCCCATTGCGGAACCGGATCATCAGCGGGCTCTCCATGGGTGTCGTGGTGACGGAGGCGCCCAAGCAGAGCGGCGCGCTCATCACGGCGGGGATCGCTGCGGAGCAGGGCCGTGAGGTGATGGCGGTGCCGGGGAACGTGGACCGGCCGTTCTCCCAAGGCGCCAACGAGCTGATCCGCGACGGCGCGCACCTCGTCTCCAGCGCGTCGGACGTGCTGCGGGTCCTCAATGTGCTGACGCTGGAGCCGCCGGCCTCTGCTCAGCCGGTCGGGACGCAGACACCGTCTGTCTCGAGTCTGCCTGAGGTGCAGCGCGTGCTGATGGAGCACCTCAGCCTGACCCCCAAGCACCTCGATGCGCTTGCGGCGGACGCCCGGCTCCCGACGGTCGAGGTGAGCGCTCAGATCACCATGCTCGAGCTGGCCGGACTGGTGCGTCGTCTGCCGGGCAACTGCTACATCCGCGTCCTGTAGCGAGGACGGTCCGATGGGCGAACGCCAAGGGCCGCGCCGGACGCATCCCACGTCTCGGGCGCGGCCCTCAGCCTGCATGGCGGTTGCCTGCGCCGCTGCTACCGCGTCGCCGCGTCGTACCGGCGCCCGATTTCCGTCCAGTTCACCACGTTCCACCAGGCCGCCAGGTAGTCCGCGCGCCGGTTCTGGTACTTCAGGTAGTAGGCGTGCTCCCAGACGTCGACACCAAGGATCGGCGTGTGCCCGTCCATCAGCGGGGTGTCCTGATTCGCCGTGCTCAGTACCACCAGCTTACCGCGGTCGAGCGCAAGCCAGCTCCAGCCTGAACCGAACCGGTTCATACCGGCGTCGGAGACCGCCTTCTTCAGGTTGTCCAGGTTGCCGAACGCCTCCTGGATCGCGCTGCCGAGCGCGCCGCCGGGCTCCCGGGCGCCGCCAGGCTTCATGATCTCCCAGAACAGCGCGTGGTTGTAGTGGCCTCCGCCGTTGTTGCGCACCCTCGTGCGGATCGCCTCGGGGATTTGGGCGATGCCGCGCACGATCTCCTCAATACTCCTCGTCTGCAGGTTCGGGTGGTCGCTCAGGGCAGCGTTGAGAGCGGTCACATACGCCTGATGGTGCCTGCCGTGGTGGATCTCCATGGTGCGTGCGTCGATATGCGGCTCCAGCGCATCGAACGCGTACGGCAGCGGGGGCAGCGTGAACTCAGGCATCGTCAAATCTCCCTTCATATCGCCTCAGGCGGGGGATGCAGCCCGCGCCGTCGTCCTCGCGAGTGTCGGGGGAATGTACGTGCGCGACCCGAGGCAGTGGTTCCGCCTCGGGTCGAAATATAGCGACTCTAAGAAAAATGTTGACCGCCTCGCCAGGAGCCTTCACTCGACCGTGACGCTCTTCGCAAGGTTGCGGGGCTGGTCGATCGGGCAGCCGCGGGCGCGGGCGACATGGTACGCCAGAAGCTGCATGGGAACGATGGAGAGCACCGGCATCAGGGCGTCCACGGTCGGCGGCACGCCGATCACGTGGTCGGCACCGTCAGCGCAGGGGTCATCGTCGCGCTGCACTACGACGACGGTGGCCCCGCGCGACTTAGTCTCCCTCAGGTTGCTGGCCATCTTCTCGCGGGTGGCGGGCTGTGTGCTGAGCCCAACCACCGTCACGCCAGGCTCGACGAGCGCAAGGGGGCCGTGCTTCATCTCGCCCGCAGGGTACGCCTCGGCATGGATGTAGCTGATCTCCTTGAGCTTCAGGGCCGCCTCGAGGCTCACGGCATGGTCGTAGCCGCGGCCAAGATAGAAGAAGCAGGAGTGCTGTGCGAGCTGCTCGGCAAGTGCCGCCACGTCGGGGCCACGGCTCAGACACTCGGTAAGCTGCTCAGGCAGGGCCTTGAGCGCCCTGACGAGCGCACGGCATCGCTCGTCCTGTGCGCCCGACATCTGGGCCAGGTGCACCGACAGCAGCGCCAACGCCACGAGCTGCGCCAGGTACGCTTTCGTCGACGCCACGCTGATCTCCGGCCCCGCCTGGGTGTAGAGCACGGCGTCCGCCTCGCGCGCCAGAGTGCTGCCGACCACGTTCACGATCGCCAGCGTGGGCGACCGCAGCGCGCGCGCCTGGCGGAGGGCTGCCAGCGTGTCGGCCGTCTCGCCGCTCTGGCTCACGAGCACCGTCAGGGTCTCCTCGTCCACTAGCGGGTCGGAGTAGCGGAATTCGGAGGCCACGGTGGCCTCGACTGGGCGCCTCAGGAGCTCCTCCATCAGCCTCTTGCCCACCAGGCCGGCATGGTACGCGGTACCGCACGCCACGATGTGCACCCGTCGCACACGGGCCCACTGCTTGCCCGTGAGCTGGACGTCGGGCACCTCCACCCGCCCGTCGGCGGTCGTGCGGCCACGAAGCGTGTCGCGCACGGTCTTGGGGCCGTCGTGGATCTCCTTCAGCATGAAGTGCGCGAAGCCTTCCTTCTCGGCCGCCTGCGCGTCCCACGTGACCTGCAGGACCGGGCGCTCGATGGGACGGCCATCGTGGAGCGAGAAGAGGCGAGCGCCGCGTGCCGTGACGATGGCGCCGTCTCCATTCTCCAGCACGAGGACGCGGCGCGTATGCTGCATGACCGCGGGGATGTCGGAGGCGATGAAGGTCTCGTTCCTACCGAGGCCGATGATGAGCGGCGAATCGCGTCGGGCGACTACGACGGCCTCGGGCGTCTGCGTCCAGACCACAGCGATGGCGAACGACCCGCGCACATGACCGAGCGCCCTCAGTACGGCCTGAGCGAACGCCTCGACGCCCGGCCGTAGGCCGGCGATCTCGCGCTCGATCAGATGGGCGATCACCTCCGTGTCCGTCTCCGAGCCAAACTCGTGTCCATCGGCGCGCAGGGCTGCGCGCAGGGCGGCGTAGTTCTCGACAATGCCGTTGTGCACGACAGCCAACGTGCCGGAGCAGTCGCGATGGGGGTGCGCATTGGCCTCCGTGGGGCCGCCGTGCGTGGCCCAACGCGTGTGTGCAACCGCTGCACGGGCCGCGCCATGGCTATCGCCCAGCAGGCTCTCGAGTTCCACGATCTTGCCGGGGCTCTTGACGATCCGGACTCCTCCCGGCGTCGCATAGGCCACGCCCGCGCTGTCGTATCCACGGTACTCGAGCCGCTTCAGGTTCTCGACTGCGGTCGCGACCGCCGGCTTCCGACCGACATACCCCGTGATGCCGCACATGCTCTGATCCTTTGAGTGTCTTGCCGCGCGGCTGGGCGCGGCAGTCGAAGCCTGGCCGACGCGTTCAGGCGTCGCTGGGCGTTGCGTCACCTTCCTCTATTCGGAAGTCCAAGCCAGCGCGTTTAGCACTGGCTGCGAATGCGGCCATGCGCTCGCGCACTGGATCCTCAAGCCGGCAGGTGACCAAACGGACGGTCTTGCCCGCGAGCAGGGCCGCAGAGCTGAAGCACCACGGGTGGCGCCGCCCGATCTTGTCCGGACTCGTTGCCACCACGATCTCCGGCACCGGCTCGAGAAGCTGACGCATAAACAGGGCCTCTTCGGCGCGATGGGAGTAGAGATCCAGGGACCCCGAGGCGACGTCGGCAACGAGGCCGCTCGCGCCGACGACTGCAAGCATCGGGTGGAATGCGCTGCGGTACTCGTGCGAGTGGAACGCGCAGTCGTCCTCGTTGTAGACCTCGCCGACGACGCCGGTGGCGATGCCGGCCGCCATCAGCTCAATCAGCGCCGGGAGGCTGTTGGTGAATGCCGTAAGGTTGCGGGGGCGCTCGGTCTCCAGCACACGCCGCCGTATCTCGCAGGCCACGTAGTAGTTGGTGGTGCCCGCGGTCAGGACCACCGCAAGGTCGTCCTGAAGGCTGCTTGCCACGGCACGAGCGATCGCCTTCTTCTGGTCCGCTCGATGGCCCAGGTGGTCGGCGAAGTAGCCCGCCGGCGTTGGTCCGCGGCGAGCCAGTACACGTCCCCGGCGCACCTCGACGCCCCTCACCCGTGACAGCAGCTCGTGGAGGTAGTCAACGTCCCGGCGCAGGGTGCGGTCGTCGCACCCGAGCGACGCCGCAAGCGTCTCCAGGTCGCGGCCATGGGACTCCTGCGCGAGCGCCTCAAGCAGCCGCATGCGACGCGATGTTGCCGTATCTGTCACGAGATAGCACCAATCTGTCAGAGTGCGTTATGTGCGTGACAACTATACGGCATCGGCAGGCATGTGTCAAGGCGGACGTTGCGATACTGGCATGCCGGCGCGCAGGAGCCTGCGCTTGGCGGAGCGCCCGAGGCGGCGGGGCGCCCTCAGGCGGCGGCGGGGCCGAAATAGTGGGAGAGCTTGCGCCGCAGTGCCTGGCGCGCGCGGCTCAGCCGCGACTTCACGGTGCCGGGTGGCACCTGGAGCGCCACGGCGATGTCCTCAACGCGCATGTCGTTGAGGTGATGCAGGAGCACCACGGACCGGTACTCGTCGGGAAGGGAGTTCACGGCCCGGTGAAGGACCTCCCGCTTCTCCTGCTCACTCAGGAGGCGAGCGGGCTCAGCCGCCACGTCCGAGATCTGCTGGCCAACGGTGGAGGTGGGGTCCGCGGCCAGAGGCGCATCCAGCGAGGAAGGCGGCGGGATCGACTTGCGGTGGCGCAGGTAGTCGAGACAGGCGTTCGTGGCGATCCGCCGCACCCACGCGTCCTGGGCGCCGTCGGCCCTCAGACGCGGCAGGTTGCGGTAGATGCGGACGAAGATGTCCTGCGTCAGATCGGCTGCGTCGGCCTCGTTGCCCACCATGCGGAGCGCCAGGTTGTAGACGCGCCGATAGTTGGCGTCGACCAGCGCCTCGAAGACGGCGTCGTTGTCTCGAGTGCTGGTGGCCGAGGCGGGCGTCAGATGGAGGCGCAGCAGGTCGATCACGACTCGTGCTCCTGTCTGGCGGCAACACGACGTACAGAGGTCGCTGGCTCGGCCGCTCCTCTCTATAGGACGCACAGCTTGGCGGGATGTGACGACTTTTTACGCGTTCGAGTGTGGGAATTGTGCAGGCACTGCCCCGGAGGCCACAGAAACCAATGCGTCGGAGACCACCGTAGAGTGGGGTGTACCCCCACAAAGGCGTCTGGCGCTGTGCCACGACGCGCGGCGGTTCGAAGGACTTGGCGATGGCGCGTGAGCGCGAGTTCGGCGATGGCCGGGAGCATGGCAGGGACGATCCCTGGTCAGACCTTCCGGAAACCAATATGAGCGCCCTCGGCATGGTGAACGACCTGATTCGTGCCACGCCCAGAGGCGACTCTCGGCTCGACTACCTGCTGCTGCTTCGGCACCAGATCGAGACGGACGCGAAGCAGTTCGAGGAAGCCCGGGATGCCATCGGCCAGCTGCAGGAGGCCTATGAGAAGCTCACATCACCGGCGAACCGACTGGGCGTCTTCCTGGGGTGGTCGGACGAGGGCGCGCGCATCTGCCTGGTGGCGCTCGGCGATCAGGAGTTCGTGGCGAACGTCGACCCCGAGATGGACGCTGGCGAGCTACGGGTGGGCGTCCAGGTACGGCTCAATGAGGCGTACGTCGTGGTGGGCCAGCTTGGGTACCATCTCGGCGGGCACTTCGTGAAGGTGAGCGAAGTGAAGGATGCGGCTCGTCTTCGCGTCGCCGCCGACCCGACTGGCAGCGCTTCCCGGATCGTGTTCCGGTCCCAAGACCTTCTCGAGAGGGTGGTGAAGCCGGGTGACGAGGTGCGCGTCGACCCCATGCATCGCGTCGCCCTCGAACACCTGTCGGCGAACGAAGCGCGCGACTACTTCCTCGAGGAGGTTCCCGAGATACCGTGGAGCATGGTGGGTGGCCAGTCCGAGGCGATCCAGGTCATCAAAGACGCCATTGAGCTGCCGCTTCTGCACCCGGACCTGTTCGCTCGCTTCGAGAAGCGTCCGCTCAAGGGCATCCTGCTCTACGGACCGCCAGGGTGCGGTAAGACGCTGATCGGACGGGCTACCGCCTACAACCTGACGAGGGAGTATCGCGAGCGCACGCAGCGGGACGTCAAAGAGTACTTCATGTACATCAACGGCCCGAAGATCCTGAACATGTGGCTTGGGGAGACCGAGCGCATGGTTCGTAGCATCTTCGACACGGCGCGCGAGAAGGCAAAGGATGGCAACCTCGTGTTCGTCTTCGTCGACGAGGCGGAGTCCATCCTGCGCACGCGTTCCTCCGGCCGCTGGCTGAACATCTCGAACACTGTGGTTCCGCAGTTCTGCGCGGAGATGGACGGGTTGGTGCAACTCGACAACGTCGTGGTGATGCTCACGTCCAACCGGCCCGACTACATTGATCCCGCGGTGCTGCGCCCGGAGCGGATCGATCGCAGGGTGAAGATCGCGCGGCCGGACCGCGCCGCCTCGCGTGACATTCTTGCCATCTATCTGCACTCGGGCATCCCCTACGGCCCGGCGCTGGTGCGCGACCACAAGGGCGACGTCGACGCGGCTCGAGCAGAACTCCTCGACCTTGCCACCGACTACCTGTGGCGCCGCGCACCTGACACCCAGGTGCTGGACGTCCACCTGCGCAGCGGAAGCATCGAGACGCTGCATTGGCGCGACCTGGTTAGCGGAGCGCTGCTGAAGTCCGCCGTCGAGCGCGCCAAGGACTTCGCGATCAAGCGCGCCATTGGCTCAGGAAGCGATCAGGCCGGCATCACCCTGGAGGACCTGCGGGAGGCAATCAGGGTCGAATACAAGGAGAACGAGATCTTCCCCAAGAGCGATACGCTGGAGGACTGGCTCAAACTGGTGGACTACGAGCCAGAGAACGTGGTCACGGTGCGTCCCGTGCGCGAGCGGAAGATTGCGCCTCCCTCCCGACGCGACATCATCTAGCGTGGCAGGCTTCCCGGGCATCCGGCGCCTGGTGGGCATCGAGACGGAGTACGGCTTCGCATCGGATGGCGTCGGCCCCCACCAGCTAGTGAGTGAGAGCGCTGCCATCGTGGCCTCGTACGCGGGCCGCGCAGTTTCGTGCTGGAACTACGCTGCCGAGGACGCCCGTCGCGACATGCGGGGCTTCAGCGTGTCGCGTCTGGCCAGCAACCCGGACGACGCGCAGTTCGACGCCGGCGAACCTGGCAGCGGCCAGGGCGAGAGAGTGGACCGCGTGCTGGAGAACGGCGCGCGGCTGTACAACGACCACGGGCATCCGGAGTACAGCACACCGGAGTGTGCCTCCGTGCTCGACCTCGTGGCTCACGACCGGGCTGGCGAGGAGATCGTGAGCGAGTGCGCTCGCCTGCGGTCCGAGCAGACGGGACGCCCTATACGGGTCTACAAGAACAACACGGACTACCACGGCGCCAGCTATGGGACGCACGAGAGCTACCTGACGCTGCGGGGGACCGATCCGGATTGCCTGATCGCCGACCTGCTACCGTTCCTGGCGACGCGCCAGATATATGCCGGGGCTGGCAAGGTCGGTGTAGAGGGGGACCACGGCGCCCCGGCGGGTTTTCAATTGTCGCAGCGAGCAGACTTCTGCGCGGTGGAGGCAAGCGTCGACACGCTGCACAACAGGCCGATCGTGAATACCCGGGACGAGCCGCACGCGACCGCGAAGCGCTTCCGCCGGCTTCACCTGATCGTGGGCGACGCCAACCTGAGCGAGTGGGCCACCGCGCTCAAAGTGGGAACGACCAGTGCTGTCCTGCGGCTCATCGAGAGCGGGTGGCGTCCGGCCATGCGCATACGCAATCCGGTGGATGCCATCAAGCGCGTGTCGCGAGACGCTGCCCTCCGCTGGGTAGTCGAACTGGAGGACGGCCGCACCGCTGCCGCGACAGACGTGCAGCGCCAGTACCTGGCCGCGGCGCGACAACGGCAGGATGACGATGGCGAGGACGCGTGGGTGCTGGACGAGTGGGAGGAGGCACTGGACGCCCTCGATCGCGACCCTACGGCGCTCCGCGACCGTGTGGATTGGGTGGCCAAGCGCATGCTCCTCGAGGAGTTCCTGGCTGAGGAGCGCCGGTCGTGGGACGACCCGCTGGCCAAGAGCCTCGATCTGGCATACCATGACCTCGAGCGCGAGCAGGGGCTGCAACGCGGGCTCGTTGCGTGCCGGGCTATGCGCCAGGTGGTGACGGACGCAGCGGTGGCCGCGGCGCGGTCGTGCCCACCGGCCGACACGAGGGCGTTCCTGCGGGGGATGTTCGTGCGGCGCTTCCCCGACGCGCTGAAGGCGGTCGGATGGAGCGGCGTTGCCTTCGCGCATGGTGCGTCAACCTTCGTGTTTGACATGTCCACGCTGGTGGATGGCCTTGCAGTGCGTGCGAACGAGGAACTGGGACCGTGCACGACGCTGGACCAGGCAGTCCGCGCGATCGGCTCGCTGTCGGAGCCGACGAGGGCGGTGTAGGGGGAAGCCACAATGGTGACACGCGTAGAGGATCGGCTAAGGCGTCCGGTGCCCAGGCCGCCGGACCAGAAGGAAGGCGACGGAGACGGGCCGGTTCGACCCCAGGTGGAGCGGCCGGACACGCGCGAGCTGCTCAAGCGCATGCGCCGGATAGATCCTGACACGGCGCGCCGCTACCGCCAGCGGAGCGGAGAGTGACGACGCGGGATCTGCGATCGGAGCTTGGCTGTGCCGGACGGGACGTGATCCCGTTGCCGCACCTTTCGGCCCCATTAGTTGGCGCCGACGGCGTGGCAGGTCGCGTGGCGCACGGGACCACCGTGATTGCCATGAAGTACCGGGACGGGGTGCTGAACGTGGCCGACCGTCGCGCGACTGCCAACTTCGCCGTCATGTACGACCGGGCCGAGAAGGTGCTGGAGATCGACGACCACACGCTTCTGGCGATATCGGGCTCGTACGCGCGGTCGATGGAGGTCGCCCGCTACCTGAAGCACCAGTTCCGGTACTTCCGTAGGTCCCAGCTCCAGGAGATGAGCCTCGATGGCAAGCTGGCCGAGCTGGCGCGGGCGGTGGCAGCCGGCCTGCCGGCTGCTCTTCAGGGGATAGGCGGCTTCATACCGGTCCTCAGCACGTTCGACCGGGCCGCCGGGGAAGGCCGCATCTTCTTCTACGATGGCATGGGAGCGCGCTTCGAGAGCGCGGAGTTTGGCGCTGCCGGGTCGGGCTCGCTCCAGATACGCGGCGTCTTCGACTACATCGTGCGCACCCGCGGTCCGTTCCACGAGGCCGACCTGGAGACGGTGCTTCGTGATGCCCTCGTGCTCCTCGACATCGCGTCGGATCTCGACGCGGCTACCGGCGGCTGGAGCAAGGTTCCTCCGATCGCGAAGACGATCACGCGCGAGGGGATCCGGGAGATACCGGAGGAGACCCTGCGCGCGGTCGCTGACACAGTGCGCACGGGCTGAGAGTAGCCGTACGGAAGGAAGCCGAATGCTCTACACGCCGTTCGACTTCAACGAGGCGATCGGGCATCGTCAGGAGTACGTCGAGGACCGCCTGCGCGACGGCAGCCCCGTGGTGGGGCTGTCCTATGACGAGGGCCTGCTCCTCCTCACGGTGACGCTGTCTCAGCGCAAGATATTCGAGATCTACGATCGGCTGCTCTACTCCGCGATCGGCAACCAGTCCGATGTGGAAGCGATCCGCGTCGCGGCGGTAGACGTTGCCCACCGGGAGGGCTACGATCGAAGTCCGGACGACGTGACGGCGCACCGGCTTGTAGGCTTCGCGCTGAGCCCGCCGGTCAAACGGCTCTTCGGCGACCAGGTGAACGCGCCAGCCGTGGTCCGGGCAATCTTCGGCGAGCTGGGGGCTGCGCCTCCCGATGACGCGTTCTACGTCCTGAACTACGACGGCGAGTTCCGGCGATCTAGTCCGTGGGCGGTTGTGGCCGGCACCACGGAGGCCGAGCAGCGGGCAGGCGAACTGCTTGCCGAGGCCGCTCACCCTCTCGGCCGCCGCGAGGCGCTGTCGCTGGCGTTGCGCGCGTGGTCCGTGGGTGCCGCTGCCGGAAGGCGTCCGCCTAAGGACGAGCCCGATGAGGCTGATCCCGGTGGCCTGGCTGACCGGGCTGCTGCGCTGCTCCGCGAGCAGCTTGACCTGGGGCGCATCGAGGTGGGCTTGCTTGACCGCCTTACGCGGCGCGACGCCAGGTACTCCGCTCTCCCGGACGAGGAGATCGCCTCACTCGCGGCGGAAGTGCGCTGAGGCCGGCCTCCGTGGAGCGACGCATCTTCGGCATAGAAACGGAGTTCGGCTGTCTGGTGCGTGACCGCGACCTCGGCACGCCCGAGGAAGTCGTGGATCTCGTGAGAGACCACGCCTTCTACCGTGAGCGCCTCGGGGTCATCGACCTGCACGCTCGCGACTACGCGTTCGAGCCGGCCAGGGCGGGCGGCTTTCTCCGTAACGGTGGTCGGCTCTATGTCGACGCGGTCGGCAGCCACGAGGAGTACGCGACGCCGGAATGCACCGACCTCCTCGACCTCGTGGCTCACGAGCGGGCCGGCCGCATGCTGCTGCAGTCGCTGCTGGAGAGCGCGGGCATCGCGGAGGCGGCGAGCTTCCACAACAACGCCATCGACCACTTCGGAGGTCATACCTTCGGCAGCCACGAGAACTACTTGATCGAGGTCGATGAGCACTCGTTCGCGCCTGCGCTTGCGCGTCTGCTGCCGTTTCTGGTAACGCGCCAGATCTTCGCTGGCAGCGGCAGGGTCGGCGGCCACCGGCTCACGCGCCCGAGCAGCCGCGCGAACGTGATGATGCTCACCGAGCACGAGGCTGACTACGTGTGGGTGAGCAACTTCTACGGTGTGGAACTCGACAAATCGGTTGACTTCCAGCTCTCACAGCGCGCTGACCACATTGTGAGGACCATCTCGTCGCGCGTCCGCTTCAACCGCGCCATCATCAACCCCAAGTGGGACAGCTTCTACAACTACGCCAACCTCCACCGGCTCCACATCCTGTTTGGCGAGTCCAACATGAGCGAGTACGCCACGTGGCTCAAGGTGGGCACGACGTGCATCGTCCTGCACCTGGTGGAGGAGGGGATTGCGCCGGAGGGCATGGAACTCGCGGAGCCGCTTGACGCCCTCCGATGGGTCTCGCGGGACCCTCGGATGCGATGGATCGTCCAACTGCTGGATGGCCGCACTATCGGCGCTGTCGACCTTCATCGCGCGTACCTCGACGCGGCGCATGGACGCCTGCGCGGTCGGGACGAACAGCTCGACGCCGTCATGGTGGAGTGGGAGCGCACCTTGAACGACCTCGAGCGTGATCCTCTCTCCACGTCGGACCGGCTGGACTGGTCGGCCAAGCGCTCGCTGTACGAGCGGTATATGGCCGAGACCGGCGCCGGCTGGCACGACGACGCGCTGCAGAGCCTGGACCTCGAGTACCACAACACGGACCCCGCCGTGAGCCTGGCCGCGGGTCTCGAGGACGCGGGCCAGTTGCGGCGCCTGTTGACCGACGACCGCGTGCGGGACGCCATGCAGCGACCGCCCGAGAACACCCGCGCCTTCGCGCGAGGGCTCGTCGTGGACCGGCTGCTGGCCAGCCCTGGCGCCCGCTATGTGATCGACTGGGACGCTATCGTGCTCGACCGCAACCGCGTCCTCGAGATGCGCAATCCCTTCCACACCTACGAGAAGGAGGCCCTGCGCCTCTGCGCATCCCTCCTGTGATCTGCTGCCCCGCTGAGCAGGCACGGCGTCGCTCAGTGCCGTAGGCATCGCGCGGCGGTGGCGCCGCAATTGGTGCCGCCGGTGCGGTGCGGCGTGCCATGCCTGACATCAGGGCCGGCGTCCCGCCAGGATCCCCGGCAGGAGGGTGTCATTCGGCGCTGTCTCCAAGCGGCCGCGTCGGTGTTGTTGCTCGGCAGGCGTGTTCCTGTGCGCGGTCAGACCGGCCCCGCCCTATGCGGTGGTTCCCTCGACGGGGCGCGGGAGCAGAGAGCGCCGAGCGGTGCAGGTGCGATCGCCTCCGCTGCCGAACCGTCTGGGGGCGCGGCGCAGGACGCCCATCAGGAGGTAGAGGCATGGCCAAGGAGTACCGTCTCGGCGTAGCCAGCATGGTGCACGACCATGTGTGGGGGGAACTGGAGCACTGGCGCTCTCAGCCGAACGTCCGCATCGTCGCCGCCGCGGACGTCAACGCGGAGTTGCGCGCGCGTGCGCGCGCGACGTACGGCGTCGAGCGCGTCTACGATTCGTGGCGCCAAATGCTCGAGCGCGAGGAGCTCGACATCGTGCAGGCCGCCTCGGAGAACAGCGTTGCGGCCGACATCGTCGAGGCGGCCGCCGCGCGAGGGCTCCACGTGGTGAGCGAGAAGCCTATGAGCGCCACGTTCGCGCAGGCGGAGCGCATGGTGGCTGCGGCGCAGAGCGCAGGCACGCGCCTGCTCATCAACTGGCCCACTGCCTGGTCGCCCGCCATACAGGAGATGGAGCGCCGCATCGTCAGTGGTGAGATCGGGGAGGTCTTCTACTTCAAGCAGCGCAGCGCCCACAACGGGCCAAAGGAGATCGGCTGCAGCCGCTACTTCTGGGAGTGGCTCTACGACGAGGAGCTCAACGGCGCGGGCGCGCTCATGGACTACTGCTGCTACTCGGCGGACATGTGCGCCCGGTTCCTCGGACTGCCGCAGCAGGTTACCGGTTTCCGTGGTGTTCTCGCCAAGGACTACCCCTTGCCGGACGACAACGCGATCATCGTGATGCGCTACCCGAAGGCCTTCGGCGTGGCGGAGGCGAGCTGGACGCAGACGGTGGGATACGCGACCCCGAACCCGGTCGCGTACGGAACCGGCGGCAGCATCGCGGTCTCCGGCTCACACGTGGTCATCGAGCTGCCGGAGCGCGAGGCGGAGAAGGTGCAGGCGCCGCAGACGGTCGCCCCCATGCGCAACGCGCCGGAGTACCTGCTGCACTGCCTGAAAACGGGCGAGCCCATCTCGGGGTTCTGCTCGATGGAGGTCAGCCGGGACGCGCAGATGATCCTGGAGGGCGGCAAGCGCTCCGCCGACACAGGACAGGCGGTCTCGTTGCCGCTCAGCGTGTAACGCCGCGCCGACGCGCGAGAGCGCTACTTCACGATGAGCACCGGGCAGTGCGCGTGGTGGCTGACCCGGTCCGACACGCTGCCGAGCATGAAGGACTTCAGCTCGGTCAGACCGCGGCTTCCGAGCACGATGAGGTCGAAGCCCTCTTCGTCGGCGATGCGGACGATGGTGCCAGCGGGGTGCCCGATCTCAAGTCGGGTGGAGTAGGGCACCCCTTCCTCCTCGACCACGTGACCGGTCCTGCGCGCTACCGCGTTCTGCACTTCCTCTGCGTACTGCGCGATCGACGCAGCGTCCAGGATCTGTCCCCCAACGCCGACGATGGGTGCGAACGCGGTCGGCATCGTGAAGACGTGCAGGACGGTGACCTCTGCGCCGATGCTCCGGGCGAGCACCGCCGCCCAACGGGCCGCCTTCAGCGCTCCATCCGAACCGTCGGATGCGACCAGTATCCTGCGGAACAGCCTCGGCTCCTTCTCGCTCATGCGTACACTCCGGAGGACAGACGCACACGCGCTGCCGCGGGCGAGCGGTTCCAGCTCATCGCGACCCTACCGTCAGGCGCCGCAGCCGTTCGAGGTAGCCCGAGTCGCGCACCCTCAGGCGTCCGGCCCGCCGGTAGTGTCGCAAGGCCTGGCGCTCGGAGCCCAGGTGCATGTAGGTATCGCCCAGCAGGTAGTGATAGCAGGCATCGTCGGGGCACAGGCCTACTGCCTGCGAAAGGGCCTGCGCGGCGCGCTGGCCCATGCCTATCATCAGGTAGATGGCACCCAGGCGCGCTCTGTAGTAGTGGTCCACAGGGGAGTGTGCGGAGGCGAGCTCGAACTCCGATGCCGCGTCCTGCATTCGGCCCTGTCGCGAGTAGAGGTCGCCCAGCCAGAAGTGGTAGAAGCTGTTCTCCGGCTCCAAGGCACACGCTGCCTCGAGATGGGGCCGTGCGTCGTCGAGGAGGCCTGCGGCGCAGAGCGAGTCACCGAGCCGAAACCGGTAGAGCGGGTTCGCAGGATGAAGGTCCACGGCGCATCGGTATGCGTCCGCGGCTGCCTGGAACCGCCCGGCGCGCCGGCAGGTCTCACCGCGGCCGAAGTGCGGACGAGCACGTCGCTCCTGAGACGATGCCGACGCAGACTGAGCGCCCGCCGCCGGTCGGCGGCGGCGCTGACCCGTCGTCGTCGATGCGCTTGCGGCAGGCTGCTGCACTCGTTGCTCCAGACGGGCGCGAGGGATGGTCCTGTCTTCGCGAGTGGCCCGCTCATGGACCAGACGCCGCAAATTTTATCAGAAGGCCCTGGCGCTGTCGAGCAGGATGGTCACGGGCCCATCGTTCACCAGTTGCACGTCCATCATCGCGCCGAACACACCTGTCTGTACGGGCACGCCGTCTTCGCTGAGCCGGCGCGCGACCTCGAGGTAGAGCTCCTCGGCCAGCTTGCCGCTGGCGGCCTCAGTGAAGCTCGGCCGGCGGCCGCGGCGCACGTCGCCGAACAGCGTGAACTGAGAGACCACGAGGGCCTCACCTCCGGCCTCGAGAAGACTTCGGTTCATACGTCCCTCACCGTCGCGGAACACGCGCAGGTGGGCGGTCTTGCCGGCCACATAGCGCGCGTCGTCAGCCGTGTCGTTGGCGTGCACGCCTACCAGCACCACAACGCCGCCGCCGATGTGCGCAACCGTCTGGTTGTCCACGACGATGGATGCCGAGCGGACGCGCTGAACCACGGCTCGCATGCGGGATGCTCCCAGTCGGGTGTTTCCACAGCGTGGACGAGTATACCAGCGACAACGCAGTGGGCTCGCGCTTGAGCGGCTGGAAGTGACCGTCTGGAGTGTGCGCCGCTACTTCTCCCGGCCTCCGACCTGTCGGCTGACATCGATGACGTCGGGAAGGCGCCGAACCGCCTGGAAAACGCGCGCGAGGTGCTCCACATCGCGCACCTCCGCAACAACGCAGAGCGACGCCGTATGGTCACGGTGCGACTGAGTCTTCACGGCGGTTATATTGGTTTTGAGCTCTCCGAACACGGTGCCCACGTCCGCCAGTAGCCCGGTGCGGTCCATCGACTCGATCTGCAGGTTGACGCCGTACACGCTGTTGTCGCCTCCAGCGTAGTCCACCGTGATGAGCCGCTCCGGCTCCGACTCCTGCGCGTGGCGGATGTTGGGGCACTGCGTGCGGTGGAGCGCGATGCCTCGCCCCCGCGTGATGTAGCCGACCACTTCGTCGCCCGGGATGGGCTGGCAGCAACGCGAGCGGCGGAACATCACGTTGTCAACGTTACCGGCCGTGACCCGCAGTGAGCTCTCGTCGGTACGGCCGCGCCCGATGACGATCCCCTTCGGGTGGGGCGGCTGCTCCGGTCGCAGCCGGTTCAGAACCGCGAGCAGGGCGATGGTGCCGTAGCCGACGCCCGCCAGGAGCTCTTCTTCGTTGGGAACGTTGAAGTGCGGCGCGACGCCGCGCAGCGCCTCGTCCTTCAGCGCGGCTGGCTCGATCCCAAGGCGCTCGGCCTCCCTCGCCAGCAGCTCGCGGCCGCGCTCAACGCTCTCACCGTGGTGCAGGCGCCTGAAGAAGGCGCGGATCTTCGCCCGGGCGTGGGAGGTCTTGGTGATCGCCAACCAGTCGCGGCTCGGAGAGCTGTTGGAGCGCGTAATGATCTCCACCACGTCGCCGTTGTGGAACTGGTAGGAGAGGGGCACGAGCCGCCCATTAACCTTGGCGCCGACGGCCTTGTTGCCGATGTCGGAGTGGATGCGGTACGCGAAGTCGATGGGCGTCGCGCCGGCCGGGAGGTCCAGAACGTCGCCCATCGGGGTGAAGACGAATACCTGGTCGGTGAACAGGTCCTCCGTCACGCTGCGCAGGAACTCGCCCGAGTCGCGGGAATCGGTCTGCCAATCGA
This sequence comes from Chthonomonadales bacterium, assembly GCA_035477595.1. Lineage (GTDB taxonomy): Bacteria > Armatimonadota > Chthonomonadetes > Chthonomonadales > CAJBBX01 > DATIKM01. Next base: position 44,009 of record DATIKM010000028.1, read on the forward strand.
AGAGCTGTTGCCTCAGCCACGACAGCTTGCGCTCAAACTGGTCCTCCGCGCGGCTGCCCTCTCCCTTTTCTTTGTAGGCCCAGTGCGCCGCGACGCCAAACTCCGCCGTGCGGTGCATCTCCCATGTGCGGATCTGTACCTCGAGCGGCTTAGCGCGCGGTCCCACCACTTTTATGTGGAGCGACTGGTACATGTTGCTCTTGCCGCGCGCCACGTAGTCAGCGAACATGCCGGGAATGGGCGTCCACAGCCCGCTGACCACGCCCAACGCGTGGTAGCACTCCTGCCGCGTATGGACGATGACCCGGAGTGCGAGGATGTCGTAGATGTCCTCGAGGTCGAGCTCCTGCTTGAGCATCTTCTGGTAGATGCCATAGAGGTGTTTGCGGCGGCCCGTAACGTGCGGGTCGCGCACCCCCTCCGCGACTAGGCGGTCCCGCAGGATGGCGTTGGCCTCGTCGATCTCCGTCTGAAGCTGCTCCGTGGTGTGCGCGATCCGGCGTTCCATCTCGGCGAACTGCTCGGGCTCGGAGTGACGGAAGGCCAGATCCTCGAGCTCCGCCTTCATCTGCCAGATGCCGAGGCGGTGAGCGAGCGGAGCGAATATCTCAAGAGTCTCGCGCGCGATCCGCTTGCGCTTGTCCTCCGGCATCGCGTCCAGCGTGCGCATGTTGTGAAGCCGATCGGCGAGTTTGATGACCATGACCCGGAGGTCTTTGGCCATCGCGAGGAATATCCGGCGGAGGTTGCTGGCCGTGCGGAACGTCTCTTGACGGCGCCTGGCGCGAGCCTCGTCCGCGGGCGCCACCTCGACGGTCTCGGTGGGCGACCTCAACAGGCCGGTGTCGGCGCCGACCATCTTGAGTTTGCTGACGCCCTCGACGAGCCCTGCCACCTCAGCGCCGAACTCGCGTGCTAGGTCCTCCTGCGTGTCGGCGGTGTCCTCGATCACGTCGTGGAGGAGCCCCGCCGCCAGCGTCGCGGTATCCATCTCAAGATCCGCCAGGATCGTCGCTACGGCGATCGGGTGGCAGACGTAGGGCTCACCAGACCTTCGCGCCTGGTCGCGGTGCAGCTCGCATGCCCGCTCGTACGCACGCGCAAGAAGCTCTGCGTCCACGTCGGGACGCTTCTCGCGTGCCTTATGGAGCAACCCCTCGAAGAGTTCTCTGGACTGCGTCTCCACCCCGAGCTCCCTGCCGTAGCGCGTCACCTTCGCCGAACGGCGAAGGCTGCGCTTCTATTCATCGCACCGTCGCATGTCCTCGATGATGGACCGCACGGCCACATGGTTATTGTACGGGTCCAGCGAGGGACGGTAGCAGATGTCCACCCTATCGCCGGTCTGGATCCTATCGGCCCAATCGCCGTGCCGCCACCAGACGGCCCTGTACGCCGCGCCTGTGGGATCGCCCAGCGCGATCCGCAAGTGGCTGGCGTCTCGGCCCATCCTGCCCACCTCCCGCACGACCTGACGGCGGGCGACAAAACGAGGCGCAGGGTTGCCCCGGCCGCAGGGCTCGAGGCGGTCCAGCTCCTGCACAGCGTCCGGCCCCAGGGATAGCGGGTCCACGAGTGCGTCCGCCTCGATGACGGGCGCCAGGTCGTCCTCCGACAGGGCGAGGGCAGCGCTCCTCCGGAGACGCTCCCCCAGCTCTGCGATGCGGCCGGCATCGATTGAGAGTCCGGCAGCGAGCGCATGGCCGCCATACTCACTGAGCAGGTCCTCGCACTCCGTGAGCGCGCGGTGCAGGTGGAACGCGCCAACGCTGCGGCCGGACCCGCGGCCTCGCCCGGTCTTCGTGTCGATCGAGACGAGGATGGCCGGGCGCCCCGTCAGCTCCACGACTCTGCCCGCGACGATGCCGATGACCCCGGGGTGCCAGCCCTCGCCGTGCAACACCAGACACCGGGCGTCTGAGGGCTGCTCCTCAGCACTACGCAAGACCTCAGCGAGGACGCGTGCCTGCTCGCGCTGCCTGGCCGTGTTGGCGCAGTCCAGCTCGGTGGCGATCCGTCTGCCCGTCTCCTCGTCGCCGGTCAGCAGCAACTCCAGTGCGTCGGCAGCGTCTCCCATACGGCCGGCGGCGTTGATTCTGGGGCCGATTCCGAACGCGATGTCGCTCGCACGGATATCCCCGGCGCGAAGACCTGCGGCCTCAAGCAGCGCACGGATGCCGGTCTTTCGACTGGCGCGGAGGGCCCGCAGTCCGTGCTCGACGATCACCCGGTTCTGCCCCAGGAGCGGCATCACATCGGCAACCGTGCCGATGGCAGCGAGGTCCGCGTACGCGCGGCGGTACGACGCCACGGGCAGGCCGGACGCGGCAACCAGGGCCTCGCCGAGACGGAAGGCGACCCCGGCACCGGACAGGTCCGCGAAGCCGTCCGCCGCTCCGCCGCGGCGAGGGTTCACCACCGCGACGGCATCGGGCACCTCGTCGCCCGGCTCGTGGTGATCGGTCACGATTACGTCGATCCCGGCCCGTCGCGCAGCGTCGATCTCGTCTACGCGCCGGGTTCCACAGTCGGCGGTCAGGACCAGCGCGGCACCCGCGTCGCGGGCGCGATCGAGGAACGGCGTCCTCAGATCATAGCCGTCGCGCGACCGATGGGGCACGTGTACGTGTGCGTGGGCGCCCATCCGTCGCAGAAGCCGGCCGTACAGCGCTGCGGCGGTGACGCCGTCCACATCGTAGTCGCCGTGGATCCAGATCGTCTCGTGGCGCGCGATGGCGGTGCGGAGGCGCGCGACGGCGCGCGCGGCATCCGGCAGCAGCATGGGGTCGGGCAGGTCGTCGAAGGATGGCGAAAGGAAGCGCTGTGCACTGGCGCCATCGCGGACGCCCCGGATGATGAGCAGGCGGGCCAGAAGCGCGCTGCAGCCTGCCTCCGCTGCGAGGGTATCGGCGGGCAACTCATCGGTGTCGCGAATTCGCCAGCGAGTTGCCGCGGCTGCGAGCCACGAGGCGCGTGTTGGCGGTTGATCGTAGGCCAATATGCGTCTCCCTGGCGTCGAGCGTCGCGGCCCACAAACGCAAACAACCTGCGGGCCGCACCGTCACGGTCTCGCAGGCTGCCTGCCTCGTTGCCGGACAGCCCCGTTGTTGGGGCGCCCTCACATCCTGCGCTTACGCCGCTTTGTCCGGCCGCGAGCCGCGCCGGCGCCGTCCCCATCCGCAGCTTGCTCACCCGCGGTGCTCGGTGCCTGTTGGCCGGCAGGCGCCGCTAGCGTCGGCGGCTTGGGCCGGGGTGCGGCCTGTGGCCTGCTGCCCAATGGCTCGCCGGCGGTCGCCGCCCTCGGGACAGGCCGAGGCACCGGTGAGAGCGCCGGTGCGAGCGCCGGTCCACCGGCCATCGCGGGCGCGAAGGTCATGCGGTCGCCCGTAAGGTGACGCCACAGAACCAGCAGGGGCGCCGCATTGAAGATCGAGCTGTAGGTGCCGAGGATGATGCCGATCAGCAGGGCAGCTACGAACTCCCGGATCACCGGCCCGCCGAATATCAGCAGGGCGACCAGCACGAGCATTGTAGTGATGGAGGTGTTAACGCTGCGCGCGAACGTCTGGTCGATGCTCCGGTCGGCTACGTCGGCGAACTCCTCCCCCCGCGCCCGATGCTTCAGATTCTCGCGGATGCGGTCGAAGATCACGATCGTGTCGTGCGTTGAGAAACCGATGGTTGTGAGCATCGCGGTCACGAAGAGGCTGTCGATCTGCCACTCCAGAACGATGCCTAGAATTGCGAAGATGCCCCATAGGGCCAGCACATCGTGGAGAACGGCGCCGATGTTGCAGAGGCCGAACTTCATCCCTTCCCGGAAACCGCCGATGGCAAACCGAACCGCCAGATAGAGCACAATCAGCACGGACGACAGCACCACCGCGATCTTCGCGCCGGTGCGTATCTGGTCGCTGAACGAGCCGGACACGCTGTCCGTCGTCTCGATGCGTCCGCCCATGCCCTGGATGATGCTGATCGCGCGCGCCTGCTCAGTATGGTCTAGGCGGCGCGTCGTGATGAAGGCGCGGTTGCCTTCGGACAGGATCACGCGCGGCTCGCCGAACCCTGCGTCGGTCATCGACCGTGCGAGAGCAGCCCGGGTTGGGCGCTCCGTGAAGGCAGCGCCGATCTCCGTTCCACCAGTGAACTCGATGCTGTACCGCATGCCATTCATCCCGAGCCACGCCACGAGACCGGGAACCAGCACGAGGCCGGACAGGGCAAACCAGAGCTTCATGCGGCGCGACACGCCAAGGCGTGGTTTGAAACCGCGGTGGAGCGCGTACGCAGCGTCGTTTTGGCCCATCGCGGTGCCAGCGAACAGGAGTAGCAGGGTCCGGCTCACCGTGATGGCGGTGAACATCGAGACCAGAACGCCGATGGCCAGGGTCAGCGCAAAGCCCTGTACCGGGCCGGTGCCGTAGTGGTACAGGATGACGCATGCGATGACCGTGCACGCATTGGTGTCAAAGATCGCGTTGAATGCTCGCTTGAACCCGGACTCGATCGCCGCCTTGATCGACTTGCCGGCGAGCCGCTCCTCCTTCATCCGCTCGAAGATGAGCACGTTCGCGTCGACTGCCATGCCGACGGAGAGGATGAAGCCGGTGAGTCCTGGAATGGTGAGCGTCAGCGGCGTGCCAGCGGCGAGCAGCGTGATCAGCTTGAACGCCGCGAAGGTGAACACCGCGTACATCAGCAGCGCGATGCATGCGAGCACACCGGGCATGGCGTAGGCGCTGACCATGAACACGAGAACGGCAGCCAGTCCGACAGCACCCGCGATGAGGGCTCGGCGCATCTCCATGCGGCCGAGGGTCGCCTCCACGGTGTTCTCGGACTCCCACGCCAGAGGCACCGGCAGTGCGCCGGCGTTCAGAAGCTCGGCGGTCTGCCGCGCCTGTTCGGGTGTGAACTGCCCATGGATGATGCCACTGCCAGGGATCACTCCCTCGATGACCGGCGCGGAGATGAGGCGCTTGTCCAGGAATATGGCCAGCCGCCTGTTAAGGTTGGCGCGCGTGAACTCCTCGAACACCCGCCTGGCGTCACCGCGAAACTCGAAGGTGATGTGGACGCCTTGCGGGGTCAGCTCGGCGCGTGAGTTCGGTTCCAGGTCGGCGCCCGTGAGGACCGGGAGCTTGCTGAAGACGCGCGCTTCCATCTCCTCCGCGGAGACGGGATTACCATCCTGCCCGAGGATCCTTTCAAAGCCCGTCGGCCTGCCGTCGATCTCTTCCTCTTCGGTGCGCCACTCATTCTCGAGCTCAGGCACCTTGCGGAACTCGAGCTGGGCGGTCGTCTGGATCTGGCGGCGGGCCGCGTCTTTGTCGCGCAGACCAGGCAACTCAACCACGATCTGGTTCTGCTCGGGGCGTCGGTAGATGACAGGCTCCGCGACGCCCAAGGCGTCGATGCGCCTCCGGATGATGTTCTCAACGGACGCCAAGCTGTCAGGCGTCCATTCCTTGCCCTGCAGCTCTTCCGTCTTCGCGCGCAGGACCACTCGCATACCGCCCTGGATGTCGAGGCCCAGCATCGTGGGGATTCTGACGGCCGCGATGATGGCGCCGATCAGGAGGAGCAGGACTATGAGGAGAACTTTGACCTGTGGGTTCTTCAAGAGATCGACACTCCAAGCGGGTTAAGGGGCGCCCACGCGGTGAGGGGTCCCCGGCGGAGGGCCGGGCCGGACCACCATTATAGCCCTGGCGGAGAGCCTTTGTAAACACAGGCGGGACGGGTCCACCTCGCGCGATCGCGGCGGTCTCGCGCTGCGACCGGGCCCGCAGGGGTACCCCGGCGCGGGTGTGAGCGACCAGCGGGTCGCGACTACGACTGCGCCAGGAGCTGCTTGCACGCCTCCAGCACGATCCGCTCGCACGCCGGGTCGAGCATTAACGTGCCGTAGTAGCGTTGGGCGGTCTCCAGCTCGTACCCGCCGCGCGCGTACTCCGCAGCCGTCGGAAGGTAGCCGTGCTCGCCGTTCGTGTACCCGGCGACGATGACGGGCCCCGGGTGGGCCGCTTCGAGGTGGAGAGCGTACTCGACGAACGGCTCGAAGGGCAGACCCAGCACTCGCGCTTCCCCGAGCGTGATGCACTGGACCTGCGAGCGCACCGCGTCCGGCGGCCTGCCAGCCTGCGCTAGGCGGAGGACGTAGGCGGCATGGTCACGCAGTCCTTCGGCGTTCATCACGGCGCCGGCATGGCCCCGCTCCCTCGCAAGCGCCACCGACGCTTCCGCCAACGCGAGGTCGCGCTCTGCAACATCCGCCGGAGGCGGCGGGAGGTAGGGCAACTCAATCGGCGCCTCCTGCACGCGAAGGGTGGAGTTGCTCGCGCTGGTGGCGGCCTCCATCGCTTCGATCGCCGCATCCGCGACGACGCGGCCATTGTGCGCCACCGCCTCCCAGGTACCGCGCTGGAGCGGATTCACATCGCCGCAGCAGCCCTGCAGGTAGATGGGCAGCACGGCGCCCGCCGTCATCTCCTTGATCGCGGTGCACGCGGCACCGGGGTAGTCCGCCGTGATGCGCAGGTTGTCGCCGCCCATCGTGACCGCGTGGCACGCGTGGCTCACCAGGACCGCGTATGCGCCTCCTCGGCTGTCGCGCACCACGATTGCATGCACCACCGGGCTGACAGGCCCGCCCCAGTTGCAGCCAAGAACCGTGCCGGCCCCGGTTGCCTGACGGCGGTTCACGCCGATCTGGGCGGCCGAGCGCCCGTACGCCAGGGAGGCGGGCTGCAGCGCTTCTGCCGCTTGTCGCGCCACGCCAACCAGTTTGCGCTCCAGCACGCTCATGTACGCGGCGTCCGACGGACCCATCGCGCCGAACGTGCGCGTAGTCGGACCGCCATGGGTGTGCGTTGCGCACAGCATCACGCTGGATGGCTCCGTACCCAGCTCCGACCCTATGGCGGAGCGCACGCGGTCGACCACCTCGAAGTCGAACCCGATGAGGTCGCATGCCACGATGGCCACCGAGCATCGATCGCCGTCCTGCAGCACCAGTGCGCGCGCGTGGAGCTCATCGTGCACGCCCGTGCAGCCCGTTGGGCGGCCAGCGTAGCCCGACATCCAGACGCCAGGCGGCGGCGTGATGTTCGCCTCTGATACGCCTGCGTAGAGCGGCATCCTCTCCTCCCGTGCGGACCCCTTGCTCGGCGCCCGCGCATCGGCGCGGCGGTTCATCACCAGCGTGCGCGGCTCCTCCGTGGCTCCCCCCCGGTCAGGCGACCCGTAAGGTATAGTAACCGCGCACGATCTCGTCGGCCTTTGTCGCACCGGAGCGCCAATCGAATGGCCTACGACTGCTTCCAGGACTTCCTTGCACGCCTCGACCGCGAAGGCGAACTCCGACGCATTTCCGAACCGGTCAGCCCCGATCTTGAGATCACGGAAGTGGCCGACCGCGTGATGAAAATGCCAGGCGGGGGTCCAGCGCTGCTCTTCGAGCGACCGACCGGGCATTCCGTTCCCGTCGCGATCAACACCTTGGGGTCTCGGCGGCGCATGTCGCTCGCTCTCGGGGTGTCGGATTACGAGGAGATCGCGGCGGAGATAGCTGACCTGATCCGCCCTGAGCCGCCCGTTGGCCTCGCTGCGAAGCTGCGCATGGTTCCCAAGCTGCGTCGCCTGGCCTCGCTGCCGCCCCGGATAGTGGGTTCTGGCGTCTGCCAGGAGGAAGTGCTCACCGACGATGCCGTGGACCTCGGTGAGCTTCCGGTACTCAAGTGCTGGCCGGAGGATGGTGGTCCGTTCATCACGCTGCCGCTGGTTTTCACCCATGACCCGGTGACCGGCAAGCGCAACGTGGGGATGTACCGGATCCAGTTGTTCGACGCCAGGACTGCGGGCATGCACTGGCAGATCCACAAGGTTGGCGCCGAGCACCACCGGCGCGCGGAGGAGGCCGGCCGCCCGATCGACGTGGCGGTCGCCCTCGGAGGGGATCCGGCGATCACCTTCAGCGCGGTCGCGCCCCTGCCACCCACCATCGACGAGATGCTCTTCGCCGGCTTCCTGAGGCGGAAGCCTGTGGACGTGGTCCGCTGCAAGACGGTGGACCTCCTAGTGCCTGCCTCGGCGGAGTATGTGATCGAGGGCCGCGTTGACCCGCAGGAACGCATGCCCGAGGGCCCGTTCGGGGACCACACAGGCTTCTACACGCCCGTGGAACCTTACCCCGTTCTGCGCGTGACGGCGATCACCCGACGCCGGAGACCGGTCTACCCCGCCACGATAGTGGGCCGTCCGCCGATGGAGGACGGCTGGATCGGCAAGGCCGTCGAGCGCATCTTCCTGCCGCTGGTCCGCCTCACCGTGCCCGAGATCGTGGACATGAACCTGCCGGTGGAGGGCTGTTTCCACAACATCGCGTTGGTCTCGATCCGGAAGCGGTACCCCGGCCACGCGTTCAAGGTGATGAACGCGCTGTGGGGACTGGGGCAACTAATGTTCACGAAGATGATCTTCGTGTTCGATCAGGACGTCGACGTGCAGAACGTCGCTGAGTGCGTGTGGAGAATGAGCAACAACATCGACCCGGAGCGCGACCTTCTGCTGACGCGGGGTCCGGTCGACGTCCTCGACCACGGCTCGCGTGCGACCGGGTTCGGATCGAAGGTAGGCTTCGACTGCACGCGGAAGATGCGCGAGGAGGGGTACGAGCGGGAGTGGCCGGACGAGATCACCATGGCGCCTGAGGTGAAGGCGCGTGTCGACGCTCTGTGGCCTCGTCTCGGGCTGTAGCGGTGGCATCGTAGCGTGATCGCGCCTCTGGTAGCCGCTCTGGACGAGTGGGATCGGGCCACCTTCCTCGCCATCAACGCGCATGGGCACCATCCGGTCCTGGACGTCGTCATGCCGGTCGTCACCCTCTTCGGGCTCGGTCACGTGCAGGTGTTCGTCCTGTTGGCTGCGGCGGTTCTGGCGGCATGGCGAGCCGGCGAGCTTGGTGGCCCTGACGGAGGCATCCGCGCCCTGGGGCGCTCGCTGCGATCGCGCCGCTTCTGGTTGGCGCCCGTCCTCGTGGCCATGCTCATCAGCGGCCTCGCCAGCAACCTAATCAAGGAAGACGAGCGGCTCCGTCCGTGGTGGTTCTACAGCATGGAGCAGCTAAGGGGCAGGTTCCTCGATGTGGAGGTGCGGCTCGTTCCCGGCGAGCTTCCGCAGCGGATGCGCGGCTTCCCCTCAGGGCATACGACCACGAGCGTGGCCATAGCCTGCACTCTGTTCCTGCTGCGCCGACGGCTGAGTCTGCGCCGGCGCGTGGTAGCTGGTCTGTGGCTTGGCGCCGGCGCCGTTGCGTTCTCGCGCATCTACCTGGCCACCCACTGGCCGCTGGACATCGTCGGGGGGATTGGCTTCGGTGTCTTAGGAGCCCTTGCCTCGGTGTTGCTGCTCCGCAGGATGATCGCAGCGCCTGCGGCCGCGGGCGCCGTAGCGGAGGCACCTGGCCGTGCGTGATGGTACGGGCCGCCTCGTAGTGGCTATCACAGGCGCAAGCGGCGCGATCTACGGCGTGCGCCTTCTCCAGCGTGCTGCGGAGGCTTACGACCTTGTGCACGTCGTCCTCACGGAGCACGCCTGCCAGGTGCTGGCCACGGAATTGGGGATCGTGGTCGACCCGGCGGCTCCCACGTCCGAGGCGCTCCTGGGCCAGCCCTGCGCCCACATCAAGTTCCTTAGCAGGCACGACTTCTTCACACCGCCTGCCAGCGGATCCTACCGCCATGACGGCATGGTGATCGTCCCGTGCTCGATGGGCGTCGCCGGGCGCATCGCGCACGGCATCTCCGACGACCTTGTCACGCGCGGGGCGGATGTGTGCCTCAAGGAGCGGAGGCGACTCGTGCTTGTTGTACGGGAGACCCCGTGGAGCCTGGTGCACCTGCGCAATCTGACCGCGCTGGCGGAGGCCGGCGCCACCATCCTTCCCGCCTCCCCGTCGTTCTACAACCAACCGGCAAGCATCGAGGACGTCGTGGACACCGTCGTGGCTCGCGTGCTCCAACATCTGGGCGTCGACCAGCGGGTGGTGCCGCAGTGGGCGTACACGGAGGAGTAATGGGCGCACCGCGGGCCGCGCTGCGCGCAGCCCGGGTGTTGCTCGAGATGATCAAGTTTGAGCACACCGTGTTCGCGCTCCCCTTCGCTGTCGCAGGCGCCATCCTCGCTGCCGACCACGCGGGTCTGCCGGGGAGCCTGCCGGCTGCGCGGACAGCCGGCTGGGTGCTGGCGGCCATGGTGGGCGCGAGAAGCGCTGCCATGGCGTTCAACCGCCTCGTGGACGAAGCCTATGACAGGCTGAACCCGCGGACGGCCTGTCGGGCGTTGCCAATGGGGGTCGTCTCGCGCCGTGCCGTCTGGTTCTTCACGGCGGCATCCGCCGCGCTGCTGCTGGTCTCGTCATGGCAGCTCAATCCGCTCTGCCTCGCCCTCGCGCCCGTTGCGCTTGCCGCCGTGTTCGGGTACTCGTACACGAAGCGCTTCACGTCTCTGTCGCATCTCGTACTGGGCGCGGCGATCGGGGTGGCGCCATCGGCAGCCTGGATAGCGGTAACCGGCGGCATCGCCCCTACGCCCGTGCTGCTCTCACTCGCCGTCACCTTCTGGATAGGCGGCTTCGACATCATCTACGCACTCCAGGATGAGGCCTTCGACCGGCGGACTGGTCTGCACTCAATCCCCGCGCGCTTCGGCGCGGCGCGCGCCCTTCTGCTCTCTCGCATGTCTCACGTGGCATGTATTGCGGGACTGGTCGCCGTGGGCATCTCCGCGGGTCTGGGCGCGGCCTACTACGCAGGGGTCGTGGTGGTGGCGGTCCTCATCGCCTACGAGCAGTCCATAGTGTCGCCCGGCGACTTGAGGCGCGTGAACACGGCCTTCTTCGCGATGAACGGGTGGGTGAGTGTGCTGCTTCTCGCGGCCATCGTAGCCGACAGGGTGGTGTTGCGGTGACCGCGCTGCGGCTCGGGTCGGTCCACTACCTCAACGCCAGGCCCCTTGTGGCGTGGTTCGAGTCGCCGGACTGCCCGCATGCGCCTGCCATCACCCTCGCGCCGCCGGCGGAGCTCGCTGCCATGCTTCGCGCCGGGCTCGTCGACGCCGCACTGGCCTCAACCTTCGAGCTGATCCGCGCGCCCGGGCTAGTGGCGCTGCCGGGGGTGTCCATCTCGGCTCGCGCGGAAGTGCAGTCCGTCAGGCTCTTCTCGAAGCTCCCTGTGCCTCGCGTGCGCACTGTCGCACTAGACTCCAGCTCTCTCAGTTCGGCAGCCCTAACCCGCATCGTACTGGCTGACGCCTACGGGCTCAATCCGACGTACGTGTCGATGGGCCCCGACCTTGCGGCGATGCTCGAGGTGTGCGATGCCGCGCTACTCATTGGCGACCTGAGCCTGTTCGAGGACGTAACGCCCCACGTGCTCGACCTCGGCCGCGCCTGGTACGAGCTGACGGGTTTGCCATTCGTCTATGGGGCGTGGCTTGCCCGCGATGACCGTGACTTCTCGCGCATCAGCCAAGTGGTTCTGTTGGCCAAGGAGTGGGGGATGCGTCACCTGGAGCCCATCGCATCCGAGTGGTCGCTGCGCACCGGCATGGCCATCGGCCGCGTGCGGCGCTACCTTGCCGATGTGATGTGGTACGACCTGGGGCCAGCACACTGGTTGGCGATCACGGAGTTCCAGAGGCGGTGCGCGGCACACGGCCTGGCGCCCGCCGGCGTTCCACTGAGGGGTGCAGAGGAGAGGCAGGTGGGCGCGTGAACCATGAGGTCCTGCGCTGGCGTGCGCCATCCGCTGCCTCCGTGTGCCTCGTTCACGGCGACATCACGGAGGAGCGCGTGGACGCGATCGTCAACGCGGCTAACTCGCAGCTTCAGCATGGAGGAGGAGTGGCGGCGGCTATCGTACGGCGCGGTGGCGAGAGCATTCAGCGCGAGAGCGACGCCATAGGAGCCGTGCCGGTTGGAGCCGCTGTAGTGACCGGCGCGGGCTCGCTGCCTTGCCGGTTCGTCGTCCATGCGGTTGGACCGCGTTGGGGCGAAGGCGACGAGGACGCCAAGCTCGAACGCGCGGCATCGAGCGCACTGCGTCTCGCGGCGTCCATGGGCCTGCGCACCGTGTCCATGCCGGCGATCAGCAGCGGCATCTTCGGCTTTCCGCGTGATCGGTGCGCGCGCATCCTGCTCAACTGCGCACGGGAGTGGCTCTGCGGTGCGGACCGCGGTACGCTTGAGGAGATACGGCTCTGCGTGTTCGACGCTGGTACGGTTCAGGCGTTCGAGCTGGTGTGGGGTGAGGTGTTTGGGCCGGCGTCGCCCGGCGCTCGCTGAAGCGGCGCCTGTGAGGTGCGAGATCGCGACAGACACTTCGCTGGTCGTTGATTTCAGCCACGCCCTGGTTGATACCACGCGCGTGTGGCCTGACCTCTCGGGCCGCCGCGTGGGTTCGATGCCGTGAGCTCCGTCGTGCGCGATATCTGGCGTCGCACGCGCCGGGTGGAAGCGTCCGCCGCCCGCTTGCGGCGGCGCCTCCATGCCCGCCCCGAGCTCAGCGGCTCGGAGCGCGCGACGGCAGCGGCGGTAGCGCGCCGGCTACGGGCGCTCGGACTGGAGCCGCGCACGGGTGTGGGCGGACACGGCGTCGTCGCGGAGATCGCCGGCGGGCAGGCAGGCCGCACGCTGCTCCTGCGCGCCGACATGGACGCCCTGCCCATACAGGAGGCAGGCGATGCACCGCATCGCTCATGCCGCCAGGGGGTCATGCACGCGTGTGGCCACGACGGCCACACGGCCATCCTGCTCGGGGTTGCGGCGGTTCTGGCGAGGATGCGAGCCCAGCTCACCGGTCGTGTGCGGCTGGTGTTCCAGCCATCCGAGGAGACCGTCAACGGAGCGCGCGGCATGTGCGCGGAGGGCGCTGCGGACGGTGTGGACGGTGCGCTGGCGCTTCACGGATGGCCCGGCGTGCCGCTCGGGTCGGTGGCGGTCAGTGCGGGACCGAACATGGCGGCCGCCGACATGTTTGGGTGTGAGGTCCGGGGCAGGGGAGGGCACGCTGCCTATCCGCATCAGGCTGCCGACCCCATCACCGCGGCCGCCCACGTCGTCTTGGCGTGGCAGACGATCGTGAGCCGTTCGGCTCCGCCGCAGGAGCCTGTTGTGGTTACGGTGGGGCGCATCACAGCGGGCACCGCTCACAACGTTATCCCGGAGACGGCCTGGATGCACGGCACGGTGCGCACCGTGTCGGGCGCACTGCGCGCACGGATGCCTGCGCTGCTTCAGCGCATCGCCGAGGGCGTATGCGCCGCGCACGGGTCCACCTGCGAGGTAACCTACTCCCACGGGTCGCCAGCGTTGGTCAACGACGCGAGCATGGTAGCGCTCGTGGAGCGTTCGGCAGCCGACATGCTGGGCGCCGAGCGGGTTCTGCCGATCGAGGCGCCCTCCATGGGAGGCGAGGACTTCGCCGAGTTCGCGCAGCGAGTGCCGGGCGCCCTCTTCCGTCTCGGGCTGGGCGGCGTGCCCCCCATCCACACACCTTCGTTCGACTTCGATGACGGCGCGCTGGCGGTCGGCATCGCGGTTCTGTGCAGAGCGGCGACGCGGTTCCTGTCTGACGCATCCGGCGCCTGACAACGGCGCCGCACCTGTGCCTGATAGGGGAGGATGACCCATGCCGCGAGCGGTGGTGACGGGAGGCGCAGGGTTCCTCGGCTCGCATCTCTGCGACAGGCTTCTGTCCGAGGGTTTCGAGGTGGTCGTGCTCGACAACCTGATCACCGGAAGCACGGACAACATCAGCCACCATCTCGGCAACCCCAGGTTCCGGTTCCTCAAGTACGACGTGACGGAGTACCTGTTCCTGGACGGCCCGGTCGACCAGATCTACCACCTGGCCTCCCCCGCCAGCCCGGTCGACTTTCCGACGAAGCCCATCCAGATCCTGAAGGTGAACGCGCTCGGTACGCACAAGGCGCTTGGGCTGGCGCGCGCAAAGGGCGCCCGCTTCCTCCTCGCCTCTACGTCGGAGGTGTACGGCGATCCGCTGGTCCATCCGCAGACCGAGGACTACCTCGGTAACGTGAACCCCGTCGGGATCCGCGGCGTCTACGACGAGGCGAAGCGGTTCGCCGAGTCGATGACGATGGCGTACCATCGGTTCCACGGCGTGCCCGTTCGGATCGTGCGCATCTTCAACACGTACGGGGAGCGCATGCGGCTCGATGACGGCCGCGTGGTGCCCAACTTCATCGGTCAGGCGCTGCGGGGCGAGCCGATCACGGTGTACGGCACAGGACGTCAGACCCGCTCGTTTTGCTACGTCAGCGACCTGATCGAGGGGTTCCGCCGGCTCATGGAGTCGGAGCAGACCGGTCCGATCAACATCGGCAACCCTACGGAGCGCACCATGCTGGAGTTCGCGGAGGAGATACGGCGCCTCAGCGGCAGCGCGAGCGACATCGTGCTCCGGCCGCTCCCGACGTCCGACGACCCGAGGCAGCGGAAGCCGAGCATCGACCTGGCGCGCCGGACGTTGGGCTGGGAGCCGCACGTTTCTCTTGATGAGGGCCTCACCCGAACCATCGCGCACTTCCGCGAGCGGCTCGGTCTCTAGCGCTGCTGCCCTCCGCGGCGGCGCCCATGCGGGCGGTCCCTATGTTGGCAACGCTGATGTGCCGCGTGGTGGTGGTTCTGGTGATTGCAGCGCTGGTGGCGTTCGCGCCGCTCAGCCCCGGCGATCCTTCCACGCCGTGGCGCCTCGTGATCGCCGTGCTGGTGGTCGTGTTCGGCATCGGCAAGGCGCTCTACGACACGCTTTTCTACGACCGGCACCGCTCGTGAGCGCTCGGCCGGACGGCGTGGGTCGGGGAGCCGGCGACTCTGCGGTCCCGGGCCCGGTGCGCTGGCGAGCCTACACGTTCACCGCCGCCGCGATCGGGTGACGCCGGCTAGTGCGCCCGTTCTATCGGGCTCCGGTGCACGGGCCGGCAGCCATCTGCCCGAGCCGAACCCGGTCGACCGCGAGCCAGTCAGCTCTCCTCGCGGTCTGAGGCGACAGGCCGGAGGCAGAAGTACAACAGCGGGGCAAGGGCGCCGTTCGCGAGGACTGTGCCTCCGGTCCGCAACACCCAGGACAGGGCGCTCGGCGGCGGCGCGAAGATCGCGAACACGCACTCAAGGGCCAGTGTTCCGAGCAGTACGATGGCGGCTGCCACCGCGGCGCTGTCGCGAAAGACCCGGGCTTCGAGGGAGCCTACGACATACGCCACCAGCGTTCTGCTCACGATGTAGCTGCCGACCAGGCCGGCCGCGTAGCCCGCTTCGAGCACCCCGACCAGCAGGCCGAAGCCTGCCGCCCGAGCTGGCCCCGAGAACATGCACACGACCAGGAGCGCCGCCGCCGCGAGATTGGGACGGCATCCAGCGATCTCGAGCGAGGCGCCCAAGGCAGCATGCACCGCGAAGGCCACCGTGAGCGCGAGCGCGGCAGCGGCGCCAGGGCGCGACCCCCTCACCGCAGGACCGTCACTTCCTCGAGGCGATCGAACCGCACCGCAGGCCGGACCGTCACGTGCTTCAGGGCGCCCGAGACGTCCAGTCGTGCGTCCTCCACGATGCCGATCGGTAGGCCCTTCGGGAACACCCCTCCCTCGCCGCCGAGGCCTGACGACAGAATGATGTCGCCGCGCCGGACATCGGCGTCGCGCGCCACGTAGTCCATCCGCAGGAGGTCCGTGCCGTTCCCCCGGCATATCCCGGTCGCTCGGGACTCGGGTCGCTGCACGCGCGCGCCGATTGCGGAGCTCGAGTCGGTGAGCAGAAGCACCACGGCGCTGGCGGGAGCGACGTCGAATACGTGTCCCACCACGCCGCCAGGCGCCACCACCACGCTCTTGGCGCGCACACCGTCGCGCGAGCCACGTGAGATGACGAGGGTGTGGAAGCCGATGGTGGGCATGAGCGCAACGACGCGCGCGACGATCCTGCCGCGCGGGGCGGGCGCCTCGAACCCGAGGGTGCGCTGGAGCCTCTGCGCCAGAATGCCCATCTCATGGAGGCGAGTGACTTCGGCGCGGAGCCGTGCGTTCTCGTCGCGGAGCTCGCGGTTCTCGCGCACTGCCTGTTCGGCACCGACGAGCACGGACCAGCGGCCACTGATCCAGCAACTGACCCCCGTGACGGCGGCCACCAGGGGCATAGTGACGGTGCGCACGACTGTGGTGACGGGGCTCGGGTCGCCCCGGGCGATGGCGCGGTTGTGGAGGACACCGAGGGACACCCCGAGCAAGACCAGGCCGGCCAGCACAAGCCGGTTGCCGATCGGACGCGTCGGGGTGGAGCGCAGCAACGCGACCTCCAAGGGCGGCGGGCGCAGACGCCTGCCGGAAGCACTGTCAGCCGGTCTTCAACACCTTGCGGAGCGCAGGGCTGGTGTCGATCTCCTCGAGCACACACCCGGTGCCGATGGCGACACAGCAGAGCGGGTCTTTGCCTATATGGACCGGCATCGAGGTCTCCTGCGAGATGAGCCGGTCCAAACCGCGAAGGAGAGCGCCGCCACCAGCCAGCACGATGCCACGCTCCATGATGTCGGCCGCGAGTTCCGGGGGGCAAGCCTCCAGAGTGACCTTGACGGCGTCCACGATGGCGCCCAAAGGCTCCTGAATCGCTTCGCGTACTTCGGTCGAGGTAATGTCCACGCCACGCGGCAGGCCCGAGATAAGGTCCCGGCCGCGCACCTGAATGCGACGCTCAGCCTCACCGGGGAACGCCGTACCGACCTCTACCTTGGCTTCCTCCGCGGTGCGGTCGCCGATGCTGAGGTTGTAGGTGCGGCGCACATACGCGATGATCGCTTCGTCTATCTCGTCGCCCGCGACGCGGCTGGACCGGCTGGTGACGATGCCCGAAAGCGAGATGACCGCCACTTCGGTCGTGCCGCCTCCGATGTCGACGATCATCGATCCGGTTGGCTCGGCTATGGGCAGCCCCGCCCCGATGGCAGCCGCCATCGGCTCCTCGATGAGGTAGGCTTCCCGGGCGCCCGCCTTCTTAGTTGCGTCAACGACGGCGCGGCGCTCGACCTCTGTGACGCCGGACGGGATGCCCACAACAACCGTGGGAGCGACCCACATGCTGCGCCGATGCACCTTCTCGATGAAATAGCGGAGCATCTTCTCGGTCTGGTCAAAGTCGGCGATCACGCCATCCTTGAGCGGCCGGATGGCCACGATGCTGCCCGGCGTGCGCCCGAGCATGCGCTTGGCTTCCTCGCCGACGGCCAGAACGCGGCCGGAGTCACGCTCGATTGCGAC
This sequence comes from Chthonomonadales bacterium, assembly GCA_035477595.1. Taxonomy (GTDB): domain Bacteria; phylum Armatimonadota; class Chthonomonadetes; order Chthonomonadales; family CAJBBX01; genus DATIKM01. The sequence continues at coordinate 61,343 of DATIKM010000028.1, forward strand.
TACCGACGGCTCGCGCAGCAGGATGCCTTTGCCCTGCACGTGGACGAGCGTGTTGGCCGTGCCGAGGTCGATGCCCATGTCACGCGAGAAACGGGCGAGGAAGCCGCGCAGTATGCTCATGGACTGGCCAAAGCTCCTGTTCAGCGTGGAGTCAGGGGAGGGCGGGCGGGTCAGGCTTGCGCAACCGCACGGTCGCCACGCGCGCAGACGGGCGGCCGCACCGGTATCATAGTAGCACGAAAGCGGCCGGGCCTTTGCAGGGAGCGGGGTGCGCCAGGTGCATGCCCAGCTTGGGGCCCGCGCGCAGGGCCTGGCGCGTGGGAGGACGGTCTCCGCCCGTGAGGGAATCCATGACAATACGCGTCGATTTGGCCGACATTCGGCTCCGCGGCCTCCGGCCAGGTGCGATGCTTCGCATCGAGGAAGCGCGCCTGACGGGCGCTGACCTTCAGGTTGGCGCAGATGGCAGGTTATCCGCACCGGCCGTGCATGTCTCGGTGGTGGTGACGGAGTCGGCGGCCAACGATGCGCTCCGCAGCATTGCCCTCGACGGCCTCCGAGGCCTCGAGGTGACGATAGGCCCGGCGGGCCTGTGCATCTCGGGCAGATACGCTATTGCAGGTCCCATCACCGTGCCATTCCGGTTACAGGGGCGGCTGCGGGTCCGCGATGGAGCGCGTCTCGAGCTGGAGGCAACGCGGCTGGAGGTGGTGGGGGCCGCTTGGCCTGGCTTCACCACGGGCTTCGTGCAGGACCGCATCAACGGCCGGATCAACAGCTTGATGGCAACGGGAGCGCTGCCATTCGCCGCGCGCCTGCTCGACGTGGCGCACGAGACCGGGCGCCTGACGCTGCGCGCGGAGTGCGACATCGACCTGCGCACCCGGCCATTGCCTCCGCCGACGGAGCCGGCTCCCGGGCCGGGGAGGGTGGAGGGGCGGGTGCTATAATGGCGCAAGCACGCGGAGGCGACGATGGCGCTGACCCGGGAAGAGCTGCGGAGTGTTGCCAAGCTGGCGCGCCTCGAGCTGACGGACCATCAGCTCGAGCTACATGGGCGATGGCTCAACGAGCTGCTGGCGCGCGTCGAGGAGTTGCAGGGGCTGGACGTGACCGGCATCGAACCGACAGCCCATAGCATCCCGCTCTCTAACGTCTTTCGCGACGATGCGTTGCGGCCTTCACTATCCCAGACCGAGGCGCTTGCCAACGCGCCAGAGGCTCGCGACGGATGCTTCGTCGTGCCGCGCATCATAGAGGACTGATTCGTCCGCGCGCCGCGCCCGTGGCACGCGTGCTACTCCACTCCACGCGGAGGCGCCATGGCGCCCTACACCGACTGGTCGATCAGTGAGATCGCCGAGCGGGTGCGCTCGGGCGAGGTGGCGGCGGCCGACGTCGCGGAAGCGTCGCTTGCACGCATCGAGGCGGTCGACGATCGCGTTCGGGCCTTACTGACGGTTACGCCGGAGGTCGCGCGTGCGCAGGCTACCGCCGTCGACCGCGCGATCGCAGCCGGTGAGGATGCCGGCCCCCTCGCCGGTGTGCCGGTGGCCGTGAAGGACAACCTCTGTACACACGGTGTTCGCACGACGTGCGGCTCGCGGATACTGCCGCAGTTCGTGCCGCCGTACGACGCCACGGTTGTAGCGCGTCTGCGCGAGGCCGGCGCCGTGATGGTGGGGAAGGCCAACCTCGACGAGTTCGCGATGGGCTCCTCCACGGAGAACAGCGCCTACGGACCGTCTCGAAACCCGTGGGATCTCGACAGGGTGCCGGGCGGTTCATCGGGCGGCTCGGCGGCCGCAGTGGCTGCACGCGAGGCGCCCGCGGCGCTCGGCAGCGACACTGGTGGTTCGATCCGCCAGCCTGCGTCGCTGTGCGGGATCGTAGGCGTTAAGCCCACGTACGGACGGGTCAGCCGGTACGGGCTCGTCGCCTACGCGTCCTCCCTCGACCAGGTGGGTCCCCTCGCGCGAAGCGTGGACGACTCGGCCCTCCTACTCTCTGTCATCGCGGGCGCCGATCCCCGGGATGCGACCTGTGTCGATGTCCCGGTGCCCGACTATCGCGCTGCCGCTGCGGCCGGCATGCGGGGCCTTCGGATCGGGGTGCCGCGCGAGTTCTTCGCGGAGGGGGTGGACCCCGCTGTCGGCGCGCTGGTGCGCGCGGCGGTTGAGCGGCTCTGCGAGGAGGGCGCGTCGGCAGAAGACTGCTCCCTGCCGTCGGTCAGCTACTGCCTCTCTGCTTACTACATCATCGCCCCCGCGGAGGCATCGAGCAACCTCGCTCGCTACGACGGCGTAAAGTACGGTCATCGGGCGGGCGCACACGCGGGGCACATCGGGCTGATGGAGCGGACGCGCGCTGAGGGCTTCGGTGCTGAGGTCCAGCAGCGGATCATGATCGGCACCTACGCACTCTCCGCTGGCTACTACGACGCCTACTACCGCCGGGCGCAGCAGGTGCGCACGCTTATCCGCCGCGACTTCGACGCGGCGTTCGAGCGGTTCGACGTGCTGGCGACGCCCACGTCTCCAACAGTCGCCTTCAAGGTTGGGGAGAAGGCTGACGACCCGCTCGCCATGAAGCTGGCGGATGTCTGCACGCTGCCGGTGAACATGGCGGGGATCCCGGCCATGTCGCTGCCGTGCGGTTTCCACGAGGGCCTTCCGGTCGGACTCCAGTTAATCGCCGCGGCTTTCTGCGAGGAGACCATGTTCCGGGCAGCCTACGCGTACGAGCGCACCACCGACTGGCACACACGCCATGCGCCGCTCTGAGCCGCTGCGCGATGGCCTCTGCAGCTCGGGTTGATGCGATGAGCCTACGGCTGGCCCACAAGGTGGCCATCGTGACAGGCTCTACGGGGGGCATCGGCGAGACGATCGCGCGCCGTCTGGCCGCTGAAGGCGCATCGGTTGTCGTGTCCGGCCGCAGGGCCTTGGAGGGCGAGCGGGTCGCTCATGATATCCGCGCCTCCGGTGGGGATGCCGCCTTCCAGCGCGCCGACGTCTCGGTTGAGGCGGATTGCACCAACCTCGCGCGCTTCGCCGAGGAGCGGTTCGGAGGCCTGACCACGCTGGTGAACAACGCTGCCGACCTCGCGTGGACGCCGTTCGACGCTTTGACACCGGCGACGTGGGATGCCGCCTTCGCCGCTAACGTGCGCGGACCCATGCTGCTATGTCGAGCCGCACTGCCGGCGATGCGGGCACGCTCAGGGGGCTGCATCGTGAACATCGGCACGTGCATGGCCTACGGCGGGCCGCTTGACAGGCTGGCCTATGCGTGCTCCAAGGGCGCGCTGCTGACGCTGACGCGGAGCCTGGCGCGGTCGCTCGCTCCCGACCACATTCGGGCGAACTGGATCATCGTCGGGTGGGTGGCCTCGCCGGCGGAGGTTGCGCTGCGCACGGCGATACATGGCGACGGCGAGCGATACCTCGCGGAGAGCGGCGCCAAGCGTCCCATGGGCCGCCATGAGACGCCAGACGAAATCGCGGCAGGCGTGGCGTACCTCGCCTCCGATGATGCCGAGCACGTGACGGGCTGCGAACTGAACATCAGCGGTGGCGCCCGCGTCTGAGCGGTGGTTGGCTGGGCGCGGCCGGGGGTGGTCGCCGCGCGGAATGGGGTCGCGATGGCAGACTATGAGGCGGTTATCGGCATGGAGGTTCATGCGGAACTCCTGACCGATTCCAAGATGTTCTGCGGGTGCCGCAACGCGTTCGGCGGCGAGCCCAATAGCAGGTGCTGCCCGGTCTGCCTCGGGATGCCAGGCTCGCTGCCGGTGCCCAACCGCACGGCGATCGAGCTCGTCATGCGCACCGCGCTCGCGCTCAACTGCATCGTCAACGAGCACCCACGCTTCGACCGTAAGAACTACTACTACCCCGATCTGCCGAAGGGCTACCAGATATCCCAGTACGACCGCCCCATCGGGGTGAACGGGTGGCTGGACGTCGAGCTGGACGGCAAGAGCGAGCGGGTGGGCATTGCCCGCGTTCACCTGGAGGAGGACACAGGCAAGCTCTTCCACGTAGTCGGCGATGAGAGCGAGGTGGACTACAACCGCTCCGGCGTGCCTCTCATGGAGATTGTGACCGCCTTCCCGCCGGACATGCGCACGGCCGAGCAGGCCAGGGCGTACCTGGTCAAACTCCGGTCGATCCTGACGTATATCGGGGTGTCGGACGGCAAGATGGCCGAGGGCAGCCTGCGGTGTGAGCCCAACCTCTCGGTCCGCGTTCGCGGTGCGGAGGGATTTGGCGTCAAAACGGAGATCAAGAACCTCAACTCCTTCCGAGCCGTCTACCGGGGCATCGAGTACGAGCTTGAGCGACAGGTCGGCCTGCTGCGCCAGGGCGCGGCGGTGACGCAGGAGACCCGCGGATGGAATGACGCCAAAGGCAGGACCTACGCGCAGCGCAGCAAGGAGGAGGCACACGACTACCGCTACTTCCCGGAGCCGGACCTGGTGCCGCTCCACCTGACGAAGGGGTGGGTGGAAGCGGTACGGACGGGTATGCCCGAGCTGCCAGATGCGGCGCGCGAGCGGCTCGCGCGCACCTACGCGCTATCGCGACAGGATGCCGCCATGCTCACGCAGGACCGCGCTATGGCCGTCTTCTTTGAGAGCGCGGCCGGCGCCTGCGGCGATCCCAAGGCGGTGGCGAACTGGATGATGGGTGACTTGGCGCGACTGCTCAATGCAGCCGACCTGGAGATCGGGGCATCACCCGTGACCCCGGCATCGCTGGCTGAAATGATCGGCCTGGTTCGCGACGGAACCATCAGCGGCAAGATGGCCAAGGCGATCTTTGAGAGGATGTTTGAGACGGGCGCTTCACCTGCAGCCCTGGCGGCCGCCGCGGGCCCGCAGGTGCGCGACCGGACTGCCATTGCTGCGCTGATCGACGGCGTGCTCGCGGAGCATCAGGACGTCTGGCACGCGCTCTGCGAGGGTGACGAGAAGAAGTTCGGCTTCCTGATCGGTCAGGTGATGAAGGCGTCGCAGGGCAAGGCGAACCCTCAGGAGGCCAACCGGTCGCTACGCGAGCGGCTCGAGTCCGCCCGCACATTGTAGGCCGGGTGTGTGCGCACAAGTGGGCGCGCGGGCGCCACTGGCTCTGCGGTGCGCCCGTACAGACGCCGAGAATGATGGCGTCAGCCAAGCTGTCGGACGCCGGTGAGAGATGACCCCAGGGAGGGGACGATGGCAAGACCTGTTCTGCTGGCAGTGGCCGCCGTGCTGCTCCTCGTGGTTGCGCCGGCATCCGGGCAGCAACCGCCGCCGAGGATCGGCGGACTGGCGATGGCGGACGCCGTGACGGAGGACGTGATTGGCCGACTGTGGCTGATGACCGACCGCCACTACCACGCCGGCGAGTACAACCACATCGTGCACCTGTGCAAGGTGGTCTATGCGGGGGACCCCGGCCACAAGGAGGCGTTCTCCAACGCCGGGTTCCTGCTCTGGAGCATGGGGCGCAGCGCAGCGGCCGAGGCTGTCTACCGCCAGGGGCTGGCGGCCAACCCCAACTCGTTCTTCATGTACGATGAGCTCGGAACCTTCTTCGCTAAGCGCAAGAAGGACTTCCGTCGGGCGCTGCCCTACTACGAGAGGGCCGCCGAGTTCGCAGATGCGCCGATGCCGACTCTGCACATGCTGGCGCACTGCTACGCGCAGACGAACCAGCCGGAGAAGGAGCTGGCCACGTGGCGCCGCGCGGCGAAGATCCCGAGCAACGCGGTCGCCCGGCGGCATGTGGAGCGCCTCGAGCGCCTCCTCGGCGTGAGTCAGCGTTAGGGGAAAGGCGCCACCGTGTTCTCTGCTCCCTGGTCGATGGGTCCCATCGCTCCCGTCCTCTGGGCGCTGGACGTGCTTTGGTTGATGCTGGTCGCCGACGTGGCGGCGTCGTGGATGGTGAGTTTCGGCATGATCCGGTCGCCAGCCGCCCTGCGCTGGCTACAGGTGCTGCGGCGCGTAACGGATCCGGTTGCGGCTCCGTTTCGCGCGCTGTTGCCGCCCAGCCGGACGGGCGGGATCGACCTCTCGCCGTTGATGGCGTGCTTCGCCATCATTCTGGTTCAGAGGGCGCTCTGGAGCCTCGCCGCAGGGGGGCTGCGTCCATAGGGGGCGTGCGCACGGAGTGCGCGCATCAACGGGAGTGTGACCGTGCGTCGAACTCGGACTGATCTCCTCAACCCGCAGTTCCGGCGGGTGTGGCGCGGCTACGACCCCGGGGAGGTGCATGCCGCGCTCCGCGAGCTTCTGAACGAGATCGATGCGCTCCATGTGACCCTCGAGGCACAGAAGCGCGCCCACGATGCGGTCGAGGCGCGCCTGTCCGATCAGCGGGACTGCGAGAACGCTATCAACCAGGCGCTCATTGCGGCGCACAAGGTCGCCAAAGAGACGCGTCACGCCGCGCAGGAAGATGCCGTCCGCATCGTACGCGATGCGCGCTCGCAGGCGGAGAGCATCGAGAGGCAGTCCGCCGAGCGCATCCAGCAACTGCAAGAGCAGCGCCGACGCGCGGTGCGCGAGCTGCGAGCCCTGTTGCGGTCCCATCTGGAGCGCCTCACGGAGGAGGCGATCGACGTGGCGGGGCCCGGCGCAGCGGCTGGCGCCCCGACCATCGTCTCCGTGCCTGCTCTTCCTGTGACTCCCGAGCCTCCCTCCACGAATGGCGCTTGAACCTGAGGGCGCGAGCAGCGCGCCGCCGCGTTCCTCGTTCTGGTGGCGCGGCGCTCTGGGCGCGGCGCTCCTGGCGCTCCTCGTCACGGGCGTGCATCGCACCACCCGCTCTCCGGAGGAGACCCGCTCGGCAGCGGCCGCCCGTGCTGAAGTGGAGGCGCTCTGGGCGGCGAAGGCCGCTCACCTCTCTGGCTGGCGCACCGAACCCGGTGGCAGACCGTCGGGTGGCCTCGTCCTATCGCTGCGCCGCCTAGTTGCCCTCGATCCCAAGGATCGCAACCGCCAGCGGGCGCTTCTCATCGTGCAGGCAGCGCTGGGCGACGCTGGCTGGCGCTCCACCGCCGACGGCCTCGGGAGCGCTGCTGGAGCCGCGGGCATCGACGCCCGAGGGGAGCGTGCCCTCTGGATCGAGGCCTTCGGCGGGCCACCGCCATCGGCAGAGCGCGCGAGAGAGATCGTCGCATCGCTGGAGCGCATGCGCCTCGGCTGGTACCGGCTGGTGGCGCGCGAGATCGTCTACACCCGGGCCAGTATGGGCGCGGAAGCGCGCGACGCCCGGCAACTCGCTACCCGGTGGTTCTGGCGCCTGATGCCGCTCGCGGCACTCATGCTCGGAGCGGCAGTGTGGGGTATGGGGCTTCTGGCACTGGCGCTCTTCGCCATGGCTACTAAGCGCTTGCGCCCATCCCTTAGGTGGATGCTCACCAACTCCGCACCGGGGAGGTTGGACCGCCGCCGAGCCGACGTGCTCTATGCCACGTTCCTCATCTACCTGCTCGCGTTCCTGACGGCAAAGCTCGTGGGCCCGCTCGCTCTGCCCCTGCTCGGAGACCCGCCGTCGGTGCGCGCCCAGCACGCGGCATCCGTCACATTGATGGTGCTCGTGACTGTAGCGCCACTGCTCGCCTACCGGCGGTTTTGCCGGCAGCATGGGATGGGAGCCGAGCACCTCGGCCTGCGCAAGAGGCCCTGGCTGCCCGAGGCGCTCTGGGGCGTCGCGGCGTACTGCGCGACGTTGCCACTCGTGATCGGCGCCACTCTGCTGTCGGCTTGGGTGTTCGATGAGCAGGCCTCACCGCTGCATCCGATCGTGACCGAGATGGCAGTCCTCGCGGACCCGATTGTCATGCTCCTGCTGGCCTTCCAGGCCGTCGTGCTTGCACCGATCGTGGAGGAGCTGATGTTCCGCGGCGCATTCTTCGGCGGGGTGGCGCCACGGATCGGCGCGATCGGCGCCATCATCGTCACGTCGGCCGCTTTCGCCCTCATGCACCCGCAACTGCCGGTCGGGTTCGCGGGCCTGTTCCTGCTTGGCGCCTCTATGTGTGGTCTCTACGCGGTCCGCGGGTCCATCGTTGGGCCGATCGTGTTTCACGGGGTGAACAATGGCGTGGCCTTTCTCCTCCTCTGGGCGCTCAGCGCGACCTGAGACGGCGTTCGCCTCGACCTCCAGTGTGCATGCGATCCCACGGGCTGAGGCCTGCCCGCTGATCGCATGGACGGGCGATGCGCTCGGGGCACGCGTCGTGGGCTCACGCGGTGTGTAGCCTGACGACCTGGCTCCCATACGCGCCGGCGGCGGCATGGTCGGCGTATCATTGGGGCGTGCTGGTAGCTATCGCGATCGCGGTGTGCGCGCCACGCCTGTTGCCAGTTCTCGGACGCACTGCTGGACGGCTGGCGCGCGGCGAGCTGCGGCGCCGCATCGGCTGGTGGCCAGTACGCCCCAAGCGACGTCCTCCGGAGGTGGAGGTCCTTCGACCCCTGCGTCCGGCGATCGACGCGCGCGTTGCTGCGATCGAGCCGGCCCGAGCACGCGCGAGGAGCTGGCGAGCGCCTGTCTGGGCGGTTCTCTTCGTTGTCGGGTCAGCGGCGGCTGTGCTATCATGGTGGCTGCTGGTGCCGCAGTGATACTCATGACGGCAGGGCTCAAGGCGTGGGCCGGAACCCATGCCGGCTGAAGGCATCAGGAGGTCCCTCGATGGCGCAGGTCACGGTCCACATCACGCTGAAGCCCACGCTGTTGGACGCGCAGGGCCGGGTTGTGCAGAATGCCCTGAACTCCCTTGGATACGCCGAAGTCGGGCAGGTCCGCATCGGCAAGCTGATCGCGATGGAGGTGGGAGGCGACCCTGCGACCGTCGGCGATCGCGTGCAGGAGATGTGCGACCGGCTGCTCGCCAACCCTGTCATTGAGGACTACAGCATCATCGTCGACGAGAGCGCGGAGGTCGCGTTGTGAAGTTCGGGGTCGTTCGCTTTCCCGGGTCCAACTGCGACCAGGACGCCTACCACGCGATCGCCGACGTGCTCCGCCAGCCGGTCGACTACATCTGGCACCAGGAGCGGTCCGTCAAGGGTTACGACTGCATTGTGCTGCCCGGCGGGTTCAGCTACGGTGACTACCTTCGCACGGGCGCCATCGCGCGCTTCTCGCCGGTCATAGAAGCCGTCATCGAGCACGCCCAGCGTGGCAGACTGCTCATTGGCATCTGCAACGGTTTCCAGGTGCTGTGCGAAACGCACCTTCTGCCTGGCGCGCTTGTGCGTAACACCGGGCTGAAGTTCGTGTGCAGGCAGGTGCACCTGCGGGTCGAGAACGCCTCGACGCCCTTCACGCGGGGCGCCCGGCCCGGCCAGGTGCTGCGGATGCCGATCGCGCACGGCGAGGGCCGCTATGTCGCGGACCAGCCCACACTCGCCGCGCTACGGGACTCGAACCGCATCGTTGTCCGTTACTGCGATGCACGGGGGGAGACCACCCCGGAGTCGAACCCGAACGGGTCTGTCGACCATGTCGCGGGTGTGGTGAACGAGTCGTTGAACGTTTTCGGGCTGATGCCCCATCCGGAGCGGGCCGCCGCGCGGCTGCTGGGATCCACCGACGGTAGGGTTATCATGGACAGCATCGTGCGCGCCCTGCGCGCGGCAGTCTGAGCGGCTCGCGGGGCGCCCGCTGGGAGCATCCGGCAGCGGTGGATAGGACCTGTACCATGGAGGACCGTGTCCTGGCCAGGGGGCGGGCCGTCCTCGACACGGAGGCGGCTGCCATCCAGGCGCTGTCGGCGCGCCTTGACGACCACTTCGTGCAGGCTGTCCGTCTCGTGCTAGGGTGCCGGGGCCGCATCGTCTGCACCGGTGTCGGCAAAGCGGGCGCCGTAGCACGAAAGGTTGCCGCATCTCTCGCCTCGACCGGCTCCCCCGCGCTCTACCTTCACCCCGCGGAGGGCCAACACGGGGACCTTGGCGTCGTGACGGCCGACGACCTGGTCATCGCGTTCTCGTACAGCGGCGAGAGCGACGAGGTGGTTCGGCTGCTCCCATCTTTGGCGCGGATCGGCGCGACTCTGGTGGCGGTGGCAGGGAACCCAGGCTCTAGCCTGTCTACGGCCGCCCATCTGGTCCTCGACGTTGGCGTTGCGGCGGAGGCATGCCCCCTCGGTCTCGCCCCCACCACCAGCACCACGGCCATGCTGGCCCTCGGGGACGCGCTCGCCATGGCGGCGATGGATGCGAGGGGCTTCACTCGGGAGGAGTTCGCCGTACTTCATCCTGCGGGCGCCTTGGGGCGGCGGCTCACGCTGCGAGTGTCCGATGTGATGCGCAGCGGCGAGCAGATGGCGGTCTCGTCGCCGACCGACAGCGTTCGCGACGTGCTCTTCGCGATCACCCGTGCGGGAGCAGGCGCGGCCTTCGTGGTGGATAGCGATGGCAGACTGGCTGGGATGATCACCGATGGAGACGTGCGCCGGGCGCTGCTGAGGAACCCGGATGCCCTGGATCGCAAGGCAGCGGATGTGATGAACCGCAACCCGCTGGTAGTGGCTGGCAACCCACTGGCGGTGGAGGCGCTCTCCCTGCTCCAGGAGTCGCCGCGGCGACCTGGAGAGGCGCCCGTGGTCGATGGCGAAGGGCGGCCGGTCGGCGTCATCATGTTGAAGGACTTGCTGCGCTCGGGTGTTGTGTAGCCGTCCGTGCTGGACTTGCCTCCAAGGAGCCGTCGATGCTGGAGCTACAGGCAGGATCGGACGACCTGCGCGCCCGGCTCGCGGCTGTCCGCCTGCTTGCGATGGACGTGGACGGCGTGCTGACCGACGGGGGCATTATGCTCGCGGACGACGAGGTGGAGTTGAAGCGCTTCCACGTCGTCGACGGCATGGGGTTGCGCCTTGCGATGCTCGCGGGGCTTACAGTCGCCTGGGTCTCGGGTCGCGAGAGCGTCGCTGTCGAGCGGCGCGCGCGCGAGCTCGACGTCGTCCACCTCCTCCAGGGCGTGTCCAACAAGGAGCGCGCCCTGGCGACTCTGACGGCGGAGCTCGGGGTCGACCGCGCCGCCGTGGCGTACATCGGCGACGACTGGAATGACCTCCCGGCGTTCTCGGTTTCGGGCGTGCGATTCGCGCCAGCCTCGGCGCCTGCCGAGATTAAGGGCGCCGTCGACATGGTGACGGAGTGCGCGGGCGGGCAGGGCGCGGTGCGTGAGGTGTGCGACCTGTTGCTGAGAGCGCAGGGGAAGTACCATGCGGCGGTGGAGGCCTACCTGCAAGAGGCGCGCAGATAGCCGTGGTGCTGGCGGTCGCCGGAGGGAAGTGCGGCCAAGGTGGAGGTTGGCGTGTCGGCGCCTGACGCGGAGACGGACGGCCCGGCAGTGGTGGCGATTGTGGGTCCGACGGCGGTGGGCAAGTCGGCCGTCGCGCTCGAGGTGGCCGGCGCTCTGGGCGGCGAGATCCTGAGCGCGGACTCGGTCAAAGTCTACCGGGGCCTTGACATCGGGAGCGCAAAGCCAAGTGCGTCGGATCGGAGACGCGCGCCCCATCACCTGCTCGATGTGGCCGAGCCTGGCGAGCAGTTCAGCGTGGCGCTCTTTGTGGCGCTGGCGCGGGCAGCGCTGCGCTCGATGGCGGAACGCGGCAAGGCGTGTGTTGTCGACGGAGGATCCGGTCTCTACATGCGCGCGCTGCTCGATGGTTCAGCGCTGACCGGGGTCCCGGAGGCGCCGCAGATACGTCAGCGGCTGGAGGAAGAGGCGGAGAGCCTCGGAACTCCCGCACTGCACGCGCGTCTGGCGTGCGAGGATCCGGTCGTGGCAGCGCGCATCCATCGTAATGACCGGAAGCGGATCGTGCGCGCGCTGGAGGTGCTGGAGGCGTCCGGGGTGCCGATGTCGGAGCTGCACGCGCGCGATGCGGCGACGCGCCGCCCGATCCAGGCGGCGCGCATCGGGCTGACGGCCCCGCGGGACTGGCTGCACCGCCGGATCGACGAGCGGGCTGACGCTATGGTGGCGAGCGGTCTGGTGGAAGAGGTCCGCGGGTTGCTGCGGAGCGGGTTGTCGCGCCGCGCGCCGGGCCTTACATCGCTCGGGTACAGAGAGATCGGCGGCTTCCTGGCGGGCGAACAGAGCTTGGGGGAGGCCGTAGCCGAGATGAAGCGCAACACGCGGCGCTTCGCCAAGCGGCAGATGACGTGGTTTCGCGCGGACCCGGCGATCGAGTGGTTCGATGTCACTCAGACGCCGCGTTCGGCAATCGTGGCGGCCGCTGTCGGCTACGTCAGCGGCCGACGTGTTTCGTTTGACGGCGCTCTCGAGCTTTGGAGGAGGCCATCATCGTGAGCAAGCAACAGCTCAACCTGCAGGACATTTTCCTGAACCAGGTCCGCAAGGACAGCATCAGCGTCACCATCTACCTGATCGGCGGCGTTCAGTTGCGGGGCGTGGTTCGGGGTTTCGACGCGTTCACCATCCTGCTGGACGCGGTGGGCAGGCCTACACAGCTCGTCTACAAGCATGCGGTCACGTCGGTCGTGCCGTCGCGCCCCGTGCCCAACTTCGGTGGCGACAGCCATCGCGAGGGTCACGCGCACGTGCGCCCGGGGCCGGTTGGGGCCGGACCCGCTGCCCCGGCGCCTCAGGCGCCTACGGGCGCGCCGCCACCGCCGCCGGCTGCCGGGGAGCAGAGCACAGGGGCGTAGCGACCGCTCTCCCGGTCGTCCGAAGGCCTCAGGTGACGCCATGCGGAGACTAGCTGCAAGCATCTCAGATAGGCGAAGTGGCAGATATGAAGTTCACCAAGATGCACGGCATCGGCAATGACTTCGTGGTCGTCGACTGCCTTAACAACGATTTGCCAGAGGATGAGCTGCCGGAGATCAGCCGGCGGGTCACTCACCGGAAGTTCGGCATCGGAGGCGACGGCCTGATCCTGGTGTTGCCGTCGCGGAAGGCCGGCTTCCGCATGCGGATGTTCAACCCGGATGGCAGCGAAGCAGAGATGTGCGGGAATGGCATACGCTGCTTCGCCAAGTACGTGTTCGACAGGCGGATCGCCACGGATACAACAGTCACCGTGGAGACACTCGCTGGAGTCAAGACGCTGAAGGTGCAGCCGAAGGGAACGCGCGCGGAGAGCGTCCAGGTCGACATGGGTCAGCCCGTGCTGCGGCGATCGGAGATTCCGATGCGTGGCGAGGATTCCGACCGCGTTCTGGCTGAGCCGCTGAAGGCCGACGGGCGCAGGTTCCTCGTCACGGCCGTGTCGATGGGCAACCCGCACGCGGTCATTCTGGACGAGAGGATCGACGACGCGGAAGTGGCGCGATTCGGCCCGTTGATCGAGAACCACAAGCTCTTCCCGCAGCGCGCCAACGTGCAGTTCGTGCAGGTCCGCAGCACCACGGACATCGTGGTACGCACATGGGAACGCGGAGCGGGCATCACGCTAGCATGCGGGACGGGAGCTTGCGCCTCGGTGGTGGCGGGTGCGCTGAGCGGGAAGACCGCGCGACGTGTCTGCGTGCACCTCCCCGGTGGCGATCTCACGGTCGACTGGACGGGCGACAACCGCGTGCTGATGACGGGTCCGGCCGAGGAGGTGTTCGAGGGCGAGATGCCGCTCTGAGGCGGCCCCTCGCCGAGGGGAGGGCAAGCCGTTGCGCTTCAGCATCTGCAATGAGACCTTCCAAGGCTGGGAGTGGGAGCGCACGTGCGCGTTCGTGGCGGAGTGCGGCTACGGAGGCGTGGAGGTCGCGCCGTTCACGCTGGCGCCCGACGTGCGTGCGATCGACGCGGCGCGCCGGCGGCAGTTGCGAGCGGCTGCAGAGGAGCACGGCCTGGCGATCAGCGCCCTCCACTGGCTGCTGGTCTCGCCGGATGGTCTCTCGCTGACGACGGCAGACGCAGCCGTCCGTGCGCATACATCCGACTACCTGGTGGCGCTGGCCGACTTCGCGGGTGATCTTGGCGTAGGTGTGATGGTGCTCGGGTCGCCGCGCCAGCGGTGGATCGCCAACGGGGATTCGCCGAGCGATGCGCGCGCGCGCTTCCTCGAAGCGCTGTTGCCCGCCCTGGACTGCGCGTCAACGCGCGGCGTTCGCATCTGCCTGGAACCCCTGCCGCCTCCGGAGGCGAACTTCCTGCTCACCCTCGACGAGGTGGCCGCGATGCTGAGGGAGTTGCGCCACCCGGCGGCGTGCACGATCCTCGACGTGAAGAGCGCCTCCGCCGAGGGCCGCCCGGTGGACTCGCTCCTGCGGTCCCACAGCGCGATCATCGGCCACATCCACGCGAACGACGCGAACCGGCGCGGTCCTGGCTTTGGAGACACCGACTTTCGCCCTATCCTGAGCGCCGCTCAGGAGTGCGGGTACGACGGATGGGTCTCGGTGGAGGTTTTCGACTACCAGCCGTCACCCGAGGTCATCGCGACGGAGAGCCTGCGCTACCTGCGCTCCTGCCTGTGACGGCAGCCCTGCCGAGGCGGGCCTCGTCGTTGCGCAGCGCCCCATTGGCTGCCTTGGCGCGAGCACGACCTGGAAGCGCACGCGGTCCGATGCGCGCCCGGTTCGCGACAACCCGGCCCGTGGCGAGGTCCTTTGCCACGTAGCCGCGAGACGGCGCCCGACCCCGTATCGTCGCGAGACACACCGTTACGGTACCGAGCACGGGCGCGGCGCTGCTCCCGGTCGTGCTGGCCCGTCGGGAAGGGCGATGCCTGTGCCCGGAGCGGCGCTCTGTCCGTTTGGTAGAGGTCGAACCAGACCGAGCGGTGGATGCTCGTCACGCCGGACATACCCTCAGCGCGGCTCTGTCCCGTGACCAGGGCCGAGCGGGGCTGGCTCTTGTTGGCGTTCAGACGGTAGGTGGCGCACCGCGCTTCGGCCTGGCTTGCGGCAATGCCGCGGATCAAGGCGGCCCCCCCGAGCGCCGGACAGCGGTGTAGGCTCCGTAGCCACGCGCCCACCCGGACCATCACACGGCGCGGCCGTTCGCCCTGTCCTGGAAGCCGGGGTTCGTGATGTCCGGCCGATCCCAGGACCGGGCAGGGACGCATGCGAGCAGGAGCACGACAACGAGTCTCCTCATCGTCGACCTCCCGTCAGGGCATCAGGGGAGCGTGACCCTGCACGGCGGAGCGTTCCACGCCTCCACCTGCACCTCGCCTGCCCCTTCGGCGCCTATCCGGATCACTTCTCCGGGCACGGCCCACGGAACGTAGCCCCCGGCAAGGTACGGCCCCGCGTGGTCATGGATAGCGCACGCGCTTACGCCGAACGCGCTGCCCGTGCAGCGCACATCGAGGGCGCCCTGCCTCGCCACGGCAGTCAGGCTCGCCGGCGGCGCAGAGAGGAGCGGTGAGAGCGGCCCTTCGCCGAACGTCGAGAAGAGGTAGGTGTTTGGAGCGCACAGCCAGCCGTCAGGCTCCGGGGCGCGCAGCCGCACGCGGAGCGCGTACACGGAGGGCGCCTCTGCAGAGCGCAAGACCACTTCGATGAGGAACAGGCTGGTGGGCGCGGCTAGCTCCTGTGGCAGGGGCACCTCGCCCGCCGCGACGACGTGTCCGGACAGCGCATCGCACCATTGCCAGCACGCGCGGGCGTCCGGTGGCGGCGCCACGCATGCGTGGCACCAGAGGCGGGCCGCGATGCGGTCGCGGCAGGCCCACTGCAAACGGTCATAGGCTGCGCTGACATGCCATGGGGCGTAGGCAGCCTGGACGGCGTAGTAGGCGGGCTTCGGGTAGCCGAAGTAGTCCACGGCGTTCGTACAGCTTGCGTTCGGCCACGCCTCGTTCAGTTGCCATGGCAGGGTGCCCGCATTGCGCCACTGCCCGCGCCTGCCGGCCTCCACTGCGTACCGGAGGCCCTCGTACTGCACCCACTGGCTGGCCCGAACGAAGCTCTCGATGTCGGTGAGCGGCCCGAACAGTCTCTCCACGGCGGCCCGGTTCAGCCACCAGGCGCCGTGGTGCACCCACGCCGGGTTCGTGGAGTCCGGCGGCCAGAGCCGCTCCTCGGACAGCACGCGCCGCAGTGTGCGGAGGTTCGCAGCGCCCTCCGCGCCGAACTCGGAGTGGAGCAGCGGGTCGATCGCGTTGTAGAAGGCGTAGTGCGCAGGATCGCCCATGTACTGCCAGTTGCCGTGCACATCGTGCATGCGGCCGCAATTAGCGGGGTCGGCCGCGAACACCGGACCAGAGGGGGTGGTGGGGAGGAAGAGGCGGTCGGTGTCCTCTCGACGGACGACCTCATGAATCGCGTCGATGACCGGGTGCTCCTGCGTCAGCGGAACCCAGCCCTCGGACTCGAAGAGCTCATTTCCCCCGCACCACAGAACGAGAGACGGGTGGTTCCTGATCTGCGGCACGATCCGCTCGGCCTGAGAGCGGACGTAGGCGACATACTCGGCGTCGCGCGAAGGGGAGTTCTGGATGCCCGACGACGACTGGAAGAAGTCCTGCCACACCAGAATCCCAGCCTCGTCGCAGGCGTCGTAGAAGGCTTTCCTCTCGAGCAGCCCGCCTCCCCAGACGCGCAGCAGGTTGCAGTGGGCCCGTTGCGCCAGACGGATCGCATGGCGGTACTCGGCCTCGTGTGGCCTGCCATAGAGCTGGTCGAGGGGTACCCAGTTCCATCCTTTGATGTAGGTGCGTACGCCGTTCAGTTCGAGCACGTAGGGCAGGGCATCCGGGGGAGCGCCCTCGTTGGGCAGGGCGCGGACCGTCCGGAATCCGGCACGAGCCTCACGTCGGTCCAGCGTGAGGTCGTCCGCCAGAACCGTCACGACGACGCGGTAGAGCGGCTGCGAGCCCATGCCGTTGGGCCACCAGAGCTGTGGTGTAGGTACGGTCACCGACAGAACGAGCCTGTGGCTGCCAGGCTCACGTGGGGCGGCGACCTCGGACGCGCCCACTTCCGACCCATCTGGCCCCACTGCCGCGAGCAGCACGCGCGCATCGCGCCCTTCGCGAACGTCGAGTGTCACTGCGGCATCGAGGACGCCCCGGCACCCGTCCTCGACGCGTGTCCGCAGATGCATGTCCGTGATGCGGAGCCCGTCCACGGCAGTCAGCGTCACGTTGCCGGTGATGCCGAGCGGCACAAGCCGCGTGCACCAGTCCCAGCCGTAGGCGAAGCGGGGTTTCCAGGTGCGGATGCGGCCCGTCCACCCAATCTGGCCCATCACCTCCGGCTCTCGCGGAGCCTTCTCGACGACCACCACGAGCCGGTTGCGCTCGCCGGGACGGAGAGCCGCGGTGGCGTCCACCTCGAATGGCGTGTAGGCGCCCGCGTGGTCCCCAAGGGCGCTCCCGTTCAGGAAGACGTGGGCGTGGTGGTCGACGGCTTCGAACTGGAGGAGCGCTGGACGGCCGCCCATCTCGGCCGGCGCCTCGAAGTCCTTCCAATAGACCCAGTCGCGGTCGCTTGTCCACTCGCACGCCCGGCTGTCGAGGTCGCGCCAGAACACGGGTACCTCGCCCGCCTCCATGAGGTCGCTCTGTACGTCGCCGGGAACCGTCGCTGGCGTCCACGGTGGGGCGCCTGGCTGCAGGCGGCACAGATCAACGTCCGCGTCGGCGACACGACGCCACACCCACTCGTGGGGCGGCAGCCCCATCACACGCCAGTCGGTTCCGCTCAGGACGAGCCTCATCGAGGCCACTTCCTCTCAGGGCGTACGGCGCACTCGCGGCAACGCGATCGGGGTCATGTCGACGGTGGCGTATACGAGCGACGTGCTGTCGAAGACCTGACTGAAACCTCTGTCCCTGGCAATCTGGCCGACGATCGTTCGCACCTCGGCGGCCGCCCTGCGAGCCTCCACAGCCTCGCGCCGTTGGACCCTCTGGTCGTAGAGCCGCCTGAGTAGCGAGAAGGCATGCTGAGCTTGGGGCGGCATCGCGTTCAGGGCGCGGATGCGAGCGCGGTCGGCATCTGTCAGTTCGGAGTCGCTGATGGCCGAGAGCCGCTGCAACTCCTCCCGGCGGCCCTGCACGTCGGCTTCGATCTTCGCGGCTGCCTGCCTGGTGGCGTCGGTCTCCGGATCGGCGTTGATCGCCTCGCTGAACTGCTCCAGCTCCTCCGGCGTCGCGTAGATGAGCCTGCTGGTCCGGTCGAACCGCTCGAACATCTGCACGTGGTACGCCCGCAGGCGCTGGTCGGCCTGCGCGCGAGCATCGCTGGCGGCGATGAGCTGCTGCATGTCGACGTTCACCACGAGCCCGGGCGCGGGCGCCTGGCGAGCAGCGGCGAGCAGATAGGGAGCCGAGGCGATCAGGATCGCGGCGGCGATGATCGGCGAGACTGGCCCGGCAACACGTCTCATGGTGCGGTACCCTCCTGAAGATGGCGTGCAGGCCGCCGCACGGATGCGTTGCCGCCGCCCCTGTCAGTCATGGGGTCGGACCGCACGGCGGGACGTGGTGAACACATGCAACCTTCCGTCGTCGATCTCCGCGCGCACATGGCCATCGAGGTCTGTGCGGAACACACGCGTCTGAGATCGTTTGAGTCGTTCCAAGGTGGTGGGGTGCGGATGTCCAAACCGGTTGCCGCGGCCGGCGGAGATCACCGCCACCCTCGGGCGCACGCGCTCCAACCAGGTGTGTGAGGTCGACGTGTGACTGCCGTGGTGAGCAACCTTCAGGAGGTCTGCCCGCAAATCGGCACTCGAGGCCATCGCCTCGTTCTCGGCTGCGGCGTCCGCGTCCCCTGTCAGCAGCACGATGGCACCCGCCGTCCGGAGGCGCATGATCAGGCTGCCGGTGTTGTCCGGCTCGCTCGAACGTTGATTGCACTGCGCTCCATGGAGGACGTCGACCCGAACGTCTCCGTCCCAGGTCATGCGGTCGCCGGCCAGCACCTCTACGACCGGGACGCCCCGCTTCCGGGCCGTTGCCACAGCCTCTGCGCCAGACTCCTCAATCCCGCACGGTACGACCAGCCTGCCAGTGCGGAACCGCTCGATGAGCCATGGCGCGCCGCCCGCGTGGTCCGCATCCCCGTGCGTCAGCACGATCCCGCTGAGGCGGTTCACTCCTCGCGCTCGCAGCCAGTTTACCACCACGCCACGAGCCGCACCGGGCGTGCCCGCATCCACGAGCCACACGCCGCCCCGGCAAGTCTCGACCACGATGGCATCCGCCTGGCCCACATCAAGGAAAGTGACCGACGGAGGCAAGCCAGGCCGCAGCGCGAGCCACCAGACCCACGCCGACGCAGCGCCGGCGATTGCCACCAGCATGCGCCACACGGCGACGGCCACTACCGCACCTCCTGGGCCGCGTGACGTGCAGCGCGGTGGAGTGCCAGACCGAGCGCCAGGTAGGCCGCGATCACTACCGGCCACGAGGGCGACACCACGTTGAGGCTGGCCCATGGGATCGCGGCACACCACCGGACGCACGCCTCCATTGCGGCGATAACGGGTCCCAGCAGCCACGCTCCAGCGAGCGTCGCAGCGCCGGGGAAAACCGCGGATGCGGGCGCGAGCAGTGCCCCGCCGATCAAGGCGAGGCCGGCGAGCGGCACGACCGCAGCGTTTGCCAGGAGGCCGACCAGGGAGACCTGGTTGAAGTGCTGGGCGACCAGCGGGGTTGCCGCGGCGTGGGCCACCGTGGTAACCAGTATGCCGCCGATGACGCTGGCCGCGGCCGACCTCGCCGCGCCGGCGCAACTGCGCCGGTCAGCCGGGCGCGGGAGGACCCGGCTGAACAGCCCGCCGATCCACGGCCGCGCCAGGAGCAGGAATGCCACAATCGTGAACGATAGCTGGAAGCCCGGGTCCCAGAGGTGGCCTGGGTCCCACGCTCCAATGCCCGCCGCGGCCAGGCTCAGGCTGGTGGGCTCGTCTGGCTCGCGATCGAGCAGAGCGGGCGCAAGCAGGCCAGCCGCCATGATCATGGCTCGCACAACAGAGGGCTTGCTCCCCGCGACGAGCGTGTAGGCGACGACCGCCAGGAGTATAAGCAACGCGAGCGGGCGCCGCCGAAGGCCCAGCAGAGCCCCAGCGGTAGCCGCGAGACCGGCCACCAGCCCGACGTTTGCGCCCGAGCAGGCCAGCACATGCACGGTGCCCGTGACACGGAAGTACTCCGACAGGTCCTCCGGAATCGCTGTGACAGAGCCGAGCACTACGCCCGTGAGCACGGCGCCGTGGCGCTCCCCGAGCATCCGCACGAACGAGGCTGTCGCCGCCCGGCGCGCTCGCGCCGCGAGGTGCCCCGGCGACCAGCCTGCAGCCGGCGTACCCACTCTGGGGCCGGGAGCCAGGGCCCAGAGCGAGGCTGCCACACCGTGGCGCTCCCAGTAGCGCCGCGACCCCGCCGCAGCGTACAGGCCGCCGACCGGCTGCAGGAGACCCCGAACGTATACCGTGTCGCCGAAATCGATCGGTGCGGACGACTGGCGCGCCCACCGCAGCCTCACCAAGGGCAACACAGGAACCTCGACCTCGACGTCGGCGGCCGAGGCTCTGAGGTCGATGGGTCGCGCCAGGCACTCGAACGAGGGGCCTCGGACCACCACATCGCTGGCGATGACCAGCCTGCCCTCGACCACGCCAGTGGCGCGGAGTTGCGCCGACGTGACGCGCACCCTGGTCGTGTCGACGCGCCAGGCGCCAGCGGCGGCCAACGCGCAGAGGATGGCGACCGGCGCCAGCCTGGGCCGAATGACAGCCGCACAGAGAGCGGCTGCTGTAGCGGCGCTGGCTGCCCAGCAGGCGGGAAGGCCGACGGCCATCGCCGCCGCGAGGCCGCCAACGAGCGCGCAGCCCGCCAGGGCTCCGGGCCGGCCGCTCACGGGGGCTGGAGCGGCACCCATGGCGTCCGGTGGACCTCCCTAAGGATGAGAAGTGCTAGATGAAGATCTTGTAGACCTGGAGACCCATGACCGGACCATAGATGGCCCAGATGGAGCCGATGGTGTAGTCACCGAGGATCAGGCCGAGGAAGAATGGGATGCCTGCATTGTGCGCTCTCATGCCACCGAAGCGCACGAGCATGAACTTAACCAGCCAACTGATGAAGAACGCGAACCAGAAGTAGTCCATCGCGAACGAGACCGCGAGGGCATAGCCCGCGGGATGGAACGGCCACCACGTCACTGCCCCTCGCATAAGGCGCAAGCCGAGCACCATCACAGCGCCGCCGACCATATACGCGATCTCTCGGAAGTCGCGCTCGGTCGGCGTCTGCAGCCATTGCGAGAGCCGGTCGTAGGACTCAAAGCCGACCCACCCCTTGAAGCCTGCAGCGCGCCCCGTGGCGCCCTCGCTGAAGGTGACCTGCAGGTTGGCCCAATACGCGGCGAAGATCGCGAATATCGTCGCGCCGATGAGGAGCCACACGAGCCGGTTCACCTGGAGGCGGCCACCCTCGGCCATCTTGAACGCCTCGATGTGGTTCGGCATTGGGTGGCACCGGTAGCCGCGATTGTACCAGTAGAGCACCGACATCGCCGTCAATGGCCCGCCACCGACGGCAGGCACGCCGAACAGCGTGACCACCACCGTGCGAGGGTTGACGAAGAAGATCTCGTGCGGGGTGCCAAGCTCCGCTCGTACGCGCGCGATCGCGACGGAGAGGAGGAAGAAGATGCCGAAAAAGAGCACGCCCACCCACCACGACAGCCCGATGGTCGATCCGAACCAGAAGAGGTACCCGGTTCCCAGCGCCAGGAAGATGAACGACCATCGGAGGCGCTTCGCCTCACCGGGATCGAAGCGAGCGGAGGCTCCCGCACTGGCATCTACGCGCCTTGCCCGGCCGAAGGCGGTATGCCACGCCGCACCGATGTGCGAGCGCAGCGACCACGCGATGACGACTCCCAGAGCGATCCATGCGCCCGACGACTGCTGCTCGAAGTAGGGGAAGCCCACATGGCCTGCTGCGTCCCACCCGGCGGCCACGCCCATCACCTGGAAAAGCTCGCGCGCGACGAAGAAGAACCACAGGGAGAACGCCAGGTCCAGGGGCAGGAAGTATGCGAGGCCGATCGCGAACGGGTACATGCTGATGTTGGTGCCCCACAGCGCGTTCCAGGGCCTGTGGGGGAAGTACTGGCCTATGTGGTACTGCTTCACCCAGGGCAGGTTCGGCCACGACGGGTAGAGGTGGTGCAACCCGTTGATCAGACCGATGGACGCCGCGACCGCGAAGCCGGCCCACATTGCCTTGCTTCGCCAGAACGGCACATGGGAACGGCCCTCCGGGTTCGTCATCGCGAGCGGGAGCTGGACGATCGGGAAGGCCAGCTTCTCGTTGTCCGTCCACGCCTTGCGGATGATCACGCTGATGCTGAGGCACATCCCGATCAGCACGGCGAGGAACAGAGCCCACCAGAGCAGCGGCCCGACGAAGGGCATGAAGTTCTCGGGACGCCACCATTGCACGCCGCCCTCGTAGAACCCCTCGATGGCTCGCTCGTCGCGCACCAGGAGGAACGCCGCGGGTTCCAGGAACTTGAAGAACGTGCGCTCGTAGCCGCGCTCAGGCGTGTTGTAGCGGTCGGCGTGCGCGATGACCCCGAAGAGATTCTGCACGAGGTCGTGCCCGGCCAGGACGGAGCTGGTGACGAGCATCAGGTAGATGGTGAGTAGCTCGCCCTGGTCGAAGCGCCAGTCCTTCCGGACGCGCCCGATCGGCACGTTCAGGATGCACAGGCAGAGCAGGAAGAAGATCGGTGTGATGAACAGGGGCAGACAGGTGCCGTCCAGCGTGTACCAGCGCACCTCGATGACGGTGATCCAGTACGCGTTGATCACCATGCACACGAGGCCGAACATGACGGCGCGTGCGGTGATGCCACGAGAGCGGATGGCAGGAGGGGCTAGCCCGGGCTGATGGGATGGGTCGGGCGCGTCCACATTGGCGGCCCGGGGGGGAGGCGGTCGCATGCGTTCATACTAGCACGTGGGTCCGCCACGCCGCAAGCGTCCGGGCAGCGGGAGGCGATAGGATGCTGTGCGGAAGGTGCCGGGTCAGTAATCGACCGGCCGGAGGTAGTAGTCGTTGATCGATGTGGACGAGAGCATCGCGGTCGTCGGAAGGTGGCGCTTCCAGTGCGTGGAGTCGACCTTACCCCTAACCAGTGCTACCTCCGACTCGTCGAACCCCATCGCCACGAGCCGGGCAACTGAGTACCCCTTCAGCAGGAAGTAGAGCACTCGGTCCGCCCGGCCGTAGGTGATCCCGAAGTCGTCCTCATCGGTCTGGCCGACGACCAGGTCCGCGGATGCTGGTTTCTCGACGATCACCGGCGGCACCCCGACGTGGCGTGCAAGCGCCCATACTTGGGTCTTGTACAGGTCACCGAGGGGGTTCACGGGCGGGGAGTCGTCCGCGTGCCACGTGAAGTAGCCGAACAGGCGCTCAGTCTTGTTGCCCGTGCCGACCGGAAGGGCGTGCAGCGCCGCGGACTGGTCGAACAGGACGATCATGCGCATGCGAGCCATGACGTTTCCGCGCCGCCGGCCGTCGGCATCAGGCGCGGCGGCCAGATAGCCGTCGACGGCGCCCGTGATCTCGATGGTGCGGCACGCGATGCCCAGCGCGTCCGCCACCATCTGCGCGTGCTCCAGGCTGTCAGGGCTGCTGGACCGATAGGGCATGCGAATGCCGATGACGTTCTGCTTGCCCAGTGCGAGCGCGCACAGGTAGGCTGTCAGAGAGGAATCAACGCCGCCAGAGAGGCCAACGACGACGCGCTCGAAGCCGCGGCGTCGGCCGATCTCATCGCGCAGGAACGCGACCAGCCAGTCGGTGACGAGCGCCTCGTTGATGGCGAGAGGCGCGCTGCTCGATGGGTCGAACCCAGGCGCCTCGATGACCGGCAGTCTGTGCATGGCGATGTGTGACCCCGCGTGGGCTGACTAGGCTGGGCGCGCGGCGCGTGCCACGCCTTCCAGCTCCAGCACGACGTCCGAGAGAGCGGCCTCGAGGTCTGCCAGTAGCGGCGAACTGGCGCGGGCGATGGCCACGTCGTCCAGATCGATGTCCGCCACCAGCAGGCACTCATCGGTCGCCGGTCCACGGACCCTCTCCGCGCCGAATGGATCGACGATGACCGATGACCCGCTGAACCCCTTGCCGCCCTCGAAGCCGACCAGGCCCGCGTACACCACGAAGACGCTGTGCTCGGTGGCTATCCCGGGCAGAAGGAAACTCCACTTGGCCAGGTTGCCCACAGTCCCGCGGCCGAACCCCCGACCGGGCGACGCGCTCAGGACGTAGATGACCTGGGCGCCGCGCAGGGCGGCGATGGCGGGAGCAACCGAATGCCAGGCATCCTCGCAGATCAACATCGCCGACCGGCCGAAGCGCGTGTCGAACGCGTGGATGCTGCGCCCGCGCACCACAAAACGCTTCTCGTCGAAGACGCCGTACGTCGGCAGGAAGAACTTGCGGTGGACGTGGTGGAGCGCGGCCTGATCGGCATCGGTTGAGAGCGTGGCGTACAGCGAGCTGTTGTAGTGCTTGCCGTCATGCAGCTCGTAGAAGCCGAGGGCCACATCGACCGAGCCGGCGCCGCCGCATCGCTCCGCGTACGCCGACTGCAGATCGCGGAACACGGTCTCCGCTGGCCGGGCGGCGTCGCGGACGCCCCCCTCCAGGAAGTAGCCGGAGAGCGACGTCTCGGACAGGGCCAGGACGTCCGGCCGCTTGTCCATAGCGCATATCTGCTCCAGCGCATCGGCGACGCGCTCGAGGTTGTGGGGATAGTCCGCCTTGCGAGGCTTGATTTGGGCGATGGCGATGCGGAACACGCGAAGACCCTCCCCGACCGAAGCTTGACATGTGGCGTCGCGCGCCGATATAATACCCGTCGCCGCGCGCTCGTAGCTCAGCGGATAGAGCGACAGGTTGCGGACCTGTAGGCCGGGGGTTCGAGTCCCTTCGAGCGCGCCAGATGTGAGCCGCAGCGGGCGTCGCGCCCTCGTAGCTCAGTGGATAGAGCGCCTCCGTCCTAAGGAGGGCGTCGGGGGTTCGATTCCCTCCGAGGGTGCCACGGTATCATGATCGGCTAACGGCGGACCTCTTGCAGGAGGTCCGCCGTATCTGCGTCAGGTCCGACGTGAAGCGGTCGCAGATGCGCAGCCACGCGACGTCGGTGCGCGCCCCGCCGCCCTGCATCCCCGCCCGTGTCAGCTCCCGCACGCCGCATGCACCCGCCGGCTCGCACCCTCGTAGCACGCCCCCCCCGCATGCTCGCTGAAGGCGGCACCAGGGCTTCGCGCCATCGGGCGTTCTGGTGGCGCGGCCCCGGGTGGATTGCCCGACGCCCGGGGGCGCGGCGCAGCAGGGATTGCCGCTGGTCCGTCGAAACTCCCCAGGGATTGCCGCTGGTCCGTCGAAACTCCCCCGCAACCCGGCTCGCAGTTACTCGTCGGGAGGGTTGCTACGTGGCATGCTCGGGCGCCCGTGGAGGCGAGGTCAGACACGATGAGCGAGACATCCGCGATCCGGCGGCCCTCCCGCCGGGAGTTGGTGCAGGCGACCGCAGCCGCAGCCGTGGCGGCGCCGCTCGTGCTGCCGGCGACGGCTCTGGGCCGCAGCCGCGTCGTTGCCGCAAGCGAGCGCATCGGGCTCGGGATCATCGGGGTGAATGGCATGGGCCAGGCCAACCTTGGCGCATGTGCGGGTCAGCCGGACGTCGAGGTGCTGGCAGTCTGCGATGTGGACACGTCGAGGCGCGAAGCGGTGCTGGCACGCCACCGGGGAGCGAAGGGCTACCGGGACTACCGGGAGCTGCTGGCCCGCAGGGACATCGACGCCGTCATCATCGCCACGCCGCCGCACTGGCACTGCCGCATGGCCGTGGACGCGGCCGAGGCGGGCAAGGACATATTCCTGCAGAAGCCGATGACGCTGTACCCAGACGAGACGCTCGCGGTGCGCAATGCGGTCAACCGGCACCGGCGGGTCAGCCAGATCGGCACCCAGATACACGCGACAGAGAACTACCGGCGGGTGGTGGAGTACGTGCGGTCTGGCAAGCTGGGCAAGGTCAGCGTCGTGCGCACGTTCAACGTGATGAACCAGGGGCCGGACGGCATCGGCGTCGCGCCCAGGGAGGACCCGCCGGCGGGCCTCGACTGGGACCTGTGGCTCGGGCCCGGCCCGGCGCGCCAGTTCAACCGGCTTCTGTTCCGCGACTCGTACTATCACAGCTCGTTCTGGGCCTACTCCGGCGGTTGGACGCCGGGGATGGCCCCGCACATCGTCGACCTCCCGGTCTGGGCGCTCGACCTGGGCGTTCCCGAGGTCGCCTACTGCACCGGCGGACGGTACGCAATCCGCGGGGACGGTGATGCGCCGGATGCACAGGAGGCAACCTGGCGCTACCCCGGCCTGACGATGACCTGGACCATGAGCTGCTGCAACAGCTTCGCTTTCGACTTTGGCCGCGGCGTCCCGGCCCGGCGGCTGGGCATCTACTTCCATGGCCTCAACGGGACGCTGATGGCGGACTACGGCCGGTTCGAGGTGGTGCCCGAGGGAGAGATGCTGAAGGACGCAACGCCGCCCCCGCCCACGATCCCGCCGTCACCCGGTCACGAGCGTGAGTGGCTCGACTGTGTGAGGTCGCGGCGCCAGCCGAGCTGCTCCGTGAACTACCACTACCGGATCGATCTGGCGTTGACGCTGGCGAACCTCTCGATGACCTTGGGCCGCGCTCTTCGGTGGGATTCCGCCGCAGAGCGCATTGCAGGCGATGCAGAGGCTGTGCGACGCGCGAGGCCTGTGTACCGGGCGCCGTGGCGTTTCCCCGCAGAGCACCTGCGCAGGCCGTTTCCGGAGGTCCCCGCATGAGCGTACGGGAGCTAGGGGTTCTGGTGCATGGCGCCGGCTGGGTGTCTTCCCAGCACATCGCCGCCTACCAGGCGAATCCGGCGACGCGCATCGTGGCGATCAGCAGCCGTCGCGTGGAGAGCGCCGCGCGCCGCGCCGAGGAGGCGGGGATCCACGACGTGGCGTTGTACGACGACCTGGACACCGCGCTGCGGCACCCGGAGGTCGACGTGGTGTCGGTCTGCACGCCCCAGCACCTCCATTGCGCGAATGTGGTGGCGGCGGCGGGCGCAGGGAAGCATATTGTCATCGAGAAGCCGGCTGGCATCAGCGCGGCTGAGATCGACTGGATGCGCGAGGCGGTCCGTCGGGCCGGTGTCCGGACGGTGGTGAGCTTCGTGCTGCGTTGGAACCCGCTCTTCGTGATGCTCAAGTCGATGCTGGCGGAGGGCGCTCTCGGCCAGCCGTACTACGTGGAGGCGGACTACCTCAGCCACAACGGCAGCTGGTGGTCGGGCTGGGGAGAGGCGCGCACGGCGGATCAGGGCGTCAGTGCGCTGTTGGTCGGCGGATGCCATGCGGTCGATGCGGCCCGCTGGTTCGCGTCGGCGAGCCCCGACGAGGCGGCCATTCCGAGCGAGGTCTTCTCGGTGGCTGGCGGCTATCGCAAGGGCTCCGACGTGCAGTACGACCCGACGCGGCACCGGTGGGTTAGCGGGCAGCCGCCGATGGAGTATGACGGTCTCGAGGTGGTGCTGATCCGCTTCAGCAACGGGTGTCTTGCCAAGGTCTCGGTGAACGCCGACTGCATCATGCCCTACCGGTTCCCGCTTCGTGTCTTTGGCGACCGCGGCACCGTCATGGATAACCGCGTGTGGTCGCAGCGGTTCGCGGGCCAGACCGACTGGCTGACTCTGCCGACCATTCTGCCCGACTCCAGCGACGTTCGCCATCACCCGTTCCAGGCGCAGATCGACCATTTCGTGGATTGCGTTCTGGGCGGACGGGAGTCCCACTGCAATATCGAGGACGCCGCCTGGACCCACGCCATCGTGTTCGCCGCGCTGGAGTCGCGCCGGATCGGGGCGCCTGTGACCGTCGGCGAGGTCGGTCCATCGGAGGGGGCGCCGTGATCGAGTGCCGCGACGCGCTGGTCACCGTGACCACACCGGCCCTGAAGGCGATCTTCGACCGCGGTTGGCTGGTCTCGCTCCGGTGTGGCGTGACCGGCGAAGTCTGGGTGGACGCACCCGCGCCAGATGCCTCGGCGCTCCAGATCGTCCACGTTCCGGACGACGCGGTGGACGTCGCGGACCGGCGGTCCGGTCGGGTGGAGGTCATCGCTCTCTCGCCGTCACGGGCCCAGGTACGGTTCCATGGCTGGGATGCGGACGGCGTGCTCGACGTCGGCGTGGACGAGGCGACCGGCGAGGTCCTCGTCGAGCCAGCCGCCAGCAGCGCCAGGCCGGGCGTGCTTGCGTGCCGCTGGCGCCTTCCGCGCGTGCGCCCGGGGCTGGACCTAGTGGCGCCCTTCTTCCAGGGAGTGCGCCTGCCGCCCGGCGATCCGCTGCTCCAGCGTCGCTGGACATGGCCGCAGTGGTGGGAGGCGGGCCTCGCGATCCTGCAGGGAGGGAATGGCGGATGGTGGGTGCACTGCCGTGACGTTCGCTACCGTCACAAGGCCCTGCACATCGCGGATGGCGCGCTGGCCCTGGACACCGAGGCCTATGGGCCCGTGGACTGCAACCGTGCTTCCGGCGGTCTCGCCTGGCGCATCGGAGTGCACACGGGAGGCTGGCACGAGGCGGCGGAGAAGTACCGTCGGTGGCTGTGGGGTGCCTACGGGCTGGGCCGGCAAGAGAGCCGGCGCAAGCCGTGGCAATCGGACATACGGCTCGCGCTCTGCTGGTACAACGGCGACATCGAGGTCCTCGAAGCCCTTGCAGAAGCTGTGGATCCGCGCGCGACCCTCATTCACTTCTCCGCATGGCGCACCGACCGGTATGACCAGAACTACCCCGACTACGTGGCCTCGCAGGAGGCGCTTAAGGCATTCGAGCGCGCGAGCGCGTTGGGCTTCCACGTGATGCCGCACTGCAATGCCGTCGACATGGACCCGACCAACCCCGCCTATGCGCTCGTGCGCGACTTCGTGTATCGCGATGTAGTGAGCGGTCGAGCGCTTGGATGGGCGTGGGACCCCGCGGCTGGAGGGATGGACGTTCCGAACTCGGGGCGCGCGCTGCAGGAGAACCGGAGCCGCAACGTCATGGTGAAGGTGCACCCCGGGCTCTCGCTGTGGCGCTCCCTGCTGGCGGAGCGCGTACAGCGCGCCGTGCGGCAGACCGGGACGGACGCCGTTTTCCTCGACGTGACGCTCTGCAGCCACAACCTGCGCGAGAGTCTGGTAGAGGGAACGACGTCCACCGAGGGGATGGGGCGCCTCATCGACGAGATCTCACAGATCGATGGGGGGCTCGCGGTCGGAGGAGAGGGGCTGAACGAGATCACCATGCAGGCGCATTCATTCGCGCAGGTGCACCTCTTCACGAGCTGGCAGCGGAACTGCGAGGGGCTGGCCCGGACAGGAGGCTGCGATCTCAACGCGCGCCTCTTCGGCCGGCTCTGCCGGACGATCGGGTACAGCGGCCTCGGTGGCCGCACGGATGATGAAGAGCTCCGGATGCGGCTGCACGAGGAGCACGGGGCCATACCCACCATCACGGTGGGCTCGGCTGAGGACATACGCCATCCGACCCGTGCGGTACGGCGCGCCCTTGAGGGGGCCCGTTAGGCACCAGGCCGGCTGGTCATCCTAACCAGCAGCCTCCGGTAGTAGGCGTAGTGTTCGAAGGGGATGTCGGGCCGCACCCGCCCGTCCGCGAGCGGGATGAAGCCGCCGTCGGCCAGCAGCGGCGGGAGCAGGGCTTCCATCTCGGCCCGGATGGCGTCGGGCCCGAGCCGCACCGCATCCAGGTCTATGCCTCCGATGAGGCGCAGATCGCGCCCGAACTCGCGGCGCAGCGCACGATAGTCCATCGCCTCCGGGTTGGCCTCGCACGCCCAGAGGCAGTTGATCCCGGCATCGAGCGCAGACCGGATGAGCAGCCTCGCGTTCGCAAAGGTCAGCAGGATGAGGTTGGGCACCCCGCGTCGTCGCAGGACCTCGATCACGGGTCCGTAGCTTGCGAGCACGAAGCGGGCATAGTCGTCGGGGCCGATGAGCGGCCGGTCATTGCCACCGATCGGCTCCGAGATGATCGCGCAGTCGATCTCGACGTCGTCGAGCGTCCGCTCCACGAGCGCTGCGCTGAAGTCACCAAAGGCGTCGAGGATCGCGTGGGCGAGTGCGGGGTTGTCGCGCAGCAGCAGCACCACCTCCTCGAACCGCTCCCAGCCGTCCACGCCCATCGTCAGGAAGAAGCCGCGATGGACCTGCATCTCGAGGACGTGGTCGCGGCGCCGCCACGCCTCCACCATCGCGTTCCAGTCGGCCGGCCGGCGGGAGGGGTCGGCTGGGTCCAGGAGCTTACGGAGGCGCGACACCTCCCGCAGCGAACGCGGCCACCGGTCGACGGCCGGGTGCGGCTCGAGGGAGAGCGGGAGGCGCTCGCGCGCGTCGGTGGGGAACATCGTGCCGATGTCCGCAGACGCAGGGAGGCCCTGTGCGCGCCATATGTCGAGCACATCGTCGCGTATCCCTTCATCGAGGATGGGCACCCGGTCCGGCGAACCCATCGAAAGGGTAGTCAGGAAGCGCTCGCGGGAGGTCATGCTCGAGCCTTGGCTGGGAATGGATACCGGTGTGGCTCCCCGGTTCGGCCTCAGCAGTCGTGGCTCCTGCAAGCGCATTTGCCGGTCTCGCGGTTCGCGGGTTATACTCCGTTGCCCGGCGCCCCCCGAGCGCCGCATGGGGGAGGGGATCGTTGAAGTACGTGTTGCTCGTGCCGGACGGGATGGCCGATGACCCGGTGCTGGAGCTCGGCGGGCGTACCCCGCTCGAGGCGGCTAGCACCCCCACCCTCGACCGGCTGGCCCGACACGGTGAGGTGGGCTCGGTGCAAGTGACCCCTCCCGGCATGTACCCCGGGTCGGACGCCGCGAACATGGCGCTGATGGGGTACGACCCGCGTGAGTACTACACGGGGCGCGGCCCTGTCGAGGCAGCCGCGATGGGCGTGGCCGTGGGCGCACGCGATGTGGCCTTCCGTTGCTCCATCGTGACGACAGATGGCGAGCGACTGACGGACTACTGCGCCGGGCACATCACCACCCCCGAAGCGCACGCGCTGCTGGAGCACGCGGCAAGCCGTATAGGCGAACCACGGATGCGCTTCTGTCCCGGCGTGTCCTATCGGCACGTCATCGTCGTACAGGACGGCTCTGATGCGGTCACCACCCATGAGCCTCACGAGAACATGGGTCGGCCGATCCGCGAGATGCTGCCAGCGGGCGCCGACGAAGCGCTGCTGCGACGCCTCATCCTGAGCTCTCTCGAACTGCTGAGTGACCACCCCGTCAACGTCGTGCGTCGGGAGCGCGGTCTGCCGCCGGGGAACTTGCTGTGGCCCTGGGGACAGGGCCGCACGCCAGTGCTTCCGCCGTTCAAGGTCCTGCACGGCGTGACCGGAGCCGTCGTCGCTGGCGTCGACGTTGTGAAGGGCCTTGGCATGCTCGCGGGCCTCGAGGTACTCGATGTGCCAGGGGTCACGGGAGACTTCGACAACGACTACGTCGCGCAGGGAACGGCGGCCGCGGAGGCGCTGCGGGGCCACGACTTCGTGTTGGTGCATGTCGAGGCGCCGGACGAGGCGGGCCATGTGGGCAGCATTGCCGAGAAGGTGCGGGCGCTGGAGAGCGTGGACAGCCTGCTTCTCGAAGCCCTCCTGAAGGGCCTGCGAGGGGTGGACTTCCGCCTTTTGGTGGTCCCGGACCATGCGACACCGGTCGCCACGCGCGGGCATCGGGCCGGATGGATGCCGTACCTGCTCTACGGGTCAGACGAGACTCAGGCGAGTGGGATGCCGTTTCACGAGCGTGCGGCGATGGCCTCCCCCCACCGAGTAGAAGAGGGGCGCCAGCTCATCGGCCGGCTGCTCCGTGGCTAGATGCTCGCGGCTTGTTGTGTGACGCTGGACTGTGCGATAATGCCTCCGGAGGTCGGTACGCCATGCAGGCCAGCGAACCCGCGGCGACCCGAGCGGACCCGCCAGACGCCCCCGCCCTCCGGCGCGTGCTGCGGCTTCTCGCCTCGGATGCCTCGGGGCGAGAGGTGCTGGAGGCGATCGCCGAGGCAGCGTGCGAGCTTACCGGGGCGTCCAGCACCGCGGTGGGCCTCCGCGAGGGTGCTGACTCCGTTCTAGACTTCGTGGCGGTCGCGGGCCGCAGCCGCGAGGATGTGGTCGGCCTGCAGATCCGTGTCGATGAGTCCGTCGCGGAGGGCGCTCTGGCCAGTGGCCAGGCGGCGCTGGCGGGCGGTGCCCGCGGCGCGGCGGTGGCGCCCGTTTTGCGCGGCGGCGTGGCCGTTGGGGCTCTGATCGCGCTGCCGGGAGACGACGGGCGCGCCTTCGACTCGGCGGACCTCGACGGCCTCCGGTCCTTGGGGGACTGCGTCGCACTCGCCCTGGAGCGCGACGCGGCCAGGCGCCTGCAGGCGGAGCAGAGGCGCGAGCTCGACGTGCTCTACGATGCCACGGCGGCACTGAGCGGCAGCCTCAACGTTCAGGAACTGCTCGACGCCTCGCTCGACTCCGTGTGCCGGCGTCTGCAGCATCAGTCTGCGGCCCTGTTCCTCCTGAACGACGACCGCACCCACCTGTTCGTCGCCTCCGGGCGGAACCTCTCGGCGGAGGGCCGCGATATCCAGCTTGCGGCGGACAGCGCACTTCCCTCGTCCGTTCTGGGGTCCGGCGAGCCCGTCCTCGTGGGTGACTGCGACGGCAGCCCCGACCTCGCGCCGCTGGTGTCTGCCGAGAGTGCGCGGTCGGCCATTGTCGCACCGGTCAGCACCCGCAGCGGCGCGATAGGCCTCATCGTCCTGGCTAGCAACCAGCCCCAGGCGTTCACGGTGGACGATGCACGACTGGTCACCGCCGTCGGGGCGGTCGCCGGCGCCTCTATCCATAACGCGTGGAGCTATGAGGAGGCGATGCGCAAGGCGGAGGAGGCCGCCGCGCTGTTCGAGCTTACTCAGCGGGTCAACGCGAGCCTGGACGCAGCGGACACGCTCGAGTTTGTGAGCCAGAGCGTGATGAACCTCCTGAACGTGGATGGCTGTGCGGTCATGCTGAGCGACCGAACGGACGACCGCCTGACGGTGCGTGCGAGCCATGGCCTCGACGCGGAGCGACTGCGGCGGATCCGGCCGCGCGTTGGCGATGGCATCGCCGGATGGGTCTGCGCGTGGTTGACGCCAACCGCCGTGGCGGACGTTGCCGCGGACGCGCGCAACGCATCGGCGCCGCTGCACCAGGAGGGGATTGCCTCTCTCCTCTGCGTGCCGGTGGCGGTGCGGGAGGATGCCGTGGGCGTCCTCCTGGCCACCTCCGCGAGGCGGCGCCTGTTCACGGTGGCCGAGATGGAACTGCTCTACACGATCGCCAACCTTGCAGCAGCCTCGCTGGTGAACGCGGACCTCTACACCGAAGCCCGCGCTCGCGCTTCGCAGATGCGGCGCTACTTCATGCGGGTCGCCCCGGCCATCGCGCGCAAGGTGGAGGCCGCCGCCATGCCGCAGGTCATGGTGGACCTCTCCGCCGGAATGCTGCGCGCCGACCGCTGCGCCCTCTATCGGGTCCGCGATGATGTGGTGCACCTGGAGTGCGCCACGGGCTTCCGTCCTTCCGCGCCGCCAGACGCCTCCATGGCGGTCGGGCAGGGATTGGCTGGATGGGTGGCGCGTCGCGGCAAGCCTCTCGCGGTCGCGTCCGTCGCGGGCGATCCACGCGCGGCTGCCCACCGGTGGCTGGAGCGCGACCGCGTTGCGTCCTACCTTGGCGTTCCGCTGAAGCGCAGGCATCGTACGGTAGCGGTCGTGGAGGTCTTCACGGTGGAACCGCGCGCCTATGCGGACGAAGAGGTGAGGATGCTGGTGCAGTTCGCACGTCGGGCAGGTGTCGTCGACTGCCTGGACGACAGGCCAGACGGCGATGCGGAGCCGAGCGGTCCCTTACCCGCAAAGGTATAATGCGAAGGTCTCAGTCTGTCGCCAGCTGGTGCGTGGAGGATGGTGCCGATCCGATGACTGATCCGTCAGGCGTTCGACCGCTGGTAATCCTGGGCAGCGGACCGGCTGGCTATACCGCCGCGCTCTACGCGGCCCGCGCCAATCTGGAGCCTGTGCTGGTTGATGGCGGCGTCGGCCAGGGGCAGACCCTGCAGGGGCAGGGCGGGCAGCTGACCATAACCGGGGAGGTGGAGAACTACCCGGGTTTTGAGCACGGGATTCCGGGCCCGGAGCTGATGCTGCGCATGCGGCAGCAGGTCGCGCGCTTCGGCGTGGAGTTCGTGGAGGACCTCGCCACCGAGGTCTGCCTGTCCGAGCGGCCGTTGCGTGTCGTCGCGGCAGGGGCGGAACACCGGTGCCGCGTCCTGATTGTGGCCACCGGTGCCTCGGCGCGCTGGCTGGGGATCGATGCCGAGAAGCCCGTCTGGGAGGGCGGATTGGGGGGCGCTGGCATATCTGCGTGCGCAACATGCGATGGCGCACTGCCGGCATTCCGCAACCGGGAGGTCGCCGTAGTCGGTGGCGGAGACACGGCGGTGGAGGAGGCGCTCTACCTCACGCATTTCGCAAGCAAGGTCTACGTGATCCACCGGCGGGATGCTCTGCGCGCCTCCAGGATCATGCAGCGCCGGCTGTTCGAGCATCCGAAGGTGGAGCCTGTCTGGAACAAGGTCGTAGTCGACGTGCAGGACCGGGACGCCAAGCGCGTCACCGCTGCGGTGCTCCGCGACACGCAGACCGAGGAGATCTCGAGCCTGCCGATCGCCGGCCTGTTCATCGCAATCGGCCACCGGCCCAACAGCCAGATCGTGGCAGGGCAGGTCGATGTCGACGAGAACGGCTACATCCGCACGCACGACGACGTGCGGACGAGTGTGCCCGGCGTGTTCGCGTGCGGCGACGTGCAGGATCATCGGTACCGACAGGCGGTCACGGCTGCCGGGTCCGGATGCATGGCGGCTATCCAGGCGGAGAGGTTCCTGGCCGCTGTGGACGCCGGAGAGGTCCCGGACTGGTAGGCGCACCGATCATGGATGCTCGCGGCGGCTCTGGCTTCGGAGAACTGCTCGGGCTCGACGGTCCGGTGCGCGTCCTGAGGAATGCGCTCAGCCGCGAGCAGCTCGCGGCGACCTACCTTTTTGCCGGGCCCACGGGAGTGGGCAAGACCGCCTTGGCGCAGGCATTCGCGAGGGCGGCAACGTGCCCGGCGCCCCGCCGCGACCCGTTCGACGGCTGCGGCGCCTGCGATTCGTGCAAGAGGGCCGACGCCGCAGCCCATCCGGAGATCCGCCTCGTGGCGCCGGCAGGTGAGTACACCCAGATCTGGCAGTTCTGGGACCGCCCCGGGCGGCCCTCCGGAGTGCTCTCGAGCACGCTGCAGTACGCCCCGGTGGTGGGCGCGCGGCGCGTGTATATCGTCGAGCGCGCCGACACGTTGATGGAGCCGGCCGCGAACAGCCTGCTGAAGACGCTCGAGGAGCCGCCGCGCTACGCTCTGTTCGTGCTACTGGCGCCGCATTCAGCGCGCGTACTGCCGACCATTCTGTCTCGGTCGCAGACGATCCGGCTGTCGCCGGTGCCGGTGGAGGACCTGGCCCGATACCTGTGTGAGGTGGCCGAAGTGGACGAGGCGCGCGCGCAGTCGCTCGCGGCGTGGTCTCAGGGGTGCACAGGCAGGGCGTTGCGGCTGGCAAGCAGCCCGCAGGAGATCGCGCGGCTGGACGCGGCGCTGAGCTTCGCGCTCACGGTGCCGACAGCGCGGCCTCTCGCCGCGCTGTCAATTGGAGAGCGCATCCGGCGCCTGGCGGCTGACTTCGGGGCAGAGGAGGCAGGCTCGGAGGTTGGCGACGAACAGGTCGGAGCCGGCAGGGCGGACGTCGGGAGCGCGGGCGGTGGCAGGGAGCGCATGCAGCGCGGCGCGGTGGGGCTGGTGCTGGATGTTCTGGCAACGGCGTACCGGGATATGCTCGCAGCGTCCGCATCCGGCGCCGACGCCAGGCTGGTTCACGTGACTCATCGTGCCGAGATCGTGCGCGTCTCAGCCACGCGGCCTCCGGACGCGTGGGCCGACGACATCGAGACGCTCACTGAGGCGCGGCGTCGCGTAGACCAGATGGTTTCGCTCACCGCCCTGGCCGACTGGCTTTCGGTGCGGCTGGGCGGCGGCCCGACGGTCCCAGGGCGCGCGCCGGCCGCATAGGGGAGGAGGGGCAGTGGCCTTGGCATCGCTGAAACTAGGGGACCGCGTGCGCGTCATCCGGCGCGAGACCACCGACGCAGACCGCAAGAGCGGTACGTACTACGCGCACTTCGGCGGCCTCGTGGGTGCGGTCCAGAAGGTGTACGGTCCGAGCGAGATCGCCGTCGATGTGGAGCACGAGACGCTTCCGTCCGAGATCCGCAAGCGCCACCTCGACATCCGCGATCAGATGAAGACGAAGTGGCTCGACGGCCTGTCGGAGGAAGGCCGAGGCAAGCTCACAGAGCGCGAGAAGGACTTCCACCTGCGGTACGTCATCCTTGTTGCCCAGGCGGACTTGGAGAACGCTGGTCCGCGTCCCGAGAAGAGTTCCGTGGCAGCGCCTGCGCCGTCGCGCGAAGCGCCGCGGAAGACGAGCGTGGATCTCGACGCTGCCGAGGAGGCGGAGATCCAGCGACGGTTGGCGCAATAGCCGGTCGCGCTCCGCTGACCGCCCCGGAGGCGGCTAGTGGGATGGGAGCGCTTTGCCTGCCGCGTGCCCGGAGGTCGCGAGGCGCCGCGGGCGTCAGGCAGCAGGGCGGATAGATAGCATACGGCGGTCGGCAGCACGTCATGCTCAGCCTGTGGGAGGGCTAGCCAACCATGGAGACCCTTCGGGCCCTGATCGCGGAAGACGAGAACCTGACGCGAACCATATTGCGCGCGCGCCTCGAAAAGCTCGGGCACCAGGTCGTCGCAGAGGCGGAAAACGGCTCCCAGGCCGTGGATCTGGCAAAGGCGCATCGGCCGCAGGTTGTGATCATGGACATCCGGATGCCGGAGATGGACGGCATCGAGGCTGCGCGGCGCATCATGGCCGAGGCGCCGTGCGCGATCCTCTTCCTGACCGCCTACAGCGATCAGGCGATGGTTGAAGAGGCAAGCGACACCGGGGCGCTCGCGTACCTGATGAAGCCCTTCCGGAAGGAGGACCTCGCGCCCGCCCTGGAGGTCGCGGTGCGCCGGTTCCGGCAGATTGAGGGGCAGGAGAAGGAGATCGAGCAGCTCAAGGAGGCGATTGAGACGCGAAAGGTCGTCGAACGGGCGAAGGGCATTCTGATGGAGCGCCTCGGGCTGAGTGAGGACGATGCCTTCAAGCGCATTCACTTCCAGGCGCGCAACCAGAACAAGCGGATGCGCGACATCGCCCAGAGCATCATCACCGCAGCCGAGCTCATCTAGCATCGTTCGTGGTCTACGTCTGGAGTCCCTGTGCGCCGCGGGTGTGGGCGCGCCGTGCACGTGGGCGAAACTGGCCGTCGGCGGCCGCACAGCCCATCTGTGGACAACGACATGCGACGCAGTCTCCTATCTTGGCAGAGCGCGTCTCTGCTGTCCGTGTCGCGGGGGCGATCGCGGGCCTCCGCTGGCATCGCGAGCGAGGTAGGCGACAGCGAGGCTTGGGGTGAGTCTGGACTTTCCGTATGCGATGGCGGCCATCGATCTGGATGGCACGCTTCTCGGGCCCGACCACCAGCCGACGACCGCCAACGCCGCCGCTGTGCGCGGGCTGGTCACCGAGGGCGTGGTGTGTGTGGTCGCATCGGGCCGCATGCACGAGGCATCGGCTCCCTATGCGGAGGCCCTCGGGCTGAGCGGGCCCGTCATCTCGTACAACGGCGCTCTCGTGGTAGACACCTGCTCGGGCGAGACCTGGCAGCACCTTCCGGTCAGTGCTGACGTCTCCGACGAGGTGGTAGCGTTCTGTGCGACGCACTGCCTGCATCTCAACTACTACTTCGGCGCTCGCGTCTATGTCGAAAAGAGCACGCCATGGGGCAACCTCTACCATCGGCACACTGGCTCGCCCATGGAGGTCGTTGGCGACCTGCGCGCCTTCCAGGGGTGTACGCCCACGAAACTGATACTTGTCGACTCGCCCGAGAAGATTGACGAGCTGCTGCCGCTGTTCCGCGACCGCTTCGCCGGCCGGGCGTACGTGACGAAGAGCAACCCGGAGTACCTCGAGTTCATGCATGTGGCCGCCAACAAGGGCGACGCGCTGGCCCTCGTTGCGGCGCGCCTGGGAATCGCTCGTGACCACGTGGCCGCTTTTGGCGACAGCGACAACGACATTCCGATGTTGCAGTGGGCAGGACTAGGCGTGGCGGTCGGGAGTCCGGCTCCCGCTGTTCGCTGCGCCGCCGGCCTCGTGGTGGAATGCCCGAACAATGACTCCCTGGCGGCCGCCATCGCCGCCATCAGAGCTTCTCGTGGTAGCAGAGGGAAGATCGACCTTGGAAAGTCGCTTCAAGCTGTCCAGACTCGTCCGAACCGCCTCCTCCGAGATCTACCTCGTCTGGGACGGGGACAAGCGCGTGGGCCAGATCGACGTCCACTACGCGGATGACACGATCCACGCCACCATCATCTTTGAGTCCGATGTGGCCGTAGCGGACGAAGAGGCGCTGATGGCGCAGGTCGACGACGACATCGTCTCGTCGTACATGCCGCGGTTCGAGAGGGACGACTTCGTCGCACACGTGTTCCGCGGGGAAGAGATCAACCGCTACACGGACTGCTCGGGCGCGTCCGAGGAGATCGACGAGGACGGCCGGTCGGAAGAGGAGCCGTAGTCGGGTATGCGGTACGGCGCGGCCGAGCCCGTCGCGGCGCTCAATCGCATCCGCATTGAGGAGACGGGCGAGCCGCTCGTCGACATCAGGGACGCATGCCCCGCAGTGGAGGTGCGCGAGGACTGCTGCCCGTACCTCCGAGCCACCGTCGCCCAGATGCTGAACCGCGCCCAGGAGTCCCTGGGCGACGGGGAGAAACTACGCGTCTCCACCGCTCTCCGCACGCTCGCGATACAGCGGGCGCACTGGGACAGGTACTACGCGCAGGTCGTTGAGAGCCACCCGAACTGGCCGCTCTCCGCGTTGCGCCGCGCCACCAACCGCTTCTTCGCCCCCTACGACGAGAAGGCGCCTCCCGGGCACTGCACGGGTGGGGCTGTCGACGTGCAACTGCTCGGCGCTGGCGGCGAGCCACTCGACATGGTGTCGCCGCTGGACCAATGGGCGGCCGCCTCCACGTGGACGGACCGCATCGGATCCAAAGCGCGCGCCAACCGCATGCGCATGGTCGTGGCGATGCTGGGCGCGGGCTTCTCCAACTGCCGCGAGGAGTACTGGCACTACTCCTACGGCGACCCGGCGTGGGCGGTGCGGCTCGGGGTCGCCTCCTGTCCGTATGGCCTGGTCGAGCCACCGTCCGTCGTAGAGGCCCGGTTTGCCGGAGCGATGGCGGATGGCATCGAGCGCGTCGGCGACGGGTTGTGGTTGGCGCGCCCGAAGGTGACAGAGGGCGGGCG
>DATIKM010000029.1:0-4487 GCA_035477595.1 Chthonomonadales bacterium
GATGGCCGCCGGGTGCCACGCCATCGGCGCCGGCTATGACGGTGTGTTTGGTCGCGTTCGCACAGATAACCTTGTGGAAGCTGCGGAGCTGTACTTCGGGGACCATATGACACCCAACACGGGCATTGCGCGCTGTGATGAATCGCTTGCAGATGAGATGGCGGCGGCTCTTACCGAGGCGCTGGACCCGGCGAATGCGGACAACCCTGTCGCCGTTGAGCAGGTTGCACGTCCGATGCTGGATGCTGCTCAGGGCGTCGTGGAGATCGAGCGTTGGTTTGAGAGGGCGGTTGCCCCGGGATGAAGAGGGTCGAAGCTCCCTCGGGGTCCAGGTACGGGTCCAACCAGCCTGGAAAGGCCATGCGCGGCATCTTGGCACGGGGAGTTCTCGGGGGCAGGAGCGTGCGGGGACGGGGAGGGAATGCGGGGGGAGTAGTGGGAGGGCAGAGATGTGTGGATGAGACTGGCAAAGCTCGCATCGTAACGGGTGAGACATAGATGCAAAAGGAAGCAACCGCCCGCATCAAGATCAACAAGCTGCTCGAAGCGGAAGGATGGCGCTTCTTTCCCGAGGGCGCCCACCCGGCGAACGTCCGCCTGGAGCCCAGCGTCGCCGTCCGGCGCGCCGACCTCGACTCCCTCGGCGAGGACTTCGAGAAGGCGGGGCGAGGCTTCGTCGATTTCCTGCTCCTCGACGCGCGCGGGTTCCCTCTCATCGTCCTGGAGGCCAAGGCCGAGAGCAAGGACCCCCTTGACGGCAAGGAGCAGGCGCGCAAGTACGCCCGCTCGCAGAACTGCCGCTTCGTCATCCTCTCCAACGGCAACCTGCACTACTTCTGGGACCTGGACCGTGGGAATCCCTACGTCATCACTTCATTCCCGACACCTGGGTCGGTAGCCGCCTACAAGCAGGTCACACCGAACCCCCAGCGGCTCGTCGAGGAGCCGGTCGAGGCCGACTACATCGTCCTGACCCAGCGGCCGACGTACCGGACCCAGGCGGGCTGGAAGAACGAGGCGGAGCGCCCCGCGTACATCCAGGCC
Organism: Chthonomonadales bacterium; assembly: GCA_035477595.1. Taxonomy (GTDB): domain Bacteria; phylum Armatimonadota; class Chthonomonadetes; order Chthonomonadales; family CAJBBX01; genus DATIKM01. The sequence goes on from DATIKM010000029.1 coordinate 1,045, forward strand.
AACAGGCTGCGCTTTCTCCGCCGATATCAGCTCAAGGCTATCCGTCAGCTCCAGGCAGCCGTGCGCGAAGGGAAGGACCGCTTCCTCTTCGAGATGGCGACGGGCACGGGCAAGACCCTGGCCGCCGCCGCCATCGTGAAGCTCTTCCTTCGCACCGGCAACGCGTGCCGTGTGCTCTTCCTCGTCGACCGTCTCGAACTCGAGGAGCAGGCGAGGAAGGCCTTCACCGCCCTGCTGTCGGCGGACTACCAGACGGTTATCTACAAGGAGAGCCGCGACGACTGGCGCCGCGCGGAGATCGTCGTCACGACCGTGCAGTCGCTTCTCTTCAACAACAAGTACCTGCGGCTGTTCTCGCCGACCGACTTCGATCTGGTGATCTCCGACGAAGCGCACCGCTCCATCGGCGGGAACGCGCGGGCAGTGTTCGACCACTTCGTGGGCTACAAGCTGGGCCTGACCGCCACGCCGCGGGACTACCTGCGCCGGTTCGAGAGCCGAAACGCCAGCGATCCGCGCGAGGCCGAGCGCCGGCTGCTGCTGGACACCTACCGCACCTTCGGCTGCGAGAACAGCCAGCCCACATACCGCTACTCGCTGCTCGACGGGGTCAAGGACAACTTTCTCGTCAACCCGACAGTGGTAGATGCGCGCACCGAGATCACCACCGAGCTGCTCTCCGACGAGGGTTTCGTCGTCTCGTTGAAAGACGATACCGGCGAAGACCGGGACGAAGCGTTCAAGCAGCGGGAGTTCGAGAGGCGCTTCTTCTCGGAGGCGACCAACCAACTGCTGTGCAAGACCTTCCTTGAGCACGCGCTGCGCGATCCGGTTAGCGGCGAGATGGGCAAGTCCATCGTCTTCGCCGTCAGCCAGAACCACGCCGCCAAGCTGACGCAGATCATGAACCAGATGGCCGACCGGATGTTTCCGGGCAAGTACCAGTCGGACTTCGCCGTCCAGGTCACTTCCTCGGTTCCCGACGCCCAGCAGTTCACCATCAACTTCGCCAACAACAACCTGCTGGGGTCGGGCGGCTTCATGGCTGCCTACAAGACCAGCAAGGCGCGCGTCTGCGTCACCGTCGGCATGATGACCACCGGCTACGACTGCACCGACATCCTCAACCTCGGCCTGTTCCGCCCCATCTTCTCACCCACGGACTTCATCCAGATAAAGGGTCGCGGCACGCGCAAGCACGACTTTCGGGAGCAGCTGTTCAACCATACGCTGCGCGAGAGCATTGCCCAGCCGGACAAGACCACCTTCAAGCTCTTCGACTTCTTCGCCTCGTGCGAGTACTTCGAGAAGGAGTTCAACTACCACGAGGTGCTGAAGCTCCCGCGCCCAACGGGCAGGTCGCGCGACGGCGGCGACACCGGGCCGGTGGTGTGCGACGGCACCTACGAACACCTCGGCGCCGACATCCTCGCATCGGTCCGCGAGGAGGCCGTCGGCTACCAGGGCATGAAGATCGACCGCATGTTCTTCGACCGGTTCGAGGAGACCGTGCGGCAGAACGCCGAGATCGCCGCCGCCGTACAGGACAGCCAGTGGGACCGGGTCATCGACTACGTGAGTCGGCAGGTGCTCGACAAGCCGGAGGACTTCTTCACGCTGGAGCGCTTGCGGAAGGCAGCCGGGGTGGACCGCCGCATCACGCTGCGCGAGATCATTGAGAAGGTGTTCGGCCTGATCCCCCGTTTCAAGAGCAAGGACGAGGTGCTGGAGGAGGAGTTCGCCAAGTTCGTCGCCGGCCATGTGCCCGAACCGCCCTCGGCGATCCCCGCGATCAAGCACTACTTCAAAGCCTACGTCACCAGCGGGCAGGTGCGCGATATCATCGACCAGCGCCAATACACCGATCTGGCCACCAACCCGGTCCTCTCGACTCGGGACTTCCGCACCGTGCCGGAGAGGTTCCGCACTCTCGTGCCGGAGTACGTCAAGGACTACATCCCGCTCAACCAGTTCGCGCCGTGATGCCGCATAATGTCACCGGCATGCGCGCGACTCTGGGAGGGCGCCGATGAGCCAGATAACCGCACGCCTGCCGGACGCGCTGGTTGCCAGGCTCGACGAGGCCGCCGCCATGCTCCGCCGCAGTCGGGCCGACGTGGTGCGCCAGGCGGTCGAGTACTACCCGGCCGACTTCGACGATATCGCGCGCGCGCTCGAGGCGCTGCGCGGCCCGGCGGATCCGGTGCTCGACTGGAGCGAGGTCCGGCGTGAGCTACTCGATCCGCATTAAGGAGAGCGCCGCCAGAGCGCTCGCCATGATCGAGGCGAAGGAGCGTGAGCGACTCGTGGACGCCATCGATCGGCTGGCATCCGACCCCGCCGCCGGCCGCGCGCTGAAAGGCGAGTTCCAGGGCCTGCGCCGCGTGCGCGCGGGCGACTACCGCGTGATCGACGAGCTGCGAGAGACCGAACTCGTGGTGCTCGCGCTGCGCATCGGCAACCGCCGGGACGTCCACCGCTAACCCCATGCTCGACACCGACACCAGACGCCACATCGACACCGCCCGCGACATCCTGGTGGGCAAGGTGCCCGACCCCAAGAGCCAGGTCGAGCAGATCACCATCGCCCTGATCTACAAGTTCATGGACGACATGGACGCAGAAAGCGAGGAGCTGGGCGGCAAACGCAAGTTCTTCGCCGGCGACTACGCCTGCTACGGCTGGGCCAGGCTCATGCGCTCGGGGCTGGGCGGCCACGAGATGCTCAACCTCTACGCCGAGGCCATCGCCAAGATGCCGGAGAACCCCGGCATTCCGCCGCTCTTCAGGGACATCTTCAAGAACGCCTTCCTGCCCTACCGCGACCCGGAGACGCTGCGGGCGTTCCTCAAGGTCATCGACGAGTTCGAGTACGACCACTCCGAGCGCCTGGGCGACGCCTTCGAGTACCTGCTCTCGGTGCTCGGCAGCCAGGGCGACGCCGGGCAGTTCCGCACCCCGCGCCACATCATCGACTTCATCGTCGCCATCGTGGACCCCAAGAAGAACGAGACGGTGCTGGACCCGGCCTGCGGCACCGCGGGCTTCCTGATCTCCTCCTACAAGCACATTCTGAAGGCCAACACTTCTCCCCCCTCGCCCTCCGGGAGAGCGAACGGGGGTCAGGGCGACTTGCTCACCCCAGACGAGCGTGGGCGGCTGGCCGCCAACTTCAAGGGCTACGACATCTCGCCGGACATGGTGCGCCTGTCGCTCGTGAACATGTACCTGCACGGCTTCAGCGACCCGCACATCTTCGAGTACGACACGCTCACCAGCCAGGACCGGTGGAACGAACACGCCGACGTCATCCTGGCCAATCCGCCCTTCATGTCGCCGAAAGGGGGCATCAGGCCGCACAACCGGTTCTCGGTCCAGAGCAAGCGCAGCGAAGTGCTCTTCGTGGACTACATGGCCGAGCACCTCACGCCCAGCGGCCGCGC
>DATIKM010000030.1:0-14518 GCA_035477595.1 Chthonomonadales bacterium
ACAGGCGCACGCGTAGACGCTACCCAGCGGCGCCGGCCATGCCCGATGGAGAGCGAGGTAAGCCTTCCGTCGAGAGACCCAAAGACAACACCGTTGGAAGAGGGTGCGACGCTGGACCGCACGGCGTCGCCGGCCGGAAACGGGGTCTCCCACGCAAACCGCGGCTCGCCCTGCAGGCGCTCGACGACGAACGACTCCTCGCGGCGGTAGACGACGCCATCGGCCGCGGTCAGGATGACCGTCAGCGCGTGCGCGCCTGCGACCAGCTCCCGAGTGGCGAACTGGGCCATGAAGCTGACCGACTCCTTGTCGCGAGCGTCGCGCTCCATGGGCTGCGGTGCGGCTCCGCCAATGGCGTACTCCGCCGTGACGCGGTCATCGGTGGCTCGTCCCCTCTCGTCTCGCAGCTCCGCGACGAAGCGCCGTCGCGCGAGCAGCGGCACCTGCGCATCGTCCCATGCGAACGCGACGGACGCGGCTGGCCGGCCCGCCAGCGGCAAGGAGGCGATCTCCACGGGACGGTCCGGGCCCTCGATCGCCCTTAGCACCCGCACCTTCTCGTCGCCCACCTCCACGCGGTGATATGAGCCCTCGTGGAGCCCTCGCGCCATGAAGACGGGAATGCCGTTGACGGTCCAGGCAGCGTCCGCATGGCCGTGGCCCGCGAACAGGGCGGCCACGCGGTACGGCGCCAGGATGCGCAGCAGCTCGTCCTCATTCTCGATCTGGCGCGGCATGCGTCCCACGGGGTGATGCACAAACACGAACACAGGCGTGCCGCGCCTTAGCCTGCGCAGGTCGCCCTGCAGCCAGCGGAGCTGCGCGCGGTCGATGTGGCCCCTGTGGGAGAGTGCGATCGTGCTGTCCAGCAGCACGAAGTGGCACCCGCCGTGCTGGAACGAGCGGTGGCGGGGACCGACCGTCGCCTCGAAGCCGGCCTTCACCGTGGGCGACCAGCGGACATCGTGGCTGCCGGGGACTGCGTGGGACGGGACCGTGAGCGCCGATGCGAGCTCCGCATAGCGCCGGAGCTGCTCCGGTGTGCCGAGATCCGTCAGGTCGCCCGTGTTGACCACGAATGCCGGCTTCGGCGACATCCTGCCGACGGCGGCCGCCAGATGGCCGAGGGCCTGCTCACGGCCGGCGGCACCGACGTGGGTATCGGTAATGTGCAGGAAGGAGAAGCCCTGCCCCCTGGCGCCGTGGACGCCGGCGAGGAGCAGGGAGATTGTCAGCAAGATGCAGGACCGCCGCACGGACTGCCTCCGAGGCAACTCCACACATATATCTCTACGCCGCTGGCGCCGCCGTTTCCTCGCCTGGCGCCCGGACGCACGCTGGGTATACTCCTGCGCGGCGGGATCGGCTCACCCGGGAGAGCGGAATGGCCATCGACGTGTTCGGCATGTGCAACGCGCTATTCGACATTGTCGCCGAGGTGGAGGACGACGACCTGCGGCGCCTCGGTGTGCAGAAGGGCGGCATGTTCCTCATCGACCAGGACCGCAGGGAGGCGCTCGTGGGCCTGGTCGGCGACCGGCTCCTCACCACAGCCGCCGGCGGATCGGGCGCCAACACGATGCTTGGCCTAACGCAGCTCGGCGCCACCACATGCTACACCAGCCGCGTGGGCCCCGACGACTTCGGCCGGCGCTACCGCGAATCGCTTGAAGGGTTCGGCGTGAAGGCGAACCTGGGCGTGGGCGCGGGGGCCACGGGCATCTCGGTGATCCTGATTACGCCGGACCGTGAGCGCACCATGAACACCTACCTCGGGGAGAGCCGCGCTCTGACGGCGGCCGACGTCGACCTCGACGACCTCCGGCGCAGCCGCTGCCTCTACGTCACGGGCTATCTCTGGGACACGGAGAACCAGAAGGAGGCGGTGCTCCTGGCCCTTCGCGAAGCGCGAGCGGTCGGCGCCCTCGTGACGTTCAGCCTCTCCGACCCGTTCTGTGTCGGCAGGCATCGAGACGACTTCCGAACGCTGCTGCGCAACCATGTGGACGTCGTGTTCGCCAACGGCGAGGAGGCACGCGCCATGGCGGAAGCCGAGACGGTTGAGGAGAGCGCGCGGTACCTCGCGGGCCTGTGCGGCACGGCCGTGGTCACGCAGGACCGGACGGGATCCCTCGTGCATCGCGGCGATGAAGTGACGCGCATACCGGCCTACGCGGTGAAGGCGGTGGACGCGACCGGCGCGGGCGACATGTACGCAGCGGGCTATCTCTACGGGGTTGTGCGCGGCCTCGACCCCGCCGCTGCGGGGCGCATCGCCTCGTGGTGCGCGGCGCAGGTCGTGGCGAACCTTGGCCCGCGCCTGCCCGCCATCGACCACCAGGCCATGAGGAGCGCGACGGGCGCGTAGCGCCTTCTCAGTCCTTCAGGTGCCCGGCTGCGTGACAGCGGGTGCAGAGCGCGCGCTGGGTGTCCGTGAGCAACTGGGCGCGCGTCGAGCCGTGGGGGTCATGGCAGGTCCAGCAGCGCGACAAGATGCCCATCTCGTGACGATGTTGCACCTTCATCTCGGCGTCCGGATGGCACTTGCCGCAGGCGTCCGGCGTTGGTGCGGCGCCCAGGACGCGGGCGGGAGGCGCGCCCGAGACCGCGTGGCAGGCGCCGCACGAGCCCGTCGCGGCGGGCGTATGGGGCCGCCATGGCGGGAGGGGCTGGCGTGGCGCCTCTAGGCGGGCGCCGCCCGGCCGTGACAGACGGATGCTCGTGGCGCCCGCGCTCAGTGTGTGTTCACCGGGCGGGATGGTGACGAGGCCCCTCCACAGCGAGGCGGCGCTCGGGTCGTCCAACAGCGCGGGCCGGGGGCCGAGATCGGGACGCCGGATGGCGCGAGGCCACCACTCCTCCGAGAGGGAGAGGCGCTCCAGGCGCACCGGCCTGCCGTTGAGCGTTACGCCAGACGACGCGGCATCGCGCGGCGTGACCGCCACGACCGTTATCCGGCCCGCCGGCACGGAGGCGCTGGACGACGGGTAGAGCAGGTGGGAGGTCGCCGCGGGCGGCGCCGGCGCTTGCGGCAACCTTGCGCTGGCCGCCATCAGGGCAAGCGCCGGCACCACGGCGACGAGCGTCTTCGTCACGCAGGCGCGGGCCGGACGGCGCCATGCCGTCGCAGGAAGGCGACGTTCTGCGCGATCTCGTCCTTGAACTTCGGCCACATGCCCACGATGATGCCGTCCGTGGGCTTGATCCCCCGCAGGGCGTACCGGAAGGCCTCCTCCACCTCCTCATCGGTCCCGCAGTGCCACCCCGCGCCCAGTATCTTGAACGCGAGGCACGGCTTGCGTACCTGCCGGATGACGCTCAGCATCGTGTCGCGATCGGTATCGAGGAAGAGCGACCCGCCGAGAGGCACCGCGTTGAGCCTGGCCCGGACTTCCTCCCTCGGACGCGTCACGTAGTAGAGGCTGCACTGGTAGAAGTCGGCTTCCCAGCCCTTCTCGTCGGCGTAGCGGATGCACTCGGGGTCGTGCGCCGAGATGCCTGCGGGGACGCCGAGCTGGTCGTGCACGCGCTTGACGAAGTCGTGAACCTGCTCCCGCCTGCCAGCGCGGAAGAGACCGTCCGTCACGTTGCCGTGGTGGACGAAGTACCGCGTTCGGTACTCCAGCACCTCGCGGCTCAGCCTGCCGCCTTCGGGCAGTTCGCCCATGAAGTATGGCCGGAGCTGAGAGCCCTGCTCCCAGCGCGCCTTCAGCGCCCTGAGCGGCTTGTCGTCCCAGTATGTGAGCCACGTGTCCAGCCCGGCGGCCTCGCAGCGCTGGAGGAACCGCACGGTGTTCTCCAACGTGAAGTAGTCCGTCATCGCGAGCGTGGTGTTGCGCGTCTGATGGCTCCAGCCGCCGATGGGGTTGCAGCCTATGACCATGCGGGCGATGGAGACTCCCCCGATCGTGATGCGTGGCAGGGCGGGGGCTGGCGCCGCCGGAGTCTGCGCGACTGCGCCCGCCTCTGTGGCGCCCGCCGCGGTCAGCGCGACGCCAGCGGCCTTCGCCAGGAAGTCACGCCGCGACTCGCGGCCCCGGCACGCATCTTCCCGTTCCGTAGATCGCTCGCCCATGGGTGCCCTCCATCGCCGGGCGCGGCGGCGCTCCCGCCAGGCCGGCTAGCCCTCGTTACAAGAGATACCGCAGGCGCCGGGCGAAAACCTCCTGCGCGGCGCTACGACTCCAGGCCACAATTGGAGTCGACGCTCGCGCACCGTGTGGAGTATAATGCGCCGTGCCGTGATCTCACACGTTCGAAGGAAAGGACCGACCGCCCTTGATCCAGGTCGTCGTCAAGCCCGGCGAGGACATCGATTCCGCCATCAAGCGCTTCAAGAAGGCCGTGATGAACAGCGGCATCACGAAGGAAGCGCGCATGCACGAGCGGTACGAGAAGCCCAGCGATCGCCGGCGCCGCGAGGTGAAGGCTTCGATCCGCAAGATCCAGCGCCAGCGCGCCAAGCAGGCGGCCAAAGAGCGCGACTGAGCGCTTGGGGCTCGTGGGGCGTTCCCTGATGGAGCGCCGCGCGGGCTGCTCGCCCTGATGGTCGGCGTCCACTGCGAGCCCGCGGGAGGGCTATCCCCCGCGGGCAGCTGTCATTGGTGGTCCCCGTGAGCTACGCGCCCTACTTCCTCTGCATCGCAGCGCTGTTCGCTGCCGCCGGCGCGCTGAACCTCTATTCTGCTAGCCGGCGGCCTGGGCGCCCTGGCGTCCGGCGCTGGCTGGCGTCGTCGTGCTTCGCGTGGGGCCTTGCCGCCGGTGCTATGGCAACGGGCGGTACGCCCGCCGTCGCCGTCTTCGCCGCCATTGCGCTCGTCTGCATGTGCGCTGCCGTGGTAGCGGCCGCTCGCCGCCCGCCGAGCACTGCCGGGCGGCGGTAGTCGGACCGGTCTGCCATGGTCGCGCGCCGCGCCAGCGAGCTCTGCGGCGGCCGCGCCCTGCGGGCGCCGAGCGCCCTCGCCGCAACGACAGCGGCCCGACGGGGACCATTGCCCGCGGGCCGCTGGAGGTATGTGCGCGAGGCCTGCGATCTCTAGGGTGGACTGCGCTCGGCCGACGCGCCCGCAGGCGAGTTGATCGCCGTGCCCACGCGCACCTTCTGCACCACGCCCGCGCGGCGCAGAGAAACGCCGTCTGGCGTGATCGAGAGCAGCCGGTAGCCGGGCGCGAGCAGGTCCCCGTCGCGCGCGATGAGCGTCTTGCCCGCCACGGAGAGCGTCGCCACGGAGGGCTGCCCGGAGACGATGCCGATCAGGCGTATCTCGGGCTCAACCGGCTCCACCGGAACGGCTGTCAGTCCCGCTGGCCCGCCCAGGCCGCTCGACGGGTGAAGGGGCATGCCGAGGCCGCTGGACGGCCGCCCAAAGTGGACGGGCTCGGGGAGCGGCGAGGGCGAGGACGGCCCCGACGGGGTCGCGCGCACGGCAGGCCTGTTGTGGTCGACCATCGATGGCCCGGGCTCCAGCGAAGGCTCCGGCGCGAACGGGTCGCGCACGTCGAGCTTGACGCCGGCTGCCGTCGCAAGGTTCAGGTCTTTCGTCTGGTTCGAGGCGATCGGGAAGTCCCCGGGCGCCGTCCCGATGGGTGTAGCGGCTGCGGCGTCGGAGGCCGTGGCGCTCGCGGCTGTCTCAGCACTCTTGGCGACAGTCTTGGGCGGGGACTTGCCTGACACCGCGCCAACGACCATGGTGCCCGCGATCACCAGGCAGACGACGATGGCTGCGAGCAGCACTATTACCTTCACTCGATCGGAGGGACTCAGGTTAGCGACGTTCATTGACGGCTCCCGTTCAGGAGAGGACTGCGATGGGCCCCGTCCGCGGTCGCCGATGGCGATCCGCGGACGGGCAAGGCGCCGCCCGTGCTGCTATCTCAGCATGCGGACGGTGAGGAAGACCATCACTTCGGTCCGGCGGTGCGACCTGTCCCTGTGTCGGAAGAGCTGCCCGATGAACGGCAGGTCTCCGAGCACCGGGATCTTCTCCATGGTCGTCATGTCCGACTCCTGGATCAGGCCTCCGATGACCAGCGTGTCGCCATCTTGGACCCTGACGGAGGTGTCGGCCTCCCGAGCCACCGTCTGGGGCAGGCCGTCCACGAAGCCCGTCAGCGTGCTGACGACGGGATGCACGCGCAGCGTGATGGTATCGTCGTCGTTGGCTCTCGGGCGAACGAGGAGGACGATGCCCACCGGCACCTCGAGCACCGTGAACTGCGATCCAGCGGTTGCGCTGGACTGAGCGAGCACGCGGACCCGCAGCGTGTCGCCGATGAAGATGGACGCGTCCTCATCGTTCAGCGCGGTCAGCTTCGGGTTGGCGAGAAGCCGCGACTCGCGGTGTCGGATCAGGGCGTCGAGCTCTGCGCCGAAGTCCAGCGGGACGCGAGTTATCTGGCCCATCGGCAGAGGGCGGGTGGTAGCCCCGATATCCGCCGCCGGGGTTCCCAGCGGGTGCTCCGCAAACCGGAAGCGCTCCCACGACCACCGGAGGCCGATCTGCTCCGCCAGCTCCGGCGAGGTCTCCACGATCCGCGCCTCGACGAGCATCTGGCGCGGTGGCGTGTCGGTTAGCTCGAGCAACCTCATCGCGGCATCGAGGTGGGCCGGCGTGCCCTTCAGCACGAGCTTGGTGACCCGGCGCGACACTGCTGGGCCGGCGCCGGTCGTCCTGTTGAGGGCTTGATCCCTCTCGTTCCTGTCGTTGACGAAGGTTCCCGCGAGCTGGCCGCTCAGGATGTTGAACTTGGGTTGCTCCGGGTTGTTGGCCTCGGGTCCCGGCATCACCTTGACATCAGGCACCGCCCGCGTGAGAAGCTCGATCAACTGCCCCGCGTTGACGTACTTCACGCTGTAGACGCGCACCTCATCGGTAGGCTCGCTCGGCACGTCCATCATCTCGGCCGCCCGTGTGGCGGCCTCGACTTCAGCCCTCGTTCCCGACAGCACGAGACCCGTACCGGCGACCTCCGCGGAGAGCCTTGGGGTCATCTTCGCGAGCGACGCGGCCAGTGGCGCCGCCGCCCGGTGCTTCAGCTCGACGCGTGCCGACACACGGACCTGGTCCGGCGTCGGCACGTCGTTGTGCGTCAACATTTGCTCGGCGGGCTCGATGTCCGCGTCGGCGCCGATGAGCACCACACCACGCGAGTGTGGTCGCGCGGTGAGGTCTGGGAAGGCGCTTTCGACGAGCGAGACGGCCGCCGGCGGGGGCATGTGGGTCAGGTTAACCACGCGGTTGCGTCCCAGGCGCTCGATCGTCTGGCGCATGTCGGCGCGCTGGGCGACCACGTAGGTGTCGTTGACCCTCCTCATGGCGAGGCCAGCGAGGTTCGCCACCACCTGAATGGCGTCGTCGACCGTCTTGTCGCGCAGATGGACCGTCACGAGGCCCCGCACGCCGGGGCTCAGCGCGATGTTCACGCGGCTCTGTGTCGCGAGCGCTCGCAGAACGTCCGCGACGTCGGCGTTGGCATAGTCCAGAATGACGGTGCGGGCCGCCGCGGTCGGGCTCGGGCTGCCGGAGCGCGCCACGGCGGGGCACGCCACGATGAGCGCCGCGACTGCTGCTAGCCAGGTCATACGGGTTGGTTTCATGTCGGGAACCCTGTCATCCACGTTAGCCGCGTCACCACAGGCGTTGCGGCGAGGTCGGCGATCCTTGCTCAACTGGCGCTCGGCGCGCCGTCGGACTCCCCGGCGTGCGCCGCGGGCGCTTGAGGCGCCTCGGTCCCGCCGCCGGGAGCGTCCACGTACCGGACAATGGAGAGCGTCGTGCGAAGCATCGGGGCGGCGTCCTCCAGCGGCTCGATCCGGCACGCATCCAGGGAGATGAGGCGCTGCGAGTGCTGCAGACCGCCCAAGAAGGCCCGCAGACCCCGGAAGTCGCCCTCAAACACCACGGTGCTGGGAATGGCGACGACGCCCTCCGGGAGCTCATCGGCGCCCTTCTTCTTCGCGTCCTTCTCGTCGCGTTTGGCGCTCGCTTTCCGGGCGGGCTGCGGCGGCGGCGCCAGCGATGCCACGGAGACCATCCGGTTGCCGGTCTGGTTGCTGAGCGTGTTGAGACCGCGCAGGAAGTCGCTCTGCTCCTGGCGAGTGTAGGGCAGGGTGGCCACCTTGGGGTCGCTTGGCTGCCCCTCGATCGCCGCCAGCTTGGTCAGGTAGGCCTTGATCTCCACGCGGTTGGCCGCGATGTCCTTGTGTGCGTCTCTGAGCCTCACGTTGCGAGGAACCATGACAAGGCAGGAGACGATCAGCACTACCGGCGGCAGCAGGATGGTAAGCCACCGCTGTACGGGAGCGGGAAGAGATCCCATGCTAGCCACCTCCCGAAGGTGATGTCGGTGTTGCGGCCGCTGTCTTCGGCTCCTCCAACTCCGGGCCGCCCCGCTTCACGTAGGCGGTCTGCAGGTCGAACCGGAGGAACCAGGGCCCGCCTCTGTCCCGGGACTGCTGACGGGATAGCGCGTTCAGGCGCACGGGTTCGAGAACCGGGGCCATGTTGAGCGTGTCCATGAGGTCGGCCACGGCGCGCGGCGTGTGCGCGTGACCAAGAATCGTCACGCTCCCGTCCTTGTCCATCTCCAGACTCACGAGCCCGGCTCGGGGCGGAACCGCCGCGGACACGAACTCCACCGTCTGGAGGATCGGCTTGTTGCGGAACTCGATGGCGCCCACGAGCTGTTTCTGGCGCGCCTTTTTAGCAACCGCGGCCGCGTGCTCGCCTCGGAGGGAGCTCAGCTCGTGCTTCACCTGCGTGAGGGTGCGCTGGGTACCGGCGATCCTGAAGCCCGTCACGACAGCCGCGCCCACGGTGACCACCAGAATGAGGCCGGAGACCGCCAGGCTGAGCACCATCGCCTTCGGGGCGGCGCGTCGCTCGCGGATCACGCGGTCGCCCACGCTGAGGTCCAGCTTCGCCGCACCGCCGTAGGGGCCGCCGCAGCAGCGGAGCGCCAGCCCGATCGCCGCCAGGTAGCGTGGCACGCCTGCCGCCGGCACTCCGGAGGAAGCCGACGCTGCCGCCAGATCCTCGGGCAGCGCGGCGAGCCGGGCAGGCCGCCGCAGGTACTGGCGCATCGCCTCGAAGACGGCCGCCGCGTTGGGCGCGTCGATGGCGAAATGGATGTCGATTTGGTCCTCGCCCGTGGGGAACTCGCGGACGTAGTAGTCGATCGACCTCTGGACCTCGGTCATCAGCGCGGACATGGCTGCACGGTTGAGGCCGTCTTCCGCCGCGTCCTGGTCCTGGCTGTAGTCGCGGAAGTCCTCAGCAGGCACCAGGAGGCCTGACGGCGCCTCCGCGGCCTGCTGTCCGATGCCGTCCGCTCGGCGCACCATCTCCGCGGTGCCCGTGTCGACGCGCCGGTAGAAGCGCAGGTCGCCGTTGCAGCTCACGCAGATGTCGGTGGCCGACTGCGAGACGACCACGGTGGCGATCGCCTCGCGGTCGATCAACTCGGCGCGCTGAGCGCGAAGCACGGCGATGGCGCCAGGCTCCACGGCGACTACGTTCAGCCCTGCAGCGTCGACCGATGCGCGGTAGCTCGCAACGACGCGCTCCTCGGCGCCCATGAGCAGCACGCGTGTGTTCGGGCCTTCAGTCGCTTTGTCTGGCCCCTCGGGGGGTACAGGCAGCCTGTGGAAGTCGAACGCGCTCTGGCCCGCCGGCAGGATGCGGAAGTGGTCCATCTCGCCCCGGACGACTGCTCGGATCTCGCTGTCGGGGACGGGCGGAATCTCCATCACGCGGGCGACGAGGCTGCCGGAGTTGATGCCGATGGCCACATGGGATGCCTTCGGCGCGATCTGCAGACAGAGACCCCGAATGGCGTCGCCCAGTGCCTCCGGGACGAGCAGTCCCTCGCGATCGATGCTGTTGGGTGGAGCTGGGATACTGGCGATGCCCTCAAGCTGAGGTCCGCCGCTCGTGCTGCGCACGTAAGCGGCACGGATCTCGTCGCTCGAGATGTCGACGCCGATGATGGCGCGGTGTCTCAATGCCGTTCCTCGGGTGCGCGATCAACGCCCCTCGATAGCTCCGCGGCCGCGGAGCCGCTGCCCGAAGGCACGGCATGCGACCGCTTAGTGCGCGGGTCGTTTCTGGCGGACCTGCACCGTTGCGGTGATGGTTCGCCTGTATCCGTTATTGGCAACCGTGGCGGTGATCTTCACGGCGCCTACGTCCGCCGCGTTAGTGGTAGTGGCCCAGCCGGAGCCCGGGACGTGCCTGTAGTACACGAACGCGAGTGCCTCGACGCCGCTCGCGATGGCCTCGCCGCTGGCGGGCAGATTGTTGACCGTGCGCCTCAGGACCCCACCGGCAACGAAGTAGCGGACGCGGACGAGGGTGCGCGCCTGTGTGTCGTCGTACTGGCTGTGGAAGTCCCAGAACGCCACCTCGCCGGCGCTCGCCGTGGTCAGCGCCGCACCCGTCGCCGGGTCGAGCTGAGCCCCTCGGAGCCGGTCGGCCAGCGAGTCCACCGCGGCGCGGGCATTGGCGGTGGCGGCGTTTTGGCCGATGATCGTGGCGTGCGCTGCGTAGGTGCCCTGCACGAGGATGATCAGCCCCGCGCCGACGGTGAGCGCCACGATGCCCGCCACCAGGAACTCAACCAGGGTCAATCCGCGGGCCCTTGCTCTCATATCCCCGCCCTCACGAGAAACGTGTCCGTCCGGTAGAGCACCTGGTTGGTGGCGATACGCCTCACCGACACCGTTACGGTCCGGATGGCGGAGGGATCCGGTCCCGAGCCCGAGACCGGAGGCGACGTGGCGATCGTCGTGGTCACGGCGAATCGCGCCTGAGCCTGCGTGGTCGGGTTCTGGTTCGCGTCGAAGTGAGCCGTCGCCGAGCCCTCCGGCGCCGAGTGGAACCCCGCCAGCTTCGTGTGCTCCATTGCCATCCGTCCGAGGTTGTAGGCGATCCCCGTGTCGTCCGTGCCGATCGTCAGCTCATGGGAGACGATCCAGAGGCGCGAGATGGCAAGGATGCCGATGGAGAGGATTAAGCCCGCGACGAGCACCTCCACCAGCGTAAAGCCGGCTCTCGCGCGCCGTCCCCGTCTTGACTGCATGGTGTTCGACCCCCTGCGAGCCGGTCAGCCGGAGTCCGCCTCGGGGGCGCCGGGCCCGGCTCGAGCAGATCCCCGATCTGCGCCGTCCCGCTGGCGTCCGCCCTCAGCGCCGCCCGCTCACCGCGGGCGTACCTCGATCCACGAATTGTCATAGCCGTAGTAGCCGACCGATGTCGGCCCGGGAAGCGTCTTGCGGTAGTTGATGGTGACGTTGCCGTTGATGTCCACCTGGTTGGCGAGGATCTGCCCATTGATTGTGGGGTTGCCGCTGTTGCGAACGAGACCGAAGGGCCGGCCGAATGCATCGCGGTTGTAGGCGTAGACTGAGGCGTCCATCACCTGGTTGCCCGCAAGGTCAATGCCGCCCTGGGTCGCGACAAAGATGATGCAGCGCCGGTCGATGGCGCCCGGCGCGTCCGGGTCGTACTCGGGCTGGGGCGAGATCACCGCCGTACCCCCGCGGAACCTGGCGACGTTGGGCCCGCCCTCCGGGCCGATCCAGATGTTCACGGGACCGTTTCTGTTGTCGATGTTAATGGTGCGGCTGCCGGTGAGGTTCAGGTTCTCCAGATAGATGTTGGCTGGTCCCCGGATCGTAACAGTGTTGGTGACGGAGTTGCCCACGATCGCAGGGGTGGCCGCCGTCGCGTTGTTGTTGTTAAGCCTCAGGTAGGCCAGTCCGCCCGGCGGGTGCGTGGCCGCTGGGAACATCTCCAGCGCCTTCTGGGCCACCGTAGCGAACTCGGTTCGCCTGGGCTGCCGGTAGACAGTGTAGGGGCCGGGGTTCACGCCGTTGAACCAGCCTGCGTCGGGTCCACAGAAGGTGACGCTGCCCGTGATCGTGGGCGTGCCGCTGAACCGGTAGATCCCGTTCGTGCCGATGTCGCCGGCGACGGTGAGCGACGAACCGTTCCAGACGCTAGTGCTATCCATCGTGTAGATGGCGTAGTCGCCCTTGGCGGCGAAGCCCCTCGCGCTGACCCGGATCGTGCGCTTCACGCCGTTCGCGTTGCCCTCGGCGTACACGTAGAGGTAGCCGGGCGGCGTCCACGGGGTCGATTCGGTCCCGTCGCTCGCCCTGGCGGTGCACCACACACGGAACTGCCCGCCGCCAAGACTGCGGGTGGCGCCGGGGTACTGGTCGGCCTGATCGGGATTAGCCGACACCTTGTGGAACTGGTAGTTGATGCCGGCCTCCGCCAGGTCCAGGGCCCTGGCGTGGTCCGCGTCCGTGTGAGCGCGCGCGTAGTGCGTGCGTGCTAGGAGGATGGCGCCGGCCAGCAAGGTCGACGCGATCGCCGAGAACAGGATGGTGCCCAGGAGCACCGTTCCCCGCCTTCTCCTGCGACTGGAGAGCATGCCGGTCATCAGATCACCTCGGCTCCGCGCGAAGCGCATACGTGCGCACCGCGCCGAGAGAAGGCTGCGCCGCAAGCCGCGGGTATGAGAGGAACCCGCGGCCAGAGGGGCAGCGTCCCTGTGGGGTGACCGAGGCGCCCTCGGCGCGTCGGTCTGGCCCGTGTGTATCTTCCATGCACGGGCCCTCTGGCTGAGGTGGAAGCTGCTCGCACCGGCCAAACCAGTTCCTTTGCCAGCCGTCGGGCTGCGGCGATGCGACAGGAGGAAGCCCGGCGCGAGCGTCGAAGGTAGAGCGCGTGGCAGCCAGGCAGACGGGGGATGTGCGTCCGAGTCTTCGACCTGGTGGACGTGTTGGTCCGCAACGACCACGGCGGAGCAGGTAGAGGTCGTCGGGCTCGACGCCAAAGCGACGCGCACGCCGCTGCAGGCCATTGCCACGCGCCACCTGTCCAACAGCCAAGCAGATGTACGAGCGTCTGGTCTAGCTCTCTGCCACCATCGACGGCACGGGGCGGCTGGCGAAGGTGGACGCTCGCGACTACGAGGGCCTGGGGTTGTTCATCCTCCGCGCTCTCATGGGGGCGAGGTCGCCCCCGGAGTCGCCGCCAGTCCGCCCGAGGGCGAGCCGGCGCACACCACTACAGCTTCTCGCGGGGCGAACGCGAATGATACGCGTCTGCGTGATCGGCATGGGGCCCATCGGCCGCCTTCATGCAAGGATATACCAGGAGGACCCGCTCGCCGAGCTGGCGGGCGTCTGCGACATCGTGGAGGAGCGGGCCCGCGCCGCCGGCGAGCGCTTCGGCGTGCAGTGGCACACCTCGGCCGAACGCATGCTGGCCGAGCTGCGGCCTGACATGGCAAGCGTGGCGACCGGGGGCTATGAGTACGCCAGCGATCACTACGAACCGACCCTGCAGGCGATCGACGCCGGGTGCCACGTACTGGTGGAGAAGCCCATCTGCAACGACGTCGGGCGCGCCGATGAAATGGTGCGCGCCGCCCGGGAGCGCGGCGTCTGCATGGCGGTGAACTTCAACCACCGCTTCACCGAGGCGGCCCGGTTGGCGAGAAGATGGATGGACGAGGGCCGGCTCGGCGAGGTGCTCTTCGTGAACGTGGCGCTCTGGATCGGCAGGCCGGGCGAGTTCGACTCCCCCTACTTCCATCTGAAGGCGCTCAACCCGCACTCGATCGACCTGATCCGCCACTTCTGCGGGGACGTCGCGAAGGTGCAGTGCTTCGCCAAGAAGGCGGTGGGGCGCTCTCTGTGGTCGACTGCGGCGTTCTGCTTCCAGCTTACGAGCGGCGCGGTGGGCCACCTCACGAGCAGTTACGACCTGGCGCGCGGGCACCCGATGGAGCGCTGCGAGGTCGCGGGGGTGGAAGGGCGGTTCGTGCTGCGAGACATGTGGCGGGAGGCCACCCTCTACCCGGCCCGCGACCTGGTGAAGCAGGTCTACACGAACCCGGTGTTCGGGGGGGTCCGCGACTTCGACGACACGTTCCGAGAGCGGCTGCACTGCTTCCTGCGCGAGCTGGACGACGGCGTGCCGCCGGACCGGATAGACGGGTCCGGGGGCGACGGCCTCGCGGCGCAGAAGGTGATTCAGGCCGCCATCGAGTCGCTCGAGTCCGGCGCGGTCGTGGACGTGCTGTAGTCTGGTCACACCACCGATGAAGCGTGACGGGGAGGAGCGAATGGCTGTTCCCGAGTTTCACAGGTTCCTGCGTCCGGTGCTTGAGACCGCTCAGGACGGCATCGTGCGCCACTGGCGCGAGTACGAGCGCGCGGCCATCGAGCGCTTTGCGCTGACGGACGAGGACCTTCGCCAACTCCTCCCCGGTGGCGGCCGCACGCGCGTGGCTGACCGGTTGCAGTGGGCCCTAACCTACCTGCGGAAGGCACGCCTTCTGGAGAACGTGGCTCGCGGCCGGTCACAGATCACGGCGCGTGGCACACTGTATCTTGCCGAAGCGCCAGCAGAGATCCGCCCAAAGGACCTGCTCCAGTTCGAGGAGTTTGCTGACTTCGCCAACTGCGCGAGGTCTCTGGCAGGTGGCGCAGGCCCATCAAGGG
>DATIKM010000031.1:0-25118 GCA_035477595.1 Chthonomonadales bacterium
GCCCTCGCCGGCGCGGCGGGTCGCGGCGCCAACGGCATCGGCCGTGTTGGCATCGTAGAGCGCCGCGAGGGCAGGCAGGTCCGCCGGCGAGTAGGTCCGTGCGGTCCACCCTTCCGGAAGCGTTCGCGGCTCGTGGGCCACCGTTAAGCGCAGGCGATGCTCGGGCCCAGCCGTGACGTAGCCGAAGCGCGTGTAGAAATCCCGGATCCCGTAGAGCATCGAGAACGCGGCGTCGCCCTGCCTCATGCGGCGGATGGACGCCTCGATCACGCGCCGCGAGTACCCGCGTTGCCGGCACTCCTCTTCGGTCTCCACCCCGCCGATGCCGTCCATGCGCACCAGCGCCTCCCCTATGCGGAGAGTTCGCGGGACGATCCAGAGCTTGCTGGCGCACCGCCCCTCGACATGCAGCTCGGCTCGGGTCGCGCCGTCCTCGGGCACGAACACAACAGCGGGGTCGAGCGGGTCGCTCACGCCGGTTCCTCCTGGGGGCGCCGCAGCGGATCGCCGGTGGCGCCATTCGCCGCCGTGGCCCGCCTTACCTGCGGCGCTGGCAGGTACTCGGCGCCAGCAGCTCGAACGACGGACCGGCGCCGGCCGGGGTGATGGCGGAGCCACGGAGGGCAAGACGCGTGAGCGACATCGGGCAGGGCAGGACGCGCCGGGAGGTCGTGGCCGGCATGGCTGTCGGAGCGGCGGCGTGCATCGTCTCGGGCGCCGGACCGGCGAAGGCGCGCCCGCGCCTGTCGCGCGCGCAGGCGGAGCGCGTGGGCGTCGACCCGGCTGGCGTCGTCGCGTTCATAGATGCGGTGGAGCGCACCGTCGGCGGCCTGCACGGCATGCTCCTGTTGCGCCGCGGCAAGGTGGCGGCCGAGGCCTGGTGGTCGCCCTACGAGCCGCGCCGGCCGCACATGCTCTTCTCGCTCAGCAAGAGCTTCACTTCCACCGCCGTCGGGTTCGCCGTGGCAGAAGGGAAGCTGGCCCTGGACGCGGAGGTCGCCGCGTGCTTCCCGGAGAGCCTGCCGGCGAGGGCCTCGGCGAACTTGCGAGCGATGCGCCTCCGTCACCTGCTCACGATGACCACGGGGCACGACGAGGACACCACCGACGGCGCCACGCGCGATCCCGACGGCGACTGGGTGCGCGGCTTCCTTGCGCTGCCGGTGGAGCATGCGCCCGGCTCGCACTGGGTCTACAACACCGCGGCCACCTACATGGCGTCGGCCATGGTCCAGAAGGTCACCGGCTCCACGGTGCGCGACTACCTTGAGCCGCGCCTGTTCCGCCCGCTCGGCATCGAGGGCGCCACGTGGGAAGCCTGCCCGCGCGGCATCAGCGTGGGCGGCTCGGGCCTGAGCGTTCGCACCGAGGACATCGCGCGGTTCGGCCAGATGCTCCTTCAGCGCGGCCAGTGGAGGGGCCGGCAGATCGTGCCCGCCGCGTGGGTTGACGAGGCCGCCTCGAAGCAGGTCTCCAACGGCGACGACCCCGCGAGCGACTGGGCGCAGGGCTACGGCTACCAGTTCTGGCGCTGCCGCCACGGCGCATACCGCGGCGAGGGCGCGTTCGGCCAGTGCTGCGTGGTGATGCCCGCCCAGGACGCGGTGCTCGCCATCACGAGCGGCGTCTCAGACATGGGCGCCGTGCTGAACGCCGCATGGGAGCATCTGCTGCCAGCCTTCGGCAGGCCTGCCCCGGCTGGCGCCGCGGACGCGCTGAAGCGGCGCGTCGCGGGCCTGTCCGTGCCGGTCCCCGCCGGCGCCGCCATATCCGACACCGCGCGGGCCGTCTCGGGCCGCTGCATCGCATTCGAGAGCAACCCGGACGGCATCCGCTCCGCCACCCTCTCCTGGCGCGACGGACGCTGCCGGATCGCGATGGAGGCGGACGCTGGACCGATGCGGCTGGACGCCCCGCACGAACGCTGGGCTCGCGGCACGGCAGCCCTCAGGTCACCGCGCGGCCCTGTAGTCACAGTGCCCGTGGCGGCGCGCGGCGCGTGGACGGCCGCCGACACCTTCACGGTGACCCTCTGCTTCGTGGAGTCGCCGTTCGTGCAGACGGACGCATGGCGGTTCTCGGGCGGCGACGTGACCGTGGCGCGCCGCACCAACGTGGCGTTCGGGCCCACGGACCTGCCCGCGCTGAGCGGCCGGCTGTCTGCCGCCTGAGCGTGCGGAAGGAAACAGGCGCGCCCGTTCCGTATGCTACGGCTGCAGGAAGGCAGTACGGGCGCGCAGTCTTGCGCGAGGAGGTGCGTGGCGCGGTGAGCGAGTCAGGGCAGGCCCCGGGAGGGACGCAGAGGCGCTCCGTGGGGCTCGAGGACGGCCCCATCGAGTACCCGACGGCGATGGCCTCGCGCATCGCGTCGCGTTTCTGGCTCCCATCGCCCGTGGAAGCGCTCGACTTCCCTGAGCGCGGCAACATCAACCTGCACACGTACCTGGTGGCCGCGGGCCGTCCGACGGCGCCCCGCGAGTTCCTGCTGCAGCGCATCAACGAGCAGGTGTTCACACGCCCGCGATCCGTCATGTCGGCGATGATGGCCTGCATCGAGGCCCAAAAGCAGCGCGCCGGCGAGTGCCTGCACGCGCCGGACGAGGAGTGGCAGGCCATCGAGCTGGTGCCACTTCGCACCGGCGAGCCCTACCTGGAGCACTTAGACCGGCGCGGCCCGGGGGTCTGGCGGCTCATGGTGAAGATCCCCGAGGCGCGCACGTACAAGAGCCTCGGAGAGATCGAAGACCCTGAGGAGCGCCTGTTCGTGGCCCGCGAAGCCGGTCGGGGCCTCGCCATCTACACCGACCTCACCGCCTCGATGGACATCGCCGGGCTGGAGAACCCGCTGCCGGGTTACCGCGACACGCGCATCTACTACAGCCAGCTCCGCTCCGTCCTCGCGGGCAACCGGTCCGTCGAGGACGTGCAGAGCGTGCTTCCGGCGGACCCGGTGGTGCGACAGAGCACCGAGCGTCACTTTCTGGTGCACGTCTCGCCCGCCGAGTTCCGCCGGCGCGTGGAGGACCCGGAGCTGGCGCGCTTCATCGCGCTCGCACGCGACAGCGAGGAGTTCGGTCTCACGCTCCTGCGCGAGATGGAGAACGGAGGCATCCGACGCGGGGCCATCCACGGCGACACCAAACTGGACAACTTCCTCTTCAGCACCCGCACCGGGCGCGTCAAGGCGCTCGTGGACCTCGACACCATCATGCCGCACACGTGGCTCGCCGACTGGGGCGACATGGTGCGCTCTCTCTGCAACGTGGCCGGCGAGAAAGAACGGGACATCGGGGGCGTTCAGGTGGACCGACCGGTATACCAGGCCGTCACCGAGGGCTTCCTCGGGGCGACGCGCGGCGCCAGCGAGCGCGAGATCGCCCTGATGACGGCCGCCGTGCAGATCATCGCGCTGGAGCTTGGGGTCCGCTTCCTGAGCGACTACCTGCGCGGCGACTCCTACTTCCGGCTCGGCCCGGCGGACGCGCCCGACCTTAACAAGGTGCGCGCCATGGTTCAGCTCACACTCTTCGAGCGGCTCCGCGCGTGCGACGACTGGGCGCGCGACGTGGTGCTCAGGCTCTCGGCGGCGCGCGCCAGCGAGGTACCGGGATGCGCCAGTTGAAGATGGGGACGTCGTGGGTGCGCGGCGTGGTGGGCGACGCGCTGACGCCCGAGCTGGCCGTGAACCTCGCGTGCGCGATGGGCACCTGGTGCGAGAGCGAACCGGTTGTCGTCGGGCGAGACACGCGCCGCTCCTCGGTGATGCTGCGCTCGGCGGTCCTGTCGGGCCTCATCTCGGCGGGATGCGAGGCCATCGACCTCGGCGTGGCGCCCACCCCGCTCGTCTCGTTTGCGGTGCGCGAGATGGGGGCGGCGGGCGGGATAGTGGTGACCGGCAGCCACAACGATGCGCGCTGGAACGCACTGAAGTTCCTGGGGCCGGACGGCGCGCTGCTCAACGCGGTGAAGTCCGAGGAGCTGCTGGACATCTATCACGCCTCGGCCTACGAGCGCGCGCCATGGGACCGGCTGCGTCGCGTGGCCATGGCGCCCGGGATCGAAGAGCGCTATCTGGAACACCTGCTCGCGTGCCTCGATGTCGAGGGGATCGGCGCGCAGAGGTTCCGCGCGGCGGTTGACTACTGCAACGGCGCCAGCCCCGCGACCGCCCGCCCGTTCTTCGAAGCGCTCGGCTGCAAGATCGTGGCGCTGAACGCCGACCCCACTGGCGAGTTCGCACACTCTCCCGCGCCGACTGCCACCAACATGCGTCAGCTCGCCACACTCATTGGCTCGGTGGACGTGGACTTCGGCGTGGCGCTGAACGTGGATGGCGACCGCGTGGGCTTCGTAACCCAGGCGGGCGAGCCGCTCTCCGAGGAGCACACGCTCCCGCTCGCGGCGCTCAGCCGCCTCCAGCGGCGCCCGGGCCTGGTCGTGACGAACCTCTCCACCTCGCGCATGGTGGACGCGGTGGCCCGCATCCACGGCCAGCAGGTGCTGCGCGCGGCGGTTGGTGAGGGCTACGTGATGGACCGGGGGCTGACGGAGAACGCCGTGCTTGCCGGGGAGGGCAGCGGCGGCGTGGGGATGCTGCCCGCCACGATGACCTTCGATGGCTTGCTGACCGTCGGCCTGGTGATGGAGCAGATGGCGCGCGAGCAGAAGCCGCTCGCTGAGCTGGCAGCCCGCCTGCCAGCCCACACGATGCGCAAGGGCGAGCTCGCCTGCGCCCCCGACGTGGTCTACCGCGCTCTGGAGGGCTACCGGAAACGATTCGCCGGCGATCTGCTCGACTGCTCCGACGGCGTCCGGGTGGAGTGGCCGGACGCCTGGCTGCATGCGCGCGCCTCCAACACCGAACCGCTGCTGCGCATCATCGTCGAGGCGGACCGGCCCGAGCGCGCGTCCGAGCTCTTCGACGAGTCGATGCGCTACGCGCGCCGGGTGGCCGGCGGCTATGGAGGTAACTGAGATGCCGCGCACCCTCTCGCTGAAGATCGGCATCTCCGGCGTTCGCGGCATCGTGGGCGAATCGCTCACGCCCCAGCTCGTCACCTCCTTCGGGGCGGCCTTCGGCACGCACTGCGGGATGGGGCCCGTCCTGGTGGGGACCGACAGCCGGCCCTCCTACGAGATGGTGAAGCACGCTGTCATCGCCGGGCTGCTCAGCGTGGGATGCACGCCCGTCGACGTGGGCATCCTTCCCGTGCCATCGCTCCAGATGCACGTGAGGGCAACGGGCGCGAACGGCGCTGTCTGCATCAGCGCCAGCCACAACCCCATCGAGTGGAACGCGGTGAAGTTCATCGGGCCAGACGGCATCATCCTGCGCCCCGACCGAGCGGACGAGGTCACGGATCTCTACCACCAGGGCGTGTTCCCGCGCGTCACGTCCCACGAGATCGCCGAGGAACGCGAGGACCACACCGCGATCGAGCGACATCGCGAGACGGTCCTCGCCGCCGTCGACGCCGACGTCATCCGCGCGCGAGGCTTCCGTGTCGCGGTGGATTGCTGCAACGGCGGCGCGTCAGTCGCCACACCTGCCTTCTTGCGCGCGCTGGGGTGCGACGTCGTTGAGCTGTACACCGACCCAACCCTGCCCTTCCCACACCATCCGGAGCCCCTGCCCGGCAATATCGGCGACCTCTGCCGCACCGTGCGCGAGTCCGGTGCGGACCTTGGATTCGCGCAGGACGCCGATGCCGACCGGCTCGCCATCGTCAACGAGCGCGGCGAGGCGCTCGGCGAGGACTGCACGGTCACGCTCGCCATTCACGACGCGCTTCAGCGGCAACCGGGCCCCGTGGTGGTGAACATCTCCACGAGCCGGATGGTGGACGACGTCGCCGCGGCGCACGGCGTGACGGTGCACCGCACCCGCGTCGGCGAGATCAACGTGGTGGAGCGTCTCCTGCAGACCGGGGCGGCAATCGGGGGCGAGGGCAACGGCGGGGTCATCGTGCCCGCCATCAACCCGTGTCGAGACAGCTTCGTGGCGATGGCGCTCGTTCTGGAGGCGCTGGCACGCGACGGGGGCACCATGAGCGAGCTGCGCGCACGGGTGCCCACCTACGCCATTGTGCGCGAGCACGTCGGGTGCGCCGCGCGCTACGTGGCAACCTCGCTCCGCAAGATCGCGCGCCTCTTCGACGACAGGCGTATAGATCGGACGGACGGCATCAAGGTGCTGTGGGAAGACCGCTGGCTCCTGGTCCGCCCATCCAACACCGAGCCGGTCCTCCGCGTCGAGGCGGAAGCCCCCACCGAGGACGAGGCGCATGCCCTCGTCCTCGAGGCGCTGGAGACCCTCTGCCCCACGCGCTGAGGCGGCGGGCGCCGCACCTGCTCACTTGGCCGCCTCGCGGGTGGTCTCCTCGAGCCTTCCGTGCCGCTGCCGGGGGTGCCCGCGCGGGATTGCGTTGTGCGCTGACGCAGCCAGTCACGCATGCCTGCCCCAGTCGCCGCTCGCTCGTGATCGGTCGCGCGCGCCCAGCTTGGAGTCCGCTCGGCGCCATGGTGAGAGGAAACGCCGCCTGGGCGTAGAAGTGCTGAGGTAAGGGGTAGCGTGCCCGGCGCGCCCACAGACCGAGGGGGCAGAGCCATGTCGAGCGAGCGAACGGTGAGCCGCAGAGCGTTTGTGGGCGGGGTGGCCGGCATCGCGATCGCGACAGAGCTGGTGGGGGAGGCCGCCATGGCGCAGACGGTCGAGCCCGCCTTGGAGCCCGGAGAGCAGCCAGGCGAGCGGCCCTACGAGATGGTTTGGGCCAACCGCGTGGAGCCCGCGCCGCCCACGCTGCGGTTCGACGACCTGCGCGGCTGGACGGTGCGCGTGGAGGGAGGCGCCCAGGCCGGGCTTCGGGCCTCCCGGGCGCAGGACGTCTGGGGCCGGCCCGTGGCGCGGCTGCGCTACCGGGGGGATGGCAAGGCCGGTTCGCCCGCACGGATCCTCGTCGCGCCGCCGGCGCCGGTTGCCGTGCCGCCGGGCGCCGACTGCGTGCAGATGTGGGCCTACGGCAACCGGTGGGACTGGGCAAACCCGCCGGACACGCCGCCCGTGGCGATCCGGCTCCATCTGCGAGACGCCGGCGGCCAACCGCACGTCGTGCACGTGGACACGTTCCGTTGGGAGGAGTGGTGGCTTCTCCACCGGCGCCTTCCGGCGGGGCTGCGCGCGCCGGTCGTGCTGGAAGCGCTGGAGTTCGGGGGCGGCTGGCAGCCGGAGTGGCGCCGGGTCTACCTCGACTCCGTGCGCTTCTTCCGCGAGGAGAAGCGCCCGCTCGCAGCGCTGCCGCGCCCGCGGCGGAACGTGGCGCTGCCGCCCGGCCAGTCGCCGGGAGCGAACACCGGCCCCGGCCGGCTTCCGTTCCCAACCCGCGAGCGCACCATCCTGCCTATGCTCTTCGCTCGAGCCGGGCGGAGCGCGGTCACGCGAGCCGGCGCGGCGTGGCGCTTCGAGTACGCCGGTCCCGATGGGCGGGTCGCGTACACATGGGAGCCGGCGCGCGGGCTGGAGGGCATCGTAGCCTGGGTGGACGGCAGGCGCTTCGGCGCGCTTGCCATGGGCGCCGGGGTCCGTCTGGAGGGGGCGACGGCGCCCGCTGCGCTGACATCCTCGCGGCGCGAGCGCGACACGGTGGTCGCTGCCTACTCCGACGGCACCGAGCTGCGCCTGCGCATCTGGAACAAGTCGCTCGTGGTCGACGTGGCAAACCGCACCGGCCGCGCCACCGAGTTGGCTCTGGGCGAGATCACAGGACTGGACTGGCCCCGCGTCATCTACAACCCGTTCCTCACCTACGGCGCCTCGCATCCGACCGTGGCGCTCGCGCGGTCTGGCGGGAAGCGCGCCTTCGCGGCCGTGATGACAGACTGGTACCGCTCGAACGGCACGGAGCCCTACGGAGGCGAGCAGGCAGGAGAGACGACAGCCAAGGTATACGGAGGCGTCCGCTACCTGCCGCGCACAGACGGCAAGCGCAACCCGCTCTTCGAGCGCGTCTTCTTCACTGTCTCGACCGTCTTCGAGGAGGTGCTGCCCACGGTCGACAACCCGGTCGGCCTCCATGCGCGCCAGGCGACCGACCGTCTCTGGCAGCAGACCTGGGGGCCGGACGACTACGAGCGGCAGATGAAGCGGAGCCGGATGCTGCGCGCCTACGGCATCGAGAAGCTCATCCAGTGCAACCATGAGATCGCCTGGCGCGACGGTGGCGAGAGCTTCACGTTGCGCCTGCGCGCGGCGCCGAAGAAGGGCGGCGACGAGGCGCTACGGCGCTACGTGGCGCACCAGCGGTCGCTCGGGTGGATCAGCGGGCTCTACACGAACTACACGGATCTCGCCCCCGTCAACGCGCACTGGGATCCGGACCTCGTTCAGCGGGACAGCGCCGGTGAGTGGCGGAGCGCGTGGCCGCGATGCTGGGCGCTCAAGCCCCTGCGCGCCGTCGAGCTGGCCGCCGTGCTGGCGCCGCAGATCGCTGCGAAGTACGGCTCCAACAGCTCCTACACTGACGTCCACACCGCCGTGCCGCCCTGGTACTACTGCGACATGGACGCGCGCCTGCCGGGCGCCGGCGCCTACGCCCAGACCTTCTACGCCTACGGCGAGCTGCTCCGGAACGATTCGCGCGCCTACGGTGGGCCCATCTTCTCGGAGGGCACCTACCACTGGATGTACGCCGGCCTCGCGGACGGCAACTACGGCCACACGTACAACAGCCGCAACGTGAGCACGGACCCGCTGCTCCCGGTTTTCAACCTCTACCAGATTCACACCAAGGAGTGCTGCATCGGCGTCTCGTGGACCGCCCACTTCTGCGACACGATGCCGAACTGGCGCGCGCCCGAGAACATCGACCGCGCCATCGACCGCTTCCTGCTCCACACGCTCGCCTACGGCCACATCGGCTGGCTCGTGGAGGAGGACCACGGCATCCAGCGCGCCTGCAGGTCCTACTACCTGCTGCAGCAGGTGCAGGCGCGTTACGGTCTTCAGGCGCCCAGGCGGATCGCCTACTGGGATGGCATGCGGCTCCGAACCGTCTCCGAGGCCGTGGATCTGGACCTTCCCCGCACCCGGCGCCAGATGCTGGTGGAATACCCCGGTGGCCTCACGCTCTGGGTCAACGATCACCCGACCGAGACCTGGACGGTCACGGTCGGCTCTCAGCGCGTCACACTCCCGCCAGCGGGGTGGGCGGCGCGCCAGCCCCAGCGCACGGTGGAGGGCCGCGCGCCCTACGCCACGCCGCTGCTGGCTCTCTCGGCGCTGGACGGGCCAGGCCGGCGCGACTACGTGCGGTGCGCGGACTACACCTACCTCGACGGGCGGGGCGTGTGGCACAACGCTCCGGAGTGCGCCACGGCGGGCGCCCTGGTCATCCGGCCTGCCGGGCCCAACCGCCTGCGGATCACGCGCATTGCTGGAGACGAGGCATTCCTGGTGCGGAGGCCCTATGGCGTGACGGGCGCCGTCGCACGCTGCGAAGCCTTCGACGTGGAGGGCGCGCGGCTGCCCGCTCCGCTCTTGCGGGACGGCGGCCGCGAGACGTGGGTGACCCCTCCGGCGGGCGCTGTTCGGCTCGAGATGACCTTCGACGGCAAGCGCGAGTGGACCGCCTCCGCGGCCGACGCCGAGGTCCCGCCCGGCGGCGCGACACGGCTGAGCGCCACGGCGCCAGGCGCCTCCTGGACCGCCGAAGGCGCCGATGTCCGCGACGGTCGACTGGTGGCGCCGTCCGATGCCCAGCCGGGCGGCATGGTGACCGCGACCGCGGCGATTGGCGGGGCGAGCCGGCAGGTCGCGGCGCGGGTCGTCGCTCCGGTGCGTTGGCGCTGGACCTCGACGGAGGGCCGCGCGGAGAGCGTCGTGCGGGTGGAGCCGGTCTGGCGGCTGGCCGGGCTTCCCCCTGCGTCGCTGCGGCTGCGCATGGAGGCGTCCGCGGGGTGGGAGTGCGCTCCGTCGGTGGTGGAGGCCCGCCACGAAGCGCCGCCGGTGGCGATCGCGCTGCGGCTGAGCTCGACCGCCCCGGCGGGCGCGGAGGGAACGCTGCGCGTCGTGGCGGAGGGGCTCCACGCCGCGGCGCCGCTCGTGCTCACGCTCCGGCGCGTGGAGCGCCAGCCGGTGCTCGCGGACCCCCTCGGGCAGGCCTTCACGTGGGGAGTGCGGTTCCGCGGCAGGCCGGAGGAGCCGAACGTGCCGGGCTCCGGGGCAGTATGCCACGTGCAGGCGAGCATGGCGGTGGGAGGCGTCGCGCGCGCCGGTCTGTTCATGCACCCGCCCTGCATCGGCGGGGTCGGCTACACCTGGGCGCTCACCGCACCGTTCGACGTGCCGCCCGACGGCGCCGCGCTGACGGCGCAGGTCGGGTGCATGGACGGCGGCGACGTGAGCGACGGCGTCACCTTCATCGTGGAGGCGGTGGATGAGCGCGGCGCCCGCAGGGAGGTGGCTCGAGTGCACGGCGTCCAGCGGGAATGGCGACCCCTGCGAGCCGACCTCAGCACGTTCGCGGGAAGGCGCGTGCGACTGCGCCTGATCGCCGACGTGGGGCCTGCGGACAACCCGACGACGGACTGGGCCTGCTGGGGTGAGCCCCGGATCGTGGCGCCTGCGCCCTTCACGGTCACGCACGTGACGGCCCAGTAACGCCAGCGGGGCAGCCATGGACTACGACGCGCTCGCCGAGAGCTACGCAGCGCACCGCCGTGCGCACCCGGCGCTGGCGCTCCGCCTGGTGGAGGTTGGCGGCGTGGGCCCCCTCTCGCGCGTTCTGGAGATCGGCTGCGGGACCGGCAACCACGTCTGGGCCGTGGCGGGGGCCGCGGGCTGCCGCGCGTGGGGTGTGGACCCGTCGCGCGCCATGCTCGCACACGCTCGCTGCAACGCTCCGGGCGTCCTCTGGATGGTGGGCGTCGCCGAGGCCCTGCCGCTGCCGTCCGCGCGGATGGACCTGGCGTTCATGGTGGACGTTCTGCACCACCTTAGAGACCCTGCACAGGCCTTCCACGAAGCGCACCGCGTCCTGCGTCCCGGCGGAGCCTTCTGCGTCGCCACGGACAGCCATGCGATCATCCGCGGGCGCCGGCCGCTCAGCGTCTACTTCCCCGAGACCGTGCCGATCGAGCTGGCACGGTATGCGCCGCTCGACCGCGTGGAGCGCTGGATGCGCGGCGCGGGCTTCGAGGAGACGGGCTGCGAGGAGGTCGCCACGCCCTTCCTGCTCACGGACGCCTCGATGTACCGCGCGAGGGCGTTCTCGGCGCTGCGCCTGATCGGTGAGGACGCGTTCCGGCGCGGCCTGGCCCGGCTCGAGCACGATCTGCGGCGCGGGCCCGTGGCGTGCGAGGTCCGGTACGTACTCCTGCACTCCCGCCGCGGTCTCGAGGCGGAGGCCTGACAGACGGTCCGTCATCGGCGCCTGCCACGTCGTGCCCGCTGCGACCCCTCCGATTCCAACCGTCGACAAGCCGGCGAGGCGGCCCGCTTGACGGCAGAGCGACGAACGAGTAGACTAAAGTTGAGGTACCACGCTGCACGCCGCCAGACCATCGGTTCGCCGTCGGCCGACATGTAACCCGGCGCCCACTCCTCAGGAGACGAGCATGTTCTCAGAGCAACGCCAGGTCGCCGACCGATTCTGCGACGCAGAGTCCGTGGTTGTGTTCTCCGGCGACTGCCTCGACATGCTTCGCTCCATTCCTGACGGCCGCGTGCAGCTTGTCGTTACATCGCCTCCCTACAACATCGGCAAGGAGTATGAGCGGCGCCTCGACCTGGACACCTATCTGAAGCAGCAGGGCGAGGTGATCGCTGAGTGCATTCGTGTCCTGAGCCCAGAGGGCAGTCTGTGCTGGCAGGTGGGCAACTACGTTGAGCGCGGCGCCATCGTGCCGCTGGACTCGGTCCTCTACCCGATCTTCGCCGGGCACGGTCTACGCCTCAGGAACCGCATCGTGTGGCATTTTGAGCACGGACTGCACTGCGGCAGACGGTTCTCCGGGCGGTACGAGACGATCCTCTGGTTCACCAGGACGGACTCGTACGTCTTCGATCTCGATGCCGTGCGGGTGCCACAGAAGTACCCGGGCAAGAAGCACTTCCGTGGTCCGAAGACCGGGCAGTACTCGTGCAACCCTCTGGGCAAGAATCCCGGCGACCTGTGGGACATCCCCAACGTCAAGAACAACCACGTCGAGAAGACGGAGCACCCCTGCCAGTACCCGGTGGAGCTTGTGGAGCGCCTCGTCCTCGCACTGACACGCGCGGGCGACTGGGTCGTCGACCCGTTCCTGGGTACCGGCACGACCATCGTCGCGGCGGTCCGTCATGGTCGGCGGGGCGCAGGAGCGGAGACCGTGGCGCGCTACGCCGCACTGGCCCGCGCCCGCATCTCGCAGGAGATCGCCGGTACGCTCCGCACCAGACCGATCGATCGGCCGGTGTACGACCCTCGACAGGCGGGCCGCAGGCTTACGGCGCCTCCATGGTCCGAGGAGACCTCGCAACTGCGGCTACTGGAGCAGCCCTGCGGGTACGGTGACGAGACGGCATGAGGGTCGCGCAGTTTCACTCGCACCTCGACGGCTATGAGTTCCTTCTGGTACACCGGCCTTCCCTGTGGGACGAGATCACCAATGTGGTCGGCCTGGTGGACGCCGCACAGTGTCGAACCAAGGCCTCGAAGGAGAAGCGGACACAGGGCAAGGTCCTCTACAGCCCCACACAGATGAACGCTGCTTTCCGCGAACTCCTCAGGCATCGGGGATGGGATGAGCAACGCGTCAGCTACTGGGTCACCGGGGACGAGAGACTGATCCGCAAGACGCTGACGATGCCTGAGCGCGAACAGGACCGAGCGATCGAGGATGCGCATCAGACACCCAACAGGAGCTACAACCAGACCGACTTCCTGAAGGAGAGGGTTGCCGTCGAGGTGCAGTTCGGCAAGTACGCGTTTGAGGCCTATGACCTCGTGGTGAAGCACCTGGCCTTCTACGTGGGCGATGTGATCGACGTGGGCGTGGAGATACTGCCGACCAAGCTGCTCCAGAGCCAGATGAGCTCCGGCGTCGCGCACTACGAGGGCGAGGTATACAACGTCCTCCGGCAAGGTAGAGGGGTGCCCGCCGTCCCGCTCGTGCTGATCGGCATCGAGCCCTGAAGGGTCCCGCGAGGACCTCCTACACCCTCCGTGCGGCCGTCAGCCGCATCGCCAGAGCTCGCAGCGCGCGCGGCTCCGGGTCACCCTCGCCGGCGTCGGAGCGGGCAGCGTCCAGGAGTGCCTCGGCCTCGGGCGCCCCGCGCAGGACCGTCTCCACGAGCAGCGCCCTCTGCAGCGGGACCTCACCGGGCGCGCGCACGCGCGGGACGGACCCGTAGGAGCGCGACGCGACGCGCACCGCCTCGTCTCCCCCGCCGCGCAGGAGCGCCCAGAGCGCGGTCTCCGCCACGGCGGCATCGCGGTCGAACAGCAGCTCCCTCAGTGTGGCCGATGCCTGTGCGGCCCGAGCGCCTGCCAGTCGGCGCGCTGCGAGCTGTCGGAACGGCCTGGCCCCGGCGCGCGCCAGGTAGATCACCTCCTGCAGCGCGGACCCTTCGAGGATCGCTTCCGGATCGCCCAGGAGGCACTCCTCGGCGCCTGCCGGCGCTCCCATGCGCATCAGCACCGCCTCTGCCACCAGCTCGAGCGCGGCGTCGAAGAGCGCCTCGCCGGGCGCGAGGAGCCTGCGCGCCTCGGAGCGCCGGCGCGCCGCCAGGCGATCGCCAACCGGGCCTAGGACGTCTCGCGCTTCACGCTCGAGGAGGTCCGCCGCGCGCAGCAGCCGGCGCGCTGCCGGATCGCGGCCCGCGCCCGCCACGGCGCGCAGGAAGGCGGCTCCAGCCCACCGCGCGCGCTGCCACGCGCGCGCTCGAAGGGCGTCCACGCGGCTCTCGCCTCCCCCGCGCGCGGAAAGCGAGAGCCCGCGCAGCCACACGCCGTACGCGGCCAGGCCGGTGGCGCTCTCGCATGGCAGCGCGACGCGCGGGCACCCGCCGGGCAGCGCGGGCCGGCGACCGAGCGCCGCCCAGTCCGCCAGCGCGTGCGTGACCCGCTCGTGCCTGCCAGCACGCGGTCTAGCCGTCCGCTGGACGGCGAGGATGACGGCGCGCTCTGCGTCGTCCACCGACGGCTCCACCCGGTACCCGGCTCCGTCGAGATCGACCCCTTCGAGGACGGCACGCCCCCTGAACACGGTGAGTGCGCCCGCGCGGCGAGGCTCCAGCCACACGAAAGGCCGGCGTGGGGAGCCCCATCGGCCACTACGAAGCAGCCGGTCGGCCGGCGCTGGCACCGCCGTGAGGCCGAGGAGCGCCGCCGCCTCGGCGACGCGCGCGACGCCCTCGCGCCACTCCGCGCAGCGGCAGCGCGAGGCGCACGCCGCGGTGCGCACGGGGGCCGCGGAAAGCCCCGCGACCCAAAGGGGCGCCGCGGTCGCCGCCAGACCCCGCGCGGCCAGCCAGAGGGCGTGCGCGCCCGGAGAGGGGGCGCCGAGATCATCGCGTAGCGTGTCGCGCTCCATGGGGCAGTCTCGCGGTTCGCGCCGAAGTGCTGGGGCGTCGGATGCATGACTATACCGCGGCTTGAACCAATCGCAAGATGCGCCGTCTGTACGTCTGACACGTTCGGCAAGCCAGGAAGCAAGGAGGAGTCCGACATGAGACTGGTCCGATGGACCGGAGTTGCCAGCGCGCTGGTGCTGGTGTGTGCGTTGCCTGCCTTCGCCCAGGATGCCGCACCGGGCGCGGGTGGGCAGGACCGCGCTGAGCGCCGCGCCGCTCGCGAGGCCGGTCAGCCGGGAGCGCGAGGTCGCGTTAGCGTAGCCATGGTGCCCGTCGATATCCTTGGCGCGGAGTTGAGGCTCACCGAGGGACAGCGGTCGCAGATCAGGCGGCTCCAGGACGCATACCAGGCGAGGGTGCGCGAGCTGACGCCCCGCCGCGAACCGGGCGCCCAGCCTGGCCAGCAGCCCCAGCGCGACCCGGCTCGCGCGCAGGAGATGCGCGACCTCGGCCGCAGGGCGAATGAGGACATTCTAGCAGTCCTCAACGAGCAGCAGAGGCAGAGGCTGCCCGAGGTTATCCGCCACATGGGAGCGCTTCGAACGGCAGGCATTCCGCTGCAGGCGCTTGGCGTGCTGAGGCTCACGCAGGATCAGCGCGCGCGGATCGTGCAGATGGTCCAGACGGAGACGGAGGCGCTCCGCGACCTCCAACCCGAGGAGCGCCGCGCGCGGACGCGCGAGGCGATGCAAGGCATCCGCGAGCGGGTGGGCGCCGTGCTCACCGCGGAGCAGAGGACGGCGCTTGCGCGGTGGAATGAGGAGCAGCGCCAGCAGCGGCGCCAGCGCGGAGGCGGTGGCGCGGGAGGCGGTGGCGCGGCGGGAGGCGGCGGAGTATAGCCGCCGAGACGGGCGACGTGCCGATGGACGGGCGGGACGCATCCCGCCCGTCTTTGGCCTGCGTGAGCGTTCCGGCGCTGGCGCGGGACGCAAAGGAGGCGATAGGGTGAGGTACGTGCACTTGGCAGCGCCGATCGTCGCCATGGCGCTGGCGGCGACGTGCGCGGTGGCCCAGAGGCCCGCGCAGCAGGGCCCGGGCGCCCAGGGCGGGCAGCGAGCTCCCCGCATGCGCATGACGGCCGCGATGGTCCCCGCCGAGACGCTCGCCGCCGAGCTGAAGCTGAACAGGACCCAGCAGTCGCGCATCCAGAGGATCCAGGATGCCCAGCGCGACGCCATGCGGCGGGCAGTCGGGTCGATGGCAGGCGGAGCGCGGCCCGGTGGTGGAGCGCAGGCGCCCGGCGGAGCACGGCCCGGCGGCGGAGCGCAGGCGCCCGGCGGAGCACGGCCCGGCGCACCGGCGCGGCCCGGCGCACCGGCGGGAGCAGGCGGAATGCGGATGGGCGGCCCCGAGGGCGGCCCGTGGCGCGAGATGCGCCGGCAAATGGAGGAGTCGGAGCGCGATGTGTTGGCGGTGCTTACCGCCGACCAGAGGAGGAGGCTCCCGGGCGTTCTGGAGTCGCTCACGTACCTGCGCTGGGCCGGCATCCCACCGCAGGCGCTGCCGAAGCTCAAGCTCACCGCCGCGCAGCGCACCAGGATCGAGGCCGCCTCGAAGAGGGCCATGGACGGCGCTCGGGCCCTGCCCGAGGACCAGCGACGCGCCAGGATGAGGGATGTGCGGCAGCAGCTCGAGCAGCAAACGCGAGGCGCCCTGACAGCCGCACAGCGCAAGACGCTGGACGAGGAGACAGCGCGCGCGCGCGCCCTCTTCGGAGGGCCAGGAGGGCCCCGGGCGTCCGGACCTGGAGGGCCCCCGCAACCACGCTGACATCCGCCGCACGCCGGGCGCAGAACCGCGCGGACGGCAGCGACCGGTAGCCGCCCGCCGCAGCATGCGGAGCGATGCCGTCGCGCCATGCGTCCCCGCGGATGGTGGATCATGGACCGCCGCCCCCTCGGCGCGACGTCCGGGGGCGGCGCCGCTATCGGCGTCCGCGGTTTCGTGGCGGCGCGGTTCCGGCGGGCGCACCGGCGCCGGAGCGCCCGGGCGGGGCGGCGCGCGCCAGCGACTGGCGGTAGAGGCGCGCCAGCTCCGCAGGATTCACCGCCACGTAGTGCGCGGGCAGCCTGGCGCGCAGGTCCACGAGCCACGCAGGGAAGTACGACCAACTGACCGCCATGGCGCTCATGAAGCCCGGGCGCCGCGTGGGCGTATTCGCCACGATCTCGGCCGCCAGCCACGTGTTCTCGCCGTCCATGGTGCGGGCGGCGAGGTCGGCGCCCGTGGTCCAGACGCGGAAGTCCGTCAGCGTGTGGAAGACGGCGACCCCATCCACGATCTCGGCCGCCGCGTCCGGCTGCAGGCCGGCGTGCCTGCCCAGCCCCACAAGCAGGTACCGCAGGCCCGGTATCCCGCGCGTGAACCGGCGGAGCAGCGTGCGCGACGCTGGAGGGTCCGCGGTGCCACCCGTGTAAAGCTCGAGACCCTCCATGTCGAGCCGCTGCAGGTAGGCAGCGGTCCGGCGCACGAACTCCGCCCAGATGCGCTCGCGGTCCTGGCGGCGGAAGCGTGCCGCGTAGACCGGCGCGTTCATGTAGAGGAAGCCAAAGAACGTGTCGCGCGGCTTGCGGTTGCGGTAATACCACTCCGCCACCGCCGGCAGTGCGTCGACGAGGGTCATGTTCATCGCGAAGCCCGTCGGCGTGCGCCCGCGGGCCGGGTCGGCCCAGATGCCGCGCTGGAAGAACTGCCAGTACCAGTGCGCGTCTCCGCTGTCGAGGATGCTCACGGCGAGGTAGACCCTGTCGCGCTCCAGCGCGGGCGTCCTTGCCGCGCCGGGCGCATCGCGCTGCCGAAAGACGCCAGGCTCGGGGCGCACCGCGCTGTGCACCGTGCCGTTCGAGTTGAACGCGGTGCCCGGCACCCACTTGCCGTACTCCGAGAGCAGCCGCACACCGGCGAACTCGTCCACGCCGCGCGTCCCGTGCATGGGCCACCCCATCACCGGCACGTTGCCGGGCGTGGCGGCCAGCAGCTCCTCCACGAACTCGTGCTCGGCCACCGGATCCGCGCCCCGCTCACCGTCAAGCGGCGAGGATATCCAGAACAGGAACACGCGCTGCTGCACCATGACGTCGCGGGAACTCAGCGCGGGGTTCTCGGGGTGGTCCCAGGCGAGCAGCGTATGGCTCATGCGCGGCCAGTGGCGCCCGAAGACCCAGCGGTAGGCGTCCACGTTGCGCGTCCACCGGCCGCGCAGGTCCTCGACGACCGGTAGGCGGAACCGAGCGGCAGTCTCCGGCGACGCGGGCAACAGGTTCTCGAGGCCCGCGAGCATCCATGCTGCATGCCGCGAGCCCGGAAGCTCGGGGTCCCACACAACGGCCCCGCGCACCGACCCGCGAAACCGCTCGAGCGCCTCCTCGGGCGAGGCGAGCCGCTCCTCGGGCCCCGTGTAACCGCGCTCGCGCAGATAGGCGAGCCACATCTCGTCGTAGCGCGCCGGGTTGGTGGGGTTGATCAGGTAGAGCCGCGGCGCCTGGCGGTTCACGATGCCCTGCAGGGCGGTCATCAGCCCTGCGACGTCCGGCCCCTCGCGCGACACGTCGAGCACCGCCAGGCGGCGCGGCATCGGGCCGGGCGTCCGCGGGTACCAGTCCGTCCAGCCCGGCGGCGCGCGGCGCTCTCGGATGTTCGCGAGCTGAACCGGCGACCGCTCTATGGACACGTCGTCGATCCACAGGCCCCGGGTGAGCCCGTCGGCGAGGAACTGCACATTGACGCGTCCCGAGCCGGGAGGCGTCGTGAAGCGGAACGCGAGCTCGCGCCACGGATAGTCGCCCGCCGGCAGCGCCTGCCGGCTCTCGCCGGCCCCCTCGATGGCCACGCCGGCGAAGCAGCGGCCCACGCCCTCGCCGCGCGCATGGAAGCGCAAGAGGTACGTCGTCTCGGGCTGGAGGCGGAGCCAGAGGGTGTTGACGAGCACATACCGGTAGGCCTGGTGCGGGGTGGCGTTCGTGATGCGCAGGCTGTGCGAGCCCGAGCGCGCAACCGACAGGTCGACCTCCGCGGAGCCCTGCGTACCCTCTCCCATGCCCCGGATCCAGCCGCGCGCGAAGCCCGTGGCCGCATCCACCTCCTCGAAGCCAGGGTTCGGCACGGGTGGGGGCGGCGGCGCGGCGACTGACGCACCGGTGGACGCACCGGCCAGGAGCAGGGAGAGTGCGGCGGCGATCGCCGCCTTCGCCAGGGCCGTCAACGCTGCGCGAGGCGGTCGAGCACCGCCTCCTCCTCAGGGCGCCAGGCGATGTCGGCGCGGCGCAGGCGGTGCTCGCCGAGTAGCACGCGCGCGGTGGCCTCGTCCCCGATCCACACGTTGCCCAGCGGCTCCTCGCAGGAGAGCGCCACGACGAGGCTCGGGATGCGAGTGGGGTCAGCGCCCACAGCCAATATGACCGGGTGCCTCTGCCGCACCAGATCCTTGATGCGCCGCAGCCCCAGGCCCACGACCGTGCGGTCGCCGTACTCGACCGGCTGGCCCAAGTGGTCGAACCACCAGCCGCCGAAGTTGCCGATGCCTCCAGCATCGGCGATGGCTGCCATGTCGGCATCGGTGAAGAGATCGTTCTGCAGCGAGTCCTTGCGCGGCGTCCAGTCGGTCTGGTGGTGCGACGCGATCGACCCCAGTACCAGGCTCGTCTTGGCCTCAAGGGCTTCCAGAACAGGCCTCACCAGCGGCATTCGGCGCACGACGGGCACGTCGACGACGTCGACCATCGCAGGGATGGGAAGGCACGCGTAGGGGCTGCCAAACTGGCGGGCGATGTCGCGCACGATGTTGTTGGCGTCGAACCTGTCCACCTCGATGCGCCGGAACCCCTGCGCTGCGACGACGAGGCCGCGACGCAGCAGGCCCGCGCTGGGGCGCAGGTAGTCGGCCACCTTGCGCGTCACGAACCCGTAGGTCACCGCCAGGCAGGCGTCCTTGGTCTCTCCGAACCGCCGGTCAAGCTGCACGGCCGCCTCGGACGCGATGACGTCCACGATGACCTCGCGCACGCTCTCTCCAAGCGGATGGCCGAGCATCTCGGACCGCCCGTGGACGACGATGCAGTCCAGCAGCCCGAAGCGCTCCCGCACCTGCGAGGCCAGGTTCCGCAGCCGGCCCGACTCGGCGCTGCGCGAAGGGAGGATGGCCACATGCACGATGCCGGCGCGGCGCGCCGCCTCGCACATCGCCAGCACGCGTGCGCGCGGCTGCTGCCCGAGCTCCCGGGCGATCGCGGCATGGGTGGCGCGCTGCACGAAGTACATCTCGGCGACGCGCAGGAGATCGGCCTCGTTGTAGTCCGCGGGGTCGGCCGAGTAGGCCATGGCGTCCTCTCCCGTTCGGCGGGTAGCATATGTGCGTGGATGCGCCCATTCTACCTGACTACCACTTCGCGCACACATCGGTTACATGTGTAACGGATGTAACGCCTATGCTTGACACCACCGCAGCCAGGCGGTTAGTATGGAGGTGCCGTGCCGGTCCCGTCGCTCACGGGCGAGCGGGGGCGGAGACCGCGCGGCCTTTCGGTGCCTGCTGACCACGCACTCACGGTCCAGAGCGCGCCCCGAGGGAGGTGCGATGAGCGCCGCCACGTTGCCGGACGGCCCCGAGGCTATCCAGCGCGTGAAGAGCTGGATGGCCGCCAGTTCGCCGGAGGAGTACACGACGGAGAACATCCGGCGGTTGCTGGCGGTCCCGCCGCCGACGGAGCGGTCCGCGGCGGACCACGCGCCCGGGCACTCGACGTGTAGCACGTGCTCGGTGTGTGTCGGCATCCTGGAGTTCGCCAGCGAGGAGATCGCGCGACTCGGGAGCGGCGACGATGCGGCGTCGGTTCGAGCAGCGTGGCTCGAAACGCGGCGCGCGATGGCGCTGCTGCCGGACGATCCGGCGGGCGCTCTCGACCACCTCTGGCTCGCGCGCGCACTGATCCGGGAGACGGTGGACAGCAGGCTTGCACGGCGGGCGCTTCGCGCGCTCCGACTGGCCAGCGACATGGTCGCCAGCTAGCAGGCCGTGCTAGCAGCCGAATGCGAGGGGGCGCTTCCCGGTGGGGAGCGCCCCCCTTTGCGCGCTTCCGGTAAGAGCGCTACGGGCCCGCGACCGGCACGGGCATGCGCCGTTCACGTCCCCCCTGCCGGACGGCGACCTCTACGAGGGGCCCCTCCGCTCGCACGCTGAGGCGCACCCGGCCGTCGGCGCCCGCGCGAGCTCTGGCGGCGCCGACCGCAACACGCGCACCGGGCGGCGCCGAGCCCTCCACAACCACGTCGCCGCCATCCGTGCGGCGCGCCTCCAGCAAGGGAGCGCCCGGCCCGCGCAGAACGACTAGAGCCCTGGCGGCCGCGTCCCGCGCTGCGTAGAGCTCCGCAGGGTCGCGCGCGTAGTTGTCGAAGCTGCGCACCGCCAGACGCAGGTAGCGGAGCATGAAGGCGCGCTCATCGAAGCCGCTCACCCGCAGCCGGCGCGCTGCGTCCTTCGCGGCGTCCTGCAGCAGCGCCAGGGTCTCGTGGTCCTCGATGCCCTCGCGCATGGCCTGGTAGCGGAGCCCGCCGCGCGGTCCCTGCCTCCCCGGCCACACGATGTTGTTGTCGCCCGGCGCGAACTGGTAGAAGGGCACGTCCCAGAAGTTGTATCCCCAGTGGAGATAGCCGGTCGCGTTGGCGTGGTGGTTCATCCAGTGGAGGATGCGCGTCTTGATGAGCGGCATGTCCAGGAGGCGGTTCGGGTAGCGGCCCTGCGGAACCCAGGCCGTGTAGTACCAGAGCTCCGCGCCGTTGCGCTGCACCTCGTGGAACCGGGGCAGCCACTGCTCCAGGTAGTTGAGCTGCGGCACCCACACCTCGAGGTGGCCTTCGAGGTCGGGCACGTGCACCGCGTCGATGCGTTTGAGGTCCGGCGCAGCCCGCCGTACGCGCTCGGAGAGCCTGCGCCACGACTCGACGTTCACCGGAATGGGCTCGTCGGCCACGTGGATCATGCTCCGCTCCAGCCATCCCTTGCGGCGCAGATGCTCCTGCAGGGCCGGCAGCCACTGCTCGATCGGCAGCAAGATCGGCTTGCCCTCCGCATCGCGGCCCTCGAGCTGGAACTCCACGAAGTTCGGGGCCTCCCACTGGCCGTGCTCGCGCCCGCCCACGTGGCTGATCTCGATCCGCTCAAGACCGCGCGCAAGGAAAGTCTCCACCCACCGGTCGAACGCCGCGAAGTCGTAGGTCACCCCGCCGGCCGCGTCGCGCTTCGCCTTGACGGACGCCCAGGAGGTCAGGATGACGTTCTGGTGATGCTCGCGCATCAGGTCGGCCATCCTCTCGACCACCCGCCAGTAGGCCTCCGACCCCTCCTCCACGCCGTGGTGCTTCGCCAGCGACGCGGTGTTCGTCCAGATCGTCACCCAGAGGCGCGGACGCTTCGGGAACGCGTAGTCGTAGACGGTGAGCCGGACGGGCACGCGCACGGACCCGCCGCTTGTCGCAACCTCGATCTCCCCCTCGTAGACGCCAGCGGGCGCCCGTTCCGGCACGCGCACCTGCACCCAGATCGGCTGCGCTACGCCGGCCGGGACGTCGCGCTCCGTCTCCTCGCTGAAGGCGTCCGGGATGTCGGCAGGCGCCTTCGCCAGCAGTTCCTCGGGCGGCGTGTGGGTGGAGTTCTTCTCTACATGGTAGTGGTCGACGAAGGCCCACCAGAACGAGGGCCGGAGGGCGCGCGGGCCGCGCAGCCCGGTAAGCTTCACTCCCGTCACGCGCACCGGTGCGCTCGCGCGGAGCACGACCTGCCCGCCCAGCGTCTGCGCGCGTGCGCCGCGCAGGTCCAACGCCGAGGCTGCGGCGGGCAGTGTGGCGTCGCGGAAGACGCTGGAGAGGGCGGAGGCCGCCCATGCTTCGACGGGCGCGGCGGCGGCCTGCGGCGCGGCGGCCTGTGGCGCAGCGGCCGCGGCGGCCAGAGCGATGATCGCGGTCAGCATGTCAGGCACCTCCTGTTCGTCGGTTGCCGGTAGAGGGATTCGCGCGCCCGGCCGAAGCACGGCCGAGCGCGCGAAGCGGCGCTCTCAGCGGGCGCCGCAGGCTTGCAGGCACGCCTGCATGTGACCCCGGGACTCGGCGGCGATGACCGCGCACTGGAGCACCGGGTAGTCCTTTGCGCCGATCACCTCGAGGTCGAGCGGACCGGCGTAACCGTGCTCGTGCAGCACGCGAATGTAGCCCACCAGGTCGATGTCGCCGCGCCCGTTCGCCTGCATCTCGGGCTTGCCGGGGTTCTGCTGGCGCCCCTTGCAGTCGCGGATGTGCACGTGCTTCACGCGCGTGATGACGGCGGCGATGGCCTCGACCGGGTCCTCGCCAGAGCGGTGGATGTGCGAGGGATCCATGTCGATCCCGAAATGCGGCGACCCGATCGCCTCCATCGCCCGCAGCGTGGTGGGCGTGTTGTAGATGGCGGCGCCGACGTGGGCCTTGACGCAGAGAGTCACGCCATAGCGACCCGCCATGTCGGCGAGCCGCCCGAGGGAGTCGATGCTCTGCTGCAACGACCCCTCGTCGCCCGACTTGCCGCCCGGACCGCAGTTGACGATGGGGATGCCGATCTCGGCCGCGGCCTGGAATGCGGTCTCCATGGTGGCAGGGTCCTGCGACGGCTGCTCCATGGCAAGCAGCTCGAGCCCGTACTCCGCGGAAAGCCGCCTTATCTCCGGCGCGACCTCGCGCCAGCGCCCGAGCACCAGGTGCTCGCTCATCCCGTCGATGGCGGAGAGCTCCACGCCGTCGTAGCCGGCCATGGCGAGAACCTGGAAGGCCACCTCCATCGAGTGCCCGCCCAGCAGAACCGTGTTGGCTCCGAGTTTCACTCGCTTGTTCCCCCGTTACTTGCGCGACTCGGCCTGCAGCTTAGCTGCCTGCTTCGGGTCGCCGATATGCAGCGTGTCGTATGCCTGCTGCGCGCTCTTGAACGCGCCGAGGCCCGCGTGGCCGTGCCAGTCGCCCTGCGTGTGGATCGGGTTGGGCAGGCCGGTCTCCCGCTCGCGCTTGGCGATCCACGCATCCATGTGGCCCCGCAGGGTGGCAACCACGTCCGGATACTGCTCTGCCACGTTGAGGTTCTCACCGGGGTCCTGCACCAGGTTGTAGAGCTCCACCTCGGGCTTGAAGTGGAAGTCCGGCTCCAGCGCGATGATCAGCTTCCACTCCGGCGTGCGCCAGCCGTGCTTGCGCATCCAGGTGCACTCGGTGATGTAGAAGGAGCTGTCGAGGGTGGGCAGGTCACCGTAGGCGAGCGGAAGCAGGCTGTGCCCGTCGAACTCGATGCCCGAGTCGATCCCGCAGACCTCCAGGAGCGTGGGCATCAGGTCCTTGTGCTGGTTGTAGCCCGGCGCCATGACGCCCTCGGGCATCGCGCCGGGGTAGCGGATCACCAGCGGAACGTGCAGCACGGTATCGTAGATGCCGTGGTGGTCGAACCAGCACTCGTGGTCGTAGAGCGTCTCGCCATGGTCGCTGTTGATGACGATGATCGTCTCGTCCTTGATGCCCAGGGTCTCGAGCGCGTGGAAGAGGTTCTGGATCGAGGCGTCCATGTAGGCGATCGCACCGTCGTACTGCGCGATCACGTAGTCCTTGTCGGTGATCCCGGGTGGCATCCACGAGGCAAAGAAGTCGCGGAACGGCTTGAAGCTCATGACGGCGTCCATGGACCGGTTGCGCTTGTCGAACTCGTTGCCGTGGTAGAACGCGCGCTCGAAGGGCTCCGGCGGCAGATAGGGTGCGTGCGGGTCCATGTGGCGCAGGAAGAGCAGGAAGGGCTTCTTGCCCTTCGCCAGCCGCTCCAGCTCGGGTATGGCGACGCGGTTCAGGTTCTGAGCCTTGGGGCTGCGCCCTTCGTTCCAGCTCCCCCAGCCAGCGAAGTCCAGGTACTTGTCGAAGCCTCGGGATGCCGGGTTACCGGTGAACCCCACGCAGGTGGAGGCGTACCCGTGGTCGCGCAGCACCTCCGGCAGCGTCCGCACCTCGGGGCGAAGCGGTCCCCGGTGACGCAGCGCCACCGCCTGCGTGGAGAACACGTCCATGCCCGTGAGCATGGAGGCGTAGGCGCTGGTGGTGGGGATGTGCGGGCTGTAGGTGTGCTCGAAGACGGTGGCGGTCTCCGCCAGCCGGTCGATGTGAGGCGTGGTTAGGCGCTCGTAGCCGTACAGGCTCATGTGGTCGGCCCGGATGGAGTCGATCCCCAGGAAGAGGATGTTGGGCCTGCGCCTTCGGGCGCGCTTTGCGGGCATGTCGCTCTGCTCTCCAGTTGTGTTGGCGTGAGCCGCTCTCGGCGGTCAGACGGCAGGTGCGCCGCTCTCGGCGGTCAGACGGCAGGTGCGCCGCTCTCGGCGGTCAGACGGCAGGTGCGCCGACCGCGGCGGCGAGACGACAGGTGCGCCGACCGCGGCGGCGAGACGACAGGTGCGCCGACCGCGGCGGTCAGACGGCAGGTGAGCCGCTCTCGGCGGCGAGACGACAGGTGCGCCGACCGCGG
>DATIKM010000032.1:0-5796 GCA_035477595.1 Chthonomonadales bacterium
CCGGCCAGCGTGGCCGGGCACACGAGAGCGGCCCGGCTCGAGGCGTCGCCGCCTGCCGGGGGCGCCCCCTGGTCCATCAGCTTCGGGCAGCTCCTCACCGCACCCATTCAGCGCGACGACCACATCACCTTCCGCGCC
The DNA here is from genome assembly GCA_035477595.1 of Chthonomonadales bacterium. Taxonomy (GTDB): domain Bacteria; phylum Armatimonadota; class Chthonomonadetes; order Chthonomonadales; family CAJBBX01; genus DATIKM01. The sequence goes on from DATIKM010000032.1 coordinate 139, forward strand.
TGGATGCGTAGCCCCGATCGCGTCCGCGTCACTTTCGTGCTCGAGCAGGCGTCCGCACCGCACACGAAGTGGATCGACCGCACGGTCGGCCTCACTCCGGAGTGGAAGGAGTACCGGTTCCTGGGCAGCCCTGATCGCGGCTACGGCGCGGGCGAGGCGCAGGCCAAGTGGTTCTTGGGGCACGGGCGCGGCGTGATGGAAGTCACCGGTGTGCGCGTGGAGAACCACGGTGCAACCGCGCCGGCCGGGTTCACCGAGACGATCGATCCCTGGGCAGGGCGGGCGAACCCGGACACATGGCGCGCCGCGGCCCTCCGGCGGATTGAGCGCTACCGGAAGGGGGACGTCGTCGTCAGCGTGGTCGACCGTCGCGGCCAGCCCGTGCGCGGCGCCAGCGTGCGCGTTGAGCAGACGCGTCACCGGTTCCGGTTCGGCACCGCGGCGCCGGCCGGGCGCATTGTGGACACGACGGACCCCGAGAACGCCCGGTTCCGCCGCGAGCTGGAGAGGCTCTACAACACCGTCACCTTCGAGAACGATCTGAAGCACGCCGCGCAGGAGTGGGGGCCAGGCATCGGGCCGGCACTGGCCAGGCAAGCGGAGCCGTGGCTCCGGGAGCGCGGCATCGAGGTGCGGGGCCACGTCCTGGCCTGGGGCGACTGGCATCACCTGCCGTCCTCCTTGCGCGACCTGCGCGGCGCGGCTCTTCGCGAGGCGCTCGAGCGGCACGTCCGGGAGTACGTGTCGGCGTGGCGCGGCAAGCTCTACCTGTGGGACGTGGTGAACGAGGCCGCCAACAACACAGCGGTCTGGGAGTCGACCGGCTGGGAGGCCTTCGCCGACGCCTTCCGCTGGGCGCGCGAGACCGACCCCAACGTGCGGCTCGCCTACAACGACTTCAACATCATCAACGAGGCCCCCGCCCACCGGCGCATCGCCTCAGGGCGCATCCGGTACCTGCTCGATCGCGGCGCGCCTGTCGACACGCTCGGCATTCAAGGCCACATGTCGATGCCCCTCACGCCGGTCTACCGCGTGCTCGAGATCCTTGACGAATGGGCCGCCTTCGGCAAAGACCTGGAGATCACCGAGTTCACCGTGGGCTGCCCGGATGACCGCGTCCACGGTGAGTACGTGCGCGACGTCATGATCGCCGCGTTCAGCCACCCGAGGGTGACCGCCTTCATCGTCTGGGGATTCTGGGAGGGCTCACACTGGCGCGCCCGGGACGGAGCCGCCATGTTCCGGCGCGATTGGAGCAAGCGCCCCGCGCAGGTCCACTGGGAGGACCTCGTGCACCGCCAGTGGTGGACGCGGTGGAATGGTCGGACGGGACCGGACGGCTCCGCGCGCACCCGCGCGTTCTACGGCAAGCACCGGGTCACCGTGACCCATGCCGGCCGCACTACGGTCGCCACGCTGGACACGCGACCCGGCGTGCCGGCGCGGGCGCGTGTGGTGCTGCCATGACGCGGCGGGAGGCTCTGGCCGTGTCCGTAGCCTCCGTCGGGGCCATGACCACGGGGAGGTCGGAAGGGACGGACCGCGGCGCGGCAACGGTGTGGCTGGACGACCTGCCCCACGGCTTCATCGCGAACACGTGGGGCCCACCGCGACCGCGGCTCTCCCACGGCCGGAACCCCATCACAGTCGCCGGCCGGCGCTTCGAGCGGGGGCTGGGGGTGCGCGCGCCGGCGCGCATCGAGGTTGAGACGGCCGGGCGAGCCACGCGGCTCCGCGCCTGGACCGGCGTAGATCAGGAGGTGTCGCAACAGGGCGGCCTTCCCCGGCCTGGCGCCGAGGTCGAGTTCCGCGTGTTCGCCGACGGCCGCGAGCGATGGCGCTCCGGGTGGATGACAGACCGGTCGCCGGCGCGCCGCGTCGACGTAGACCTTAGAGGCGTCCAGCATGTCGTACTCGAGGTCGTCGCCGGGCCCGACGACTCACCGGTCGGCCACGCCAACTGGGCTGCCGCCGAGCTCGTGCTGCGCGCGGGGCAGACGGCGTCGGGCCTCCGGCTCGAGGCGCCGCCGCGCGGCCTCCTGATGACCCATGCCGGCTTCCTGCCCGGCGCCGCGAAGACCTTCACCGTTCATGACGACCAGCCGCGCCCCTTCGCCGTGCGCGATGCCGCCACGGGCGAGGTGGTTCATCGTGGGCGCACCGCCCGTCGCGCAGGCGACTGGGGAGTGGCGTACCGCGGGGACTTCTCGGCCGTGAAGGCGGAGGGAGTCTACTGGATCGAGTGCGGCGACCAGCGCTCGCGCCCCATCGCGGTGCGCGCCAGCCTGCACCGCGAGCTGCTCGCCAGGCATCTCAACTGGTTCCTGTGGCAGCGGTGCGGAGACCCGGAGAACGGCTGGGAGCGGGGCCAGCACGCCGACGACGGGCGCCGACGGGACAACGGCCAGCACCATGACGTGCGCGGCGGCTGGCACGACGCGGCGGACCTGCGCAAGTGGGGCATGACGATCAACGGCCAGTGGGCGCTCACCGAGTGGGCGCTCACGCTCACGGACGCGGGCATCCGGCCCCGCGTGCTGGACGAGATCCGCTGGGGCAACCGCTACTTCCTGGCGATGCAGGAGCCCGCCGGCTACATGATGAGCCACGTGGGCGGCGACGTGGAGCGGCATGGCGACAGCAACCGCTTCACCGACAACATCGTGGGAACGGCGGACGACCGCGTCATCGTGACGGACCCCGCTGCCCCGGATATCCAGTTCGTGTTCGTGCTTTCGCAGGCCAATGCCGCAACGGTCTTCGCGACCGACGACCCGGCCTACGCGGCGCGCTGCCGAGAGGCGGCCGTCCGGGCCTGGCGCTGGGCGCTACGCGAGGGGGTGGCGCGCGGCGCGTACCCGCTGGGCGCCGCGGTGGCGGCGGGCGCGCGCCTGGCGACAGTCACCGGCGATCAGGCGACCGGTGAGGAGGTCCGGCGCCTGCTCCGCGAGCTTCTCGCCCTCCAGGATACCGGACCAGGACCCGTCACGGGGTTCTGGTACGCGGACACCGCTCGGACGCGGCCTGCGCACCTCCTGCACATGGGCAACCTACCGCTCTGGGGGCTCGTGCTCTTCGCAGAGGCTTTCCCCGGCACGCCGGAGGCCGCCGACGCGGTTGCCGCGCTGCGCCGCTACGCGGACGGGTGGCTGGCGTGGGGCCTGGCGCGGAGCACGCACGGTCAGGTGCCATACGCGCTCTACGAGACGGACCCTGGAGGCGGCCGGCGCGCCGGGCGGTGGTTCTACCGGTGGTGCTTCGAGAACCGGGAAGACGGCGCCTGGTGGAACGGTGTGAACCCGCATCTGGCCTCGACCGGGGCCGCGATGGTCCGCATGTCCCGGCTGCTGAGCCGGCCCGACCTGCGTGCGGCGGCGCAGCGCCAGCTCGACTTCGTGTACGGCGCCAACCCGTTCGACGCAAGCTGGGCAACCGGCATCGGGACCAACCAGCCGGAGTTCTTCAAGACGAGCGAGTTCACGCCCCACACGCCCCTCATCGTGGGCGCGGTGATGGCGGGGATCGGCTCGTGCCCAGCGGATCAGCCCGTGCTGCTGCCCGGCTGGTGGCAGACCACTGAGTACTGGATGCAGGCGGTCGCGCCGATGGTGAAGCTGCTCCACGACCTCGACCGCACGGAGCCGCCGCGGCCGAGCTGACCGGCCGGGGCGCTATGGCGAGTAGTAGTTCCAGCTCATCTTGGCGCGCCGGTAGTGGTTCCGAGTCCACAGCCGGGGACGGTTCGGGCGCGGGTTGGCTGCCGGGTTCTGGTAGACGTGGATGTGTTCGCGGTTCACCACGATCACCTCCTCGCGCCAGTCTCCTGTGACGTCGGCTGCGTAGATCCGGTAGGCCTTCTCGCGGAAGACCGCCACGAAGCGGCCCGTCATCGGCTCGAAGAGCGCGACGTCGCCCTCTGTGTGCCGCTCCTTGGCCAGGGCGAGCTGCACGGGGCCGCCCGTCCAGTCGATGGTGAAGATCACCTCGACGCCGGAGGCGGTCCACCCCTCGGGCGCCACGTCGTCCATGGCGTACCGCGCGATCACCTGGCCCTGCGCGTCCTTCACCCAGGGCTGTTGGTGCAGGTTGCGCCGGCTCCGGCACCACACCTCGAGGCCGGGCCGCGAGAGATCGAACTCGCCCACGGCGGCGTTCTGCGGCTCCTCGCCCTCCCGCGCGGTCCACCACAGCACGCCGCGCTGCTTGTTGACGCACGCCACGTGGTTGCGGCCCTCCTCGAGCAGCACAACCTCGAGCCCGGGCACATCGGGGCGCACGTCCGCCACGAACAGCGAGTCGATGTGGAAGGAGGCGCCGCCCGCGCGGCCCCTCTCGACGGGCGGGTACTGCCAGGCGGTGGGCCGGCCGTCGGGGCCGAGAATCGTGTATCCGCACACCTCGTCGCGACCGTCGCCGTCCAGGTCGGCCAGCCGGAACGGGCCGTGCGCGAGCGCGCCGAAGTCCCGCGTGGACCAGAGCGGCGGGCCATCAAGCTTCTCTATGGCGTAAGCGCTCACGAAGCGGCCCATCCGGTAGCCGCGCGCGTTCGTGGCCTGCAACACGAGGTCGCGGTCGCCGCGCCCGCGCAGGTTGCCGACGGCGAGGTGCTCCCAGCGCTCGGCGCCCTCGGGGTGCGGCACCCTCACCACGCGCTCCGGCGCACCGGTGCGCGCGTCGCGGATGTGGACCCGGCTTTCCTGATCGAGGAAGAGGAGCTCGGCGCGCCCGTCGCCGTCCACGTCGGCGACCTGTACGCCGGGCGCATGGTGCCCGGGCAGGCCGGCGCTCTCGCTCGCCCCGGCCGATACGCGGACATCTGCCTGGATGTGCCAAACGCGGCGTCCGTCGAGCCGGTACGCAGCGATGTTCCCCGGCGCGGTGACGACGAGCTCCATGCGCCGGTCTCCGTCCACGTCGGCCGCGAGGATGCCCCCACGCCCGCCCTCGCCCATGGGAAAGTCCATGGGGATGACGCGCGGCTTGATGGGGCTCACGGGCGCTGCCCGTGCGATCTGCGCGGGTGGGCGCTCGCGCCCACCCGCCAGGTCGGTCACGTGGACCACCGCCAGCGCGACAGCGGCCAGCGCTAACGCCGTCCTCCCGAGCACGCCCATGTGATCTCCCCGCGCGCGCGTCGCCGCGGCGCCTCGGAGCCACCCCTAGAGAAGGCGCGCCGGCGGCGTCGGACGCGGCGCTCCCATCTTCATTCGAGCAGTCTTGCGAGCCCTCCACTCCAGACGCGGAGCCGCGTACCACCAGACCGCCATCGGCGGGCGCCCCGGGTATGCTGCCAGCGTGCGTCGCACCGTACCGCCCGGACGGCAGGGACGGCGCCCGGCCTGCATTCGCTCCTCAAGGGGAGGCCCGCACCGGCGCGCCGGCACGCGAGACGAAGCGTTGGTCGAGCAGCCGGCCCCTGATGCCCGTGGTGTCGGTCACCAGCGTGGCAGCGCGCCCCTCCAGTTGCAGCTCCCATACGCCGTCGCGCTGGTAGAGCCGCAGCAGCTCGCGACCAGCGCGCTGTACGCGCACCGGAACAGCGTCCGCCTGCCCGAAGGTGCGCACCGGCGCACGGCCCGTCGTCACGAGCCGCCACCTGTTGGGCGCGCGGGCCGGTGCCCGAACCAGCCGCTGGCCCGTGTTCACCGCTCTGGT
>DATIKM010000033.1:0-72888 GCA_035477595.1 Chthonomonadales bacterium
TCGGCTTCTGCGGCACGATGACGCTTCAGAACGACCGGTACATTGGCGTGGTCGAGGACCTCCTGGAGAGCGCCCTCGAGTCCGGCTTCCGGCGCATTCTGCTCCTGAACGGCCACGGCGGCAACGAGGCTCCGGCGCGCATCGCGATGTACAACGTGCGCTTCCGGCGTCGAGCGGAGCGCGGACTGCACCTCGCTCTTGTGTCATGGTGGTCGCTGATCCCGGGTGCTGCGCCGGTTCGCGCGGGATGCGTGCAGGCAGCGGTCTCGCACGCGTGCGAGTGGGAGACCTCCGCGCTGCTGGCCCTCCATCCTGAGAGCGTCCGCGCTGATCTGGCGCCGGACGACTCGGGCCCGGAGCCATGGCCAGGGGCAGGCACCAGGCGCTACGTGGCGGACGAGGCCCGGCAGTTCGCGGAGGTCACCGTCACTGGCGCCCTCGGGCTGCCCAGGCAGGCATCCGCGTCCAAGGGCGAGGCCCTCCTGTCGGCCGCAGCGGACGCTCTGGTCGAGCTCGTGCGGGATATCTCCGGCTGGGCCGACACACCGCAGCCGCATCACTGAGGGTTGGGCCGCAGCGCGCGGGAGACGGAGCTTGTCGAACGGATCAACACGGCCGCGCTCACATAGCCCACGGGAGCGCGGCCGCCAGGCGCGGCGTCAGGCATGAGACCAGTCGAAGATCACGCCCATGGCATGGGCGCGGCTCTCCGCCAGCATCCGGTACGCCGCTGCAGCGTCGACGGGAGCGTACCGGTGGGTGACGAGGCTCGACAGCTTGAGGTCGCCGCGCGTCACGTAATCGAAGAAGAGGTCGGCCATCTCCACGCGACCCCAGGGCGCGTGGTCCGTGCCGACCGCCGGCGGGTTGCCGTCGTGCGCGCCGACGATGCGCAGGCCTCGCGTCAGGACATCGGGTGTGAGCCGCTGCTCCGAAGGCGTACCCGTGTCGCCGAGCAGCAGCAGCGTACCGAGAGTGCGGACCAGCCCGAGGGCGGCAGGCAGCACGGCGGCGTTGCCCGTGACGTCGTAGACTACGTCGGCGCCGCGACCACCCGTAAGCTGCATGACGTCCTCGCGGGCATCGGCCACGGGCGTCTCGATGCAGTCCGTCGCTCCGTGTTCCCGGGCCATCTGCAGCCGCCGTGGCGCTGTGTCGATGGCGATCACCCGCTTCGCCCCGAGCAGGCGGACGTACTGCACCACGAGCTGCCCCAGCAGGCCCAGCCCAACTACCACAACGGTGTCTCCCAGAGCGTGGTTCGCGTGGCGCACGCCAGTCTGCACGATGTTGGACAGACCGAACCAGGTGGCATCCTCGTCCGTCACGCCGTCCGGTACGCGTGTCAGGGCGCCAGGCTCGACCACCGTATACTGCCGGTGTGGCGCGCGAAGCGCCACGCGCTCCAGACCGCGATACCCTTGCACGTCGGCTCCGACGGCCACAATCTGGCCAACTAGGCTGTAGCCCGGGCGGAACGGGTACTTCACCCACCGATCCCAATGGGTGTCGGGCGCGAAGAGCCTGCCATAGATGATTCCCTCCGTCCCCGTGCTGATCAGGGATCGGGAGGCATGCACCAGCACCTGCCGCGATCCGACATCGGGCACCCGCTGGCGCGTTACCTCGACCTGCAGGGCTCCCGTGAAGACGACATCGAGCGAGTCCATGGCGCGCATCTCCTTAGCAGCGGATGGTGTCGTCAGAACACGAGCTTGTGGCGTCGCATGCCGATACTGAGCAGGAGCCCAAGGGCCACCATGTTGACGATCAGGCTGCTTCCGCCATAGGACACGAACGGCAGCGGCACGCCGGCGACGGGCATGACCCCGAGGGTCATGCCGATGTTCACCATCACGTGAAACGACCACATGCCCACGATGCCTGCCGCCACTAGTTGGCTCAGGCCGTCTCCCGCCCTGGCGGCGGCAAGGAGCCCGCGCAGGAGCAGACCCGCGAACAGAGCCACCGTGAGCGCGCTTGCGACGAACCCGCCTTCCTCCCCTATAACCGCGAACACGAAGTCAGTGTGCTTCTCGGGGATGAACTGGCCCTGCACCTGGGTGCCCCTCATGTACCCTTTGCCCCAGAGCTGGCCTGAGCCGATCGCGATCCGCGACTGACGCACGTGATAGCCAGCGTCGGCGGGATCCCGGGACGGGTATACGAACGCGACCATGCGCTCCTTCTGGTAGGGCTTAATGATGCCGGCGTTCCAGGCCACGGCGAACAGCACGAGCCCGGCAACCACGACCGCTGCCAGGTGCGTCACGCGCGCTCCCGCAACGAACGTCATGGAAAGCCAGATGGCCACGAGCACCAGAGTGGTCCCGAGGTTCGGTTGCAGGAAGATGAGAATGGTCGGCACGCCGACATAGGCCAGAGACAGGAGCAGAACGGCGGGCTGGCCGACGCGGTCGCGCCGGTTCTGCAGGTAGGCGGCAAGGCCGACGATGGCCGCGATCTTGGCAAACTCGGAGGGCTGGAACTGCCACCCGAAGAGCGGTATCCACCGTTGGGCCCCGTGGGACTCGGCGCCGACATGCAGGACCAGGACCAGAAGCGCGATCGCGGCGAGGTAGAGAGTTCGGACCCAGCGGGCCAGCTTGGCGCAGTCGACGGAGGTGGCGCCAACCATCAGCGCGAGGCCGACCGCTCCGAACGCAATGTGCTTCTGGAGGGTGACCGCGTCTGCGCCGCGGGTAGCGCTGTAGAGCGTCGCAATGCCGATGGCGAGCAGGGCCAGTGCAACGAGGAGCAGAGGCAGATCGAGGTTCTTGCGGAGTCTGTGGTCGAGCATGCATTGCGCCTGCGAGTGATGGCGTCACACCCATGGCATCGAGCCAGCGGTGCGGCCGCTTCCCAGTATATCGCTCAGCCCCCGCGGCCGGCAACCTCGCACTGGCTGACACGAGGGCGGTTTGACGCCCCTTCGGGCCACCGGTATAATGCCGCTCGGAGCGGGAGAGTCCGTCCTGCGCGCGCCGGTGGGCCGGCCGTACGTCGAATGGCCGGGGCCCGGCGGCTCCTTAGGGCAGCGTGCGCAGGCGGTGCCCCCTTCACCAGTTTGGCTCCGGGCCCCTGCGACGCGGTCGATCCGTTGCGCGCGGTGCCCGTGCACTGCGGCGGCTTGGTTCAGGGCGCAGTGAGATCGCGCACTCGCCGCCAACGATCTTCCCGGGAGACAACCTATGACGCAGGACGAGCCCCGGCCCGAAGGCGCGACAGCGCCGGCCGGTGAGCCTCAGGCTGCCGACACCTCCGCAGCATCTGGCGCTGCGCCTTCAGCCCGCACTCGCACCCGCGCTCCACGCGCCACTCGATCACGCAAGGCAAAGACGCCGCCTGAAGCCGAACCAGAGGCATCTGCGGCAGTTGAGCCGGCTCCTACCACCAACGCCGAGCCGGTGATGCAATCGGACGCAGGCGATGGTCCAGATCGCGCGCCCGACGAGCCCGTCCAGGCGGACGCGGCGCCCACGCCTCGTCAGCGCGCTCCCCGGCGCCGTTCCAGGAAGGCCTCTGTCGCGGCGCCTCAGTCCGAGCCGGTGGTACAGCCGGACGCAGGCGATGGTCCAGATCGCGCGCCCGACGAGCCCGTCCAGGTGGACGCGGCCCCCACGCCTCGTCAGCGCGCTCCCCGGCGCCGTTCGAGGAAGGTCTCCGTCGCGGCGCCTCCGTCCGAGCCGGTGATACAGCCGGTCGCAGGCGATGGACCAGAACGCGCGCCCGACGAGCCCGTCCAGGTGGATGCGGCCACCACGCCTCGTCAGCGCGCTCCCCGGCGCCGTTCCAGGAAGGCCTCCGTCGCGGCGCCTCAGTCCGAGCCTGGTGAGGCCGGCGTGCCTTCGGGCGCCGAGGCTGCGGCGGCGGCGGTGGACACGCCCACGGAGTCTGGGTCGGACGCAGGCCTGCCGCCGCCTGGTGATGGCGCGCCGCCGGCTCCGCCCAGAAGGGGCGGCGGGCGCCCGCGGCGCCGCGCGGAGCGACCCAGCGCGAAGGCGACTGCCGGCCGCGGGGAGGAGGCTGGGGAGAGCAAGGCCGCCCAGATCGACGAGGATGCCGGGGACGTGGCCCGCCAGGACGGCGAGGACGCTCCGGTCCGGCGCCCTGTCGCGAGGAAGCGCCCGACGAGGGCGCGGCTGCGCAGCAGCGACGAGCCGGCGCCCGTCGGAGGCGCCAAGGTCGTGGTGCGGCGCGGTGTGCCAGAGATCGTGGTTGACGGCCAGCCGATCGCGTCCGCGCTCTTCTTTGGCAACCTGTCGGAGCCCGGCAACGAACGCACAGTGCTGCGCGAGGCAGAGCGCGCAGCGCGGGCAGGGGTGCGCATCCTGTCTACGCTGGTTGAGCTTGTGTGCCCGATCCCGCCGGATGACACCGTCCACAACCAGGTGGACGAGCGCCTGCAGGCCCTGCTGAGCGCTGCGCCCGACGGCTATCTCCTGCCGCGTATCGTCTTTGTGCCCGCACCGGGCTGGCAGCACCAGTACCCGCACGACGTGAGTCACTACTCCGACGGCGTTACCGATGACCCCTCCATCGCCTCGGACCGCTTCTGGACCGAGGCAGAGGCTGCCCTGCGCGCCTTGATCGACCACGTTCAGCGGACGAGCTACGGACCTCGCGTTCTCGGCTACCACCTCGATCGCGGTGAGTGGTTCCACCCCGCCGACAGCGGGTACGACCGGTCGTTCGCGAACCGCGAAGCGTTCCGGCAGTGGCTGCGGGTCAAGTACAAGGGCAGCGAGGTCGCACTGAGGGCCGCGTGGCACGACGGCGCGATGCAGCTCTACACCGTCGAGATCCCGGAGCTATCAAGTCCTGCGGAGTCAGTGGACACGTTTTTCGAGCCGAGGCGCGGGCGACGGTGGGTCGACTTCATCGAGTTCACGTCAGACTGCACGGCGGACCGACTGTGCGCGCTCGCGGCCGCCGTCAAGGATGCGAGTAGCGGCTCGGCGCTCGTCTCCGCAAGCTACGGCTACACTCTCGAGTTCGCCCATGCCGGTTCGGGCCACCTGGCCCTCGGGCGGCTCCTTGCGTGCCCCGATGTCGACATCGTGACCGGGCCGCCGTCGTACACGGACAGGCCCGCAGGCCACTCCGGAGCCTTCCCCGGACCAGCCGACTCGCTTGCCCTCCACGGCAAGCTGTGGCTCTCGGAGGATGACACGAGAACGCACCTTGCCGGTCGGGCGGGGGCCGACGACTACAACCCGCGAATGGAATCCAAGGAGGCAACCGAGGCGGTGCACCTGCGCTCGGTGGGCCAAGCTCTTGCCCACCAGTGCGGCCTCGGCTTCATGGACCTGTGGGGCGAGGGTTGGCTGGACGGCGATGAGGTGTGGGCCGAGGCCAGCCAGTATGTGCAAAGGCACGCCGGGCAGATCAGCACCCGTCGGGCGGCCAGTCCCGATGTAGTGGCGCTTGTGGACGAGCGCAGCCTTGCGCACGTGCGTGGCGGCCCGGACCTGATGCGGTCGATACTGCGCGGTCAGCGCGACGCGCTCCTGCGCACCGGAGCTTCTGTGGGGTTCTACCTCCAGAGCGATGTCTGTGCGCGCGCGTTCCCGACGGATGCCCCGCTGTACATTTTCCTCAATCCGTATCGGCTGCCTGCCCTCCAGCGCGCGGCCATCAAAGCGAAGCTCCAGACCGGCGGCAAGACGCTCGTGTGGATGTACGCGCCGGGCGTAGTCGAGGACCGCGGCGAGGCTTACGAGCTGCCCCTCGACGCCATGGGCATCTCGATTCGCCGTCAGCCGTGGGACTCCGAGGCCGGTTCGCGGTTCACAGGCGCCAAGGGCCCCGCGATGGAAGGGATGCAGGGCCGGCCCCTGGGGGCTCGTCGACGAGTCAACCCTACCTACTATGTCGACGATGATGCCAGTGTCACAGTCCTTGCCGAGTACGTGCAGTCGGGCCTTCCCTCGGTTGCCGTCCGAGCGCACGCGGGCTGGCAGAGCGTCTTCTGCGGTGAGCCCTTTATGACGCCAGAGCTAGCTCGCAGCCTCTGCCGGCTCGCGGGAGTCCACCTCTACTCGCAGGGAGTGGACGACTACGTCTTCGCGCGCCATGGGTGGGTCACCGTCGTCGCGACCCGCGATGGAGACCGGGCGCTCGCACTACCTGGCGTCGCAAGCGTCTACGACCTTGGCGCGCAGCGGCTCATCGCTGAGGACACGCGCAGCGCCCGGTATAGCGCACGGGGGCGGACGACCCGCTGCTTCTACGTGGGCGAGCGCGACGACATGGTAAGGATCGGCCTTCCGAACGTAGATCGCAAGAGGGCGCGGCGCAAGACATCGTCGGCCTCGGAGGGAGTCGCTGCGGACGACGGAGTTGCACCCATCACGTTCCAGCCCACGCCTGAGGCCCCCACCGCCGAGGCGGAAGGCTTCTCCGACCTGTACGAGGAGGCGCTTGCGGATGCGATCGCCGACAGCGCGGAAATGGAGGCGCTCACCGTGGCCGGCGCGGCCGCGATCAAGCGACGCAGGCGGCGTCGCGGGGGCAGGGGTCGCGGGCGCCGGTCCGGCACACCAGCGGAGCACCCATCGTCGGAGGCACCTGCGGGGGACGCGCCGGAGGCTTAGCCCGCTGCCAACCAGGGGCGCGTGCGGTGTTTACGGATTCGCGCGCGGAGCGCCGCGACCGCGGCCAGTCCGCTCCGGCTCACGGCGCCAGGACTGAGCCGCAGTGTGCCGATGCGACTCGCGCCGGCGGGGCGCGGCAAGTCGGCGCAGGAGTGTGGGGACCGACAGCCGGCGCCTGCGTGGAGCCTGCGTGTGTGGAGGTCTCGGATCAAGCACGATGCGCAGGATCTCTAGGTACATGCGCACTCGCGCGACCCACCCGCGCAGGAGCCCAAGCTTCTCCTCCTTCATGGGGTGGGTGATGCCGGGCAACAGCACGGAGACCGTGGGCACCCGGTAATACCGGCAGAAGCGGGTGATGGCCATCTCCACGCCGTACCGCGTTCCCGCGATGTCCGGGATGGTGTCGAATACGTCGCGGCAGATGGCGCGCTGCCCGCTGATGCTGGGCACCAGCCGCTGAGACCAGTCCGTTATCTTTCTGCCGCCCCGGAACCTGCCTACGGTCATGCGCGCCCGGCCCTGGCGGATCGGGGTGAGCATGTCGTCGATGTGACGCGCTTGCAGGCCGATGAGATCGGCGTCGAGGAACAGCAGTACGTCGGCATCGGTGGCGGTTGCGCCCGCCAACATGGCGGCGCCCTTGCCCCGGTTCTCCGGCAGATCTATGACGCGCAGTGCGCCGGCGCGTCGTGCGGCGTCTCCGGTGCCGTCGGTTGACCCGTCGTCGACCACGATGACCTGATGGACGGCCGGGCAGGACTTCACGGCCCGCACGACGCTGGCCACACGCTCGGCTTCGTTGTACGCCGGTAGGATCGCTGCGATCTTCACGGGCGGCTCACCTCCATGGCGCGGCAGGGCCTCCCCGGTCATCCAGCCGAGGGCGACGCTTGCACTCGGCCTGCCTACCTGCCGTACGGAAACTGCTGAAGCTCGATGATCCGCTGAGCTCGCTCGATCCTGCTGCGCGACAGGGGGTGCGTCCGAAGGAATGCGGGCTGGCCTGCGCCCCTCTCCATGGCATCAAGCTTCTGGAACAGGCGCAACAAGCCTGCAGGGTCGAAACCCGCGCGATGCGCGTAGGAGAGCCCGCGCCTGTCCGCTTCGTACTCGTCCTCCCGGCTGAAGCTGAGGCTGAGAAGGTCCTGAGCCAGAGTGGCGATGTCGTGCGCGGTCCGTCCCCGGAGCAAAACGATGATGCCGATATTCGCGGCGAGCTGCTGGCTGATCATCTCGGCGACGTGTCGAGCGTTCACGTGGGCGACCTCGTGGGCGATCACGCCCGCCAGGGCGTCGTCATCGTCGCCGACCATATCGAGAAGGCCCCTGAACACGTAGATCGGCCCGCCGGGGAGCGAGATGGCGTTGATCTCCTTGCGGTCGAGCAGCTTCACGGAATAGGGAATGCCGGGGCGCATCTCCGCATGAGCCAGAACCCGTTGCGCTATGCGCTGAACGCGCCGAGCATCGGCGGAGTCCGTGTCTACCCTCGCCTCGGCCTCCACCTGCCGAGACACATCGCGGCCAAGCCGCACCTCGTCCCTCGTGCTGAGGAAGTTCGTGCCCCTGCACCCTGCAAGGAGGGACACGGCGCCGGCAGTCGCGACGACTGCCGCCCGCGCGCCAAGCCGAAGGGCGGACCGCCGCGTGTGTCGCGCCCGCCTATCGTTCGCCATGACCGGCCCCTCCCGGTGGGTGCAGGCCATCCGGCTGCTGCGCCAGGCCGCCGATCTGCCTGCCGAGATCGGTCGCCTGCTCGCGGAGCCACTTCGCGGCAGGGCCGGCACGCTCACTGACCTTATCGATGTGCTGCCGGGCCTCCGCGAGCGCGCGTCTCGCCGCAGCAGGATCGGCATCTGCGAGCGCCTGGTGAGCCCGACCCAACGCTCGCGTCGCTGCCGACATTGGGTCCCCGACGCGTGCGTCCGCCGCGCTTACTGGCGCTATGGCGCGCTCCAGGCGGGCAAGGTCGTGGCGCACCTGCTGCAACTGCAGCCAGTTCGCCCCAGCCAGCGCCACGAAGATAAGCAGGAGCACAACAACCGGTGCCTTCATGCCGCGTGCGCCTTCCGGCGGCGCTCCGCAAACGCTTTCGCGCGCGCCTCCACGAGCCGCTCGAAGTGGTTGAGATTGAGCATGGCGCGGGCCCTCAGACTCCCAGGGTGTGCCAGAAGGAGGCGGTGGTTGAACCGTTCTTCAGGCGCCCACCGATACTTATACGCTTCAGCGCCCCGGAGGAAGTCGAACGTGGCGCACCCCTCGTCGATGGCGCTCTGGATCGCCCTCGAAGTGAGGAGCGTTCCGATGCTGTAGCGAGCGAGGTCCGGGTCGAAACCGCCCAGGTAGTAGTAATAGCGGTCACGGTGGCGGAAGCAATGGAGCGCTGCGCGCACCACACCGTCGATGCGCAGAAGGTGAAGGCGCAGCCAGCCGCGCGCCTGGAAGCGCTCCGCCACCAATCGGTGGAACCTGCGGACGCGGACACCGCCCAGAACGCCGGGAAGTAGGCGCGACCGCCACCGCCGTTGATGCAGATCGAAGAGCGAAGACATCGCTTCGGCCAGGTCCCGAGGCGTTGCATGTGCCATCTCGACGCTGGGGAAGTCCCTCTCGACACGGCGCTGCGCGTAGGCGACGTTGGAGCGCATCTTCTTGCCCAGGCGTGCCGCGTAGTCGTCCCACGTTGCGGGCAGCGGTACCTGGGGGCAGGGCTCCTGCGTAATCAGGGAGACCCGGCGTCCACTGCCGCAATTGGAGCCGCACCGGTCCGCACCCGCGTTCATCAGGGCGGAGGCGCGCAGCTGCTGCAGATCCGCGAGGTCGAATCCGCGCGCCCCCTGAAGGTAGTCGATCAGGCCCTCCGCGACCGCGCTGGCGTGTGCGTCGTCCGCGATAATGTCGAGGTAGTCTGACGAGCCCGTCCCGAGGAATGCGGCGCGGCGCAGCGGCGTCCCTAGATGGAATCCCACGAAGAGCGGCGCAAGGCCGACCAGGCACCCCTCGTCGCGGAACTGCCCGAGCAACAGGCGCTTCCCGCGTCCGTGGACGGACCACCAGGCCTCGTTCCATTCCCATGTCTGGTAGATGGTCGACCCGCTGGATCGGCTCAGCAAGTCGTCCCAGTCGTCGCGCAGACGGAGGAGGGCCTCTGGGTCGCGCGTCAGGGTGAACTGCACACTGATCCTCCCTGCCTGGGCCATTATAGCAGGCCTGCCGAGGGGTGTCCACGGATCGGCGCCGCCGGGCAGGCTCGCGCCAGCATCATCGGCCGGCGTTGACGCTTCGGCCTACGCTCCGGTAGACTTGCGGGGTAAGCTGGCCTCGTGCCCGAGGCCTACCCCGGCGATGACCGCGTGGACACCCTCGTACTACTGCCTGCTGACACCTTTGCGGGATGTGGCAAGATAGGGTTGCGCGGATTGTGTGCACGTGCTCTCAGGCGCTGGCCACGGTCCGCCCGTCTGCCCGCTATCGTGCGCAGCGAGCGCCGCGGCGCCGATCACATAAGGACCAGGAGAACCACAACAATGCCGCAGCTGCGTAAGGACCCCGTGACCCGGGAGTGGGTGGTCATCGCCACGGAGCGTAGCCGCCGCCCGTCGGACTTCAAGGGTGGCGAGGATCTGCAGTCGAGGCCGGCCTTCATCCAGAACTGCCCGTTCTGCCCCGGCAACGAGGCCATGACGCCTCCGGAGCTGCTGTCGTACCGCCCTGCCGACACGCTCCCCAATGGCGCCGGCTGGTGGATCCGCGTGGTGCCCAACAAGTTTCCAGCGCTCGCGATCGAGGGCGAGCTGGACCGCATGGGGTACGGGATGTACGACATGATGAACGGCATCGGCGCTCACGAGGTCATTATCGAAACGCCGGAGCACAACCAGTCGCCCGCGACCATGTCTCACGTCCAGTTGCAGGAAGTGCTGTGGGCCTACCGCGATCGGTTCCTTGATCTGCAGCAGGACCGGCGGTTCAAGTACATCCTGGTGTTCCGAAACCACGGCAAGGTTGCCGGCGCCTCTCTGGAGCATCCTCACTCACAGCTCATCGCGTTGCCCATGGTGCCCCAGGACGTGATGTTGAAGATCGAGGGCGCGCAGCGCTACCACGACTACCACGAGCGGTGCATCTACACGGACATGATCAAGCAGGAGATGAGCTACGGCGAGCGAGTCGTGTGCATGACCGACGAGTTCATCGCCTTCTGCCCGTTCGCCGCAAAGTCGCCCTTTGAGACGTGGGTGATGCCCCGCCACCACTCGCCGTCGTTCGCCTATGAGGACCGGTCGCGCATCAACGCGTTCGCGGTGGTCCTGCAGGACGTGCTCGAACGGTTCCGGGTGTGCCTGAGCGACACGCCGTACAACTACATGCTGCACACCGCACCGATCAACCAGGACCGCGATCGAGACTTCCACTGGCATCTGCGCATCGTCCCGCGGCTAACGATCGCGGCAGGTTTCGAGATGGGCACCGGCATCTACATCAACGTGACGTCGCCCGAGGACGCCGCGCGGCACCTGCGCAGCGTCCACGTCGCACCCATCGAGACCGACGGCGTGCATGCCATGGCGGACGCCGCCCGGTAGCAGGCAGCCGCATCGTTGTGACCACGGCCGGCCGCGGGGACACCCCCGCGGCCGGCCGTCTGCATGCGTGGTCATGGGAGGCGCTGCGTGCCCGGGACGCTTGGGAAAACTCACCGCGCATTCCGCCGGGCGCGGGTTGACACGCCACATCTTGTGCGCTATCATGCCTTGCGCTACTACATCTGGTGGTCAGTCGGAGCGCGAAGCTGCCATGCGCTGTCCGTTCTGCCGGGCGAGAGAAGACCGCGTGCTCGATTCACGGGAGGCGCCGGACGGCACGACCATCCGGCGCCGCAGGGAGTGCAAGTCGTGCGGGCGGCGGTACACGACGTTCGAGCAGATTGAGGAAATGGTCGTGTACGTTGCCAAGCGCAACGGTCGACGGGAGCCCTTCAGCCGGCAGAAGATCCTGGCTGGGCTGCGCCTCGCCTGCAAGGGTCGCCCCGTCAGCCCCACCGTCCTCGATGATATGGCGGACGAGATCGAGCGTCTGCTGTACAACCGGCTCGAAAAGGAAGTGCCGAGCGTCGAGATTGGCGAGATGGTGATGGAGCGTCTCCGAACGATCGATCAGGTGGCCTACGTGCGGTTCGCCTCTGTGTACCGCCAGTTCGAGGATGCGACGCAGTTCAAGGAGATCGTGAACCGGCTGGGCCGAGGGCGGCGTCGACAGGTCTAGCCGCTCCTGCCACGCGCCTGCAGCCGTGCTTCCATACTCGAGAGTTCAAGGAGCCCTCACGCGATGGACATACCGGTGGTTGCCGACAAGTGCGATGAGCCCGTCGAGGCGCACAACGCGGACGGGCCGGCGCTTTCGGACCGCGCCGCGGTCCACGGCTCGACGCGTCGGGAGGCGAGCGTGCCCACGGGCCTGCGCGTGCCCCGCCGGTTCACGGAGCCCGGCGAGGACGTGTGGGCCAGCGTCGAGTGGGCGAGGCGCAGCGCCGTCATCACGGGAGAGCGTGGCGAGGTCGTGTTCGAGCAGCACGACATCGAGGCGCCGGCCGACTGGAGCCAGCTCGCCGTGAATGTGGTGGCGTCGAAGTACTTCCGCGGCCATGTCGGCACGGCGCAGCGCGAGCGCAGCGTGCGCCACCTGATCGAGCGCGTCGCCCACACGATCGCGGAATGGGGCAGGCGGGACGGCTACTTCGCCTCGGAGGGGGACTTCGCGGCCTTCCGCGATGAGCTGAGCCACCTGCTCCTCCACCAGAAGGCCGCCTTCAACTCGCCCGTGTGGTTCAACGTCGGCCTCGCCGACCAGCCGAAGCCTCAGTGCTCGGCGTGCTTCATCAACTCGGTCACCGACACGATGGACAGCATCCTCACTCTCGCGCGCACCGAAGGAATGTTGTTCAAGTTCGGGTCGGGAACGGGGACCAACTTCTCCACACTGCGCTCCTCCAAGGAGCGGCTGCACGGTGGCGGCACCGCCTCGGGCCCGGTCTCCTTCATGCGCGGTTACGACGCCTTCGCTGGGGTCATCAAATCAGGGGGCAAGACCCGCAGGGCCGCGAAGATGGTGATCCTCAATGTGGATCACCCGGACGTCGTCGACTTCATCACCTGCAAGGCGAACGAAGAGCGGAAAGCGTGGGCGCTGATCGACGCCGGATACAACGGCAACTTCAACGCATCAGGCGGGGCGTACGACAGCGTGAGCTACCAGAATGCCAACCATTCCGTTCGCGTCTCGGACGAGTTCATGGAGGCGTACCTGTCCGACGGGCCGTGGCACACCCGCGAGGTGCTGACCGGTGAGGTTGCGGCAACGCACCAGGCGCAGGACCTGATGCGGCTCATCGCCGAGAGCGCATGGGTCTGCGGCGACCCCGGCGTTCAGTACGACACCACCATCAATCGTTGGCACACCTGCAAGTCGACTGACCGGATTCACGCCAGCAATCCGTGCTCGGAGTACATGTTCCTCAACGACTCCGCGTGCAATCTTGCCTCCCTGAACCTGATGGAGTTCCGGCTCGAGGACCGCGAGTTCGACGTCTCGGCGTTCGAACATGCGTGCCGGATTCTGATCACGGCTCAGGAGATCATCGTCGACAACGCCAGCTACCCGACCGACGTGATCGAACAGAACAGCCGCGACTATCGCCCGCTCGGGCTTGGCTATGCAAACCTCGGGGCGCTCCTCATGTCACGCGGGGTCGCCTACGACAGCGATGCCGGCCGCGCCATCTCCGCCGCCGTCACAGCCCTGATGACGGGCGCGGCATACCACCAGTCGTGCGTGGTGGCGCGCGATTGCGGCGGTCCCTTCGCGGGGTATGCGCGGAACCGGCAGTCGTTCCTCGGTGTAATGCGCCTGCACCGGAGCGCCGTGGAATCGCTGGACGCCAGGCTGGCGCCTGCCGGCGTTGCTGAGGCTGCGCGCGCTCTCTGGGACCGCGTGCTGTCAGACGGCGAGGTCCATGGCTTCCGGAACGCGCAGTCGACCGTGCTGGCTCCGACGGGGACGATCGGCTTCATGATGGACTGCGACACGACCGGCATCGAGCCCGACATTGCGATCGTGAAGTACAAGAGCCTCGTCGGCGGCGGGATGATGAAGATCGTGAACCAGACCGTCCCGGAGGCGCTCAACCGGCTCGGATATCCTGAGGACCAGGCGGCTGCCATTCTGGCGCACATCGATGCCCGCGACACGATCGAGGGCGCGCCCGGGCTTCGCGAGGAGCACCTGCCCGTCTTCGATTGCGCTTTCAGGCCGGTCAACGGTGCGCGCTCGATCAACCACATGGGTCACGTGAAGATGATGGCGGCCGTGCAGCCCTTCATCTCCGGGGCCATCTCGAAAACGGTCAACATGCCACACGAGGCAACCGCCGAGGACATCGCCCACGTCTATGTCGAGGGTTGGCGGCAGGGCCTCAAGGCTATCGCTATCTACCGCGATGGATCGAAGCGAACGCAGCCTCTTCGCACCCGGAGGGCCGAGGAGCAGCAGTCGGACGTCGGGGCGGCGCTCGGAACTCCTGCGTCGCTTGAGCCGCTGCCCGTGCGTCGTAAGTTGCCCGATGAGCGCAGGTCGATCACGCACAAGTACAGCGTGGCGGGACATGAGGGCTACATCACCGTAGGCATGTACGACGACGGCAGCCCGGGTGAGATCTTCCTCACGATGAGCAAGGAGGGGTCCACCATCTCCGGGCTGATGGACACCATCGCCACGATGACATCGTTGGCTCTTCAGTATGGGGTTCCCCTCGAGACGCTGGTGAATAAGTTCGCCCATACGCGGTTCGAGCCCTCGGGCATCACGCCGAACCCCCAGATCCGCTTCGCCAAGTCGATTCCGGACTACATCTTCCGATGGTTGGGGCTGAAGTTCCTGCCGCACGATGCGCAGCCGGCCGAGGAGGCGACGCTGAACGGGGGGGGCGCCGCCGGGCTGCCTGAGCGCCGACCGGATCCCAGCCCCGTCTCGGCGTTCGACCGTCGCGAGCACGAGATATACCAGCTACAGGCCGACGCGCCAGCCTGCGCGGACTGCGGGGCGCTCATGGTCCGGAACGGCGCCTGCTACAAGTGCACCAATTGCGGGTCTACCCTGGGCTGCTCTTAGGACACTGCGGTAGGTACCTGCCCGGCGTCTGGTGGCGCGGCGGCAGACGAAGGCGCCTGCAGCGCTACGAGAGGCTGTCCGCGGGAAGCATCCATGCTCAAGATCACCGAGGTTCGTCCGTCTCGCAGCGTCACTGGCGAGTACGTCGTGCTGCAGAACCAGGGACTGATGACGGTGGCCCTGCGAGGCTGGGTTCTGTGCTCAGAGGCCTACCTGCAGGGTCTCTGGGATCAGCGCGCCTGTCCGGCGTACGTCTTTCGCACGGAGACGGCCGTCAAGCCCTATCAGCGCGTCGTCGTGTTCACAGGGGAGGGTGACGACGGCTGGTACTCGACCGTCGATGGCAAGCTGGCCTACGTGGCCTACTGGGGTCGGCACGAACCGGTGTGGTCGCGCGTCGAGCAAGTGTTCGTGCTCCACTGCGCCTCGTCCAGGCGCATCGCGGCGCTCGGGCCTCCGGCCGTCGCTGGCCACCGTCCTTGGAACGCATCTCCTAGAGCCAGTCGTAGTGATCAATGACAACGGACTGGTGGTGCGCCGCGGTCGTTCGTCGATTCCCATGGGAGCAGCGAGTTCCTGGCGCGCCACGTGGCACCGCAAGGAGATGCTGCGCAATGTGGGCACGCCCGCTGAACGATCAGTACACGGACGAGCTCTTCCTGGCGGGGGAGCTGGTGCAGCCGGGAGTATACCGCCAGCTGCAGAGCGACCGACGCGTCGTGCTGGAGACCGCCGAACGGCTGCCAGCCAGCCTTGATGGACGGGTAGCCACGTATGTGCGCGTTCCTGGGATATGGAGCGAGGAGCGCACCGTCTAGACGCCAACCTGGCCCGCTATACGCTTTCCTCAGGCCGGCGCCATTTGCGGCGCCGGCTTTCGTCGTGCGGGGCCTACGGGAGCTCGGTCAGGCCGTCTATGATCAGGTCCGGTTGGTCGTGCGGGGGCAGTCTGGCCGCGTCAGCCCTGGTGGAGACGCCGGTGGTGACCAATACGCTCAGGCACCCAGTGCGCTTGCCGATAGCGATGTCCGTGTCGAGGCGGTCTCCTACGACGACGCATCGCTCCGGCGGCATGGCGGCTGCCTCCAGCAGCATGCGGAGGCTGGCCGGTTCTGGCTTGCCGACCGTCTGCGGGGTTGTGCCGGTGCACGTCTCCACGGCGGCGACGAGCGAGCCGCCGCCCGGCAGGGTGCGGCCTCCCGCGTCCGGATAGGTGGCGTCGCGGTTCGTGGCGATGAACCGCGCGCCCCCCATGATCTGGGCGTGCGCCAGCGCAAGCTTCTGGTACGTGAACGCGCGGTCCCATCCCACGATCACGTAGTCGGCCGCGATGCCCTGATCGTCTATGACGTCGATCCCCACCGCCGTCAGCTCGCGCCTCAGTCCCTCCTCGCCGATCACGTAAGCGCGACGTCCGGCGCAGCCCTCGGCGTGGAGCAGCCGGGCGGTAGCATAGGCGGAGGTCATCACGTCCTCGATGGAGGCCCGCATGCCGAACCGGGCGAGCTTCCGTACGTAGTCCTCACGGGACTGCGATGAGTTGTTCGTGAGGTAGCGCACCACGTCGCCGCGGCCGCGCAGTCGCGCGATGGCCTCGGCTGCGCCCGGCAACGGATCGTCCATGCACCACAGGACGCCGTCCATATCGAACACGTAGATCGCGGGGTGCTCGACAGGGCGATGCTCTGCGGGAGCGCTCTGCGGGTGTTGGGCGCCGGTCATCGGCTCATCGCTGTCGCCGGGCGGCGTAGCTCGCCAGCGCCCAGGCGCTCTCTCTGGCTTCGCTCGGGGGCAGCGACAAGAGCGAAGCAGCGGCGGCGTCCGCGAGCCGCTGCGCAGCACAGCGCGCGGCGACGAGCGCACCGGTGCGCTCCATCACCGCGACGACGGGGCCGAAGTCTTCGGGCGGCAGGCTGGCCTGACCGAGCGCCTGCTCCAGCAGACGGCGCTCGGAGGCAGTCGCAGATGCCGCCGCGATGAGGAAGGGGAGGGTGACACGGCCTTCGCGCAGATCGCTGCCCAGCGGTTTGCCGGTGAGGGCGGGGTCGCCCGTGTAGTCGAGGAGGTCGTCGGTCACCTGGAATGCCGTGCCTAGATGAAGCCCAAAGTCCGCCAGCGCCTGCTCCTCGTCAGGCTTGGCCTCGCCGATGATCGCTCCACATCGCGCGCAGGCGCCGATGAACACTGCCGTCTTCTTGCGCAGGATCTCGTAATAACGCTCCTCCGACATGGTCGGGTCGTTGAGGGCCAGGATGCCCATGACCTCGCCTTCGCTCATGTCGATGGTGACATCCGCGATAGCCCTCAGCAGACGCAGGTCGCCGTCATCCGTGAAGACCCGCATCGCGCGGGCGAGAAGGTAGTCGCCCGTGAGCACCGCCACCCCGTTCCCGTAGAGCCGGTTGGCAGTCGGTCGCCCGCGCCGTGTGGCGGTGTGGTCGACTACGTCGTCGTGCACCAGCGTGGCCATGTGGACAAGCTCGAGAGCGGCGCCCACGGCGGAGAGGCGGCTGCCCCCGAAGTCCGAGCGCAGACATCGAGCCGCCAGGCAGGCGATCGCGGGACGGAGCCGCTTGCCGCCCGCCTGGAGCACATGGCTGCCGACCGTCTGGATGCGCCGCACGTCGGAGGCGATCTCTTCCCGCAGGCGCTCCTCGATGCTCGAGAGATCCTCTAGGACGGCAGGCGGAAGCTGCACATCCCACAGGGTCGCGCCCGATGCGGTGGCGCTCAACGACGGGTTCCTGCGTAGATGCAAACGCTGCCGAGGTTCATCGCCTGCACGCGCACGTCAAGGATGCCTGCGGCCCCCATCATCTGCAGGACCTCCGCGGGTGAGGAGAACTCCCGGATCGACCGCTGAAGGTAGCTGTAGGCGCGCCTGTCGCTGAGCACGGCTCCGACGGCAGGCAGCACACAGCGCTGGTAGGTCTCCACGGCGATCCGCGCGAGGCGGCCCGGGGGCCGGCCGAACTCAAGAATGACCACGCGGCCGCCGGGAGCGACGACGCGCCCCATCTCGGCGATGGCGCGGGTCGGGTCATCCACGTTGCGCAGGCCGAACGCCACGGTTGCGGCGTTGAATGCCGCAGTCCGGAACGGCAGGTCCAAGGCGTCCCCGAGCGTGAGCGAGCTGGCCCCGAGGTTCGCAGAGTGCTTGGTTCGCGCAAGCCGAAGCATCGGCTCACAGAAGTCGGCGCCGACCACGAGGCCGGATGGCCCCACGACGCTGCGCAACGCCCTGGCCAGGTCGCCCGTGCCGGTGCAACAGTCGAGCACCGAATCGCCGCGCCGCAGGCCAGCCTCGCGCACCGCGGCACGACGCCAGGCAGCGTGTCTCCACAGGCTGAGCAGGGAGTTCAGAAGGTCGTAGCGTGGAGCAATGCGAGCGAACATGCGCCGTATCCGCTCCGCTCTGTCTGATCCCTCGGCGCGGGGGCGCGCGGCGTCCGCCAGCATCGATTACCTCGAAGCATGCCGCTCGGCGGGGCCACTGCAAGGA
This sequence comes from Chthonomonadales bacterium, assembly GCA_035477595.1. Taxonomy (GTDB): domain Bacteria; phylum Armatimonadota; class Chthonomonadetes; order Chthonomonadales; family CAJBBX01; genus DATIKM01. The sequence continues at coordinate 18,268 of DATIKM010000033.1, forward strand.
GTGGGCTCCGGGGAGCGATGGTGTCGCCGTGAGTATAACATACGCGGAGCATGCTTCCGATCAGGCACCCCGTGCAGGAAACCGCGGGCCGCGGAGCGTACCTGATTGCACCGCGCGCCGGATGCATGGACGGATGTTGGCCTGCCGTCGGTTGGGTCAGGGCGCGTGCCAGCTCAAGGAGGGTCCACCCATGTCACCAAAGCGCGCCGTGGCGCTGCTCGCGTTGCTTGGCGCAGTAGCGGTCGCGTCAGTGCCCGCTACTGCGTCTGCTGCGGGCGCTCCGCTGTCGCTGGGAGCAGGGTCGTACGCTGGTCTGGCTGGCCAGGGGCTGCTGGAGCCGCTAGTGCATATATCGCTTCGCGGAGGCGCGATGCTCAGCCCACGGGGAGCGGGAGTCGTTGGCATCGATGCCTCCTTGCCGGTTCTGAGTATCGGCCCGGGCTGGCGCGGCCGGCTGGACGCGGATGTGATAATCAGAGCGAACCTGGCCGGTGTCAACACCATGGTGCCGCTGACCATTAACCAGCTCTACACGGTCGCCGCCCCCGGCCGCATCGGCGTTGGCTACTACGGCGCCGGCGTCGGCATCGCGGCGGGCGGCGGGACGCGGCTTACCGCGAAGCTCGTCGCGGGAGCGGAGATTGCGCGCAGGCTGGGCGGCGAGGTCAACGTTCACTTCGTGGAGCGGGACACGCTGGTCACCGTTGTGGCGCGGCTGCACCTGTGAGGCACTGCCCTATTGGTTCTGGCTGTGCGAAGTGGAGACGGAGGCGTCGCCCACGGGAGGCGACGCCTCCACATCCCTGATCGCGCACGGCCAGCCGTGCCGGAGCGGCCCTCAGCCGGTGTCGCACGTGGGAGGAGGCGCCACGCCCACTCTTTCGTAGATGCAGCGCAGATAGGGCAGCGCTCCGGCCGGATTCGGCGATCCCCGCTTGGTGAGCAGTGCGGACCGGGGGATCGCCACACCAACCACCTCGCGGTCGCCGCCCACCATCGCACGCAGAATGTCGCCCGCGCCATGCTCCTGGCGGTTGAGGACGACCTCGCCATCGACCATGTCGCCCACGACGCGCAGGCGCATCGCGACGCCGTCGAGGACATAGCGCAACCCCTCCGGCGCGGCGAAGTCATAGACGACGGCCTCCGCGGAGCCTTCCCACGAGACAGGAACGAAGCCCATCAGTCCCTTGGTGGCGCGCTGGACTGCCAGCACCTCCGGATGAGGAAGCACATTCAGCGGGACCTCCGCACGTGCGTCGACAGCCCAGCGAATGTGGGCCTCCGCGCATAGCGTCCACCCTTCGCGCCGTCGCGTGCATCGCGCATCGTCGGGGAGGTGCACAACTGCGGCGCAGTCCTGAACGAATGCGGGGCCCACGTGGAGTGCCTGCGCGGCGACGGCGCGTTCGCGAACGTGGCGGTGATGCGTGCGGTTCCTGCCGGAGCCGGTGATCCAATGCTCGACGAGATCAACGGTGAGCATCTGCACGTCTTGCTCGATGGCACCGCCCTCGATGCGTACCGTTGCCGGTACGGCGGAGCCGCGGTGGTACTGCGCCGCTGTGGTGGCGACGCTGACGCTGACGCTCCCGATGCCGAGCTTCGCCCCCAAACGCGAGAACACACCCATGCGCTTCTCCCTCCGGACTGTCTGCTCACGGCAGATGCGGCGCGCGGCTATCGCATCCGCCACCCCTGGTCGACTGCCGGTCCATCGGTGTTCGGGGGCTCGGGTAGGGCGCCGAACCGCACCAACTGCGCGCGGCCCGCTGTCGTAGTGACGATGGCGACCAGCCCCGCGCCCAGCATGGCGAGCCCAACCCCGGTGGCGGCCAGCAGGGCGAAGGTCACCATTGTAGCGAGCAGGAATATTGATGTAAAGCCGGGCGCGCTCACGGCCATCACCAGCGCGTTCTTCAGCACCGACCGCAGGCGCGGGGGGGCGCCGCCGTCGCGGGCGATGATGCCTGCGTGCGCTGCGACGAGCAGAGGCCAGTGGTACAGGCAGTTCATCCACCAGAAGAGGAGTGCGTAGCCGAACAGCGCGGCCACGAGCGCCGCGCCTGGGAACGCGCGCGTGACGAAGAAGACGATGTCTGCCAGCAGGACGAGCGAGATGATGCCCTGGACCAGTGCGAGAGCTACAGCCTGCTTCCAGTGCCGGCGGGCCGCCGACCATAGGGCGGCATAGTTGGGCTCGTCGCGCGAGGCGATCAGGTGGGCGACATGGCACGTCCCGAACCACAGCGGGCCGCCCACCAGGAAGACCCAGACCACGGCGGCCCCGACCAGCAACGGGTGTTGCGAGGCGACGGCTGAGGCCGGCGGCAAGGCGATGACGGCGAAGACCGTCAGACTGACGCCGCACACCAAGCCGAGCGCGTCCCAGGCATCCGCGAGAGCGCGGCGCAGCTCCCGCCCGGTGCGAGGGGGACGGGGCAGAGGACGAGGCTCGTCGGGCGTTATCGGAGCGGGCATAGGCGGTATATAGCACCGCCCCCGTCAACCGGTCAACCTGCGACGTCTGGGCGATGGCGCCGCGAGAAGGGGACACGTACGCCCTGTGTGCGATAGTATGCGCGTCGGCGTGCGGGTTGCGACCTGCGCTCGCTGGGGAGGTCGAGGATGGGGGCTACGCTGAGAGCACTGGGGGTTGCGGGACTGTGCGCCATGGTCGGCCCGCCGGCCGCTGCGGTGCGCCTCACGTCTGCTGAGCCGGGCAACGTGTTCGTGATGGGAAGCCGGGTAGTCCTGCGCATCGAGGTGCCTGGTGCGTCCTCCGGTCTGTGGCAGGTGCGCGCTGTGAGCTACGGTGGCACCGAGGCGGCAAACCGGACGGTGCGCCCGCCGCAGCCTGTCGACCTTGGGCCGCTGCCAGCGGGCTACTACGACGTCACGGCTGTCGGTCCAGCTGGCGCGACGGCGTCTGCGCCGGTCGTGGTGGTGGCCCGGACCCGCCTCCGAGCCTCCAGTCCCATCGGGGTGGATGCGGCACACGCCTGGCTGCTGAGGCCAGAGCAGCTCGACGCCGGCGCGCGCATGATCCGCCTGGCCGGCGTGCCGTGGATACGCGAGCGCATCGCATGGGGCGAGGTCGAGCGACAGAGGGGCAGCTTCGTGTGGACGCGCTACGACGCGGCGGTAGATGCGGCGCGCCGGCAGGGCCTACGCATCGTGCAGGTCTTCCACAGCTCGCCCGGGTGGTCGCGCGCGGACGGAGACACGGCGAGGTACCCGGACGACCCACGTGACGCCTTCCGGTTTGGAGAGGCGGCGGCGAGACACTTCCGCGGTCGAGTGCAGGCCTGGGAGGTGTGGAACGAGGCTGATATCCCTCACTTCTCCGTCGAGCCTGCAAGCGAGTACGCCGCGTTCCTCAAGGCGGTGGCCCGAGGGCTGAAGCGCGCAGACCCCCGCATACCCGTGACCCAGGTGTCCTACGCCCTGCAGGCTGAGCTCTTCGCGGACCTGCTCTATCGCAACGGCGCGGCGGCCTACTTCGACGTGTTCAACTATCACATCTACGCGCAGCCGGCTGCCTTTCCGGCGCGGGCGCAGGGCCACTTCGACCTGCTGGACCGGCATCGCGTTCCTCGCATGCCGGTGTGGCTAACGGAGGCTGGACTGCCCCTGCCCGTGGCGGCCGCGCTGAGCGATGAGCAGAAGCGACAGCAGGCGGAGTTCGTGCCCAAGTCCTACGTGATGTCGCTCGCCTCGGGGACCGACCGGCACTTCTTCTTCGTATTTCCCCACTACGTCGAGGGCGGCTCCTGGTTCGGCCTACTGGATCCGGACATGAGGCCGTACCCGGGCTACGCGGCTCTCGCAACCGTCGCGCGGCTGCTGGGCAGCGCCGAGTACGCCGGTCGTCCTGTCGGCGACCAGCCGCCCGGGCTGCAGAGCCACCTCTTCGAAACGCCGCGGGGTCAGGTGCTGGTAGTGTGGTCCGATGGCGATCCGGTACGGCTGACGGTGCCGAGGGGCGATCGGCCGGTACGGGTGGTGGACATCGTGGGGGCGGATGTGCCGATGGCGACCCGCGGACCGCACAGCTTGACCGTCGCGAGCAGTCCGCTCTATCTACTGCTTCCTCGCGGGACTCTGCGTGCGGATGGGTGGCGCGCCGCGGCGCGGCGGGAGGCAGGGCGTCGCCTGCCCCCGGGGCTGCCGGATGTCGTCGTGCGGTGGCTGCTCCCCAAGGACGCCGTCAGGAAGGCGCGTGAGCTCTACGAGTTGCCGGCGAATGCGGCTACCCCGGCAAGGATCCAGGTCGCCAATCTGGGCAGAGGCCCGGTGTCCGGCAGGCTGGAGCTGCGCACAGATGGCGCGGAACCCTTGTTGGGTTCCATCGCGGTAGAGGCGGAGCCGATGGGCCTGGCGACGTTTGATGTGCCGCGGACGTTGCGCCGACTGCCCGTCGGCGGCAAGGTCGAGTGGACCGCTCTCGTCGTCGAAACCGGCGGGCGGAGGTCGAGCGCTCCGGCGGTGGTGGACGTCGCGGTCGATCCTGCCACTCTCGGCGTCGCGTCCGAGGTCCCGCTGCCGATGGCGGCGGGCGCGACCTGGGACGCCAACCCGTCGCCTGCCGGCCGCGCTCAGGTCTCGGGGCTTCCGGGGGCGGGTGAAATGCGTCTGCGTGTCGAGTTCCCCGGCGCCGGCGACCGATGGTGCTACCCACGAGCGGCGGCAGACGGGGCGCGCTGGGTCGGAGCGCACGCCATCACCTTCGAGTACCGCACTGGTCCCGAAGTCTCGCCGGACACCCTGGTTCGTGTGCAGTGCGTCGAGGAGGGTGGCTCAGGTTACTTCACCCCGGTGGGCCTGCCACCGTCGCTGGAGTGGCGCAGGGCGGTGGTTCAGTTCGCGGACTTGGCGCACGCGCCGTGGAGCACGGCGGACCCGGACAGACGACTGACGCTCGGATCCGTCCGGCAACTCCTGCTCGGTGTTAACACGACTGGCGGCGGGGTGACCCTCGAGGTTCGTCGCCTCCAACTGCTGACCTACCACGGGCCAGACATCTGACGACGTCCGGCCGGATCGCCTGGAGGTGAGTGCATGCCATCGGTCATCGAACTGGCAAGCCTGCGTAGGATGCCGCCGTTCAGAGGGATCTCGGATGTGGATCTCGCCTCCGTGGCTGAGCGGCTCCGACGCAGGCAATACCGTGCCGGGTCAAGCGTTATCAATGCAGATGCGCCAGGGGACGCCATCTTCTTCGTGGTGTCCGGCACGGTGAAGATCAAGGTGGACGAGCCGGACGGTCGCGAGGTGATCATCGCGATTCTGGGGCTCGGTGAGGTGTTCGGCGAGCTCAGCTTGATCGACAGCGCGGGGCGAAGCGCTGACGTGGTCACACAGGAAGACGCGGACCTTCTGTGGGTTGAGCGCGAGAGCTTTGATGAGATCATGGCCGAGCACCCCAGCGTGGTGCGCGAGCTTCTTGTGGTGCTGACGCGACGCGTGCGGCTCTCAACGGAGCAGATACGCGCCCTGTGTACGCTCGACGTGTACGGCAAGGTGGCGCGTCAGTTACTCGTGTTCGCCGAGCAGTACGGCGAGCCAACCGACGACGGCGTGCGCATCCCCATGCGCCTGACCCAGACCGACATAGCAGGCCTCGTGGGCGCCTCGCGAGAGCGCGTGAACCAGGTCGTGGTGAACCTGCGCGAGCGAGGGCTGGTCGCCGTGGACAGCGGGCACCGGACCACGGTGCTGCAGCCGGAACGGCTGCGCGAGATCGTCAGTCAGCGCTAGAGGCCCGTGCCTCCGACCTCACGTAGGGCAAGCGGATGCGGAAGGCGGTGCCCACACCCTCGACCGACTCGCCGTCCAGCACGCCTGAGTGCGCGGCGACGGCAGTGCAGACGATGCGTGTGCCAAGCCCGGTGCCGCCAGGCTTCGTGCTCTTCGCCTCGCCACGCAGGATCTGATCCATGACATAGGCCGGCATGCCCCGCCCGGTGTCTCGCACCTCGATGGCAACGTGGTTGCCGCCAGGGAAGCGCCCCTCGGGCACCACACGCACGCGCACCGTCACGTTGCCCCCCTCGGGCGTCGCCGCCACGGCGTTGAGCACCAGGTTGTACACGGAGCGTTCCACTAGCACACGGTCGAACCGGAACGTTGGTGCGCCCGCGAAGCTCCCAACCAGCGAGACGCCCTGCTTGTGGGCGACCGGCGCCAGCGCGGCAATCTGCTTCGCGAGTACGGCCTCGAGGTCATTGGGCTCGAGTCTGGGCTCCGACACGATGCCCTGCAGGGCGTCTGCGATGACCTTCGTGTAGTCCTGGACCTCACTCACCTGATCCGTGATCATCGTGAGCAGCTCATCGTACAGATCCTGCACAGGGGCAGTGCATGCACGCACCGGCTCCTCGATCTCCCGCGGCGCTCCGTCCAGTGCGCGTGAGAGGTCCGCGAAGAGGTCGCGCAGAAGCTGTCGGAGGGTCTCGGCGGAGAGCGAGATCGGCGTGATCTTGTTCTTGATGTCGTGGGACACGTTGCCGATTGTGTGGGCGACGGCAGCGACCTGAGCCTCGCGGGCCAGGTGGGCATTCTCGATTGCCGCCGCGGCCACCGAGGCGACGATCTCCAGCGCCTCGAGGTCGTCCTCGTTGAAGTCGCCGCTGCGCTTGTTCAAGATCTGCATCACGCCGACAGGCGCGCCCGCTTGGTAGCGCAGCGGAACAGTGACGATGCTCTCGGTAACGAACCCGACGCTCTCACCGATGTCGGCGCGGAAGCCCGCCGTCTCGCGCGGATGGTTCGTGACGCTGGCCACGCCCGATCGGAACACGGAGCCGGCGACACCCTCGCTAGCATCCAATGCGCGACCAGTCAGCTCCGCCGCCTTTGGACCCACCACGTACTGGAAGACGAGCTTGTCGTCCCGCTTCCGGTGAAGGTATAGTGACCCGGCCTCCGCCTCCACTGCCTCCATCGAGACCTCGAGGATGTCGCGCAGGCGCTGGTCGAGGTCAAGGGTCGAGGAGAGCAGGCGGCTGATCGTGTGGACGGCACGAAGCTGCCGCTCCCGGATCGCGGCGTGGCGGTCTCCGGGGCCGGCGGGTATCGGGTCTTTCACCATGGCGGGTCTGCCCCTTCGCGAGCGGATGGCGGGGGTCCGCCCCGCCCAGCGTGCCGGCCACAGTATAACACCCGCCCGAGGCGCCGCACTCCATCGGTCGCCCCGAGCCGACAGGGAAGCTCGTTGCCAGAGCGCCTCGCACTGCCCTGCTGGGCGAAGCTCAACTACACGCTCGACGTGCTGAGCCAGCGACCCGACGGGTTCCACGACCTGTCGAGTGTAGTGCAGACTGTGTCGCTCTACGATCGGCTGGAGATCGAGCTTGCCGCGGGTCCGGCCGTCGAGCTGGCCTGCGACGCGCCAGGAGTGCCACCGGGCGAGAGCAACCTCGCAGTACGGGCAGCCCGAGCGATTGCGACACGCGCCGGGTACCGTGGCGGCGTGCGACTGAAGCTGAGGAAGCGCATCCCGGCGCAGGCGGGTCTGGGCGGGGGCAGCTCGGATGCTGCGCAGACCCTTCGAGGTCTCGATCGGCTGCTGGGGCTGAACCTGCCGGCGCCTGACCTGGCGGCCCTGGCCGCCGAGCTTGGCTCCGATGTGCCGCTCTTCCTGACGGCGGGCACCTGTCGCATGGATGGTCGCGGTGATCGCGTCACGCCGCTCCCAGAGGGACCCACGCTCTGGTTCGTGATAGCCCGGCCGCCGGTTGGTCTCTCGACCGCCGAGGCCTACGCGCGGCTGGACGCGATACCGGACCGTCGGTCGGCCCGCGCGACGGAGCGCATGGTGCGCGCCCTGGCCTCAGGGGTTGTCGAGGAGGTGACGGCGGCCATGGTCAATGACTTCGAGCAGGTCGCGATCGAGATGGAGCCGCGCGTCGCCGTTGCGATGGACGATCTGCGTATGGCCCGCGCTCGTAAGGTGCGGCTCTGCGGAAGCGGGTCCGCGGTGTTTGGCGTGGCGCACTCCGAAGCGGAAGCACAGGCGGTAGCAGCGCTCGCCAGGCTGCGCTACCCAGACCTGGCGGTGTGTCGCGCGGTGAGCCGCGCGGAGGCGCTCGTGCTGGGCGCCGACGCCGAATGAGGCACAGAGTAGCCGCCCTTGTTCTCGCTGGCGGGACCATCGACCCTCGCCTCCGGGCGGCGACAGGCGTGTCGAGCCGGTCGCTTGTTCCGGTCGCAGGACGCCCAATGGTCGCCTGGGTGTTGGACGCCATCCGCGCCTCTGAAGCGGCCGACTGGCTCGTGCTCGTGGGGGCAGCGCCTCCGGGTCAGGTGCTCGACCGCCTCGTTCCCGACCACGGCGGCTTCGTGGAGAACCTGCTCGCGGGGGTCGACGCCTGTCGCGGGCACGACGGCGTCGTCGTCGTGAGCGCGGACCTTCCCTTCCTGACCCCCGAAGCGGTCCGCGACACAGCGGAGGCAGCGCTGTCTCTCGATGCAGAACTCGTGTACCCGATCGTGGAGGTGGAGCGATGCTACCGGAGCTATCCGGGGATGAAGCGCACGACGCTGCGACTACGGGAGGGGGTCTACACGGGCGGCAACGCGGTGTTCGTGCGCCCCGAGCTCCTCGCACGGCAGCGAGAGCGGATTTCGGCGGTGTACGCCGCACGCAAGAGCCCGCTGCGCCTGGGCCTCATGGTTGGACCGCTGACCGCGCTTCGAGTGATCGCCGCCGGGCTGCCCGTGCCGCCGATGCTGAGCCTGCACGGTCTTGAGGGCGCTGTGAGCCGGCTCGTGGGCGGGCGTGCGCGTGCGCTTGAGAGCCCCCACGCGAGCATCGCGACGGATGTAGACCGGCCAGAGGACCTGGCGATCGCGGACAGGTTGCTGATGACGACGGACTGAGCCCTGGCTCGCGAGCCCGGAGCGCCGGCTGACGCAGACGACGTGGTCGGGGAATGGTGCTTGCGGCGCTGATCGCTCGCTATGTGGTGGCCGCCGGAGAGGGTTAGCGTGACGAGCCCGCGCTCCCGGATGCCGGCGACGCCGCCGTCGAGCCCCTCTGGTGTGACGGTGGCGCGCATGAGGATGGGTCAGTGCTGACCCCGGACGAGCGTCGGGGGCCGAAGGGCTCCCCGGCCTGGGCGTCCGGGAGCATAGCAGGTGGCGGCCACACTGGTTGACACGTGTGTCGTTACTGGGCTATAGTTGTGGGACGACCAGGTGAAGGGAGGTAGCGCAGATTGCCGCTGGTGCGTGAGCGGGTCACCGCTATCGTCGAGGAAAGCAAGACGCACGAGACCGACACGGGATCGCCTGAGGTGCAGATCGCGCTGCTGACGGCGCGCATCAACCAGCTCAACGAGCACCTGAAGGTCCACAAGAAGGACCATCACTCCCGGCGCGGCCTCATGATGATGGTGGGGCAACGGCGCCGACTGCTCGGCTACCTCAGCCGCAAGAACATCGTGCGCTACCGCGCTCTGGTGAGTCGTCTCGGCATCCGTAGCAGGATCTAGTTATCGGGACTGCGCGTGCACGCGTCGCGTCGGGGAGGGCGACGGTCTTGAGCGCTCCTGCGATCCGCGACGGTGGTGGTGGCATTCCAGGATCGGGTTGCTGGCGTCGGGCGTTAGGCCGGGCATATGCCGTGCGAGCGAGGCTTGCGGGCGGTATGTCCAGCCTAGCTCCCGGCGCCTTTTTGGCGTGAAGGGAGGCCGCGGGAGTGGCTCAAACAGTTGAGGGCGTCCTCGGTGGACGCAAGCTGTCGCTGGAGACTGGCAAGGTTGCACATCAGGCGAACGGGAGCTGCTGGCTCCGCTGCGGCGACACCGTCGTTCTCGCCACGGCGACCATGGCCGTGCATGTGCGCGAAGGCATCGACTTCTTCCCGCTGACCTGCGACTATGAGGAGCGGAAGTACTCGGTCGGCAAGATTCCTGGTGGGTTCATCAAGCGCGGGGGGCGCCCGAGTGAAAAGGCCATCCTGACCTCCCGGCTGATCGACCGGCCGCTGCGGCCGCTGTTCCCGTCAGGCATGCGCAACGAGGTGCAGGTGATCGCGATCCCGCTGTCCGTGGACCACGACAACCTGCCGGATGTGCTGGCCGTGGTGGCGGCCTCCACGGCGCTAACCATCTCGAATATCCCCTGGGGGGGACCGGTGGGCTGCGTTCGCGTCGGGCGCGTCGAGGGCGAGTGGGTGGTCAACCCGACCCTCGCACAGCTTGACGCCAGCGACGTGGACCTCATCGTCGCGGGGACCGAAGACCGCGTCAACATGCTGGAGTGCTGCGCATCGGAGGTCAGCGAGGCTGACATCGCAGCCGCGATCGAGGTGGGCCACGAGGCGGTTCGCGAGCTCTGTCGCCTGCAGACCGAGTTGGCCGCCCTAGTGGGCACGACCAAGGTGGACGTGGCGATCAAGGCAGTGGATCCCGACCTCCTCGCATTGGTCCGCGAGCAGAAGGGGCCCGCGCTCCGGGCCGCTGTGCAGAACCCGGACAAGGCCGCCCGGGAGTCCGGGCTGACGGACCTCAAAGATGAGATCGTCACCGAGATGTCGGCGCAGTTCGCCGGGCGCGAGGCCGAGCTGGGAGAGGCTGTTGAGAAGGTGGTCAAGGAGCAGATTCGCTCGCTCATTGTCGACGAGCGCATACGGCCGGATGGGCGCAGGCCGGACGAGGTCCGCCCGATCAAGGGAGACGTCGGCCTCCTGCCGCGCGTCCACGGCTCCGGGCTCTTCACCCGGGGGCAGACACAGGTCCTTACGTCCCTGACCCTCGGGTCAGGCGACGACGCACAGACGGTCGACGGCATCGAGGGCGACTCCCAGAAGCGCTACATGCACTTCTACAACTTCCCGCCGTTCTCCGTCGGGGAGACTCGCCCGCTACGCGGCCCAGGGCGACGGGAGATCGGCCACGGGGCGCTCGCCGAGCGCGCGTTGCTCCCGGTCCTGCCGAGCAAGGACGCGTTCCCCTACACGTTGCAGCTCACTTCCGAGGTGCTAGGGTCCAACGGTTCGACCTCGATGGGCGCCACCTGCGGCTCCACGCTGGCACTGATGGACGGCGGCGTGCCGATCACTCTCCCTGTCAGCGGCATCGCCATGGGCCTGATGACGCGCGACGACACCTACGTGGTGCTCTCCGACATTCAGGGCATGGAGGACTTCTCCGGCGACATGGACTTCAAGGTTGCCGGCACTGAGGCGGGTATTACGGCGATCCAGCTCGACACGAAGATCCGCGGCCTGACGATGGACATAGTCCGGGCCACCCTTGAGCAGGCAAAGTCCGGACGCGCGTTCATCCTCTCCCGGATGCTCGAGGCAATCGGTCAGCCCCGCGAGAGTCTGAGCGACTACGCTCCGCGCATCTTCACCGTTCAGATCAACCCGGAGAAGATTGGCGAGATCATCGGCCCTGGTGGCAAGGTCATCAAGAAGATCGAGGCCGAGACGGGCGCGTCCGTCAGTATCGAGCAGGATGGGACGATCTACATCGCGGCCGTCGATGCGAAGGGTGGCGAGGCGGCGGCAAACATGATCCGTGCCATCGTCGGCGAAGTGGCCGTGGGCGAGAAGTTCACTGGCCGCGTCACCCGGCTCATGGGCATGGGCGCCTTCGTGGAGTTCATCCCGGGCAAGGAGGGCCTGGTTCACCTGGCCAACCTCTCCGAAGAGCCGGTGCGCCGGCCAGAAGAGGCGGTTAAGGTCGGCGACGAGATCCAGGTGCGTGTCATCGAGGTCGATAGTCAGGGGCGCATCAACCTCTCCGCCGTAGGGCTCGACGAGCCGTTCGACCCGTCGACCGTGCGCACGCGCGAGCCTCGCGACCGCGGCCCGCGTGGCGCCGGCCCCGAGAGGCGTCGCGAACCGGACCGCGGCTTCCGGGGGGCGCCCGGACGCAGCGAACCGCCGGCTGCAGCGGACGAGGCGTCCGACGTGCCGAAGGCCCGGTTCCGTCCCAAGCGATAGGCCACGCGCAGTCTGCAGATCACATCAGTGCGGGAGGCACAGTCGTTTGCCTCCCGCACTGACGTGTCGAATGCTCGCGAGATGATGCGGCCCACATGGGGCGCGTCAGAGCGGCCGGTAGGCCTCCACGAGGGCGTCCATGACGTCGCCCTCGTGTATCTGGGCGACCCGCTCGAGGCCCGCTGCCTGCAGGTCCTCACGGATCTCCGCCAGAGTGTAGGTGCCCCCACCCGGCGTGGCGACCAGCATGTTCACCGCGAAGATGGCGCCTGCTGCGGGCAGCGTGCGTTCGGGAGACATGACGTGGTCGCGGATCACCAGGCGCCCACCGGGCACGAGAGCGCCGTAGCACTTGCGGTAGAGAGCCACGTTCTGCGCTCGAGAGTTCTGGTGGATGATCGCGGACAGGAGCACCAGATCGTGGCCGCCTGGCAGCTCGTCCATGTAGAAGTCGCCCGCCACCAGCGTGACCCGGTCGAGCGCCCCTTCCCGGTGGAGCCGTTCGCGAGCCATCTCGATGACCGCGGGGCGATCGAACAGAGTCGCGCGCAGCCCCGGGCTCTCGCGAAGACACGCCAGCACATAGGTGCCAGAAGCGCCGCCCACGTCCAGGAGCGCCTTGGCGTCGCCGAGCCGCATCTGCGCTGCCGTGGAGCTCGCCTGCTGAGAGCCGACCACGTGCATGGCTCCTATGAACGCGCGAAGGTCGCCGTCGGCCGCCGGCGAGGCGTCCTCGACGTCGGGTACGCCGTTGCGGACGACCTCGGTGAGCCGCGTCCAGCGTGGCCAGAGGTTGCTCTGGTGCAGCAGCATCGGCGCGACGGATGCCGGCGATCCGGACGCGAGGAATCGTTGAGCATGGGGCGCGTTCGCGTAGAGGCTGTCACGCTTGAGCAGGTGTCCCATGGCGACGAGCGCATCCAGCAAGATGGTGGCGGCTCGCGTGTCGAGGGACAGACGGCGAGCGATCTCGTCGACGCCGAGGCACTCGACAGCGAGAACGTCGAAGACACCAAGCTCCGTGCCGGTCAGCAGGATGCGCGCCTCCACGAAGGCGCGTGCCTGTCCGAGCAGGGCGGGGGGATCCTGAGCTGTCATCGGCAACCTCCTGATGGATGAGCCGATTGGGGGGCAGGGAGCGACGATGGGGCTACGGGCGAAGCGCAAGGAGCCGGTATGCCCGGCTCCTCGCAGTAGGTCAGCGCGTTGCCGGATCTGGCGCGCCCTTGGTCGGGCGCTGCTTCGCCAGGGATGCCGGGCATGACGACCGCTCTTTCGCGGGGCAGCCCGCACAGGCGCTGGCGGCCGTGCTGCCGGAGGCAGGCTTCCTCTTCGAGACGGCCTTCGCACACCCCATGTCCCTGCAGTGGCTGCAGACGTAGTAGGTCGTGCCGTTGATCTTGACGGGGATCGAGTGCTCTTTGTCGGGCTTCGTCTTTAGGTAGTAGTTGCCACCAGCGGGACACTTCGGACGGGCGGCGGGCTCGGACGGCTTGCTTCTCTGGCCGCTGAAGGCCGAGAAGGCCAGCACAACGCCGACAGCGCAGAGCGACGCGCCGGTCACACGACCCAACATGCGAACTCCTCCTCAGGGACACGCTCATAGATGACGGGGCACGGCGAAGGCGCATCAAGCGCCTCTTAGTGGGCTCAAGCCCGGCATCCTCCCGGAAGTTCGGGCGCGGATCCCAGCCAAATGGGATGCAAACGTATTGCATCGGCCTGCGGCGTTCCAGTATACTGTCGCGGGCTGGCACTCGAAGGAAGAGAGTGCCAAATGCCGCCGGTCGCATTGGTTCGCCTGGCTGATCATACCCGATGCGGGCATCTGGGCGTTCCGGCTTGCCGCCCCGACGCGCGGCTCCATGCGGCCCGGCGCTCACCACCCATACTGCATGCGTCAGGAGGTCGTGAACGATGGCGCTCAAGCCCCTAAACGATCGGCTGATCGTTAAGCCGACGGAGGCCGAGGAGAAGACGGCGGGTGGCATCGTCCTGCCCGACACGGCAAAGGAGAAGCCTCAGCGCGGCGAGGTGATCGCGGCCGGTCCCGGCAAGCTGCTGGAGAACGGCTCGGTCGTGCCGATGGAAGTGAAGGTCGGCGACACCGTCTACTACGCCAAGTATGGCGGGACCGAGATCAAGGTGGGCACCGACGATCTGGTCATCCTTCGGCAGGACGACGTTCTCGCGGTGATCGACGGGTAAGGAGAGGACTTGATGGCAGCGAAGATGCTTCGCTTCGACGAGGATGCACGCCGTTCGCTCGAGCGCGGGGTGAACGCTCTCGCCGAGGCCGTGAAGGTGACGCTTGGGCCGCGCGGGCGCTACGTCGTGCTCGAGAAGAAGTACGGCAGCCCGTCCCTGGTCGATGACGGTGTGACGATCGCCAAAGAGATTGAGCTCGAGGATCCGTTCGAGAACATGGGCGCGCAGCTTGCCCGTGAGGTTGCCTCGAAGACCAACGATGTCGCCGGCGACGGCACCACGACTGCCACCGTGATGGCTCAGTCCATCGTGCACGAGGGCATGAAGACGGTGGCCGCGGGCGCCAACCCCATGATGGTGAAGCGCGGGATCGACCGCGCGGTGGAAGCTGCGGTGGCGGAGATCCAGGCAATCGCCACTCCGGTGGAGACGCGGGATGCCATCTGCGATGTCGCCACCAACTCGGCGAAGAACGAGCACATCGGCACGATGATCGCCGAGGCGATGGACAAGGTCGGCAAGGACGGCGTCATCACGGTCGAGGAGAGCAAGGGCACGCTGGACAGCCTCGAGTTGGTTGAGGGGATGCAGTTCGACAAGGGCTACATCTCCCCGTACTTCGTCTCCGACGCCGAGCGCATGGAGTGCGTGCTGGACGATCCTCTGATCCTCCTCTATGAGAAGAAGATCAGCGCCGTCGCGGATCTGATCCCGGTGCTCGAGCAGGTCGCTCGCCAGGGCCGCCCGCTCCTCATCGTCGCCGAGGACGTCGAGGGCGAGGCCCTAGCCACCCTTGTGGTCAACAGGATCCGCGGCACCATCAGCGCCTGTGCAGTGAAGGCGCCGGGCTTCGGCGACCGCCGCAAGGCGATGATGGAGGACATGGCCATCCTCACGGGCGCCAGGTTCCTGAGTGAGGACCTTGGGATCAAGCTTGAGAAGATCGACACCGCGATGCTCGGCCGGGCGAAGCGCGTCACGGTGACGAAGGAAGACACCACCATCGTGGAGGGCGCTGGCGGCGCCGATGCCATCAAGGGCCGCATCGCGCAGATCCGCAAGCAGGTTGAGGAAACCGACAGCGACTACGACCGCGAGAAGCTGCAGGAGCGCTTGGCGAAGCTTGCGGGCGGCGTGGCGGTTATCAAGGTAGGCGCTGCCACGGAGACCGAGCTCAAAGAGAAGAAGCACCGCTTCGAGGACGCTCTGTCGGCGACCCGCGCGGCCGTGGAGGAGGGCATCGTCCCGGGCGGCGGCGTAACGCTCATCCGCGTGATGAAGACGGTCGACGCGATCGAGGCAACGGGCGACGAGCGGACGGGTGTGAACATCGTTCGCAGGGCGCTCGAGGAGCCAGCGCGGTGCATCGCAGACAACGCGGGCGCTGAGGGCTCCGTGGTCGTCGAGCGCCTCAAGTCCGAGGGCGGTGCTATCGGCTACAACGCAGTCACCGGCGAGTACGAGGACATGGTTGCTGCCGGCATCGTGGACCCCGCCAAGGTGACGCGGTCCGCGCTGCAGAACGCGGCCTCCATCGCCTCCATGCTTCTTACCACCGAGTGCCTGGTGGCCGAGAAGAAGGAGGAGAAGCCGCCTGCGCCGGCTGGTCCTCCTGGCGGCGGGATGTACTGATCGGCGTGCGGATGCACTGCACGATGGGCCGGAGCACGTTCTCCGGCCCATCGTCATTCGTGCCAGAATTCGAAATGGCGCGGAGGGATGCAAACGCGCGCTGTTGTGGTACAATGGCCCGTCCCCCAAGGGGGATGTGCACAGGGCGAGAGAGTGAGCCGTTCGTTCCCAAAAGTACCTGCCGTATCGGGTCGGTACCCCTTCTGGCGTTCCGTTCGCTCATCGAGCCTGGCACCGTCTTGCTGTAAAGAGGAAAGGGGTATCACAGGTGGCAGAGGGAACCGTCAAGTGGTTCAACGCGACGAAGGGCTACGGCTTTCTCGCGCAGGAGGGCGGTGAGGACGTCTTCGTGCATTTCAGTGCGATCCAGGGCAGCGGCTATCGCGAACTGCACGAGGGCCAGCGCGTCCGCTTCGATGTGGAGCAGGACCCGCGCGGTAAGGGCCTCCGCGCCAGCAACGTCATCGTCCTGTAACTCTGGGGCGACGACCCACGCATCCGGTATGGGGCCGGGAGGGAGACCTCCCGGCCCCACGCGCGTCTTGCCGGGCCAGCTGCGCAGGAGTCGAGGTGCAGACGGCCGAATCGCCATGCACACCACGGCGCACGGGACGCAGCGCGCAGGAGGTCCGTATGGTCGCGAACCGGTTGGCGATCGATGGTGGCACTCCCGCTATACCTGAGCCTATCCCCTCGGCTCCTGGCGGGCTCGGCGTCCAATGCATCGACGACGCGGAAATCGAGGCCGTCACAGAACTCCTTCGCGCGGGGCAGCTCTTCCGGCACAGCCCGGGCAGCCGCGTCCGCGCCTTCGAACGCGAGGCGGCGGCATGGCTCGGGGTCGACCACGCGCTCATGGTGAACACGGGCACCAGCGCCCTCGTGTGCGGCTTGGCTGGCATGGGCATCGGACCCGGGGACGAGGTGATCGTGCCTGCGTACACCTATATCGCGACCGCTGCAGCCGTAGTGGCGGTCGGGGCTGTGCCCGTACTCGCTGAGATCGACGAGTCTCTCGGGCTCGACCCAGCCGACCTCGAGGCCAAGGTCACTCCCAGCACGAAGGCCGTCATTCCCGTGTACATGCAGGGCGTGCCTGCCAGGATCGCGGCGATCCTCGAGGTGGCGCGGCGTCATCGGCTCAAGGTGCTGGAGGACTGCTGCCAGTGCATCGGCGGAGAGTACCGGGGTCGGCGGGTTGGCGCCTTGGGCGACGCCGGGGCCTGGAGCCTGAACTACTTCAAGATCCTCACATGCGGCGAGGGCGGGCTCGTCTTCACTAACGACTACCCGGTCTACGAGCGCGCCTGCTTCGCGTCCGACCCCGCGCTGCCAATGTGGATGAAGGGCACAACCGAACAGGAGGGGTGGGAGACCGAGCCGTTCTCCGCAAACTGCTTCCGCCCGAGCGAGCTGCTGGGCGGGCTGGCGCTCGTGCAGCTTGGCAAGCTGGATGCCATGCTCGCGCACACGCGTACGCTCAAGCGCGCGTTCCTGGCCGCGTTGGAGGAACCGAGGGGCTACAGACCTCAGCACGTCGACGATCCCGACGGCGACTGCGGCATCAGCGCGGCGATCCTGGTGCACGATGCGCAGGCAGCCCGTCGCTACGGAGAGGCACTCTCAGCGGAGGGCCTGCCTTGCGGAACCGCCCACAATGAGGGCTTCCCGGACCGCCACATCTACGTGTACTGGGACTCGATTCTGGGGAGGCACTCGCACCATCCCGCCGCCTCCGTGTGGGACCACCCGGCGTATAGCGGCAGTGTCGCCTACAGCGGGGATGCCTGCCCGCAGACCATAGATATCCTGAACCGCAGTCTCCGCTTCGGGTTCAACATGCGCATGACGCGCGAGCACGCCTGCCAGATGGCCGCCGCCATCAACAAGGTGGACGCGGCGCTGGCGTAGTCGGCCGCCGCTGCTCGGCCATTCCCGTCATGCGAGGCCCCGCGCTGCCTCAGTGCGGCGCTGTCGCGCGCTGTGCCTGGGGTCGGGCCTGTTTGTGGGTCGCGCAGAGGGAGCAGCGCTCCAGCAGTGAACGGATAGCCGGGAACCGTTGACAAGCGCCTGTCCGATGGCCAATAATGGTGCCTGCGGCCAGCGCACCATGGCCCACGGCAGGATGCGACGATGGGAAGCGAGGCATCGCGAGTGTCGGTCAGCATTTGTGGCGGCGGCGTCCACCTGCGCCGGCGCTGACACGTATACGCCATCCGCCCGGCGCGCCTTGGACGCCACCCCATGAGCGGGGTGGCGTTTCGTTTTGGCTGGCATAGTCGGCGACCGCTCTCGGCGGCGGCTCGCTACACGGAGGGCCACTCATGGAGGCTGAGCAACGCGACGATCTGCACGCACTGCGCCACTCCGCGGCGCACCTGATGGCCCATGCGGTGGGCGATCTCTTTCCGGGTGTTAAGTATGCCATCGGCCCGCCCATCGAGGACGGGTTCTACTACGACTTCGATCTTCCGAGGCCCATCTGCGAGGAGGACCTGCCGCTCATCGAGTCGCGGATGCGTGAGATCGCCCGCCAGGGGTTGCCGATCGAGCCGCTCGTGATGGACCGCGAGAGCGCGCTGGCAGCCTGCGAAGCCAGCGGTCAGAGCTACAAGGTGGAGCTCATCCGCGACCTGCCGGAAGATGAGGTGCTCGGTTTCTACCGTCAGGGGGACTGGTCGGACCTCTGTCGTGGCCCTCACGTGCCGACCACCGCCGACGTGCGCCACTTCCGGCTGCTCAGCACCGCCGGTGCGTACTGGCGCGGCAGTGAGAAGAACCCCATGCTGACGCGCATCTACGGCACGGCATGGCATCGCGAAGAGGACCTTAACGCCTATCTGGAGCGCCTGGAGGAGGCACGCCGCCGCGATCACCGGAAGCTCGGGCGCGACTTGGGGCTCTTCGTCTTCGCCAGCGAGGATGTGGGCCAGGGCATCCCGCTCTTTCTCCCGAAGGGCGAGACAGTGCGTCACCTCATGGAGCGCTACGTTCGGGAGGTCCAGACGCGCTATGGCTACCAGCACGTGTGGACCGCGCACATCGTGCGCGAGGAGCTCTACAGGAAGAGCGGCCACCTCGATAACTACGGCCACGTGATGTTCCCGCCGATGGTGGACCCGGACGATGGCGTCACCTACAGGCTCAAGCCGATGAACTGCCCGTCGCACATGACCCTCTACAACTCGCAACTCCACTCGTACCGCGACCTCCCGGTGCGCTACGCGGAGTTCGCCACGCTCTACAGGTACGAGAGGACGGGCGAGCTGACGGGCCTTACGCGAGTTCGCTCCCTTACGCAGGACGATTGCCACATATTCTGCACGGAGGAGCAGGTTGAGGAGGAGTTCGGCCGGGCGCTCGCCCTCATCCAGGAAGTGCTGCAGCGGCATCGCTTCACGGAGTACCGCGTGCGGCTATCGCTGAGGGGTGACGAGCCTGGCGGCAAGTACGTGGCGGACGATGAGAAGTGGAGCCGCGCGACGGAGGCGCTCCGCCGCGCACTGGCTGCCAGTGGCGTGGAGTGCTTCGAGGCGAAGGGCGAGGCTGCGTTCTACGGTCCGAAGGCGGACTTCCAGACCAAGGATGTCCTCGGACGGGAGTGGACAGCCTCCACGATCCAGGTCGACTTCATCCAGCCAGCACGGCTGGGCTGCGAGTATGTGGACGAGGCCGGAGCCCGCCGGACGCCGGTCGTGCTACACCGCGCGGTCACGGGCGCCACGGAGCGCTTCCTTGGCCTGCTGATCGAGCAATACGCGGGCGCGTTCCCGCTGTGGCTCGCACCGGTTCAGGTTGCGCTGCTGCCCATTACGGACGGCCAGGCAGGATACGCGAGGTCCGTCGCCGATGCGCTGACGGCGGAGGGCTTCCGGGTGGAGACGGACGGTCGCTCGGAGCGGGTTGGGAAGAAGATCGCGGAGGCCGAGGTGCAGAAGGTCCCCTACATGCTCATCATGGGCAGGCGCGACCAGGAGGCGGGGGTCGTCTCGGTGCGCAAGCGCGGAGAGGGCGACCTCGGAGCGATGCCGCTGGCACAGTTGCTGGAGCGGCTGCGAGTTGAGCTCGCGGAGTAGGGGATGCGCATCGCGTGGCCGGGCGCGGTCTTCGATGCGCTCTGCCACGCCGAAGGTGTACAGGAGGCCGGCCGGCAGGCTGGAGCACGTGGACAGGTGGCGCGTGAGTCTGGCATCCAGGCTCTCGCGGGTGCAGTCCGACCAGATCGACCGCGTGCTGGCGGTGTGCGCGGATCTGCACACGACGGCGCGTTGGAACCTCTACGGGTGGCTATCGCAGGGGGGAGGGAGCGAGCATGGTGGAGCCAGTGATCGCTGCGACGTGGCGCTTCGGCCGGCTGGCGGTTGAGGCAGGCCTACCGATCCTGGAGCGAGGCGGCACATCCCTCGATGCTGTGGAGGTGGGCGCGAACGCGGTCGAGGAGGACCCATCGGTATTGTCGGTGGGGTATGGCGGCCTGCCGAACGCCGAAGGCGTTGTGGAGCTGGACGCCGCCATCATGGACGGAACCTCGCATGGAGCGGGGGCTGTGGGTAGTATGCGCGGCATCCGGAGACCCATCTCCGTCGCGCGCAGGGTCATGGAGCTGCTCCCTCACGTGATGCTGGCGGGCGAGGGGGCGACGCGGTTCGCTCTGGCGAACGGATTCCCCGAGTGCGACCTGCTGACGGACGAGTCTCGCAGGCGATGGTCGGCGTGGCGGGAGACGCAGTTGGCTGCTCGGGTGGCGCATTTCGATAGGGCTGGCGCGGACTCCCACGATACGGTCGGCGTGCTGGCCCTAGACGCGCGCGGGGATCTTGCGGCAGGTTGCACGACGTCCGGCCTGGCGTGGAAGCGCCCCGGGCGCATCGGAGACAGCCCGATCGTCGGCTCAGGGCTCTACGCAGACAACGCCGTTGGCGCCGCGTGCGCCACGGGGAACGGCGACGAGATCATGAAGGCCTGCCTCTCTCACCGCGCCGTGATGCGCATGGAGGGCGGGATGCATCCGCAGGCTGCCTGTGAGGATGCCATCGCCTACCTGCTCAGGAAGCGACCGGGGAAGGTAGGCAGTGGCGCCGCCTGTCTGGCGATCCGCCGCGACGGCGAAGTCGGTTCGGCTGCGACCGGCGTGGGCCACAGCCCGGACCGCCGCTGGGTCTTCGTTACGGGCAGGTCTGGCGCCATCACAGAGCTGGAAGGCGTCTACGTCACGGGCTGAGCCACCCCTAGTGCCTGCTCGCGGCGCCGCTCCGGCGCAAGCAGCACCCCACTCCCACGCAACGGCCCCTGAGGATTGCGGCTTCGCTCGCCGATAGATGAGTGACGCCCCTGCGCGTCGCGCGCCCAGGCCTGCTTCGGGCAGCGTGCCGCGGCTCCACGGACCGGCCCGCAACGACGGGTCGAAGGCTCGCCGCGCAGCGCAGGGCTGTCTGCCTCGGATCGGTCCGCAGCACGGAAGCCGCCCCGCTCCGCAACGCCACTCGATCGTCTGGAGAGCGACGGTCATGGCCGTCCACAGCCCTTCTGCTTCCAAGGGCCGCAGCTTGGCACGCTTCAGCGACGTAGCGATGGCGATCGGCCTTGTCGCCATCGTCGCGATGCTGATCGTGCCGATCCCACACTGGCTGCTGGACGGCCTCATCGCCTTCAACCTGGCGATGTCTGTGGTGATCGTCCTCATCACGATATACACGACTGAGCCGCTGCAGTTCAGCGTGTTTCCGTCGTTGCTGCTCATGGCCACCCTGTTCCGCCTCTCGCTGAACATCGCCGCCACGCGCCTCATCCTGTCCACCGCTGAAGCGGGACAGATCATCCAGGCCTTCGGCACGGTCGTGCTCGGCGGGAACTTCGTCGTCGGATTCATCGCGTTCCTCATCCTCGTGGTTGTCCAGTTCGTGGTGATCACGAACGGCGCCAGCCGCGTGGCGGAGGTTGCCGCCAGGTTCACGCTAGACGCGATGCCCGGAAAACAGATGTCGATCGACGCCGACCTCAACGCGGGCCACCTTACCGAAGAAGAGGCGCGCGAGCGCAGGCGGCAGATCGAGCATGAGGCGGACTTCTACGGTGCGATGGACGGTGCGAGCAAGTTCGTCCGAGGGGACGCCACGGCCGCCATCCTCATCATGATCATCAACCTTGTGGGCGGCTTCGCGATCGGCATGATCAACGGCCAGGGCGACGCCCTCACAGTGCTCCGGACCTACTCGATCCTCACCGTGGGAGAAGGCATGGTCAGCCAGATCCCCGCGCTGATGATCTCCACGGCCACGGGCTTCCTCGTCACGCGTGCGGGCTCCACGACGAACATCGGCACGGACTTCGCCGGCCAGCTTCTGTCGCACTCCCGCCCGGTGCTGCTGTCGGGCGCATTGCTGCTCGCCCTGTTCTTCGTTCCCGGCTTCCCGAAGCTCCCGCTGATGGTGGTCGGCGCGCTGGTTGTCGGCGTCGCGCTGGTACTGATGAAGAACGAACGGACTGAGGCAGTGGTGCGGTCCGTCGCGGAGCAGAAGGAGCAGAAGGCCGCCGCGAAGCCGGCGGAGGACCCGCTACGGCTGCTGTCGGTCGATGCCCTCCTGCTTGAGCTGGGGAGCAACCTGGTGCCGCTGGCACTGCCGGAGGAGGGGGGCGACCTGCCAGACCGCGTGGCGGCGGCGCGACGGCAGATCGCGCTCGACCTCGGCATCGTGCTGCCGATGGTGCGCATCAAGGACAACCTCGCGCTCCGCGCCAACCAGTACGTCATCAAGATGCGGGATCAGGTCATCGGCCGGCACGAGCTGATGCCGAACCACGTGCTCGCGATCGACCCGGGATCGGTTATCACGCCGATGGAAGGCGTGCGCACCGTGGATCCGGCCTTCGGAAGCCCGGCGATCTGGGTGCCCCGCTCTTCGCGCGAGCGCGCCGAGATGTGCGGATACGTGGTAGCCCACCCCGCTGCCGTTCTCATCACGCACCTCACCGAGACCATTCGATCTCACGCCCACGAGTTGCTGACGCGCCAGGAGGTTCAGTCCCTCATCGAGCATCTCCGGGAGCAGAACAAGGTGGTGGTCGAGGAGTTGATCCCGAGCCTGATGTCACTCGGTGAGGTGCAGAAGGTGTTGCAGAACCTGCTGCGGGAACGCGTTTCGATTCGGGACCTGGGCACGGTCCTGGAGGCGCTGGCGGACTGGGCGCCGCGCACCAAGGACTCTGACCAGCTCACGGAGTACGCCCGTGCCGCGCTCTCCCGGCAGATCACCCGCCAGTACGTAGATGAGAGCGGCGCGCTCGATGTGCTGACCCTCGAACCTACGCTCGAGCGCTCCCTCCGCGACGCAGTGCAGATGACCCCGACCGGCGCGATGCTGGCTGTCGACCCCAACACTGCCACTGCGTTGCTGGCGGACCTGACGCGTGAGGTGGAACGCACTGTGAACGAAGGACGAAGCGCGGTCCTGCTCTGCTCTTCGCAGGTTCGGCTTGCCCTCAAACGCCTCACCGAGCGGAACCTGCCCGGTCTCTCGATCATGGCCTACAACGAGGTTTCAACGGGAACAGACGTTCGCGTCACCGGCACGGTTGGCGCGACCGGTGCGCGTACAGCGGAGCTTGCGGCATGAATGTGAGGGAGTACGAGGCGCCGACTCTGAGGGACGGTCTGCTGCAGGTACGCGAGGACCTGGGACCGGATGCCGTCATCCTCGAGACGCAGAAGCTGAGGCGCGGAGGCGTGATGGGCCTGGGAGCGCGCGACGCGGTGCGTATCGTCGCCGCGCTCGAGGTACCGATGGCGCCACGCTCCGAGCCGCCTGTGCGGCGGCCACTCACCGATGCGACAACCGCCATCGCGCCTTCGGGCTCGCCCGAGGCCCCGCCATCTGTGCGGGCGGCCTCGCCGATGCGAGCAGGCGCGCCGCGGCCAGAACACCCGTCCGGCGCTCCCACCCGTCCGCAGATCACGCCCTCCACGGAGGCATCGGTAGCACGTCCGCATCCCCGTCTGGACCGCGCGTACGAACGCGCAGCGCAGTCGGAGGGGCCGCGCGCGCCCACCTGCTCCGGTGCACCGTTAGCGCATGCAGTGGCGCGGGATCGCGTCGCCGCCGTGCGCAATGAGGAGGGAGGGCCAGCGGTCGCGCGCCTTGAGCGCGAGATTCGGGAGTTGCGCGACAGTGTGGCGACCGTGCGCGGCATGGTGCTCTCTCCGACGGGGCCTGGTGGGAGCGGGTCGTCGGGTAAGGCCACGGCGTTCGCCGCGAGGGGCGACGACTACGATCGGCTCGTTGGCGCCGACGTACAGCCCCAGCTCGCCCGGGAGCTGATCGACGGCATGCCTGACCTCGGCGCGTGGGAGGACCGAGCACGGCGGCACCTTGCGGAGCAGGTCCTGAGTGACGCGATGGCAGCGCGAGTGTCCGCTTCTGGGCCTATCGCCGTCGAGCGCGATGCCGCACACGTCGTCGCCCTCGTCGGACCTGTGGGCGTCGGGAAGACGACTACCATCGCCAAGCTGGCGGCGCACTACGCACTGGCCGAGGGGCGCCGGGTGGCTCTGCTCACGATGGACACCTACCGCATCGCAGCGGTCGACCAGCTGCGCACCTATAGCCAGATCATCGGCATCCCGCTCACCGTTGTCAGCAACCCCGCCGAGGCGCGCCAGGCGCTCGCACAGCTGGCCGGCAAGGACCTGGTGCTGATCGATACCGCCGGCCGCAGCCAGAAGCATGCCATGCAGATGGCGGAGCTCAAGGCGCTCGTCGATGCGACGGGCTGCGAGACGCATCTGGCTCTGAGCGCCTCGACGAAGTACGCAGACATGATGGATCAGGTGGCACGCTTCTCCCATGCCCGTGTGGACCGTCTCCTGTTCACGAAGCTCGACGAGACGACTACCTACGGCACGATCTTCTCGGTGGCCGCGGCTGCAGGGCTGCCCGTCAGCTACCTGACGACGGGCCAGAGAGTGCCGGAGGACATCGAGGATGCCACGCCTCCCAAGCTTGCCTCGCTCGTCCTGAACCAGCAGGTCCGCTGAGCGCGACTGCTCTGCCCGCCGGGGCCCGATCGCGGCCAGGCTCTCGCGGTCGTGGTCCTGAATGCTTCGTCGCGGCGCGGAGGCAGGCGGCAGTCCGGGAAGCTGGTACAATACACCACTCCGTCGATCCCCCGGACCCGAGAGGGTGCGGCCGACCACCTGGGACCGCCGACGATGAAGTTCTCTGCTCCCCCCTACATGCACGACGTGCTGCCGTCCGAGCCCGCGCGAGACGGATGGCTGCACGTCGCACGCTGGCGCGCGCTGGAGGCGGCATTCCGGTCAACCTGCCAGGACTTCGGCTATCGCGAACTTCGGACGCCCGTGATGGAGACGACGGATCTGTTCGCGCGGAGCATCGGTGCAGGCACCGACATCGTCAGCAAGGAGATGTTCACGTTCGAGGACCGGGGCGGCCGCAGCATGACCCTCCGGCCGGAGGGCACGGCTCCCGCCATACGGGCCTACCTCGAGCACGGCCTCGGTGGGGAGCGAGCGGTCAGCAAGCTCTACTACATTGCGACGATCTACCGCTATGAGAGAGGCCAGCGCGGTCGCTACCGCGAACACCAGCAGACAGGCATAGAGGCGATTGGCTCTCAGGATCCTGCCCTTGACGCCGAGGTGATCGGCCTCGCCATCGAGTTCTACCGACGGCTCGGCATCGACGAGACAGAGCTCCGCCTCAACTCGGTGGGGTGCCCGGTGTGCCGGCCTGCGTACCGCGAAGCCCTGGTTGCGTTCGCGCAACCGCTTGCAGATGCGATGAGCGCCGACAACCGCGTCCGACTCCATCAGAACCCGCTCCGCATGCTCGACAGCAAAGACGAACGCGACCGCGAAGTGTTGGCGGGCGCCCCCGCGCTGCCGGAGTTCCTGTGCAACGAGTGCGACTCTCACTTCACCGAGCTTCAGTCGCTTCTCGCGGCCGTGGGCATCGCATACCGGCTGGACGCGCACCTTGTTCGCGGGTTTGACTACTACACGAAGACGGCGTTCGAGATCGTGAGCCCGCATCTCGGGGCCCAGAACGTGCTCGGCGGCGGCGGGCGCTACGACGGCCTGGTGGAGGAGTGCGGCGGCCCTCCGACGCCTGGGATCGGCCTCGGCATCGGCACCGAGCGGTGTCTGATCGTGCTGGATCAGCTCGGGGTGAAGCTCCAACTCGAGGATGAGCGTCCGGACGTTGTGGTCGTCACGGTCGGTGCGGTGGCGCGGCGCGAGGGCGTAAGGCTGCTGATGGAGCTGCGCAAGGCGGGCCTGGCTTCCGACATGGACTACTCCGGGAAGAGCGTGAAGTCGCAGATGCGGCACGCGGACCGGAGCGGAGCGGCCCTCGTCGCCCTGCTCGGCGACGAGGAGCTCGAGAGCGGGATGGTGACGGTGCGCCCGTTGCGGGCCGGTGGCGACCAGGTGAAGATGCCGCGAGCCGATGCAGTGCGGCATATCTGCGCTCTGCGGGTCGGCTAGCTGGGTCTGCGGGTCGAGGGGGAGGGTGGAAGCGCTTGGAGGCCTGGCAGCGAACGGACGAGTGTGGCGCTCTGCGCGCGGTGGACATCGGCCGCACGGTCACCGTGAACGGCTGGGTCAACGCGATCCGCGACCACGGTCAGCTCGTGTTCATCGATCTGCGCGACCGCACGGGTCTCGTGCAGGTGCGCGCGGGTGTGGCGCAGACCGGGGAGGGGCTACTGGCTGCTGCCTCAGCGGTGCGGCCCGAGTACGTCCTGTCGGTGACGGGTGAGGTCCGTGCGCGCTGCGCGAAGGACGTGAACCCTCGACTGCCCACGGGGGAGATCGAGGTGGACCTTCGAGCGATCGAGGTCCTGTGCCCCTCGCGCCAGCCGCTGCCGTTCCAGCTCAGCGACGAGGCGATGATGGCGCAGGTGAACGAGGAGCTTCGTCTCCGGCACCGCTACCTCGATCTGCGCAGGCCGCGCATGCAGGAGATGCTGCAACTGCGCCACGACGTGGTGACGGACATCCGCGCCTACCTCAACGCGAGAGCCTTCCTGGAGATAGAGACGCCCATCCTCACCAAGAGCACGCCGGAGGGGGCTCGCGACTACCTGGTGCCGTACCGACTGGAGCCGGGGCTCTTCTACGCGCTGCCGCAGTCGCCCCAGCAGTACAAGCAACTGCTCATGGTATCCGGCTGCGAGCGGTACTACCAGATAGCGCGCTCCTTCCGCGACGAGGCCCAGCGCGCCGACCGGCAACCGGAGTTCACACAGCTCGACCTCGAGATGTCCTTCGTCACGCAGGAGGACATCATGGAGCTTGCGGAAGGGCTGACGATCGACCTGGTCACGCGCCGCTCGCACAAGCGGCTTGGCGCGGTGCCGTTCACCCGGCTGACGTACGACCAGGCGATCGCGCGGTTCGGGTCGGACAAGCCAGATCTGCGGATCGGGCTCGAGCTGGCTGACGTCGGCGAGGCTGTTCGGGGCTCGGAGTTGGGTGTTTTCCGCGCTGCTCTGGAATCCGGCGGACAGGTCAAGGCGCTCCGCTATCCTGGCGGGGCTTCGCTCTCGCGCAAGGAGATCGACGATCTCACGGGTCTGGCCCGCGACGCGGGAGCAAAGGGACTGGCCCACCTGATGGTTGACGCAGCCGGCGTGCCGTCGTCGGCGGGCGCCCAGAGCTACGCGGCCGGGCCGTGGGCGGTTCGTGGCTCCATCGGGAAGTTCCTGGCGCAGCGCGAGTTGGAGGCATGCTTGCGATCGATTGACGCGGAGCCAGGTGACCTCGCGCTGTTCGTGGCGGACAAGCCGTCCGTGGTGGCCGCAGCGCTCGGCCGCCTGCGCGTGGAGGTCGGTCGCCGGCTGGCTCTTGCCGATCCGGACGTGCTTCACTTCTGCTGGATCACCGACTTCCCGCTGGTGCTCTGGGACGAGGAGCAGGGGGGCTGGGATGCGGCGCACCACCCGTTCACGATGCCGCATCCCGAGGACCTCGCGCTCCTCGAGAGCGACCCCGGGCGCGTGCGTGCGCAGAGCTACGACATCGTGTGCAACGGTGTGGAGTGGGCCTCCGGCTCGATTCGTGTCCACCGCGAGGACATCCAGGAGCGTGTGTTCGGCCTGCTCGGCATCTCGCCCGAAGCGCAGCGCCAGCGCTTCGGACACATGCTGGCGGCGTTTTCCTACGGCGCTCCGCCACACGGCGGCATCGGTCCGGGGATCGACCGGCTCCTCATGTTGATGACAGGCACGGACAACATCCGTGAGGTGATGGCGTTCCCGAAGATGGGCGAAGGCTTCGATCCGATGATGGGGGCGCCGTCTCCCGTCGATCCTGCCCAACTGGACGAGCTGCGGTTGCGTATCGTGGAGCGGGAGACCACATCGGGCTAGCCTTGGTGTTCCAGCAGGTGGGTTCCTGGGGGATGGACCCAGATGCGATGTGGGTGGCAGCACGACACGCCTCTGAACGTGGCGCCCACCATCGCTCAGCGTCGTGAGAGCCGGCCGGGGTGATCGCCGGCAGCGTCTTCTGCCGCCGCGCAGCCATAGCCGACCTGCCGTAGCCGGTCGATGGGTGCGTCCGGCAGTGCCCGGCCCCAGCGTGTACCTCTCGGGGTGGGTCCACGCTGCTGGGGTAGAGACCCAAGAACGCCCGAGGTGACCAGGCGGAAGGTTGGCGATGGCTGCGCGGCGAAGGTGGCACGCACGGAGGCAGCGGCGTCGCGACTGGCGCTGGTCCGAGGGAGGGGCCCAGTGAGGGCGATCGTGAAGACGCGGCCTGCCCCCGGCGCGTCGTTGCTGGACGTGCCAGAGGCGCGGATTACCGCGAACGACCAGGTGCTCGTCCAGATGGAGGCGTGCTCCATCTGCGGCACCGACTACCACGTCTACCGGTGGGATGAGTGGTCCGCCGGGCGCGTGCGCCCCCCGCGGATCATGGGCCATGAGCTGGCCGGGCGGGTCATCGAAGTCGGCGCGGACGTGCATCACATGCGACCCGGTGATCGCGTTTCCGCCGAGTCGCACTGGGTCTGCGGCCAGTGCTTCCAGTGCCGCAACGGCCAGCGCCACGTGTGTCGGCACACGCGGATCATGGGCGTCGACGCCGATGGATGCTTCTCCGACCTGGTGGTCTTGCCCTCCGCCAGTGTCTGGGTGAACGACCCGTCGGTCCCGCCCGAGGTCGCCTGCGTTCAGGATCCCCTCGGCAACGCTGTCCATGCAGTCCTAGTCGATGAGATCGTGGGACGCACTGTTGCCGTGCTGGGGTGCGGACCGATCGGGCTCTTTGCTGTCGCCGTGGCACGCTCCTGTGGCGCAGTACGAATTGTGGCCACCGATTCGCGGCCCTTCCGGCTGGACCTCGCGCGCCGTCTGGGCGCAGATGACGCTATCGACATCACCGCGTGCAACCCCGTCACTGTCGTGCGCGACATGACGTCGGGGCTGGGCGTCGACGTGGTGCTGGAGATGTCGGGAGCCCCCGTAGCCGTCCGGCAGGCGATGGAGATGGTCAGGGCCGGAGGCCGCGTGTCGCTGATGGGCATTCCGTCACGAGAGGTGGGCCTGGACGTGGGGTCCATGATCTTCAAGGGCCTCACCGTTCACTGCGTGGTGGGCCGCCGGCTCTACGAGACATGGGACACGATGCGCTCCATGCTGTCGGCAGGTCACCTCGACGTGGCGGCGGCGATCACTCACCAGATTCCCTTCGAGGAGTACGAGGAGGGCATGGCTCTCATGCGGGAAGGTCTGTGCGGGAAGGTCGTCTTCCGGCCGTGACGATCGGGCGCGCCGCCCGCAAGGTTGCGGCTGGCCAAGGAGGCGCCGCATCGCGATGAACTCCACTCTCCAGGCTTGGCTCGACGCTCAGTTGTCGGATCTGCACGCGCAGCACCTCTACCGCCCGCTGGTCGAGCTGCAGAGCCCGCAGGGCGGGTCGATCGAAGTCAACGGCAAGCGGGTCATCAACCTGTCCTCGAACAACTACCTCGGGCTGGCCAACCACCCGGCGGTCAGGGAAGCCGCGATCCGTGCCATTGAGCAGTGGGGGGTCGGCGCAGGCGCGGTGCGCACGATCATCGGCACGATGTCGCTCCACCAGGAGATGGAGCGCCGCCTGGCAGCCTTCAAGCACACGGAGGCAGCCATCGTGTTCCAGTCGGGCTTCACGGCCAACGCGGGCACGATTCCGGCGCTAGTGACATGCGACGACGCGATCATCTCGGACGAGCTCAACCACGCGAGCATCATCGACGGATGCCGCCTCGCCGGGCTGCCCTCAGAGCAGCGGCCAGTCTACCGCCATTGCGACATGGACTCGCTCCGCGAGACTCTCCGGTGCGTGCCGGGAGCGAGGAAGCGTCTGATCGTCACCGATGGCGTCTTCAGCATGGACGGAGATATCGCCCCGCTGCCAGATATCGTCTGCCTAGCGGAGGAGTACGACGCGGCCATCATGGTCGACGACGCGCACGGTTCGGGTGTGCTCGGGGGCGGGAGGGGCACGGCTTTCGGGTTTGGGGTCCACGACCGCATCGATGTTCAACTTGGGACGCTCTCGAAGGCTGTGGGCGTGATGGGGGGATACATCGCCGGCTCCGCGCGCTTGCGGGACTGGCTGACGCAGCGCTCCCGCCCATTCCTCTTCAGCACCGCGCACCCGCCGGCAGTGTGCGGCGCGGTGATCGCGGCCCTCGAGCTCATGGAGCGGGATTCGAGCCTCACCGACCGGCTCTGGCACAACACGCGGCTCTGGCAGGGCGGCCTGCGCGAACTGGGCCTCGACCTCGGCGTCACGCAGACGCCGATCACGCCGATCATCGTGGGAGACGAGGCGGCCGCGCAGCGGCTGCAGCACGACCTCTTCGAGGAGGGAGTGCTTGCGATGTCGGTCGTCTTCCCGACCGTCGCCCGCGGGCGAGCGCGGGTACGCACGATGCCGAGCGCAGCCCTCACCGAGGAGGAGATCGCCGACGCGCTCACCGCGGTCAAGCGCGTCGGCGGGCGGATGGGTCTCATCAAGGCGTAGGAGGCGCAGGCCGATGGCGAGCTTGATCGACAAGTACCTCCGCCACGAAGTAGAGGTGCTCTACCTCACCGATACCGCGACGTACCGCGACCGAGGCCAGCTTACCGACGCCGGGGACGGCTGGTTGGAGCTCACCAAGCCGAGCGGCGAGACCTTCGCAGTACCGATGACCGCCGTGCGGCTGCTCAAGGTCATAGGTACGCCCAACCCGGAGGCCACGCGCCTTCTGAGGCCGGCGACAGACAGGCAGGACGAACAGGAGCAGCGGAAGGGCTGACCGCCCTCCGAAAGGGAGACGAACCGATGGCGCTTCGTGACATGGCGATAGGCGTGTTCGTACACGGCGACCCGATTGCCGCGATCCGCAAGGTTAAGTCGCTTGGGCTCGACAACTGCCAGATGCTCTTTCCTGGTCCGGAGTGGAGCACGCCGGAACAAGTTGCGCGCCTCCGGGCGGAGATGGAGAGCGCTGGTGTCACGGTGACCTGTGTATTCAGCGGCTTTCCGGGTGAGAGTTACGCGGACATCCCGACCATACGCGACACGGTCGGCTTGGTGCCGGAGGGCACGCGCTCCGCGCGAGTCGACATGTCGCTTGAGCATGCGGCCTTCGCCAGGGCCGTCGGGGCTCCGGTGCTGGCCTCCCACATTGGCTTCGTTCCCGATGACCACGCCGATCCGGTCTACGTTGCGGTGGTGGAAGCGGTCCGCCGAATCTGCGACCGCTGTGCGGAGCTCGGTCTCAGGTACGCCCTTGAGACGGGGCAGGAGCGCGCACCTGTCCTGCTGCAGTTCCTGAGGGATGTCGACCGGCCGAACCTCGGAGTGAACTTCGACCCCGCCAACATGATGCTCTACGGCTCCGGGGACCCCATCGAGGCGCTCGGCATGGTGGGTGAGTACGTGATTGGAGCCCACTGCAAGGACGGCGACTACCCGACGGAGCCGGGCACGCTGGGGACCGAGTACCCTCTTGGACAGGGCAAGGTCGGTTTCCCGCGCTTCATCGGCAAGCTTAAGGAGCTGGGATACCGCGGGCCGCTCACCATCGAGCGCGAGATTGAGGGAGATCAGCAGACTCGGGACATCGTGGCAGCGGTCGCCATGTTGGAGAGCATCCGCGGCTGACGGACGGCGCCGCGCTTGTTGACACATGCCGAGGGCGTTCGGTATAACGCGCCTGAGCGCGCACGGCTAGCGACGCATAGCCGGCAGGAGGGCACGCATGAGCAGGGCGGCTGCGGTCACGGCGGACACGTTCGATACGGAGGTGCTCCACTCAACGATGCCTGTCGTTGTTGACTTCTGGGCGGAGTGGTGTGGGCCCTGCCGGATGGTCGCCCCGCACCTGGACGCGATCGCTGAGGAGTACGCCGGCAAGGCGAAGGTCGTCAAGGTGAACGTCGACGAGGAGCCAGACCTCGCGGGCCGCTACAACGTGATGTCGATCCCCACACTGCTGTTCATCAAGGACGGCAAGGTTGTCGACCAGTCCGTCGGCGCCGAGCCGAAGTCAGCAATCGTGTCGCGACTGGAGAAGGTGCTGCAGAGCGCCTGAGGGCGCCACACAACAGCATAAGGCTGGGGGTGCCGGGGCGACCGGCTGAGACTCCGCATGGTGCGGGGAACCCTTGGAACCTGATTCGGGTAATGCCGACGGAGGGAAGCGTCATCGCGTCGTCGCGTCGCCGCCACTCCTGCCGGAGGGCGGCGACGTTTGGCATGTGGCTGTCCCCCCGGATGGGGTGCGTGGGACCTCTGGAGGAGCCCGACCAACGCCATGGCTTCGGGAGGCCTCAGATGCACCGCAGAACAAGCGCCTTTACGCTGGTCGAGCTGCTAGTCGTCATAGCCATAGTCGCGATATTGGCTGCGATCCTCTTCCCCGTTCTCCTCCAGGCCCGGGAGAAGGCTCGCGAGACCACGTGCGTCAGCAACGCGCGACAGATCGGCATGCAGGTCCGCATGTATGCTCAGGACTACGACGAGACCATGCCGATCTTCTACGCCTACAACAGCCAGCCGCCGGCGGGCGACCCCGGTCATGAAGGAGTAGAGCTGCTCATCCTGCCATATGGCAGGAGCAGGGACGTCTTCCGCTGTCCCATTGATGCTGGGGGGCCAGCTGTCACCGACCCAACCTTCGGGTGCCCGGGGCGCACCTCGTACTACGCCTGCTACGGCTCCAGCTACCGCTTCAGCAGAGGCGGCTTCACGATCGTGGCCGGGGAGTCGCACCAGAACAACGTCCTCCTTACCTACGACCAGATGGTGACGGACGCCTCCTTTGTGGTTCCATCCGAGACACGGATCATCCGCGACGAGATGTTCCCCTTCTTCGTTCAGGAGCGATACGGCTACTATCCGGACTACTTCCGACGATGGCACGCACGCGGCGGCACGGTGATCTTCGCGGACGGCCACGCTCGCTTTACGGTCAGCGACGACGCGTTTGATCGTCAGATCGTGTGCGCCGCCGGCGGACGGAGCGGAGAACGGAATCCGGCCACCGGCGAGCTCTTCTACTGGGAGTGCGATTGATGACAGTGCCGAATGGGAGGCAACCACGCGCGCTCTGATTGTTGCGAACGGTGTCGCGCCTCCGGCCGCCTACCTGCGCCGCCTGGCGGAGGCTGCAGACCTTGTGGTCGGTACCGACGGCGGAGCGCTGAAGGCGCTGCGGGCAGGCGTCCCGCCACACATCGTGCTGGGCGACATGGACTCGCTTCCTGCGGATCGCAGGGAGCAGCTGGCTGGAGCCCAGTGGGTTGCGGCGCCCGATCAGGAGGCGAGCGACCTTGAGAAGGCCGTCCATCACTGCGTGGACCTCGGGGCGACGGAGATCCGGATGGCGGCTGCCGGCGGGGGGCGCATAGACCATCTGCTCGCTGCATATTCGGTGATGGTTGGCATGGCCGGGCGCGTGGACGTACGCCTCTGTGAGCCGCGCGCCGAGGCGATGGCCGTGGCTGGCGACGCAGCGATCTACGGCGCTGCGGGCAATACGCTGTCGCTGGTTGCGATGGCCCCTGTGCGGAGCGTCTGGCTCGACGGGGTTCGGTGGCCCCTGAGGGACGAGGCCCTCCTGCCCGGCTCGCGCGGAGTGAGCAACCGGATGGAGACCGGCATTGCGCGGCTTCGGGTCGAGGGAGGCACGCTCATCGTGTGCCGCCTGTGGTCGGGGCGCGGCGGGTGAGCCGCCTGTCGCTCGCGCCGCTGGACATCGCGCTCATTGGCTCCTACCTGATCGCGTTGATGGTGGTAGGCTTCTGGAGAAGGCGGACGTCGGCAGACGACTACCTCATCGCGTCGCGCTCGCTCAGCCTGCCGGTATTCGTTGCGACGTTGGTGGCCACATGGTACGGCGGTATCCTCGCGATCGGCGAGTTCACCTACGGGATGGGCCTGCTGAACTGGACGACGCAGGCCCTGCCGTACTACCTGTGCGCCGTGGCGTTCGCGCTGTTACTGGCGCCGCGCATCAGGCAGGCGGCGCTCCTCACGATCCCCGACAAGCTAGAGCGCGACTACGGGCGTGGCGCCGCCGTTCTGGGCGCCGTGTGCGCGTTCATCTTGTGCTCGCCAGCGCCCTATGTGCTGATGATAGGCCACCTCGTCGTCATGCTCACCGGTTGGCCGCTGTTACCGGCGATCGTGGCGGGCACGCTGGCATCTGTGCTGTACGTCTATGCTGGTGGGTTCCGTGCTGACGTCCGCATCAACGTCCTTCAGTTCGTGCTCATGTTCGCCGGCTTCGGCATCACCGTGGCCATCTGCGCCACCCAGCTCGGCGGATACACGTGGCTCGTCGAGAACCTCCCGCCGGACCACCTGCGTCTCGACGGTGGCCAGGACGCGGCGTTTGTCGGCGTGTGGTTCATGATCGCCCTCTGGACCTTTGTCGACCCCGGCTTCCACCAGCGCTGCTACGCCGCGCGAACGCCCTCCATCGCGCGAAACGGCGTGCTGATAGCTGTCGTGTGCTGGGCGACCTTCGACCTCCTGACGACCACAACGGGTCTCTACGCACGTGCTGCTATACCGAACCTGCCGCCGGAGCAGCACGGCTACGCCTTCCCGATGCTGGCGGAACACGTTCTCCCCGCCGGCGTTCGGGGAGTCTTCATCGTGGCGATGCTCGCGACGGTCATGTCAACTGTGGTGTCGTACACGTTCCTGGCTGCGCTCACGATCGGGAGAGATGCCCTCTGGCGCCTCAGTCACCATCGCGACGAGTCGCGGGTCACTGCCTACACGCGCGGAGGCATGGTGCTCGCTGCCTGCTGGTCGGTGGCCATCGCCCTCCTGGTACCATCTGCCGTACGCCAGTGGTACATGCTGGCGACCGTGGTCGTGCCCGGATTGCTGCTGCCAGTGCTGAGCGGGTATTTCCCCGCACTGCGCATTTCGCCCCGGATGGCGGCGACGGCGATCGTCGCGGGGTCGGGCACGTCCACCGCGTGCCTTGTGTCGGGCTGGCTCACCTCCCCGCAGGGCATCTACGCGGTCACGGCAGACTTCCCGCTCGGTATGCAGCCAATGGCGCCGGGCCTGCTCGCATCGGCAGGTGTCTTCGCCGCCGGCCTCATGTCGCGCGTCATCGCGGCGCGCCGCTCCGGGGGCCGCGGCATGCCGTAGGGGTGTTGCATAGCGGTTGTGAGGAGGAGGGCGCACATGCTCCGGCTGGGAGTGATCGGCGCAGGGTGGTTCGTGTCGCGACGGCATCTTCCGGATGCGGCTCGCTGTGACGATGTGCAGGTGGCGGCGCTCTGCAGGCGCGACCTCGCCCCACTCAGGCGGGTGAGGGATGCCCTGGCCCCGGAGGCCGCGCTCCACCGGGACTGGCGGGAGATGCTCGACGCTGGCGGCCTGGACGCGGTGCTTATTGCCACGCCGCATGCCCTGCACTACGAGCAGGCCAGCGAGGCGCTGGAGCGCGGGCTCCATGTGCTCCTGGAGAAGCCGATGGCCATCACGAGCGCCGAAGCGCACGCGCTGGCGGCATCTGCAGCAAGCCGCGGCCTCACACTTGCGGTTGCGCTGAACCCGCCGCACTGGGCCCACTGCCACAGGATGCGCGCCCTGGTGCGGGAGGGTGCTCTCGGAGAGGTGGAATCCGTGAGCATGCTCTGGACCGGGAACGCCGACTACGTCTTCGGCGATGCACCGGCCCCCAGAGGACTGCCCGGCGTGGTGCCGCCCACCATGTACCGCGCCGATCCCAGTCTCTGCGGCGGCGGCTACCTGATGGACGGCGGACCGCATCTCGTCTCCGAGGTCCTCTGGGTGACCGGGCAACGCGCCGTCGAGGTTGCCTGCCAGATGGACTCCACACCGCGCGACCGCCGCGCGACGGTGTCGCTGCGGCTCGCGGCAGGAGCGCTGGCCACCATCTCGAGTGTGGGGAACAGCCGGTTTGGAGATCGGCGTGTGCTGAACGTCTTCGCTGGCTCCGCGGGCAC
This sequence comes from Chthonomonadales bacterium, assembly GCA_035477595.1. Taxonomy (GTDB): domain Bacteria; phylum Armatimonadota; class Chthonomonadetes; order Chthonomonadales; family CAJBBX01; genus DATIKM01. The sequence continues at coordinate 54,557 of DATIKM010000033.1, forward strand.
GTTGCGGGTCGAGGGCTTCGACTTCCGCGTCCGCTGCGAGCGAGCAGGGGCGCCAGTCGAGGAGTTCACCGAGGCCGGGCTGCCCGCTGTCGCGGGGCCGCTCCGCAACTTCGTGGACGCGACGCTCTACGGCGCGGAACTGCACAGCCCGGCTGCACACGGGGTCCACGTGACGGAGGTGCTGGAGGCTGCCTATCTGTCGGCGTCGGAGGGCAGAGCCGTCCGCCTTCGCACCTGAGGGCTCGCTACGCGACCGCAGGCTCCAGGACCGTGAGCGTGCGCGCACCAGCGTCGAGCTCGGCCCAGCACCCCAGAGGAAGCGTGAGCGGATCGCGCACGTGTCCGAACGGGAGTCCGGCAATGGCGGGTCTGCCGAGACTGCCAATCCGCTCGCGCCATACGTCGCCGATCCCGTGTGGCGCACTGACGTCGTCGGCCGTCGGGTCCGACCCCGGCGCTGGGGAGACGGTGCCGATCACGAAGCCGGCCGCGCATGCCAGTAGCCCGGCTCGATGCATCTGCAGCAGCATGCGGTCGATGCGGTACGGGTCCTCGCCGACGTCCTCGAGTAGCACGATGCGCCCACGGAAGTCCGGCTCCTCTGGCGTGCCTACTGCAGCAGCCAACAGCGAGATGCACCCTCCCGCCAGTGGTCCGCGCACCACGCCGGATGCCACGGTGCACAACTGATCGCGGCACACTGGGAGAACGCCCGGAGGGGATGGGTGCTCCACGGTTCGCCAGAACGAGTCTCTCGCCGTTGCCGAGAGCTCCCCGCCCAGGTTAACCACCATCGGGCCATGGATCGTCGGGTACCGGCCATGGCGCGCGAAGGCAAGATGAAGTGTGGTGACGTCGCTGAAGCCGACGAACACCTTGGGGTGGGACACAACAGTGCACCAATCGACCATGCCGACCATCCGACAGGCGCCGTACCCGCCGCGCGCGCAGAAGATGGCGTGGACGTCGTCACGTTCGAACAGACGGTTGAGGTCGCGGGCCCGGGCTGCATCGGAGCCGGCAACGAAGCCCACGCGGTCGTAGAGATGGTCGCCCTCGATGACTCTATAGCCCCGCTCGCGGATCGCCTCGATGCCGCGGGCCAGGCGATCGTCTCGCACGCCGCTGGAGGGCGCGATGACGGCGATGCTGTCGCCGGGCGTCAATCGCCGCGGCAGGACATTGCACTGCGCGGCGGTCACGGCCAGGTTGCGGTGGAAGCCACCCGGATCGGCGTTCCATCACCGCGGTACAGGCGGGTCACGGTGCGCTTGCCGAGGACCTCGGTCACCACGAGGTGCGTGCCGTCCGGCGCCCAGGCCATGCGAAGGTCCACGCCGGGCTCGCGAGAGGGTGCACTGCGATGCACGAGGCGAGCGCCTGTGCCGTTAAGGGCCATGACGTAGGCAGCGCGCGAGGAGGCGCCCCTCTCGCCCGCGTACGTCACGGTGATCGCAAGCCGCTGTCCGCGCGGAGAGATGGCCGCCGAGTCTATCGAGCGAGGCGCCCTGCGTGGGTTGGGGTTGATGGCCCCGACGCGAAACGGGAAGGGCAGCTTGCGGACCGTCCGCGACCGGAGGTCGTAGCGGTAGACGGATGCCAGGATGAATCGGGTATTGGGCCCTTTGCGGACCCACGTTACGGCGCGGCCATCCGGGCTCACCCGCATGCCTATCACGTCTCCGGTGGTGGTGATGCGGTGGGTCTCGTTCCCCTCGATGTGGTAGAGGTTCCGATCGAAGCCAAGGAGCACGATGCCGTCCGTGCCAGCGACGTAGGCGACAGACGTGTTGTCCGGCGTGATCGGCTCGGGCGCTTCCCTGTTCTCCTGCGTGATGCCACTCTCCACCAGGTTGTACCACACCCAGCGACCGACGCCATCGCGCTCGTAGCGGCACACGAAGCGCAGCCCATCCTCCCGCCACGCGAAAGGCGGACGGAAGCCGGCGGGCATCGCGGTCGTCCGGCCCGTGGTCAGATCGTGCAGGTGCAGCCGGCCAGGGGTCGACGCGGTGCGAGCAGCATCCAGTGCATAGAACGCGAGATGCCGCCCGTCGGGCGACCATGAAGGTGCGAGGCAGGGCTCCCTGGGGCCGACCAACTGCACTTCGCCGCTCCCGACCTCCTGCAGTGCCATACCGGACGGCGTCCCGATAGCGACCCGCGTGCCATCCGGTGAAAAGTCGGCAACGGAGACGCACCCGGAGATGCATGGCAGCAGCGCCATCACCCACAGCACCTTCAGCCCTCTCATCGGCAGCCCTCCCGTGTTCGTCCTGGTCCGCGCGCGCCGGTTGTCATTCCACAGACTCTGGCGGAAACCCCGCCGCTGCCAGCGCCTTCGACAGCTCCAGCGCGCCAACCGCGGCGGCGTCATAGGAGACCCGGACTAGCCTGCGGTCGACGTCCACGTCGACGGCGGCAACTCCCGCACGCTTCGCGAGGACGCGCCGGATGGACCCCGCGCAACCCTCGCATCGGATGTCGGGCACGTCGAACGTGACATCATCCACAACGGGCCTCCTCTCCGGCGAACCTAGTCGAGTCGGTCTACAACCTGCACGCCGTTCAGGTGCATATGATACAGGAAGACGGCGTGGAAGAAGTCGCCCGGGTGGGCGGGTATGCCCAACTGGCGTGCCTGCTCCACGGGTACGTCGTACGTCGCCACACAGTCGGCGGGGACGACGACGGGGTCCATCGCGTTCCGGACGTTGGCGGTCAGCTTCAGGTGCATCGCAAGCTGGTAGGTGCAGAGGTCGGTGCAGTTCCCGACAACAACCCGGTGCGTAACATGCGGGTGTGCGGCCAGCCATGCGTCGAGCCCGGTGCATACAGAGCTGCTGATGGACCGCTTGGGGATCACCGTGAACAGGTCGGAAAACGGCAGGCGCAGGAGCTCGGGAACGGTCTGCGCTTCGGACGTGCCGCGCACGCAGTGTACGGGGTAGTCCGAGAACTCCGCCGCGTCCACGGGGTGCTCATCCTGAGGGAGCACGAAGTGACGCACCCCCTGCACGTAGCATCGCTCGAAGAGCGACACGATGGGATCTATGATGGATCGCACACGGTCGCTCTGAAGCTGCCCCTCGTGGCAGAAGCCATTAAGGAGGTCCACGCAGAAGACGGCCACGTGGTCGGGTGTGTCGGCCCTCCCGATGAGCTCCTCGAGCGGCATAGTGCGCAGGTCCATGCGCCAGTGCTGAAGGTAGTCCGCGAACTCCGTAACGTGGACCGTAGGTATGGGGAACGGTATTGCGCTCACAGATGCTCTCCAGATCGCAGGCGCTTCGCGGGCGTCGGCCACGCGCCTTGCGTATTCGCGATGGTGGCTGCGAATCCTTGCAGACAGTGCCTTGTGACCCCTCGCAACGCTCCGCTATAATGCTTGCGTGAAAGAGTCACCTCCCCTCGATGCCCGGGCCGGCATCCCGTCCGTCGGCCGGCTTCTCCACCATCCTCGCGTCGGGGAGTGGGTAGTGAGGCGCGGGCGCGCGGCCGTGGTGAGCGCCCTGAGGGATGCCATTGGAGCCGTCCGCCGAGCGGCACAGGCTGGTGATCCCGTGGCCAGCGCCGTGGAGGTGGTCGACTCTGCGGTCGAGCGCCTCCGGCACGCGGAGCGCCCCTCCTTGCGGCCGGCGATCAACGCCACCGGCATCATCCTGCACACAGGCCTCGGGCGAGCTGCACTCGCCCCCGCGGCGCGCGAAGCAGTCTCTCGCGCCATGGGCCACTGCATCGTTGAGATCGACGAGGACAGCGGGAGGCGCGGATCCAGGCAGCGCCACGTGCGTGGGCTTCTCTGCGAGCTAACGGGCGCCGAGTCGGCGCTCGTGGTCAACAACAACGCGGCGGCTGTGCTTCTGGCGGTGGCCGCGCTGGCTCGGGGTCGCGAGGCAGTCGTCTCGCGCGGCGAGCTGGTGGAGATTGGCGGAGCGTTTCGCATGCCGGACATTGTTGCGGCTGGCGGCGCGTCGCTGGTTGAAGTCGGCACGACGAACCGCACGCGCCTCTCCGACTACGAGCAGGCGCTCACGGACCGCACCGCGCTCATCGTGCGCTGTCACCCGAGCAACTTCCGCGTGGTCGGCTTCACCGAGGAGGCGCCCACACGGGATCTGGCGTGCCTTGCGGCTCGCTTCGACGCCTGCTTGCTCAACGACCTCGGGAGCGGAGCCCTGATCGCTCCCGGGGTAGACGGGCTGGCGCCCGTCGAGACGCTCCGCGACGCTGTCGCCGCGACGCCGGCCGGACTCGTCACCGCCAGTGGCGACAAGCTGCTGGGCGGACCCCAGTGTGGCCTGATTCTGGGACCAGCGTCGGTCGTGGACCGCCTGGCGCGACACCCGATGGCGCGCGCGGTTCGTGTGGACAAGATGACGCTGGCTGCCCTTGAGGCGACACTGCGGCTCTACCGCGACCCACGGATGGCTCGCGCGTCGGTACCGACACTGCGGTACATCGAGCGCACGCCTGCTGAGGTGTCTCGCCTTGCGCGCCGACTGCGCCGGGGCTTGGTCTCGGCTCTGGGCGCCGGCAACTGGGTCTCGCTAGCGCGCAGTCACTCGCAGATAGGCGGGGGGTCTCTCCCGGGCGAGCACCTGCCGACGACCTGCGTGCGCATCGATCCTGAACACTTCGGGCTCGACGAGGGAGCGCTCGCCGCGCAGCTTCGTGCGTCGGAACCCGCCGTGTGCGCGCGCACGCGTGAGGGAGGGGTGTGGCTCGACCCGCGCACCATGGAGCCGGATGAGATCGAGGACGTTGTGCGGGCGCTGTGCGTGATCGCGTCTGGCCCGCCCAAGACCACGGACACGGAGGGAGCCCGGCAATGAGCGAGCCGCGGGACGAGCGCGAGCGCCTCAAGCGCCTGACGCACCTCGTTCGCTGCGCGGGGTGAGCGAGCAAACTGGGCCCAGCCCAGCTCGCGCACGTGCTGCGCGACCTCCAGGACCCGTCCGACCGGCACCTGCTCGTCGGCATCGCTACAGGCGATGACGCCGGTGTGTACCAGCTCGATGCGGGCCCGGCTATCGTACAGACCGTGGACTTCTTCACGCCTATCGTCGACGATCCGTATCTGTTCGGCAGGATAGCGGCGGCGAACGCCCTGTCCGACGTCTACGCAATGGGAGGCACGCCGGTCACGGCGCTGAACATCGCCTGCTTTCCCGCTACCGAACGGGGCGTTGTGGAGTTGGCGGCGATCCTGCGAGGCGGATCGGATACGCTGGCGGCGGCAGGCGTAACGCTGCTCGGGGGACACACCGTCGACGACCCAGAACCCAAGTACGGCATGTGCGTAACCGGGGTTATCGACCCTGCGCACGTGGCGACGAACGCCGGAGCGCGCCCCGGGGACCGAGTGGTGCTGACGAAGCCGCTGGGGACCGGGGTTCTCACGACCGCTCGCAAGTTCGACGAGTGCCCGGAAGACGCATTCGATGCGGCGGTCGCCTCGATGATGGAGACGAACTCGAGCGCGGCCGCCGCGATGCGCGAGACCGGCATCGGGCCGGGTGGCGTGCACGCCGCCACGGACATCACAGGGTTCGGCCTCATCGGGCACCTCTATCAGCTCGCGAAAGCGAGCGGGGTGACCGTGGTCGTGCACGCTCGGGACGTTCCGCTCCTGCCTCATGCGGAGGCCCTAGCCGCCGCCGGCAACGTGACGCGTGCAGAGCGCGAGACGCCGGAGTACATGGGATCAGCGCTGGTAACCGGTTCCGGGGTGGCGAAGGCCCTCCGCAGCCTGCTGTTGGACCCGCAGACGTCTGGCGGCCTGGCAATATGCGTGGCAGCGGAAGCGGTTGGGCGCTTGATCGATGCCCTGAGGCGCCACGGAACGCGAGCGGCGGCGGTGGTGGGGCGCGTGGAGCGCAGCGATTCGCCAGCCGTGAGGGTAGAGTAGGGAGGAACGCGCGCAAGCGCCATGGGGGCGGTTGGGGCCTGGTGGTCTCCCCGGTCTTCAAAACCGTGCGGAGGGTGGGTTGCGCCTGCTCTCGGTGGGTTCGATTCCCACACGCTCCCGCCACATTGCGCGACTTCATCGGCTTCCGGAGCGGGCGCCTCAGTAGCTCAGCTGGCAGAGCAACGCTCTTGTAAAGCGAAGGTCAGCGGTTCGAATCCGCTCTGAGGCTCCAACGTGGCACGGCCCCGGCCGCTCAGCGCGGTCGGGGCCGTCTTTCGCCGCAGGTGCGAGACTAGGAGCGCATGAGACCCCTGTGCGCCAAGGCCTCGAGCCTCGCCACACGCTCCTCGGTGCGCGGGTGCGTCCGGAACATCGCAGCCATGCTTCGCAGGGAATCCCCGCCAAGCGGGTTCACGATGTACATGTGCGACGTGGCTGGGTTCACCTGCATCGGCATCCGCTTGGCCGCGCCCTCGATGCGGCGCAGCGCGCTGGCGAGGGCAAGGGGGTCTCCGCTAATCTGTGCGCCGATGCGGTCCGCCTCGTACTCACGGGATCTCGAAATGGCGAGCTGCACCATCGTAGCCGCGATGCCGAACACGACCGCGGCGAGGAGCGCGACCAGGGGGTTGGCCGACCCGCCGCTATCCCTCCCGCCGAAGATCGCCCGGAAGTGCAGCATCTGCGTCACGAAGCTGATAGCCCCGACGATGGTGGCGGTAACCGAGCTGATCAGAATGTCGCGGTTGCGGATGTGGGCCAGCTCATGCGCGATAACGCCCTCGAGCTCCTGCGTCGACATCATGCGCATGAGGCCTTCGGTAACCGCCACGGCCGCGTTGGAAGGGTTTCGCCCCGTCGCGAAAGCGTTCGGCTGCATCGACGGGATGACGCAGACGCGCGGCATCGGCAGCGCTGCACGCTGCGATAGGTCGGCCACGATGCGATGCAGGTCCGGCGCTTCGCTCTCGGACACCTCCCGCGCCCTCGACATGGCAAGCGCCAACCTGTCGCTGAACCAGTAGGCCACGAAGTTCATAGCCAGGGCGAGCGCGAACCCGACGATCAGACCGTCTGGGCCGCCAACGATCCTGCCCAGCCCCATGAAGAGGGCAAAGAGCAGCGTCATTAACAGGCCGGTCTTCAGTGCGTTCACGGTCGGGCACTCCCTCTCCGCCGCCATGGGCGGTCCCAGCACAACCACAAGCGCATCAACGAGCTCGTGAGCATGTCCTCCGCCTACCGGTTTGTACGGCAGTGCGTCTGAGGGCCGTTCCGGCGCCGCTCCGCGACGGTGTCAGGGCAGGATGGCCGCGCTCACGTCGGTCAACGTGAGCATACCACGCGGCGTGGTGCGAAGGCGACCCTCGACCTCCTCGAGGAGGCCCGAGCCGATGAGCCTGCGCGCCCGCAGCAGCGGGGCTTCCGCGTGCCGTCCATGGCGACGATGGTACTCGCCCAGGCTGCAACCCTCGGTCATCCGAAGGGCCAGCACCAGCGTCTCGGCGGCCGCGGCATCCGCTGACAGCTCCTCGCTATCGGCACAGACCCCACTGCCTCGCTCAACGGCCTCGGTGTACGTCTCCGGATGGGCGACAGAGCTCCAACGTCGACCACCTGCGTACGACGCCGCCCCCGGGCCGAAGCCCAGGTACGGCAGGTTGCGCCAGTACAGGAGGTTGTGCGCGCACTCCCGCCCAGGCTTCGCGTAGTTGCTGACCTCGTAGCGCAGGTACCCCTGACTCTCGAGGTAGGCGGTTGCGTGGTTAAGCATCACGGTCTGAGCGCGCTCCCCGGGCAGGCGGATGCGCCTCTCCCGCTGCAGCGCCTCGTACGGCGTGCCCGGCTCGACTGTGAGGCAATATGCGGAGATGTGATCGGGCCCCAGCGCAACGGCGCGCTGCAGGGTCTGTGCCCATAGGGCCGTGCTCTGGCGCGGCAGCCCGAACATCATATCTATGCTCACGTTGCCGAAGCCTGCCGAGCGCGCACGTGTCACGGCGCGCTCGGCCTCGGCGACGGTGTGGGTACGGCCTAGCCGTCGCAGCGACGAGTCGTCGAGCGCCTGAATGCCGAGGGACAGCCGATTGAACCCCGCCCGGCGCAATCCGGCGAGCGAGGCTACCTCCGCAGCTGTCGGATTCGCCTCGACGGAGATCTCCGCTCCGGGCACTACGCCGAACCGGCCGCGGACAGCGCCCAGCAGCCGCACCAGGTGCTCCGGCGCCACGAACGTGGGGGTTCCGCCGCCGAAGTAGACGGAGCGCGCCTCCGGTGCGTCACAGGGGCACGTCTCGATCTCACGCGCGATTGCCGCGATCGTCCGAGGGACGAGCGGCTCCAGTCCCGCATATGTGTTGAAGTCGCAGTAGCCGCAGCGCCGCACACAGAACGGGATGTGGACATAGACTCCGAACTGGGCTTCAACCATGGCCGGTCTGGGCTGGGACGCGCGGCGCGCCGGGCGGCGTTTGACATGTCCGAAGCCCCACCGCTATAATTGCTACTTCCGAACGAAGCCGGTCGGCAAGCGTGGCAAGGCTGCCAGCGACGGCGGCGGAGTGCGGGCGCCGCGCCGCACAGGAAGGCGACCGCTCCGAGACCAGGGGGAGCATGAGGCTCATCCGGCGAAGGGGTGTCAGCGTGCGGCGGCGCGCCGCCCATCGCGGCGCGCGTTGCGATCCGTGGCGACCGTGGGTGGGGGCCAACCGGCTCCTGCTCGCCGTGGCCACGGTGGCGGTGCTGTCGGTTCTCATGTCGGTCCACTTCCTGCCGAGTCGCGTCACTCTCAAGATCGGTGACCGGAGCCCCTCCGACGTCCGCGCCCCGCGCAGTGTTGCCTTCGTCGACTCGCGAGCCTCCGAGAGACTTCGCGTGTTCGCCGCCGACGCCGTCACTCCGGTCTACCAGCGCGACGCCTCAGTCGTTGCTGATGCGAACCACACCACTGACGCAGCCTTCGACGCGATACGACGTGCTGTGCGAGAAGGACGTACCCAGGGGGCGGATTTGGACCGCCTCATCGGTGAAGTGGGTTCGGTGCTGTCGCGCGATATCCTGCAGCAGCTGGTGAGGCTTCCGGAAAGGGAGCTCAACCTGCTTCAGACGACGGCGCGTCGCTTGGTGGACAGCACCCTTCAGGGCGAGATACGCGAGAGCACCGGCGATCTGCAGCGCGCCCGACACTCCTTCGAGGCGGAGGCCTCTCGCGTGGCACTGGGTCCACTTGAGCTCTCGGTCCTTAAGGCGCTGGGGCAACGCACGATTCGGCCCAACTTCGTGGTGGACCACGCTCAGACCAGAAATCGGCGCGACAGCGCGCGGCGATCCGTCGAGCCCGTGGTTGGAGAGATCCGTGCGGGGGAGGTGGTTATTCGTCAGGGCGAGGTGTTCACGCAACTCCACCTCGACAAGTGCACTGCCCTGGGACTGGTTAACCCGCGGCTGAGCCTTCCTGCCGTGGTTGCCATCGTGGCTCTCGCGACTGCGATGGTGGCGACCGTGGGGCTCCACGTGCGTCGCGCGCATCCAACTCTGTACAGTCAGCCCCGCCTTCTCTTCCTGCTTGCCGCCATCGTCATATCGAGCGTGTTCGGACTGAAGCTCTTCGGCGCACTGCTCGGCGTGTCGTTGTCCGTCGTGCAGATTGGCTACCTGGGCATGATGATGGTGGTCGCCGCCGGCATGCTGATCGCGGTGCTGGTCGGTCCAGCGCTGGCGGTGTTGATCGTCTCGCTGCTGGCGGTGCTGTCGGGCCTCATGATCAACCATGAGGTGCGCTTCCCGGTGATGACGCTCATCAGCAGTCTCGTCGGCATCTACGGAGTGGTGGACCTCAGAGACCGTACGCACCTGCTCCGTTGGACCCTCGTTCTCGGTGCGGTAAACGTCGGGCTCGTGTGGGTGCTGGGTGGGCTGCTCGGAGACTCGCTCAGCGAGGTGGTGACAGGCTCAGCCTGGGCCCTGATGGCCGCCCTGTTCGCGGCGCCGCTGTTCTGGCTCGGCGTGGCGTTGCTCGAGCGGCCATTTGGCGCCATCACGCACATCTCCCTTCTCGAGCTCTCGTCGACGGAGCGTCCACTGCTTCGCGACCTGTGCCTTAGCGCGCCCGGCACCTATGCCCACAGCATCATGGTCGGCAATCTTGCGGAAGCGGCAGCCGAGGCAGTCGGCGCCGACAGGCTTCTGTGCAGGGTGGCCAGCTACTACCACGACATCGGCAAGGTGCAACGGCCCCACTGCTTTGTCGAGAACCAGCGAGGCGAGAACATCCACGACCGGCTGAACGCTTCGCTCTCCGCCCTCATCATCGCCGCACACGTTCGCGACGGCGTGGCGCTCGCGGAGGAGCACCGACTGCCGCGCCAGATCACGCAGTGCATTGCCGAGCACCACGGCAACAGCCTCATCGGCTACTTCTACCAGCAGGCAGTGCAGGGGATGGGGAACGGCCACTCCGACCCGATCCTCGAGCAGCACTTCCGGTACGATGGTCCTCGCCCCCAGCGCAAGGAGTCGGGTATCATCATGCTGGCAGACTCCGTAGAGGCTGCCGCACGGTGTCTCGACAAGCCGTCGGTTCCGCGTCTTCAGAGCCTGGTTGAATCGATCGTCCACGATAAGCTGGTGGACGGCCAGCTGGATGAGTGCGATCTCACTCTGAAGGACCTGCGGCTTGTGCGGGGGGCGTTTGTGCGCGTGCTGGGCGCCATGCTGCACGGCCGGATCACCTATCCGGCTACTGGGCGAGTGTTCGACGCGGTCGCCCAGGCGGGCGTCCCACAGGGAACGGAAGATGCCGGTGTTCGTCGTGAGCTCGCAGCCGCGCCGGCTCCCGACGAGGCTCCTGCGTCGGGTCGTGCGAGCCATCCTCCATCACCAGGGGGCTCCACGCGCTGAGGTGAACGTCCTGCTCACCGATGACGAGACGGTCCACACGCTGAACCGCGAGTACCGGGGCAGAGATCGCCCCACGGATGTGCTCTCGTTTCCGCTGCGCGGATCACGGCCCGGAGCCCCCGCGACTCCTCCCCATCCGGATGCGAGCGCCCTCCTCGGCGACGTCGTCATCTCCGTGGACACAGCGCGCCGCCAAGCGGCAGAGCGCAACGCTCCACTCGCGAGTGAGCTGGCGCGCCTGGCTGCCCATGGCGCCCTGCATCTTCTCGGGCACGACGATGCCACAGCGCGCGGCGCGGCAGGCATGGCGGCGGCAGAGCAAGCCGCGATCGCCGCCTGCGCGAGGGCCGGCGATAGTGGGATGGTGGCGGCGCGGGTCACGGTGGAGGCAGGCTAGGTGCGCCGGAAGCGGCCTCAGGATAGCTTAAGGCACGCGGTCGAGGGCGTTCTACACTGCTTTCGGACGCAGCGCCACATGCAGATCCACTTCCTCATGCTGGTGCTCGTCCTCGCCTCCGGTCTGATGCTCGCGCTCGACCCGCGCGACATGGTCATCCTTCTCTTCTGCATCTCCCTGGTGATCGCCACCGAGATGGTGAACACAGCCGTCGAAACCGTCGTCGACATGGTGACGCAGACGTATCATCCGCTCGCCAAGCTTGCGAAGGACGTTGCGGCAGGGGCGGTCCTGATCGCGTCCGCGACGGCGACCATCGCGGGCGTCCTGATCCTGTTTGGCAGCGAGCCGCTTCGTGCCGTCGGACGCGAGGGGCTGCTTGTTCAGGCGCGGACCCCAGATGTCGCAGTTGTGCTGGTGGTGGGTATTCTGGTCCTCACGGTGACCGTGGTGATGTCCAAGCTGTTCCAGGGCCGCTCTAACGAAGCGCTCCTCCGAGGCGGCATCGTCAGCGGCCACAGCGCCATCGGCTTCTTCCTCGCCATGACGATCATCTTCACGTCCGACAATCGCATCGTGCAGCTCATCGCCCTTCTAATGGCGGTGATCATCGCTCAGAGCCGGGTCGAGGCGGGCGTGCATTCGGTCCAGGAGGTGGTTCTCGGCGCCGTCGTGGCCGTCTTCCTCACCTCCTCGGTCTACTGGTTCATGCCCATGATCCAGAAGCAGTTCGCGCCTCCAGCGCGGCCGGCGCATGCCTCGACGGCTTGGGTGGAGACATTCCCGAATGGACAACGGCAGTTCATCACCGTCTGCGTCGGAAGCAGATCCCGAACGTAAACGGGCGTGGCGACCACGGGTCGCCGCGCGCCGGCAGAGCCCAGGGCTCGGGGTCATTGCGGCAGCCGCTCTGGCTGGCGCCATCTGGCTGCTGGTCTCAGCGGCCCAGGCGCAGTCCGCCCCCGCGCCGGAGGCAACCGACGGCGGCAGAGCCGTCGGCGCGTCGCTCCTGGTCGTGCTCGCCCTGATCCTCGTGAATGGCATCTTCGCCATGTCCGAGGCAGCGGTGCTGTCGGTCCGCCGATCGCGGGTCGCGCAGCTTGTGGAGGAGGGCAACCGGCGTGCAGCTGCCTTGGCGCGCCTGCTTGCCGAGCCCACGCAGATGCTGTCGACGCTGCAGGTCGGCGTCACCCTCGTCGGCTTCTTCTCGGCGGGTGCCGCGGCGGAGATCGCGGTCAGGCCTCTGGCAGCACTCCTCCGCGGGCGGTTCCCCGACACCATCCTGAGCGCGAACGCCCACGGCATCTCGTTCACCTTGGTCCTGCTAACCGTCAGCCTCCTCAGCCTTGTCGTGGGCGAAATCACCCCCAAGAGCATCGCGGTCCGCCACGCAGACGTCATTGCGCTCTGGTCGGCATACCCAATCGACGCGTTGCGGCGCTTCCTGCTGCCTGTCGTGGGGATGGTGACTGTGCTGTCGAACCTGCTGGTGAAGCCGTTCGGCGGGACTGCCAGTTTCCACGCCTCCGCCATGAGCGAGGACGAGCTGAAGATCATGGTGGAGCACAGCGAGGAGTACGGCGTCATCGAGACCGAGGAGAAGGAGATGATCCACTCCATCTTCGACCTCGGCGAGACACGAGTGAGCAAGGTGATGACGCCGCGCCTCGACATCACCTCAGTCGAGGCGGACGCCTCCGTGGAGGCACTGGTGGAGGCGGTGACCGCTTCCGGGCACTCACGACTGCCCATCTATGACGACGACCTCGACAACATCGTTGGCATCGTTCACGCGAAGGACGTGTTGACGTCGGTCGTCTCCAAGGGCGGTAAGGCGACTATACGCTCGCTGATGCGCGCTCCCTACTTTATCCCCGAGACCAAACGGGTGAGCGACCTGCTTGGGGAGTTCCGGCGCTACCACCGACAGGTGGCCATCGTGCGCAACGAGTACGGCACCGTGACGGGAATCGTGACGATCGAGGACCTTGTCGAGGAGATCGTCGGCGAGATTCAGGACGAGTACGACGTCGAGGAGCCGACCTTCAAGCAGATGGAGGACGGTACCGCCAGCGTGGATGGTCGGATCTCCATCACCGACTTCAACGAGCGGATGGGGACCCAGCTGCCCGAGGAGGAGTCAGACACGCTGGGAGGCCTCGTGTTCACTCTGCTGGGACATCAGCCGGTGCAGGGCGAGGTGGCGTCGTGGGACGGCATCGAGTTCCGCGTCGAGGCCACTGACGGGCGGCGCATCCAGCGCCTGCTGGTCAGCGCAAAGGCCCACTCCGCGGACACCGGAGCGGTCGAGGGTGGGGGAGCTAGCGCCGAGCCGCGCCGCCCGAACGGCGCGGCTGAGTAGAGCCGCGCGCGCCGCCAGTCCGTGCTGGCGGCGCAGGCTCCGCGCGCACGCGGCGCCACTGCAGGCGGGCGGCGTTGCCAATCCCGGACGGCGGCTGCACCCAGCCCGGCCGGTGCACGTCCACCGTTCCCGATCTCTCTGTGCAGGAGGTCACCCGCCACACGCCTCGCGGGAGCGGCACCCTCACGGTCCCGTCAGGCCCAGCTCCGCGTGTGGTCACGGCGCCGCGGTGGGCGATCCACGCGAAGATGGCGGCTTCGAAGTCGCCTCCCCGCGTGTCCTGCCCCGGGCGAACCTGCACAAACTCCAGGATGTCCAGCAGCGCCGTGCCTCCAACCAGCCAATCGAATCCCAGAAGCAGCTCTACGCACGCATCGAACCCGCGCCGGTCGGCACGACGCAGATCGGCGGACAGGGGAGGGTGCTCGCGGAACCGCTCGAGCAGCGGGTCGACCTGGCGCGCGCAGTATTCCTCCACGTCCGCCTGGGTGGCCCATGGCAGGCACGAAGGCAGGGCTGTACCTTCCCGCAGATCGGCGCGCAACCAGGACGTGAACAAGCGCTCTCCGAGCACTCCGTTGGTCCAGCTCTCCGGCTCCGGGAACCCGGAGCCGCCGGGAGCTAGATAGTGCCCGTACTCGTGAGCTATCTGACGCAGCCACTCCATGCCGGATCGTGGCGCATGGGCGTCATGGATCGTAAGCGACGTTCCCCACATCTCGGCGCCAGCCTCCCCGTGACGGGTTGCCCACACATGGAGGGGCTGACCGCGCAGCCGGTGCCATATCCCGCCCCACCTACGGTCGGCCGATCGCCAGAACACGGCGAGCATCTGGATCGCGTTGCGGGCGACGGGAGCCGACGAGCTGTCGTCGGCGTGGGCAACGAAGCGCAGGAACCACGCTCCATTCGAGTACAGGTACGCGCCCGCAACGGTCCGGTACGATCTCCCAGTGCGTGGTTCCGTTGCGGCAGGTCGATCCCGCAGGTCCACCAGCACGGCCCAGGCATCTGGCTGGAGCGAGGTGACCGTGCCTGCGTCGGATAGCGCCTCCACGGTAGCCGCGGAGGCTGGCAGGCCTGTTGCGCCGCTGGCGATGGTCGGGGCGCCAAAGCCCAGAGCGATGCAGGCGAACAGGGCGAGAGGTCTTGCGACCATGCCGCGTGAGAGTCGGTGCGGGAGTTGGGATGTCTTCATGGCACGAATCCATCGTAGCAGGGCATGGGGGATTTCGGCAACTACGCATCGCCATCGACGCAAGGCGAAACAGGCCGCGCCGCGCATCGTCTTACCTAATGAAGGGCGCATTCCGGCGTAGGAAGGCGCTCCTTGTGGGGGCAGGCCTCGTATGCCATAATGGCGCGCGGGTGAGTGCGGCGAAGAGCCGTCCCTCGCAGCCGGCGGAGGGTGGGGCGACCCATGCACAGCGGGCTTCGCAGACTTGGTCATCTGGCAACGGTAGGGCTGGTCCTTTTGGGGTGCTCCCTGCTGCCGATGGCGCGCGCCTACGCGACTCCCCAGCAGGGCGAGGAGTGCGAGGACGTAAGGCTCGGCCGGGAAAGCGCGGCGGAGTTCGAGAAGTCGGCGCGGCTAGTCACCGATCCGGCGATCGTGGAGCGCGTGAACCGGATCGGGCAGGAGATCGCCGCGGTCGCGAACACGGAGCAGGTGCCCATGCTCTACGGCCTGACCGAGCGGCGGCGGTTCACCTATGTGTTTCGCGTTGTCGACGACAAGGACGTCAATGCCTTCTCCCTGCCGGGCGGCTTCATCTATGTGAATCGCGGGTTGCTGGACTTCGCCCAGTCGGACGATGAGCTCGCCGGTGTCATTGCGCACGAGGTTGCCCACGCAGCGCATCGCCACATGATGAAGCTCATCGCCGAGCAGAGCCGGCTGCAGCAGCAGGTGCTTCTACCCATCCTCGCCTACGTACTCCTCGGCCGCCCATCCGGCGATGACGCCGGCAACGTGATGTTGGCCGGACAGCTCTACATCCAGGCCAGGCGCAACACGTGGAGCATTGAGGCGGAGCGCGACGCGGACCAGGCTGCGGTCCGGTACCTGGTGAAGACGCGCTTCAACCCTGTAGGGCTGCTGACGTTCATGGAGCGCCTCGCGCGCAAGGAGATGCTGGGCCCGCAGCGGGAGCTTGGCATCTTCCGCACGCACCCGCTCTCAGCCGAGCGCACCCGTTCCCTCATCGCGGTGCTCGAGGAGTTGCGGGTGCCGCTGAACCGCCGTGATGTCGATCCGTCGCTTCGCGTTACCGGCACCCAGTCGGCTACAGTGACCGGCCTCGCCGAGGTCCGCATGGGCGATACCGTGTTGGCGCGCCTGGTTGGGGTGAACGGCATGACGGCGGATGAGCGCGCCGCAAGGGCCGCGGCTGCGATCAACCGCATGATGGACCAGGGCCTGCTGACCTTCGAGCTCAGGCTGAGCACAGACCGCACACGTGTCCTTGCACGCCGGCAGGTGCTTGTCGAGTACACGGCGGCGGATGCGGCGGCGGCTGGTGGGACTCCGAGCGAGCTTGCCGAGCAGACGCGCAAGGCGCTTCAGACGCTGCTCTGGCAGGATCAGTTCAACCGTGTCCCGGCATCTGCAGGCCCTGCGCGTTAGCGCTCTACCACGGCCCTCACCCTCAGGCGGCCGTGCGCCTGTCGAGCAGTGCGATGGCGCCCCTGAGTCGAGAGTCCGCGATCCGTAGGAACGCGCTCACGACCTCCGGGTCGAACTGCGATCCGCTCCCTCGCTCTATTTCCGCGCGCGCCTGCTCGAGGCTCATCCGAGGCCGGTAGGGGCGCCGGCCGGTCATGGCCTCCCACGCATCGCTC
Organism: Chthonomonadales bacterium; assembly: GCA_035477595.1. GTDB lineage: Bacteria > Armatimonadota > Chthonomonadetes > Chthonomonadales > CAJBBX01 > DATIKM01. The sequence goes on from DATIKM010000033.1 coordinate 70,967, forward strand.
ACGGCCAGAACGCGGGCGCCCAGGGGTACGGAGTCCTTGCGCAGCCCATCCGGGTACCCGCCTCCGTCCCAGCGCTCGTGGTGATGCAGCACGATCTGTGCAGCGCCTTTCAGGAAGTCGATGCGCGCACACATCCGGAAGCCGATCTCCGGGTGCGAGCGCATCTCCGCCCACTCTTCCTCGGTGAGCGGGCCCCTCTTGAGCAGAATGCGGTCCGGTACGCCGATCTTGCCGATGTCGTGCAGCAGGGCGCCGCGCTCCAAGTGGTATCTCTGTTCGCGGGACAGGCCCATCTCCTGCGCGAGAAGCATCGCCAGTGCGGTGACCGTCTCGGTGTGCGCCTGGGTCTCGGGGTTTCGCGTGTCTAGCGCGGTGAGGAGTGCATCGAGGACCGTCTCGTAGGAGTGCCGCAACTGCGCGCTGACGCGCTGAGTGCGTGACGCGTGGGCTGCATGCCGGGCCAGGTTGCGCTCGACCACCAGCTCGAGCTCCCGCTCCGCGGCCCCGCTACCGACGAGATCGGATGCGCCCATTTCCATCGCCTGGCAGGCCGAGGCGACGTCGGGCTCGTCGACCACGACGACGATGGGTAGGTCTGGCGCCAGGCGCCTGACCCGCACGAGCGTGCGGCAAGCGGCAAGGTCCGCACGTTTCGTGCACGCGAGCATGACGTCGAACGCGTGACCGGCAAGCGCCTTCAGGGCCGCATCGCTGTCTTCTGTCTCGTGCACATCGTAGCCGGACGCCACCAGCCGCGCCCCCAAACTCGTTCGGCAGCCCGCATCGGCTCCCACCACCAGGATGCTCGGGGCGTGACGACGTCGTGCTGCTCTGAACGCGATCTTTGACCCGCACTGCCGGCGGTCGTCCACGATGTCTGCTCCAAACGGGGTCCCGTACAGGGCGCCGGGGGCGCCATGCCCGCGGGTGGCGATTCGCGGTTCGCCAGGGCGGCGCTCCCCAGGGGCCAGCCGACGTATTGTCGGCGTCCGCCTACCCTATCTCAAGCCGCGCGGCGCGCACACTTCGAGAGCGCCCTGACACCGCGCCCCGAGCGGTGCGCGGTGGGCGTGTGGCGCTGCGCCTCCTCAGCCCCGACGGGGGTCGATCGCGCGGATGCCGAGGCCTGGTTCAGAGGGCGCGCAGACACGGCCGCAGTGCACGACGGTCTCTGAGCGGAGCGAATCGGGGTAAGAGACGTCGGGGTACTCGCAGATGGCGCAATGAGGCGCCACCGTCGCGAGGTGCAGGCCAGTGTGCAGGCCAACGTGGCTGCCGTTGCTGCGGCAGGTCACCTGGGCTCCCCGGGCTGCGGCGGTGCGCGCAATCTGCAGCCACTGAACTACACCCGTCTGCGCCGGTGACGTCTCCAGTATGTCGGGAGTGCCGTGGGCCAGCAGGGCCTCAGCAACTGCGGGGGACTCCAGTACTGGTGCTGCGGCCAACGGCAGCCGGATGCCGCGGCACGCCAGGGCCCTGCGCAGTGCGCCGATCTCGGAGAGCGCCACCATGTCCGTGGCGAAGCCGATGCCGTCATCGCCCACTTCTGCGAAGAAGTCCGCCGCGTCCTCGACATAGCCAGCGTAACCGCAGGAGGCGTCGACGATGATGCTGACGTCCGGTCCCACCGCCTTGCGGACAGCACGACAGGCCTCTACGTCGCGGTCGGTGCTGTCCGGCCACGGCATCCACCGGTAGCCCCTGCCTACGCGCACCTTCACGGTGCCGAATCCGCGCTGGACGGCGTCGCGCGCGCGCTCCGCTACGGCCTCCACCCCGGCGCCCGGCTCCACGAGATCCTCGAAGTGCACCGATGAGTCGTACACCGGGACCTCGTGGCGGCACCTGCCCCCCAGAAGAGCCCAGAGGGGGCAGCCCGCGCCCTTGGCGCACAGGTCCAGGAGCGCCACGTCGACGGGTGG
>DATIKM010000034.1:0-8371 GCA_035477595.1 Chthonomonadales bacterium
ACCATCCCGCCGTGCGGACTGTGCTTCCAGCCGGGGCAGTGGGTGCGGGGGGATGCCCCAGACTCCGATCACCCCAACTCCGATCGGCCAAGCCATGGGCGTGCCCATCGCGACGGGATCGGCGGCTCCGCGGGGGGAGCCGGAGCGTTCAGGCGGCGGCAGGCAGCAGGCCGGTCTCCTCGAGCGCGGCGCGCACGATGGCGCGCTCCCGGTCGCTGGCCTCGACGAGCGGCAGGCGCACCCCGCCGACCGTGACGCCGATCAGGTTGAGGCCGGCCTTCACCGGCACGGGACTCGGCGTTGTAGGTTGGAAGCAGGCCTTCACCACCGGGATCATGCTGGCGTGCAAGCGCGCGGCTTCCTCGGTGCGACCCGACGCGTAAGCCTCGCACATGGCCTTCATCGTGGGCCCGACCAGATGGGACGTAACGCTCACCACCCCGTAGCCGCCGATCGAGAGCAGGGGGAGCACCAGGCCGTCCTCGCCGCTGTAGAGGCGGAAGCCCGCCGGCGCACCCGCCAGGATCTCGGACGCCTGCAGCAGGTTGCCGCTCGCCTCCTTCACCGTGGTGACGTTGGGAAGGTCGCGCGCCAGCCGCAGCACAGTCTGTGGGTCCACGTTAATGCCCGTGCGGCCCGGGATGTTGTAGACCATCACCGGGATGGCGACGGCCTCGGCGCAGGCGCGGAAGTGCCGGTAGAGTCCCTCCTGAGAGGGCTTGTTGTAGTACGGCGCCACAAGCAGGAGGCCGTCTGCCCCGAGGGCAGCGGCCTCCTTCGACATCTGCACGGAGAAGGCGGTCTCGTTGTCGCCGGTACCCGCGATAACCGGCCCGCGGCCGCGGATGATCTCGCGCACCAGCGCAAACATGTGCAGCTTCTCTTCGTGCGTCAGTGTGGGCGCCTCGCCCGTGGTGCCGCACACCACCAGCCCTTCGGATCCGTTCGCCAGCAGGTGCTCGACCAGTCGCTCGACGGCTGGCTCGTCGATCCGGCCCTCGGCATCGAAGGGCGAAACCATCGCGGTCAGCACGCGTCCCCAGTCGCTCATCGTGCGCTCCCCGGTGGGCATCCGCGCCGGATCCACTCCAGCGCAATCTGGTAGCCGTTCAGCGCGGCGCCCTTCAGAATCTGGTCGCCGGACACGAACAGGTCGATGGCGTTCTCGTTGGAGAGGTCGTTGCGGATGCGGCCCACCAGCACCTCATCGCGGCCGGTCGCCTCGATCGGCATCGGGAAGTGGTTGTGCTCCACGTCGTCGACCAGCGCCACGCCGGGAAACACGTGCAGCGCTTCGCGCACCGCGTTGAGCGACGGCCGGCCACCCTCGAACTCCACGTTGATGCTCTCGGAGTGTGCTCGGATGACGGGCACGCGGACGCAGGTTGCCGTGACCTTCAGCGCGTCGTCGTGCAGGATCTTCTTAGCCTCTGCGATCATCTTGCGCTCCTCTTCGTTGTAGCCGGTCTCGTCGATCGACGAGTTGTGGGAGAAGAGGTTGAACGCGATGGGGTGCGGAAACACGACAGGCGTGACGGGATCCTTGCGGAGCACGCACGCCGTCTGGTCGAGGAGCTCCTCCATTGCCCGGGCGCCCGCGCCGCTCGCGGCCTGATAGGTCGAGACCACGACGCGGCGCAGCTTCCCGAGCTTGCGCAGGGGCGCCAACGCCATCAGCAGGATGATGGTCGAGCAGTTGGGGTTGGCAACGATGCCGCGGTGCCAGTCGATGTCCTCGGGGTTCACCTCCGGCACGACGAGCGGCGTGTCGGGGTCCATCCGGTAGGCGGACGAGTTGTCGATCACGAGGGCGCCCGCACGAACCGCCTCAGGGGCGAATGCGTGGCTTCGCGACGAGCCTGCGGAGAAGAAGGCGATGTCGCAGCCGGCGAAGCAGCCTTCGCTGAGGACCTCCACGCGATGGTCGCGCCCGCGGAACCGGATATCGCGTCCGGCGGACCGCTCCGAGGCGAGAAGGCGGACCGATGCGAGGGGGAAGTCGCGGCCCTCAAGGACGCGCAGGAACTCCGCGCCTACGGCGCCGGTGGCGCCCGCGATGGCCACATGGTACTCTCGAGCCACGAGGGTCTCCTTAAGGGCGATGCGGCGGCCGGCTAGGCCGCAGCGGTGGTTCGAACCAGCGGTTTCCCGGAGCGTGATGCGGCCGCCCGGAAGGTTCGTTCATCATACCCGACGAGATCGCCCTCGAGCCCATGGCCAGCGCCTGCCGATCGCACGCCGGCAGGAGCTCACGCGGGACCCAGTCCGCGGGCACGCGATCACGCTTCTTGAGCGCAAGAGGCAGTGACGCCTGCTACGGCTTGAGGATCACTTTCAGCGTGTCGCCCGGGTCGCGGGCCAGCCGCTCGAAGACGGCATGGCCCTCCTCCAACGGCGCCTCGACGACGTGGGCGGCGATGTTCACCTCACCCTCGGCCAGCAGGCGCTGCGAGGTGCGGAAGTCCGCCTCTGTGTAGCAGAACGACCCCTGCAGACGGATCTCGTGGCGGACCACCGCGGCGAAGTTGATCTCGCTCGAGCCCTCGTGAAGGCCCAGTAACAGGACCTCGCCGCCCTTGCGCGTCATGGCGACGGCCCATCGCCGCACCTCGCCGGACCCGACGGCGTCGATGGCTACGTCCACGCCGCGCCCGCCGGTCCACTCCAGCACTGCGTCTGCGGGGTTCTGCATCCGCGGGTCGATGGCCAGCCTCGCGCCGTGGAGCCGCGCCACTGCGAGGCGCGCTGGGTTGGTGTCAGCCACGACGATCCGGCGGTACCCGAGCGCGCGGGCAAGCTGCAGCAGGAGGATGCCCTGGGTCCCACCGCCCAGGATGGCGAGGCTGCCGAACCCATGCCTCTCGATCAGGCCGAACAGATGCACGCCGTTGGCCAGCGGCTCAGTCATCGCGGCCTGCGCGAGCGGCGCGGTAGGGTCTACTGGCAGCAGGTTGCGCGCGGCCACCGCCACACGCTCGGCGAAGGCGCCGGGCTCCTGGTCCATGCCGAGCAGGATCCACCCGCTGCAGATGTTGGCCTTGCCAGCCCGGCAGTTCTCGCAGCGGGTGCATGCCTGCACCGGGTTCGCTACCACGCGGTCACCGATCCGGAACGGCCAGTCGCCCGGCGGAGCGCTCAGCACCGTGCCGACGACCTCATGGCCGAGAATCAGGGGTGGGTGTCGCCGGGTGCTGTGGCCCAGAAAGCCCGCCATGTCGGAGCCGCAGATGCCGGTGCCGAGCACCTGCAGCACGGCCTGGTCCGGGCGCGGCTGTGGCTCGGGCTCGTCGCGCACCTCGAGCGTGCGCGGCTTCGTGCAAACGAGAGCCTTCATCGGTTCCCCTTCAGCGCCTGGCTATGCCGGCGGTCAGGCGGCCCCGTCAGGTCGCCGCCGGGCTCGGCGAGGCCGGATGGCTGTGCGTCCGCTCGTGCCGTTCGAGTTCGGCGGCCCAGACGTCCTCCACCCCTGGGCGCCACACCCAGATCAGCACCTCGTCGGCGGGCCCCGCCGACGCGCGCACAGCGTCCAGCACCGCTTCGGCGATCGGCCTGCAGGTCTCTCGACGTTGCTCGTCGGTAATCGTGCGCGGTTGGCTCAGAAGGTCCTCGGTGAAGTCGGGGATCAGCACCGAGCCGCCTCCCGCCCCGCGTGCCATGTCGATGGCGTTCGCGACCGCGGTGCGAATCAGCTCGGTGTTGCAGCGCTTTCGCTCGTCCGTGACCACCGCGAGGGCCGTGCGGCGGAAGCGATACTTCCCGCCGCCGACGATGGCAGCCGCGCCCGGCTGCAGCGGCGCGACGGCGTCCGCCTCTCGCTGCGCCGCGCCTGCAGTGGCGTCGCGGATCCACTTGGCGATCCCCACGATCATCCTCAGGTCGGGCGCGACGGGCGCCACGATGGTCGCCACGCGGCGCGGCATCCGGCGCTCGCGCACCCAGAGGGACACGCGGGTGTTGCCGAGGCGGATGCGCCGCAGTGGGCGAGGCCGCAGAAGCGCCCATGCGACGACGCCGGCGAGCACAGCCAGCACCAGCAGCACTGCGGCGCCCAGCGCCCACACCCACAGCGGCAACAGCATCCTTGTTCACCTCTCGTGGCGCGACCGTGCGCCCGGCGGCGCCTTGTGCAAGCCTACCCTACGCCGGGCGAGGTTCCAGCATCGGCGTCGGCTTCGTCGCGCGCGGGCAGCGGTTCGCCGTCGTGTCCCTCCGCGTCCGTGGTCCGGCAGACGTGCCCGAAGGCGCAGAACCGGCAGTGGTCGCCCGCGGTTGGCGTGATGTCTCCGGAGCGGATGCCGGCGACCGCCGCACGCACGGTGTTCTCGGCGGCATGCACCATGTCGTCGTACTCGGTCTGGCTGAGAGGCTTCGCCACGGTGCCGCTCTCGTGATCGGCGTCCGGCCCGAACGCAGCGGGGTCCACGTGTTGCGTGCGGTAGAGGCGCGGGCGGCACTCACCGCGCAGCGAGTCGTAGCACGCGGCGGCGCCGGTGAGGCCCCAGACCCGTTCAATGGCGAGCAGGTAGACGGGAAGCTGAATGCTCTCGCCCTTCCGCATCTTGGCATAGAGCGGCGGGCGGCCGGTCTTATAGTCGAGCACGAGCGCGCGCGTGCCGTCGGGTGCAAGGTCCACGCGATCGATGACGCCGCTCACCTTGATCGGGGGACCGTCCGGCGCCTCGATGAGGAGAGGCTGGTCGCTCCGGGAAGCGGCGTCCAGGCCCAGCTCACCGCAGGAGCCGCTCGGGCGGATCGGGCGCCGGCCCTGCGGGCCAAAGGCGAGCTCGTGGTAGGTTGGGCGCCAGCCGGTTGCCTGGCGGTAGCGCGCTTCTCGCTCCGCGAACCCCTCCACCGCCTCGCGGAGGGAGCGCTTCAGCATCTCCGCCATGTAGGCCGGAGCGTCGATGTCGGCGCGAGCCAGGCGATCGTCCAGCGCGTCGGTCACGAGCCTTCGCAGCTCATCGACGTCCTCCGCGACGCCGGCCCTCGGGTCGCGCATCGCCATCGAGAGCGCCTCATGCCAGATGCTCCCACGGCGAGCGTCGCCGGCAGGGTCCATGTCCTCGCGCAGGCGCAGGGCGGACAGCGCAAAATGCTTGAACGGGCAGAGACGGTAGGTCTCTATCTCGCTGATGGAGTAGGCGCGCGGCCGCGTGTACCGGCTCAGTTGCGCATCCCGCTCGATCCGGGGCGCGGGCGGCAGAAGGCGGCTCTCGATGGCCCGGACGATGGCCGCACTCACGGCGTCGTCGAGACGCAGACCTGCGTCGCCCGCGAGGCGCAGCACCTCATCGTGCCAGCCGGGCCGATGAGATGGGCTGCCGCCTGTGGCGAGCGCGCTGGCGCAGAGCAGGCGGTCGGAGGGCTCGTCGACGCACTCCGCGGCCAGCGGCGCGACATCCGCGAGCGTCCGGACGGATGTCGTAAGCGGGCCCATCGCCGCCTCCACCTCATCGATGAAGAAGGAGCGCAGGTTGTCGCTGTCATCGCTGGCGCGCGGGTACGAGAGAATGAGCCTCCGGCCGGGCGCTGTGACGGCGCAGTAGAAGCGGAGGCGCTCCTCGTCGGCCTGCCCGGCGCGCGGCTCGAGCGCGATGCCGTGCGCTCGCATGGCCTCACGCTCCTCCTCCCGGAAGAACGGGTCCTCCACAACGCGTCGTGGAAACACCCGCTCAGTAAGCCCCATGACCGCGACCAGGTCAAGGTCGCGCTCCCGGGTCTGGTGGGGTTCGAGCACCAGCACGCGCCTGGCGCGCTCCGCATCGAGGTCGGCGCCGGGAGCGCCCGGCCCCGCCAGCACATCGAGGCGCGCGCCCTCCCACTGCGCGAGCAGCAGGTCGCGGATCAGGGCAAGACCCACATCATGGTCGACAGCGGGTCGCAGAGCGCGCTCGAGGTGGGCGATGCTCTTCGACAGCGCGCCGAGCGCCTGTGCGTCTTCCGCGGCGCCGTCCGTTGGAGGAACCTGGCCCGTGGCGAGCGCGTTCCGCAGCCATGTCACGCACGTGGCTACGCTCCGGGCAGCGTCCGCACCGGTACGGCTCTGACGGATCAGATCGCCCAGATGCGTGCGCGCAGCGTCGGGCCCGTCCCCCGGGCTCGTGAGGAGGCCCTCCCAGGCCTCAGCGCCGTCACGGAGGCCGCGGCGACGCGCTTCCCGCCACAGCCTGGCGAGCGCGAGCCGGCCGGCTCCGTCCACTGCGGCGTCGAGGTAGGCGAGAACGTCGTCGCGCATCCAGCCGCCCAGCACCACGCGCAGAAGGGCATCGAGCTTGCGCGCCAGCCGGTGCTGGCGCAGTGGCATCGCCTGGCCGAGCAGGACGGGAACGCCGAGCCGGTCGCAGATGCCCGGCAGGATGCCGCCATAGCTGCTCGCGGACCGCATGACAATGGCGCAGCGATCCCACGGAACGCCTTCGTCGTCGTGCGCCCGGCGGAGCGCGCGTACCACCATCTCCGCCTCGGCATAGGGGTTCGGCGCCTCGAAGAGCCGCACGGCGGAGGCATCTGTCGCCCGTGGGGCGATTAACTCCTGGGAGAACAGCCCGCGCTCCAGCCTCACAAGGTCCGGGGTCCGCCCGTCCTCTCGCGGGGTTGTGAGCTCCGTCACGACGAGATCGAACTCGGCGCGCAGGGCGGACAGGGCGGAGGCCGTGGCCGCGAAGAGCAGCGGCCGACGCTCTTCGTACGGCAGCGTCACGACGACGCGCACACCGGCCCGCGCGAGAGCGCCAAGGAGGCCGCGCCAGGCAGGCTCGAACCGCGTGAAGCCGTCGAAGACCACGGCCCGCATGGCCGCCGGTCGTTGCGCGACGCGCTCCGCTGCCCTCGCCGCAGCGGAGGCGGTGTCGTACAGTCTCCTGTCGGCGAGCTCGCGTTCGTAGGCGCGATGGAGCGCCGCGATCTCGGCCGCCTTGCGCCCAAACCCAGGGCTCCGAACCAAGGGCGCCGCATCGTTCGCGGCCTGCGCCAGCGCGTCGGGCGTGGTCCCGGTACGCTTCAGCTCCGCGATGCACTCCGCCAGCGCGGGCGCGAACCCGCGCGTGCCGCAGACGTGCTCGAAGTAGCTGCCCGCGCGGCACTCAGCGTCTGCCACGCGCTGGCAGATCAGAAGGCGCACACCGAACTCGGCGGCGTCGCCCGCGTTCGCGCCCTTGAGGAGACGCTCCACGAACGTAGCGAGCCCGACGGGTGCACACGCATCGAGGCCGGAAGCTCGGAGCATGGCGGCCATGCGACAGACCTGCCGCTCCGACGGTACGACCAGCGTGCCGCCCGCTTCATGCAGCCTGGCGATTGCCGCGGCGGACTTGCCGGACCGCGCCGGGCCCACGATCGCCTCGATGCGCGGGCGGACAGCCACGCCGCTCACGGGCCGCTCACGGCCCAGACGCGCCCGGCCATCGTCGCGGCCACCACGCGGCCATCGACGACGGCGGGGGTGCCGAGCAGGAGGCCCGCGGGAAGCCCAAACGAGCCCCGCAGTTCGCCGGAGGCAGCGTCGATCCAGAAGAGCCTCCCGGCCGCGGAGCCGATGACCACGCGGTCGCCCGACAGCACGGGCGAGGCCTCGTAGATCGCGGCGCCTGTCGAGCGCCGCCAGACGAGCGCGCCGGTCGCCGCATCGAACGCATAGCAGTCGCCATTAGGGCCGACGCCGGCCACGATGACCCGTCCGCTCGCCACCAGCGGCGACGAGTGGCCAAGCCTGTCGCCGCCCTCGGGCGCGCGCGAGGTCCAGACTGCGTTGCCGGTCGCCGCGTCCAGCGCATGCAGTACGCCGTCGTTGGAGGCGATGTAGACCCTGCCGTCGGCCACCGCGGGCGACGCGATCGCCGGTGCGTAGCGGAAGCTCAGCTCGCCGCGGCCGCCGTCTGCCCGCCCCATCTCGGTGCGCCAGAGCCTCCGCCCGGTTGCCGCGTCGATGGCGTGCACGGCGTTGTCCCAACCGCCCAGGAAGAACACGCCACCAGCGACGGCCGCCCGCGACTGGAAGAAGCTCCCTGCCTCGACGCGCCACCGCTCCCGGCCGGTGCGCCGGTCCACGCCCCAGATCATCCCGTTGCCACCAATGCACACGACTTCCCCGCTGACCGCGGGCGTGGCCAGGAGCGGTCCGCCGGTGTCGAATCGCCACCGCTGCCTGCCGCTGCGCTCATCGAAGGCGTACAGGCCGCCGTCGGTCGAGCCGACGAAGACCACGCCATCGTGTACGGCTGGCGAGCCGACCACAGGCGCACGCGTAGACGCTACCCAGCGGCGCCGGCCATGCCCGATGGAGAGCGAGGTAAGCCTTCCGTCGAGAGACCCAAAGACAACACCGTTGGAAGAGGGTGCGACGCTGGACCGCACGGCGTCGCCGGCCGGAAAC
>DATIKM010000035.1:0-3983 GCA_035477595.1 Chthonomonadales bacterium
CACTGCGCGGCGGGTAGATCATTGCGACCAGCAGCGCACCGAAACCGAGGCCCGCCGCCAGGCTGGTCAGGTCCACCGGGATCGGGTGGATCGTGGCTGCCACCCCGACGATGAAGAGCCCGTTGAAGATGTTGCTCCCCAGGATGGTGCCGATCGCGATCTCCTGGTGGCCGCGCAGGCGCGCGATCACCACGGTGGCGAGCTCCGGCGCGGAGGTACCCACCGCTACCACGGTTGCCCCGATGACGAACGGGTCCAGCCCCGCCCGCGTGGCGATCCCCACGGCGCCCATCACGATAAGCCGCCCCGCAACCACGAGGAACAGGAGGCCGACGGCGGAGAGCGCGACCGCCATGCCCATCGGGACGCCGAGGACCTCGTCCGTGGCGTCGCGAGCGCGCCGAGCTGCGACAGCAGTGAAGCCAAGCCAGACGATGAAGAGCCCGAGCATCACCACGGCGTCGACCCGCGAGATCATGCCGTCGATTGCGAGCAGAACCGTGAAGATGGGGACGAGCAGGGCGACCGGGAAGTCGCGCTGCATGCCATCGCGAGGCGCCCACAGCGGCGCGATCAGGATCCCCATCGCCAGCACGAGGCCCACGTTCACCACGTTGCTGCCGACGGCGTCGCCCAGACCGACCGCGGGCGCGCCCTTCAGGGCTGCATTGACCGAGACGGAAAGCTCCGGGCTGCTCGTGGCGAAGGCGGCGACCGTAGCGCCCACGATGCCGGGCGGAATGCGCGCTCCGCGCGCGATGCCGACAGCCCCGCGCAGAAACGCCTCCCCGCCGATGGCGGCGCATGCAACGCCCGCCAGCAGCCATAGCCAGTCCATAGGCTCGATAGCCCTTCCGGTAGAGATGCGGAGTCGAGACTGCCGCCGCGGGCGCAGCCTGCGCGCACGCACACCTGCATCGCGGCCCAGATGCGCGACAGCCGCGCCCGCACCTCGGCCTCGGTGGCTGGCGCTCTCAGCCCGGGTGGTTGCCCACGAACATCCGGTCGATCTCGTCGCGGCTCACGAGCAACTCGCGCGGCTTGGCGCCGTCTAGCGGGCCCACGATGCCGCGCTCCTCCATCATGTCGAGAAGGCGTGCGGCGCGCGTGTACCCGATCCGGAACCGGCGCTGCAGGAGCGACGTGGAGCCGTGCCCCGTGGCGCCGATCAGCTTCACAGCGTTCTCGAACAGATCGTCCTCCGCCTCGGCGGTCGGCGCGCCGGACGCGTCCGGCGCATCGGGCAGGCTGCGGTACGCGGGCGCGCCCTGCTGCCGAAGGTGGCCGACCAGAGCGTGGGTCTCCGCCTCCGACAGGAAGCAGCCCTGGATGCGCACCGGTTTGCCGGCGTCGATCGGAAGGAAGAGCATGTCCCCGCGCCCGATGAGCCGGTCCGCGCCCACCATGTCGAGGATCGTGCGGCTGTCCACCTGAGAGCTGACTGCGAAGGCGATGCGCGAGGAGATGTTGGCCTTGATGGTGCCCGTGATCACGTCGACGGAGGGGCGTTGAGTGGCGATGACCAGATGGATGCCCGTGGCGCGCGCCAACTGCGCGATGCGGCAGATGGAGGGCTCCACCTCACCCGCCGCCTGCATCATGAGGTCGGCAAGCTCGTCCACCACGATCACCAGGTATGGCATGCGCCGGTCGTCGGGCGCGGTGCGGTTGAAGCCCTCGATGTTGCGAGTGCCGGCGCGCGCGAAGGCGTCGTAGCGCGACTCCATCTCCTTGATGACGGCCCGGAGGATGCCCGCCGCGTTCCGAACGTCCTTCACGACCGGGTAGAGCAGGTGGGGAATGCCCTCCCAGAGCGACAGCTCGACTCGCTTGGGGTCCACGAGGATCAGCTTCACCTCGTCCGGTCGCGCGCGGTAGAGGAACGACGCGATGAGGGTGTTGAGACAGGCGGACTTCCCCGAGTTTGTGGCGCCGCCGATGAGGAGGTGCGGCATCCTGGTCAGATCGGCGAACCGCACGGCGCCCGCCACATCCTTCCCGAGGGCGAAGAGGAGCTTGCCCGGCGCGCTCTGATACTCCGGCGCCTCCAGGCACTCCCGCAAGGTCACCACGGCGCTCGCGGCGTTCGGCACCTCGACGCCGATGGCAGCCTTGCCGGGGATGGGCGCCTCGACGCGCACGTCGATCGCCGCGAGCGACATGGCCAGGTTGTCCGCCAGCGACACAATGCGGCTCACCTTGATGCCAGGCGCAAGCTGGATCTCGTAGCGCGTGACGCTCGGCCCGTGGGCGATCTCGACCACGTTCGCCTTGATGCCGAACTGCTCCAACGTGCGCTCCAGAATCTGGCGCTTTTCCGCCATCTCCTGCTGCGCCTTGCGGGGTGCGGGCGCGGGCGGATCGTGGAGCAGCGTAATCGGCGGCATTGCGTACTCGGCCGGGCCGTGTGGAGGAGTTGGCGGCTCGGCCCGGCCCCGCGCTGGGCGCTCCGCGGGCGCGTCCCCTCCGGCTGCAGGCGCTGAGCCCTCGGCGGCGGGCTCGCCGGCAGGCGTCGGTGGCGCCGGCGCGGGCACGGCGGCAGGCGCGGTGCGGCCCGCTGCACCCCATCTCAGGAGCCGGCGCCACACAGGCACGGCCGGCGCCTCGGAGGCGTGCGGCGGGACGGCAGCGGCGGGCTCGGCCACGCGGCTCGCGCGGCGCGCTTCGGCGCGGTCGCGCACCACAGCCACACCCGCGCGCGCGACCGACAGCGTACTCCGCGCGGGGGCCCTCAGCCGGCGGAGAAGCTCAACGAAAGGCTGGTCGACCAGCAGGACGACCGCCATGCACGCCGCCATCGTCAGGAGGAGGTAGGCGGCCGGCAATCCGAAGGGGCGCTCCAGGGCCCATCCCACCACGGCGCCAAGCATGCCGCCCGCGCGGCTCAGATGCGACCCCGACCAGGCCGCGACGTCGGCCGAGCCCGCAAGCGCGATCGCCTCGGGGCTCGGCGTGATCGCCAGGTGCCGCCACGCTAGAAACGTCAGGAACAGCAGCGAGCTGCCCAGCGTGGAGTGCGTGAGGGCGATGCGCTGGCAGCCCAGCAGGAGCATGACGCCCACGAAGATCAGTATTGCGGGGACCGCGTAGGCGCCCGAGCCGGCGAACCAGCGGAGGGCCTGCTCGGCGGCGGTCGGCACCGGCGCGTCCTGCGGCCAGAGCAGCCAGAGGAGCACCGCTGCGCCCGTGAACACGAGAGCCAGCCCGGCGAGGTCGCGCGCGCGGCCGCCGTCGTGGCCGGCCAACCCGCGCGTCTCCTCCGGCGCCGACTTCAGCATGCCCGGTTCCTCCGTGCGCGATGGGAGACATCCTTCTGCCTCCGCATTATAACGTGCGCCCGCGAGCCGGTCAAACGACCAGGTCAGTGCGCAGGCGTCGCTCGTGTGAGTCCTGATCGGTGTGGGCCAACAGGTGCGCAACGATGCGGGCCCGCACCATACGGCTGTCAGGGAAGAGCGCGCCCACGCTCGGCTCACTGCGGCGGGAGGGCCGCGCTCCAGCCATCGCTGCTCGCCAGAAGCCCTGCGCATACCGGCGAGCCCCCGCCCCCAAACGGGGGTGGGGGAACCTGGCTTACCGCTCCCCCTCCTGCAGGAGGGGGTTGGACACTAAGCTCCCCCTCCTGCGGGAGGGGGCTGGGGGGAGGGCCGCACCTACGCCAGGCTGACTGCGGGGGGGGAGGGCCGCACCTACGCCAGGCTGACTGCGGGGGGGGGCCGCACCTACGCTCGGCTGACCGCGGAGGGAGGGCCGCGCCCACGCCCAGTTGGCTGCGGCGGGAGGGCCGCGCTCCAGCCATCGCTGCTCGCCAGAAGCCCTGCGCAGGCCCACAAGCCCCCGCCCCCTGACCCCCGCCCCCAAACGGGGGTGGGGGAATCGCCATCTGCCAGCTCGGTGCGTCCGAGCAGGCGCGCCGGCTGCCCGGCTCGGTCGGTACGTCGTAGCGCGCAGGGCGCAAAGGCGGAGGACATGGAGGGCGGTCA
>DATIKM010000036.1:0-46668 GCA_035477595.1 Chthonomonadales bacterium
CGATGATGGCGAGGGCGGCAGCAGCGATGGTCGTGCGGGGGTTCCTCACGGTGGGGCGCTCCTCTGTGCCGGATCCCGATGCGGCGCGGCGCGGGAGGCCGTGTGACGCTCCCGCGCCGCGAACGCGATCGAGCCTGCGCCGGCGTTAGCCTTCGTCGCTCGTGTAGCGGTCCTTCAGGCTGGCGACGATCGTCGGATCGGCGAGCGTGGTCGTGTCGCCGAGGACGCGTCCCTCAGCGATGTCGCGGAGCAGGCGACGCATGATCTTGCCCGAGCGGGTCTTCGGAAGGTCGGCCGTAAAGATGATGTCATCCGGCCGGCAGACGGGCCCGAGCTTGCCGCCCACGAACTTCTTCAGCTCGGCGGCGAGTTCCTCCGTAGCGGGGAATCCCTCGCGGACGATGACGAACGCGACCGGCGACTGCCCCTTAACGTCGTGCGCCTTGCCGATGACGGCGGCCTCCGCGACGGCCGGGTGCTCCACCAGGGCGCTCTCGAGCTCCATCGTGCTGATGTTGTGGCCGGCGACGAGCATAATGTCGTCCACGCGGCCCATCAGCCAGTAGTAGCCGTCCGCATCCTTCACGGCGCCGTCGCCGGTGAGGTAGACGCCCGGGAAGCGGGCCCAGTAGACCTGGCGGTAGCGCGCATCGTCCTGCCACAGCGTGCGGAGCATGCCGGGCCAGGGCCTGCGCAGGATAAGGTAGCCCTTCTGGCCCGGGGGAACCGGCTCGCCGGCGTCGTTCACGACATCCGGCACGATGCCGGGGAACGGGCGCGTCGCGGAGCCTGGCTTGGTGGGCACGATGCCCGGGAGCGGCGTGATAAGGATGTGGCCGGTCTCCGTCTGCCACCAGGTGTCGCAGATCGGGATGCGCTCCTTGCCGATGACGCGGTGGTACCACATCCAGGCCTCGGGGTTGATGGGCTCGCCGACCGAGCCCATGAGGCGCAGGCTGGAGAGGTCGCAGGCGTTGGGCAGGGCCTCGCCCCACTTCATGAAGGTGCGGATGGCGGTGGGCGCCGTGTAGAACACGGTAACCTTGTGCTTCTCGATCACCCTCCAGAAGCGGTCGCGGCCGGGCGTGTCCGGCGAACCCTCGTAGATGACGACGGTGGCGCCATTGGACAGGGGGCCGTAGCAGATGTAGGAGTGGCCCGTGACCCAGCCCAGGTCGGCGGTGCACCAGTAGACGTCGCTGTCCTTCATGTCGAAGACAAGCTTCGTGGAGGCGTAGACGCCGGTGAGGTAGCCGCCCGTGGTGTGCTGAATGCCCTTGGGCTTGCCTGTGGACCCGGACGTGTAGAGGACAAACAGGGTGTCCTCGGCGTCCATCTCGGCGGGGGCGCACTCGGGGTTGGCATTCGCCATGAGGTCGTCCCACCAGAGGTCGCGGCCGGGCACCATGGTTACGGGCGCCTTCTCCTCCCCGATCCGCTTTACGACGACGCACTTCTCGATGCTCTCCGCCTCGGCTATCGCCGCGTCGCCGGCCTTCTTCAGTTGCACGACGCCGCCTCGCCGCCATCCGCCGTCGGCCGTGACGAGGAGCTTGGAGCCGCAGTCGTTGATGCGCTCGCGGAGCGACTCGGTGGAGAACCCGCCGAACACCACCGAGTGAACTGCGCCGATGCGTGCGCATGCGAGCATCGTGATCGGCAGCTCGGGGATCATCGGCAGGTAGATCGTAACGCGGTCGCCCTTCTCGATCCCGAGCGACTTCAGCACGTTGGCGAACTTGTTCACCTCGACGTAGAGCTCGCCGTAGGTCAGCTTCCGGACGTCGCCTGGCTCTCCCTCGAAGATGAGCGCGACCTTGTCTTTCCGGGCGCCCTTGGCATGGCGGTCGACGCAGTTCACCGAGATGTTAAGCTTGCCGTTGACAAACCACTTGGCGTGGGGCGGCGCCCACTCCAGGACCTTGTCCCAGGGCTTGAACCACTCGAGTTCGCTGGCGAACTCCGCCCAGAAGGCCTCGGGGTCGGCCGCGGCGCGGTCGTAGATTCCGGGGTCACTCGCGTTTGCCTGGGCGACGAACTCGGGGCTCGGGGCGAAGACGGGAGCGTCCTCGTGCAGCAAGCCGCCCGCCTGGTTCTGATCCGACATGGGTGCTTGTTCCTCCGTTGCGGTGAGAGAGCTAGCGACCGGCGGCGCGCCGCAAAGCGGCCGCCCATCGACGCGCTCTGGCAGCGATCAGGCGGCGGCACAGCACGCCGAGGGGCCGCGTGGCGGACCGCCGGATAGCCCGGCCACTCGCCAAGACACGACCCGGACACCGGCTAATGCGGTGCAACCACACATTGGTTGGGCGGTACGGCATCGGTTCCCTCTCAGGTCGCCGAACTCTGGGCCGGCGCCGGGCGCACCGGCTTCCGGGGGATCAGCGCCAAGGCCATGGCTACCACCGCGGCGACCGACATCTGCAGGTAGATCGTCGAGTATCCGGCCGTGACGTTCTCGCCGGCCGCCGTCAGGATGCCGGCGAAGTAGCCTGGAGCGAAGAACCCCGCTACGCCGAACGCGGTGAACAGCATCCCGTAGTTGAGACCCATGTTCTTGGGGCCGTAGTAGTCCGCGCAGAACGCGGGCATCGTTGCAAGGTAGCCGCCGTAGCAGAAGCCGACGATGCAGAGCCCGATGAGCCCCAGCGCGTAGTCGGACCCGGTGCGCAGGAATACCGCGCAGCCGACAGCCATCAGCAGTCCCATGCCGGCCGTCGCCGCCATTCGCCCCGCGCGGTCGGAGAAGGCCCCCCACAGCAGCCTTCCGGCGCCGTTGAACACGGCCAGAGTACTGAGGGCGATCGTCGCGGCGGCGTCCGCCGCGCCCACGTAGTTGAGCATGTAGGGCTTGGCCTGGCCGATCACGCTCAGACCCACCGAAGCGCCCAGCAGGAAGATTGCCCAGAGCACGTAGAACTGCCAGGTCCTCAGCATCTGGGCCGTGGTGAAGTCAACAGTCGAGGCGGCGGCGCTGCCCGTCGGCGGGGTCCACCCCGCGGGTCGCCAGCCGGCCGGCGGCACCGCAAAGAACTGAGCCGCGCCGATCACGAACACGTAGAGGATGATCCCCATCACGAGGAACGTGCGCGGCAGCGTCTGCGCGTACAGCTCGGGGTTCGTGCCGATCAGAGCGGACATCAGCGGCGCCAGGATCAGCATGCCGGCCCCGAAGCCCATGACCGCGAGACCCACGATGAAGCCGCGCCGGTCCGGGAACCACTTCACGCAGGTGGCGATCGGCGTGACGTAGCCAAATCCCACACCAACGCCGCCGACCACGCCATAGGCGAAGATGAGGCCGTTGAGCGTGTCGCCCATCAGAGCCGCCAGCACGCAGCCCGTTCCCAGCAGCAGGCCCCCGACGCTGCCCACAAGGCGAGGCCCCTTACGGTCCTGCCACAGCCCGCCAACGATCATGCCGAAGGTGAAGAAGAGCAGCGAGTACTGGTAGGGCGCCGAAGTGTCTGCGGGGGACCAGCCGTGGAGGCTGGCGAGGGGTTCTCGGAATACCGACCAGGAGTAGATGATCCCGAGGCACATCTGCATGACCACGGCAGCGCTGGCAATAACCCAGCGGTTGCGCGTGCCGGGCGGCGGGCTCGTACCACTCAAAGGTGCCGGTCCTCCTTGTCTGCCCCTGGAGCGTGGACAGCTTTGCGACCACCAATCAGTTTACCGGCAGGCCCCTTCGGAATGAACAGGCATATAGGCACGACCTGCAGTACCCCGGTCACGGATGGCGTCCGCAGTGACCATCACCCGCCGCTGCGCGCAGGCAGGGAGGGGCCGCGACCGCAGCGAATACTGCGGATGCCGTCCGGCCTGACGCCCGGCGCAGCTAAGGAGAACCGCTGATGTACCGCTCGTCCCTGTCGTTCGCTGCCGTCTTCGTTGCGCTCGCGGCACGCGCGCCGGTGCCGGCACTCGCCCAGGGCGGCGATCGGTGGAGCTTCGCGCCCACGCCCGACACCTTCTCCGACTCGGCGCTCTTCGACCTGCGCAACCTCAACGAGAGGGTGGCGGGCGAGTCGGGCTTCATCAGCGTGGACGCCCGGGGCGACTTCCGCCTCGGGAATGGCCGGCCGGTCCGGTTCTGGGCGGTCAACACCTACGTCGGGCGCGAGAAGCCCTGGGTCCGCCGGCCGCTGTGGGGAACGGAGCGGGAGCCCGATCTCGCGCGTCACGCCCGCTTCCTCGCCAAGCGCGGCGTCAACGTGGTGCGCACCCACGCGGCAGTGAACCCGCCGCCCGAGCGCGCGCTCACGGACATCAACGAGCGCGACCGCGACTGGATCTGGCGCACCGTGGCAGCGATGAAGAAGGAGGGAATCTACACGGTCATCTCGCCCTACTGGTGCATCCCCGCCAGGATCGGTGAGAGCTGGGGCGTCCCGGGAGGCGCCGACCAGTCGCTGGTCGGCCTGCTCTTCTTCGACGAGACCGTGCAGCGCGGCTACCGCGCCTGGATGCGCGCGCTCCTCGCCGAGACGAACCCCCACACAGGCATCCCGCTCGCCAGGGACCCCGCCGTCGCCATCGTCCAGCTCCAGAACGAGGACAGCCTTCTTTTCTGGACCGTGAACAACATCCAAGGCGAGCAACGCACGCGGCTGGGCAGGCGGTTCGCCGAGTGGGCCCGCCGCAAGCACGGCGACCTCCAGACCGCCTCGAGGGCGTGGGAAGGCGACGCGCTGCCGGGCGACAACCTGGCGGAGGGAGTGCTCGACTTCCACAACATCTGGGAGATGACACAGAACCGCACCGGAGGTCGGGCGCGCCGGCTGGACGACCAGCTCCAGTTCTGGTCCGAGACCATGTACGCCTTCAACCGCGACATGGCGCGCTACCTCCGAGAGGAACTCGGTGTCCGGCAGATCATCAATGCCGGCAACTGGCGCACGGCCGACGCCGGCAGGCTCAAGGACGCCGAGCGGTGGTCCTACACCGCGAACGAAGTGCTGGCAGTGAACCGCTACTTCGGCGGGATGCATCTCGGCCCGAACCAGGGCTGGGCGATCATGGAGGGCGACCGCTTCACGGACTTCTCGGCCCTGTTGCGCCCGCACGAGCTCCCCGTGAACGTGAAGCAGGTGGTCGGCAGACCCATGATGGTGACCGAGAGCCTGTGGGTCCGCCCCAACAGCTACCAGGCGGAGGGTCCGTTCCTGATCTCCGTGTACAAGGCGCTGACCGGGGTGGACGCCTTCTTCTGGTTCGCCACCGGGTGCGAGGACTGGACGCCGCCCCGGTCCGCCAACGGGTACCTCCCTGACTCGCTGTTCAAGTGGGGATTCGCCACGCCGGACCTGCTCGGAGGGTTCCCGGCGGCGGCGTTGCTCTACCGCAGGGGCTACGTGAGGCGCGGCGAACCGGTGGTCGTCGAGGAACGGTCCATGGAGGACATCTGGCGACGGCGCACGCCGATCATCGTGGAGGAGGGCGGCTACGACCCCAACCGGGACGCCGGCAACCTGCCCGAACGATCGACTGTGCAGCGGGTGCTGCCGGACCAGACCTTCCTGGCGGGACCGGTCGAGGTGCGCTATGGTGGGGACGCCGCCAACTCGAGGGTGGGCGACATCGCGTCATTGGTGGATACCGCCGCGCAGACCGTGAGGAGCGTCACAGGGGAGGTGACGCTGAACTGGCAGCAGGGCTGGTGTCTGGTGGACGCCCCCCGCGCGCAGGGCGTGGCGGCGCACTTCCGCAACCGCGGGCAGTTCTCGACGCGCGACCTGCGCATCGAGGGCCGAAACACGCACGGCGCCCTGCTCGTCGTGTCGATGGACGGCGCGCCTCTCCGCCGGACGCGCAAGGCGCTGCTTCAGTTCACCACGAACGCGAAGCCCACGGGCTGGCGCGCGTCCGCCGCGGTGATAGAGGAGGGCGGCCGGCGCCATGACGGTTGGCGGCTCGACGAGGTGGGGACAGCGCCGTGGCAGATGGAGCGAGCCGACCTTACCGTCACCGTGCTCAACCCGGTTGTCCGTGAGGCCGTGCGGCTCGACGTGAACGGCATGCCTGCCGGGAACGTGCCCCTAGAGCGCGTGCCGGGCGGCGTGCGTCTGCGCTTCCCGCCGGACGCGCTCTACGTGGTGCTGAGACGGTAGGAGGGCCTGCGCCGACCGGTGGCCCAAGCCGGCGCAGCGCGGAGGTCGCCGCCCGGCTGACCCGGGGGTTCGTGAGCCACCCCGGGCCAGCCTGTGCGCCAGCGAGAGCCACGGCGGGCGAGCAGGGCGATCAGCGCCTGCGACCCCTCACGCCTGCGGCGCCACCGCGCGGGGCGGGCGTGAACCGGTGGACGCCCGCCTTCTCGATCGCGAACGCCGCGGCGGGCTCGCCTGCGCCGTTCAGCAGCCACCGGCCGCCGAGGTCCACCCTCAGCGGCTCGCGCGGGGCCTGCGCGAGATGCACCGCGATCTCGTCCCGCGACGCCCTCACGTCCAGGTCGCTCCCCCGGTAGCGCAGGCCCGCGATGCCCATGGACGGCACGGCGCGCGGCAGACGCGGGCGGATGCGCAGCGCGTCGGCGGTGGGCTCGATGCCGAGGAAGCCGCGCACCACGATGGTGGGAGGCAGGCTGCTCTCGAAGAACTCGAAATCGATCCCGATGCCGCCCGCCGTGCCCCCGCCCTGCAGGGTTGTGCCGCGCTTGCCGCTCGCGTAGTAGGCACGGTAGCCGCCGGCCTCGTGGACCTCCTTGTCCCAGGCGAGCAGCTCCGTGAGCCGCTGCCACGCGTCATCCGGTCCGAGCACCTGCAGGCGCGCCCAGAGGTCGTAGAAGGCGAAACCCAGCACCGCGCCGCCGTCCTGGATCTGACCGCCGAACGCGATGCTCTCTGGCGCCCACCAGGCACTCTTGTACCACTCCACGTTGCGCCTGGTGGTGGCGCGCGGCCCGAACCGCCACCGGTAGATGTCGGCGCCCGTGGAGGTGTCCCCTGCCACGATGCGCCGGCCCGTGATCCAGTCCATGATCGCTCGCGCGCGTCGCGGCGTCGCCAGTCCGTACCAGATCGCATCGAGGTTCAGGAACGTGAACCCGAAGTCGCGCGCCACGCCGTCGCGGTCGATGCAGGCCACGAACCGACCGGTCTCCGCGTTCCAGAAGCGGCGGTTCGCCTTCCGCCTGACCGCGGCCGCGTGGGCGCGCAGATCCGCCGGGTCCTTCGCGGCGGCGCCGAGCGGGACGCCCCACTCCGGGCGCGCGCGCACCGCCTCCTCCATGTCGGCCACCGCGAGGAGCGATGCGTGGTACTGGTTGGTGGCGTAGGCGTCTTCTCCGCCGAAGGGCAGCAGATCGAAGTAGTTGCTGCCCATGGCGCGGCCCGGCCGCATCTGCTTCGTCCCGTCGGGCCTGGTTACCCAGCCGGTCCGCCCGTCGTGGCCCGGCCACTCGTTGCGGATCAGGTTGTGTCTGCGCCCTCCCATCACCGTTTCCTGATAGCTGAGCGCTTTGCGGATGCGGTTGGCGTGCTCGCGCAGGAACGCCACGTCGCCGGTCCAGCGGAAGTACTCCCATGCGGCCAGGATGTAGACCGGATTGTTGATGGTGTGGCGCGTCTTGTAGGCGGTGAAGAAGGAGTCGACGTCGAAAGTCACGCCGCTCTCGCCGGGCGCGAGCTGGATGCGCATGCGGCGGATGGTCCCTTGCCAGAGCGGGTGCCGGTGCATGTACACGATGGAGTGGCGCACGCCGGTGATGTGCTCCCAGTGGGCGGAGCCACGGTCGAAGAGGACGCGCCGCTCGGGAGCGTAGTCCGCGTCGCCCTCCCGCATCCACTCGATGTAGGGGAGCGAGCCGGTGGGCGCCTCGCCCGAGCGCTTCCAGCGAAGCTGCAGGATGGGCGCGTTGAACGCATCGATGGTCATGCCCTCCGGCGTCTCGATGGCGGGCGAGGCGCCGACGGTCTCCAGCCGCCACCTCTCGTCGACGATGCCCAAGGAGCGCACGTTGTGCAGTCCCCAGCCGCGCGTGGCGGTCTCCTGCCAGTACTCGGGTCGGTTCCAGGCCTGAAGGGCGTCGTAGACCCACCCGCCGTGCGCGGGCCTCCTCGTCTGGAAGTGCCAGCCCGCGGTGACGCCCCGCACCTCGTCTGGCCCCCGACCGCTCTGGGTCCAGAGGGGGAAGGGCCACCCGAAGTCGTAGGCGTGCGAGAAGTGCTGATGCGTGTCCACGTAGCCGTCCGGGTGCACGCGGATCTGGTTAAGGTCCTCGCGATGGACCTCCTGGATGCTGTGTCCGCCGCGCTGCGCTACGGCGGCGCCGGCCATCCACATGTCGGCTTTGAGCAGGTACTCGCGGTTGAAGAGGACCAGCCCGTGCCCGAGCCGGTTGTGGAAGTGGTGCCACAGGTAGCGGTTCAGGAGGCGGGCCTGCTCATCGGCTCCCCCGAAGTGGAAGCGCGGGAACGCCGTCGGCACGTCCGGGGCGAGGTCCGTGGGCGCGACGAACAAGGGCGACTGGGCACGAGCCGGCAGTGTGGCGGTCAGCGCAAGGAGGGTGAGCAGGGCGAACACGTGTATCGCAGACATCGGCGCCTCCCGGGAGGGGCCGGCGCCGGGCGGTTCTGGGGAGCGGCGCCGTGCGGAGAGGTGCGGCGCGCAGGGGGCCGAGTCCTGCCGGAAAGCGGTTGCGCGGCCCACGTCAGGAGTTGAGCAGCTCGCCAGGCCACCCGACGGAAAGAGGGCAGGCCAACGGCCTGCCCCCTCTAGTGGTAGCGCCACGGGGAATCGAACCCCGGCTTGAGAGCTGAGAACCCCCTGTCCTGACCGCTAGACGATGGCGCCACATACCGGTCACTTGGAGCACCGAGCATTATGCCCGCCGACCGCAGGTTGTGTCAATATGCCTCCGCGCACGCCTCTGCACCTGGGTTCGCGCCCCTACGAGGCCGCCGGGCGGTCCTTCGCCTTGTCCGCCTCGGCCGCGTTCGCCGTGGCAGCCGCGCGGTCCGCCTCCATCTCTTCCACCGTCTTCGTGTGCAGCCGCGCGGCGCCCCGGTAGTCGGAGCGCGTTGGGATGGTCGGCCCGGCCGCCAGCCGCTTCTTCGCCTCGGCGATGGCCGCGCCGTACTGCGGCAGCCACGCCTCCTGCGCCACGAGCAGCTCGTCCACCATCTGCCAGATCTCCGGCGGGTCGCAGACGGCGCCGGTCAGCGGGTCCATCATCATCGCCTGCCGCAGCAGCGCGTCGTTGCCGCGCACCGCGGCCTCCACGCCGAGCCGCTGCACCGTGATGCTCGCGTTGCAGACGGCTGCGCACCCCATCGGCAGGTCGCCCACGATGGGGACGTTGAGCCCGTTGCGGTCCACGTAGCCCGGCACCTCGACCACCGCGTCCTCGGGCAGGTTCGCGATGCAGCCGCGGTTCACCACGTTGAAGTGGCCGCGATAGAGGCGTCCCGTCTCCAGCCCCTCGATGATGAAGGACCCGTGCTCGTGGCCCCGGTCCTCCGGCCGGAAGGTGGCAGGTGGCGCCTCCATCCAGTTCGGGAAGTCGTGCTCGAACCAGTTGCGGCCCTCGTTGCACACGCGCAGGTACCCGCCGGTCTCGCCGTTGATCCACGACCCGAGATCGATCCACTCCGCGATCTCGCGCTCGCGCTTGCGGTACCAGGGCACGTACTCGCTGCAGTGGCCGTTCGACTCGGTCGTGTAGAAGCCGAACCGCCGCATCATGTCGATGCGCACGTTCTCCGTCTTGCTGTAGACGGGGTGCTTCTCGAACGCCTCCAGCAGCTCGCCGGTTAGGTCGCGCCCCCTGTGGCCCACCTTCACGTACCACGTCTGGTGGTTGATGCCGGCGCAGACGATGTCAACCTCGTTCTGCGGAAGGCCCAGCGCGTCGGCAATCTGCCAGTGGCCGCCCTGCACCCCGTGACAGAGACCCACCACGCTCACGCCGCCGCCGTGGCGGCTGCAGGCCCAGGTGTTCATCGCCATGGGGTTGGAGTAGTTCATCAGCAGGGCGCCGGGCGCGGCGACCTCGCGGATGTCGCGGCAGAAGTCGAGCAGCACGGGGATGGTGCGCTGCGCATACATGATGCCGCCAGGCGCGAGCGTGTCACCCACGCACTGGTCCACGCCGTAGCGCAGCGGGATATCGATGTCGGACTGGAACGCCTCGAGGCCGCCCACCCGGACGAAGGAGTAGACGTACTGGGCGCCCTCGAGCGCCTTCCGGCGGTCCAGGGTGGCCGAGAGCTTCGCCGGCAGGCCCGCGGCCTCGATGTCCCGCGAACACAGCCGGAACACCATGTCGAGGTTGCGCTCGCTGATGTCGGTGAAGGCGAACTCGGTGTCCCGCAGCTCGGGGACGCACAGGACGTCCCGCATCATGCCGCGCGTGAAACCGATGCTCCCGGCCCCAATGACACACACCTTGATGGCCATGCCCGTTCTCGCTCCTCGATGTCGATGCCCTGGCCGCTCGTGCCGCGGCGCCCAGCTACGCCCGCCCACCCTCCAGCGCGGCGTGCAGCCGCAGCAGGAACGCCCGATTGTCCATGCAGAGGTAGTCCAGTGTCCCGCCCATGCGGTGGAAGCTCTTGCAGAAGCGCAGGTAGTAGGCGGGATGGTCCATCGGCGGTTCGCCGCGGGACCAGTCCCAGTCGCCGCCCTCCTGCAGGTCGACCACTGCCATGTGGTGCCGGCTGAGCACGGGCCGACCCTCTTCGAGGGCCAGGTTGTTGGCCATGGAGAGGCACTTCTCGAAGATCATCGGCGCCATCACGGAGGAGCCGACGGCAAGGTGCACGCCGCCCTCCAGCCGGCTGATCGCCTCGGCGTAGAGGAGAAAGTCGCGCACGGCGCCGCGCCCGATCGGCCCGCCCGCGTTCAGCGGGTGCGTGTAGATGATGTCGTAGCCGATGCCGGGGTGCACCGTGAACGGCGTGCCGGTGCGGTGCGCCGCGTCCTGGATGCTGAAGCGCTTCCACGGGTGAGGCGCCTCCCAGCGGCCAGCCGGCAACCCGAACTCCTCCACGAGGTGGAGCAGGTCCGCAACGGCCGCCGCGCCCTCGGCGCCTCCAGGCTCGTTCAGAAGGGCGGCCGCGCGCTCGCGCAGCGCTGGCGCGTCCGGCACGTCCAGCCGCTCCTCGCCGATGAGCCGCGCTACGGAGGCCCCATAGCCCAGGCCGTCGGCAGCGCCCACCGCCACGGCGGCGTTCAGCCAGCGCCCCGTCTCCTCCCACGTCCCGAAGCGTCCGGCGGCGGTGTTCTCCCGGACGTCCTCGGTGCTCCGGCCGAGGAACGCGAACTCCCAGTCGTGGATCGAGCCTGCCCCGTTCGTCGCCAGGTGCGTCAGCCAGCCTCGCTCCACGAGGTCGATCACCACGGGTGCGAGCCCGTTCTTCACCAGGTGCGCGCCGTAGGTGAGCGCGACCGGTCGGCCGGCCGCCCGCGCGGTTCTGATGCGATCTGCGGCGCGCGCCACACGCTCGCGGTTCTCCGGCCCAGGCTCCGGCGATGGGTCGCCCGGGCGCACCGCGATCTCCTCGATGGCCAGCTTGTGTCGCCTCTCGGCGAGCGGGTGCATCCGCAGGCGGCGACGGTCGAGCATCCTCATGGCGCTACGCGAGCCTCACACGGAAGGTCCTGACCTCGAACGGCTTGATCGCGAACCGCAGCCGGTTGAACTCGCGCTCGACGGGAGCGTCACCTTCCTCCAACAGGTCGCATTCCACCGCGGAGGCGATCGGGCGGTGCATCTCGACGGTCACCGGCATCCGGCCCC
The DNA here is from genome assembly GCA_035477595.1 of Chthonomonadales bacterium. Taxonomy (GTDB): domain Bacteria; phylum Armatimonadota; class Chthonomonadetes; order Chthonomonadales; family CAJBBX01; genus DATIKM01. Next base: position 11,741 of record DATIKM010000036.1, read on the forward strand.
CGAGCGCCTCGTATACACGGATGACAGTCTCGTCGGAGTCCTCCGCCCGCTTCACCGTGTCGATCACCACGGCCGGCGCGCCGCGCACCACGGCGAGCGACTGCGGGGAGGGCAGGTCGCCCGCGTGCGCCGGCTGAGCGACGGCCGCGAGCGGGGCGTTCAGCGCGTGCGCCTCGGCCACGACGCTGCCGAGCCACGTGCCGGCGTGAGGGAGCAGCGAGTACGTGAACCGGTGCTCACCCAGGTCGGCAGTGGGGCCCGGGTCCTCTGGCGAGCGAAGCAGCGTCAGTCGGATCACGTTGCCCTCGATGTCCCATCCGTACTTGCTGTCGTTCAGGACCGCCACGCCGTACCCGGTCTCCGAGAGGTCGGCCCAGCGGTGGCCGCTCACCTCGAAGCGCGCCGCGTCCCAACTCGTGTTGCGGTGCGTGGGCCGCTCGATGGAGCCGAAGGCGATCTCGTAGGTGGCGCGCGGGGAGTGGACCTGCACCGGGAAGGCGACCTTGAGCAGCGTCTTGCGCTCCTGCCAGTCCACCCGCGTCTCGAAGTCGATCCGCCGCGAGTGCGCCCAGAAGACGATCCGCTGGTCGATCGTTGACCGGTTGTGGCGCAGGGTCTGCTCGAGCGCCATGTAGAGCGGCCCCAGCTCCGCGAGCCGCGGAGGGCCGTCGGCCTGGAAGCGCCACATCCGCTCGCGTGACTCGAGGTCGATGTCCCACGCCTCGTCGCTGACGGGCCGGTCCTCGAAGACCTGCAGCTCGTTGGCGAGCGCGCCCGCGGGCAGGACGTCGCGCTCGCACCGGCGGTCGGTAAGCCGGCGGAGCGTGCCATCGGGTCCGAACGCCGCCATCCAGTGGGGGGTCATGAGCACGCCGTCCTCGTAGAGGAAGGGCGACGGCGCGGGCGGCTCCGGCGAGGTGCGCACATGGCCCACCGCCCACCCGAGCGACGGCACGTCCGGCACGCGCACCAGCAGGCGGTCCCCCGCCGGCTGGCAGGGCTCCATGCGCCCGTCTGGCATGGCGAGCACAGGCGTCTCGATGCCGGGGTTCGGGATGTCGGCCACGTCGGTCCGTTCCCAGCCGAGCGGGTTGAAGGCGACGACGGCCTGCCCCTCGCCGAGCGTGTCCACGCGGCGCGCGAGCGCCTGCATCGCGTCGGAGCGGAGGCGCTCCGCCGTCTCGAGGACGGCCTCGTAGTCGCGGTCCGAGTCGCGGTACACCTCGTCGATCGACGAGCCGGGCAAAATGTCGTGGAACTGGTTGAGGAGCGTCGTCTGCCACGCCTCGCGGATCGCCTCCGCGGGGTAGGGCGCTCCAGCCCCGGCGGCGGCAACGCTCCAGATCTCCGCCTCGCGGAGCGTCAGCTCAGCGCGCCGGTTGCAGCGCTTGTTCCAGGCGCGGGTGGTGTAGGTGCCCCGGTGCCGCTCGAAGTAGAGCTCGCCGTTCCACACCGGCAGGCCGTCCCCGGCCCGCTCAGCGATCCGGTCGAAGAAGTCGTGCACGCGGCCCGTGGCGGCGCGCGGCATCCCCGGCATCGCCGCCAGGCGGGGGAGGAACTCGAGCATCTGCCGGGTGGGGCCCCCGCCGCCGTCGCCGAACCCGTACGGGCAGAGCGCCTCGCCCACCGTGCGCTTGTCGGCGAAGTCGTCCCACTGGCGAAGCATCTCGGACGGCTGGACCTGCGCATTGTACATGTTGCCCAGGTTGTGGACCAGTTGCGTCAGCAGTCGCGAGCCGTCCGCGCCCTGCCACCAGAAGGTGTTCCAGGGGATGCGGTTCGACTCGTTCCACGCCACCTTGGCGGTCATGAAGTAGTCGAGGCCGGCCTTTCGGTACACCTGCGGCATCGCCCACGAGTAGCCGAACACGTCCGGCAGCCACCCCACGCGCACGCGCACGCCCAGCTCGTCGCGGAAGAAGCGCTGGCCGTACAGACATTGGCGCACCAGCGACTCGCCGGAGACCACGTTGCAGTCGTTCTCAACCCACGTCCCGCCCACCGGCTCGAAGCGCCCTTCCGCGACGCGCCGCTTCACCCGCTCGTAGACCGTCGGGAAGTCGCGCTTGAGCCAGAGGAATAGCGGCGCCTGGCTGCAGACGAAGTGGTAGTGCGGGAACTCCTCCATGAGCGCGTCGACGGTGGAGTAAGTGCGGCCCACCTTGCGCATCGTCTCGCGGATCGGCCAGAGCCACGCGAGGTCGATGTGGGAGTGGCCGGCGAAGAAGATCGCGCCGGGGTGTCGCCCCCACTGAAGCGCGCTAAGCCCCGTCCGGAGCTTCTCGCGCGCAGCGGCGAGGCCCTCGGCCAGCCCGCTGGCCGCCTGCTCGCGCAGGTCCGCCTCGCGGAGCGCGTCGACGAGGGCGGCCAGCATCGCCTCGCGCAGAGCGGGGTCGCGGATGGCGCCCGCCGCCTCGTGGGCCACGCGCAGGTCGAGCCAGGCGGCCTCCATAGCGGGGTCGACCGCCGCCAGGCGCGCCTCCTCCAGCACATAGGGGCGGCGCGGAGACCGCGCGACGTACTCAAGGTAGCCGCCGGGCTTTAGCTCCACCTCCAGGTCCCACTCCTCCCCGCCGCGCGCCGCCAGTGCGAGCACGATGAGGCCCCGGTTGTCGTCGACCCCGTGGTGCGGCTCGCCGTCCACGCGCAGCAGGCCCTCACCGGCGGTGCGCATCTCGAGCCCGACCTTCAAGCCCGCCCACTCTTCCGGTACGCGGGCCCGCCGCCGCAGGAAGACCGTCTGGCCCTGGCTCCCCCAGACGCCGCCCACGTCTACGGCAGGCGCGCCTTCCTCGAGCCACTCGTACTGGCCTGGGCCCAGGTGCCGCGCTGCGCGCCTCTCCCAGCTATCGAGCGTGAGGGAGGCGCGGACGACGCGCCGGCCGATCTCGGCGATGCGCTTGCGGGCGACGTGGAACGGGTCTGCCATGTCGGCTCTCCTTGCGGCAGGCGTAACCACGCCGCGCCGCGGCTACGGGTCGTCAGCCCGGGCCGGCCTGCTCGTTCGGCGCGGCACGGCCGGGTCCCTGCGCACGTCAGCGCGCGGGAACGATGTCCCACTCGGGCGCCGCCGCCGCGCCGGTGTACCAGCCGACGGTGCGGCCATCCGAGACCGCCTCCCACTCGTGCCCGTCGAAGGTGTGCTGGCGGTGGGTACCGCCGGGGGCGACCTCGGAGTAGCGCACCCGTCGCCCGTCGCCCGGCAGCCAGTAGAGCGTCACCGGCCGGTCGGTCAGATTGCGCACGGTGACGAAGATGCTGCCGTCCACCCCGCTGGGGAGAGCGTAGTGGAGCGGGGGCTCCGCGCCGAGCAGATGGCGCACGAAGTGGTCCCACACGCGCTTCCGCACATAGGCTCCGAGCCCGTGGCCCGCGCCGGGCACCAGCAGCATGTCGAAGTCGCGGTTGGCCGCGATGAGCGCGTTCACGAACTGCATGGTGGAGGCGTGGGGGTTCACGTTGTCATCCAGCTCGCCGTGCACGAGCAGCAGCCTGCCCCGCAGGCGCCGGGCCTGCGTCACGTTGGACTGCTGGGCGTAATGGGGACCCACCGGCCAGCCCATCCATAACTCGTTCCACCAGAGCTTGTCGGTGCGGTGGTCGTGGTTGCCCGCCATGGCAGCCGCCACCCGGTAGAAGCTGCCGAACGCGAGCAGGGCGCGCGCCGCGTTGTAACCGCCGGCCGAGTAGCCGTAGATGCCGACGCGCTCCAGGTCGAGGTAGGGGTAGCGCCGGGCGGCGGCGCGCATCCAGGCGATGCGGTCCGGGAAGCCGCCGTCGCCCAGGTTGCGGTGGGCGACGGCGTGGAACGCCTTCGAGCGGTTGGCGGTGCCCATGCCGTCGATCTGCACCACGATGAAGCCGAGCTCCGCGAGCGCCTGGGGCGCCCGCTGCGCGGCGAAGGTCTTGGGGACGAAGCTGCCCTGCGGTCCGGCGTAGATGTCCTCGATGACCGGGTAGCGGCGCCTGGGGTCGAAGGTGGAGGGCCGGTAGATGACGCCCCAGATGTCGGTCCGGCCGTCGCGCCCCTTTGCCCGGAACGGCTCCGGCCAGCGCCAGCCGGTGGCAAGGAGGTCCGCCACGTCCGCGCGCTCGAGCGTGACCACCAGGCTCCCGTCGTCCGCGCGCCGCAGCTCGGTTACCGGCGCGTGGTCTACGCGCGACCAGGTGTTCAGGAAGAAGCGGCCGTCCGGCGAGAAGCGGATGGTGTGCTGGCCGTTGCCGGGGGTGAGGAGCACCGGCTCGCCGCCGTCCAGGCCCACGCGGTAGTAGTGGATCAGGTAGGGGTCGCGGCCGGCTTCGCGGCCCGAGGCCGCGACGATAACCTGCCGCGCCTGCTCGTCAACGCGCTCGACGCCGCGCACGACCCACGGCCCGCGCGTAACCTGCCGCTTCACCGTGCCCGTGCGCGCGTCGATGAGGTAGAGGTGGCACCAGCCGTCCCGCTGCGAGGTCCAGAGCAGCTCGCCGGTCGCGTCCAGCCAGCGGACGAAGCGAACCGGCGGGTAGACGAAGGTGCTGCTGCGTTCGTCCACGATGTCGCGCACGGCGCCCGTCTCCACGTCCACCTCCGCGATGCGGTCGCGGCCGTAGCCGCGAAAGATCTGCTCGAAGGTGAAACGAGCTCCGTCCGGCGACCAGCGCGGCGCGGGCGGCGCGCCGTAGTCGATCGACTCGGAGCGGACGGGCGTGATGCGGCGGGTCGCGGCGTCCACCAGCCAGAGCGTGTGGACGTCGATCCGGTCGCCCGGCAGATCGTAGGGCGCCTGGCGAAGTCTCGGCCGCAACTCGCCGGCCGGAGCGGACTCGACGTTGAACATGGGCAGGCGGGCGCCCGGCTGGGTGCGCGCGGCGAGCAGCGTACGCGAGTCCGGAGACCAGCTTGCCGGCGCGTAGGCGTTGGCCTCGATGCCGTCGCTCGTGACGCGCGTCTCCTCGCCGGAGGCGCTCCGAAGCCAGAGGTTGTGGTCGCGCACGAAGACCGTCCATGCGCCGTTCGGCGAGCGCGCGGGATCCCGTGCCGGCGCGCGGGGCGGCGCGGCCGGCTGGGCCGGAGCGGCCAGGGGGGCCTCCACGGGCTCCAGGCGGTAGGTGGTCAGGTCGCAGCGCCACCACCTCGTGCCGACTCGGAAGACGACCGTCGCGCCGTCGGCAGAGGGGGCGATAGCGGTGAACGGCAGGCGGTGCGGCTCGAAGCGCTGGCCGGCGGCGGCGGAGAGCGCACCGGCGAGTCGCGCATGGTCGAATGCGGGCCCGCGCGTCCCGCGCTCGGCGTCCACAAGCACGAACCAACGCTTGCCGCGCACGTCCACCCGGTACCAGAAGCGCGCCGTGCCCTGGATCCAGTTCGGCTCGACGGAGGCGCGATAGACGAGCCGGCCCATCTCCGCCGAGCCGAACCGCGCCGCCCGGTCGTAGGCGCGGCGCATCGTCTCCGGCCCCGGCCGCGGCGCAGGTCCCTGCCCCGGCGCTGGCGCGGGCGCCGCGCCAGCCGATGCCATCGTGGCGACTAGCGCCGCCGCCGCCGCCCAACCCCGCGAAGTCATGCCGCCCTGCCCTCCTCCGGCGCCGCGCGGGCGCGCAGTCGCCCGTAAAGCGCCGCCGCTCCGCACGACGCCGCCGCCACACCCGCCAGAGCCAGGAACGCTGCCTGCCACCCCATCCGCTGCGCCAAGCCGCCTATCCCGACCCCCGCGAGCATCCCGCCCAGATAGCCGATGCCGTTAATCCACGCGCTTGCGGTGGCGCTGCCCCGCCGGCCGCCGAAGTCCATCGCAATCGCGCCGGAGAGGAGCGAGTAGGGCCCCAGCAGCGTGAAGGCCGCCGCGATCAGCAGGGCCAGCCCAGCCACCGGGTTCGCAGGCCCGATGGCGCCCGCGCCCGCCAGCGCCGGCACGGCCATCAGCAGGCCGCCCGCCAGCAGCCAGGGCAGCGCCGCCGCCGGCAGCCGGTCGCGCAGCCACCCCACGAGCAGCACGGAGACTGCTCCGGCCAGCGGCAGCAGCGAGCTGGCCTTGCCGGCCTCCCCGGGCGTCATGCCCGCCTGGGCGAGGAAGAGCGGGCCCCACGTGTCCAGGCTCTCGCGGATCAGCGTGAAGCCGAACGAGAGCAGACAGACGCTCCAGAAGGCGGCGCTCGCGAGCAACGGCGCGAGCAGCTCGCGCGGCCCGCTGGGCGCCGGCTCCGGCGGCTCCTGGGCGCGCGCGGCCGGGCTCTCGCGCAGCCACAGCGCGCAGGCCAGGCCGATCACGGCCAGGACGCCGGCGGCCACGGTGAAGACCTCCCGCCAGCCGAATCCCCGCGCCACCAGCCCGCCGAGGAAAACGCGCCACACCGAGTCGCCCAGCATGTAGCTCAGGCTCATCACACCCATCACCGCGCCGTACCGCGCCGGCGGGTACCAGCCGCCAGCCACCCGCACGGCGCTGCTCCACCCGAAGGACTGAAGCGCGCGGTTCAGCACCCAGGCGGTGGTGAAGAAAGGCAGACCTCCCGCCGCGAAGAGCGCCGTGCCCAGCACGGCCCCGCCGATGCCCGCGAGAAACATCCGCCGGCCGCCCACGACGTCGGCCAGCCACCCCGTGGCCAGCTTGCCGGCCGCGTAGGCAAGCGTGCCAGCCGAAGCGATGGCGCCGATGGCTGCCATGTCCAGCCCGCGGTCGCCGTACTCCGCGACGAGGAGCGGAGCGCAGACGGACAGGTGGGAGCGACACAGGTAATAGCCCGAGTAACCCACCACGAGCAGCGCGATGGCGACGCGCCCGCCGCGCGCCGCCGGCCCGCTCATGCCCGCTCCTCCGCGCCGCCCGGCCCGGGCGCCACCAGCGCCCGCACTACGCGCTCCATCGCGATGGCGCGCGACCCTTTGGCCAGCACGATATCGCCGGGCTGAATGAGGTCGAGCGCACGCGCGGCGGCCGTCTCGCTGTCGGGCAGCCAGAGCGACTCCGCGCCAGCGGCCGCTGCCGCCACCGCGATCGGCTCGGCACCCGAGCCCACCGCCACCACAAGCGCCGCTCCGCTCCGGGCGGCGAGCTCGCCTGCATGGCGGTGGGCCTCCGCGGCGTGCTCGCCCAGCTCCCGCATCGCGCCAAGGAAGACGAGGGCGCGCCGACCCTGGGAGCTCGCCACCATGGCCAGCGTCTCCAGCGCGGCACGCACCGAGTCCGGGGCGGCGTTGTAGGTGTCGTCCAGCACGAGGACGCCGCGCTCCCCCTCGAGCGCCGCCAACCGCATGTCCGGCGGGCGGAACGCCTCGATGCGCGCGGCAGCCTCGGCGAGCGACACGCCGAGCGCGCAGGCCATCGCTGCGGCCGCGACGGCATTCGCCACATGGTGCGCGCCGGGAGCGCGCAGCCGGACGGTCACGCCCCCGATGCGGAACTCCGGCGCACCGTCCGCCCCGAGACGCACGTCCCGCGCGCGGAAGTCCGCCTCGCGAGCCACGCCGAACGTGACCACGCGGCAGCGCACCCGGCCGACGAGCCAGTGCGCGTAATCGTCGTCCGCCGGAACCACGGCGACGCCGCCCGGCGGGAGCGCTTCCAGCAGCTCGGCTTTGGCGGAGGCGATGCCGTCGCGCGAGCCCACCAGCTCGATGTGCGAGAGCCCGATGTTCGTGAGTACGGCGGCGTCGGGCCGCGCAATGTCAGCCAGTTCCGCGATCTGCCCGCGCCCCCGCATGCCCATCTCGACGACGACGACGGCGTGCTCCGGCCGCAGCCGCAGGAGCGTGCGCGGGACCCCCACTTCGTTGTTCTCGTTGCGCTCCGACTGCAGCACCGGCCCCAGCGCCCCGAGCGCGCAGGCCATCATCTCGCGGGTCGACGTCTTGCCCACGCTGCCCGTGATCCCGATCACCGGCGCGGCGAACCGCTCCCGACGCCAGCGGGCGAGGCCCTGGTAGGCCCGGAGCGAGTTCGGGGTCACCAGCAGGGGTATCGGCGCGCTGGCCAGCTCCCGATCGACGATGGCGGCGACCGCGCCCGCGGAGGCGGCCTGGGCGACATAGTCGTGGCCGTCGAACCGCTCACCGCGGAGCGCGACGAAAAGGGCGTCCGGCCTCGCCTCGCGGCTGTCAGTCGTCACCCCGGACGCCCACTCGGGGGGCGGCGCCGTCCAGCGCCCGCCCAGCGCGCGGCCGATCGGGCCCAGTGGGTAGCCCGGCACGTTGCGCCTCCCCTCCCCAGCGCGCCAGCCGGACCGACTCGACAGCCGGCCGCCGCGCGCAGTATTATCGTGGCCCAAGGACGCCCTTCGCGCGCCGTCCTGCCGCTCCGCCGCGCCCACTCCACCCGGAAGGAACGCCCTTGTCCAGGCTGAAAGTCGCCGTGCTGATGGGCGGCGCCTCGGCCGAGCGCGCCATCTCGCTCTCGACCGGCCGCCAGATCGTCGCCGCGCTGGACCGCGCGAAGTACGACGTGCGCGCGCTCGACCCGGCAGCCCTCGCCGGCGCGCCGATCCCCTCCGCGCCGCCCTCGGCGGCAGGTGGCGCGCACGTGACCGCGCCCGGCGTCGCGCTGGCGCCCGGCGTCGAGCTGGCGCCAGCGCGCATCGAGCGGCTCGCTCCGCGCGAGGGCCCGGACCGGCCCGACGTCGCCTTCATTGCGCTCCACGGCCGTGGCGGCGAGGACGGCGCCATGCAGGGCATGCTGGATCTGCTCGGCATCCCCTACACCGGCTCCGGCGTGCTCGCCAGCGCGCTCGCCATGGACAAGGCGATGGCGAAGCTCGTGCTGCGCGCTCGCGGCGTCCCTGTGCCGGAGCACGTGGCGACCACCAGGCGCGACCTGCTGGACGCGGGCGCGCTGCGCGCGCGCGTGGCGGACACGGTAGGCTACCCCGCTATCGTGAAGCCCAACGCGGAGGGAAGCACCATCGGGTGCACCCGGGCAACCGCGCCGGAAGACCTGGAAGCGGCCGTCCGCGAGGCGCTCCGTCACGACACGCTGGCGCTCGTCGAGCCGATGCTGCAGGGCGTCGAGATCACGGCGGGCGTGCTCGGCAACGACGAGCCTTGCGTGCTCCCGCTCATCGAGATCGTGGCGAAGGGCGGCTTCTACGACTACGAGGCCAAGTACGCCCCGGGCGGCAGCACCCACATCATACCCGCGCGCATCTCGGAGCGCGCCGCGGAGCGCGCCCGCCACTACGCCGCCGAGAGCCACCGCGCGCTCGGGTGCCGCGGCATGTCGCGCACCGACTTCATCGTGGTGGACGACGAGCCCTGGACGCTCGAACTGAACACGGTCCCCGGCATGACGCCCACCAGCCTGCTCCCCGAAGCCGCCCATGCGGCCGGGATCGAGTTCCCGGCGCTGCTCGACCGCCTCATCGCCCTGGCGCTCGAGCCGCGCGCCTGAACCCCCGCGGCATCCGGGCGAGAGCCAGCGCCGATGGGCTACAATGGGGCGCCATGCGGAACGTGGTTATCCTCGGCAGCACCGGCTCTATTGGCCGGCAGACGCTTGACGTGCTCGAGCGTCTGCCCGGGCGCTTCCGCGTGCTTGGCATTGCCGCCCACGGCAACGCGACACTCGCGGCCGAGCAGGCCGCAGCATGGAGCGTTGCACACGTATGCCTAGCCGACGAGCCCGGCGTGCTGGAGGCGTTCCGCGCCGCCGGCGTGCCGGGGAACCCGCGTCTGCTCGCCGGCGTCGAAGGCATGTGCGAGCTGGCCACGCTCCCCGAGGCGGACCTGATAGTGGTGGCGGTCGCGGGGGCCGTGGGCATCCGGCCCACGCACGCGGCGATCGAGGCTGGCAAGCCGATCGCCCTCGCCAGCAAGGAGGTGCTCGTCGCAGCCGGCGAGCACACGATGCGCCTGGCGAAGGAGCGGGGCGCAGCCATCCTGCCGATCGACAGCGAGCACTCCGCGATCTTCCAGTGCCTGCAGGGCGCGCCGGCAGCGAGCATCGAGCGGCTCTTCCTGACGGCCTCGGGCGGGCCGTTCCGCCAGATGTCCGCCGAGGCGATGGAGAGCGTCACGCCGGAACAGGCGCTGCGCCATCCGAGCTGGAGAATGGGCGGGCTGGTGACCATCAACTCCGCGACGCTGATGAACAAGGGGCTCGAGGTCATCGAGGCGCATTGGCTCTTCAACGTGGCGCTCGACGACGTGGAGGTGGTCATCCACCCCCAGAGCATCGTCCACTCGGCCGTGCGCTTCCGCGACGGGTCGACGATCGCCCAGATGGGCCCGCCCGACATGCGCCTGCCCATCCAGTACGCGCTGCTCTACCCGGAGCGACCGCCCACGGGTCTGCCGCGGCTCGATCTTGCCGCGTGCTGCGACCTGACCTTCTCGGCGCCGGATGAGGCGCGGTTCCCGGCGCTGGGGCTCGCGCGCGAGGCGGCGCGTCGCGGTGGCACCCTGCCGGCGGCCATGAACGCGGCGAATGAAGCGGCCGTCGAGCGGTTCGTGCGCGGCGAGATCGGTTTCATGGACATCCCGCGCACCGTCGAAGCCGTCATGTTGCAGCACACCGCTGTGGAACCAACGTATGAAAACGTGCTGGCCGTCGATGCTTGGGCGCGCCAGACCGCTGCCACGACCCGCGGAGTAGGAGTGCATGCTCGATAACATCACTGGCATTGTGTGGCTGTTGCTGATCATCTCCGTCCTGGTCGTGGTGCACGAGTTGGGGCACTTTCTGGCCGCGAGGCGGTTCGGCATCCGGGTGGATGACTTCTCCATCTTCTTCGGCCGCGTCATCTGGCGCGTCGGGAAGTGGGGCGACACGGTCTTCAACGTGCGCTGCATTCCGCTCGGCGGCTTCGTGCGCATCTGCGGCATGGAGGCGGACGACGTCTCCGGCGGCCGGCCCGTTGCCGAGGCGATCCGGAGCGCCCCGGGGGAGCCAGGCATGGCGCTGGTCCGCGCCACCCGCGAGGCGGTCGCCGGCGTGGTGGACGGGGTCGACTTCGCCAGGGTTGCCCCAGAGCTCCGCAAGCGGATCGAGGCCGCCGTGCAGCCGGACGGGCGCCTCGATGCGAGCCTGCTGGACGAGCTCCGCGTCGAGGCCCAGGACCCCGATGCCGCACCGGACGACGTGCGGCTCATGGAGCACCTGCTGATGGCCGAGGGCGAGGATGGCGACTCGGCCCTCTTCTACCGCAAGCCCTTCTACCAGCGCGCCATCGTCATGGCGGCCGGGTCCGTCTTCAGCCTGCTCTTCGCGTACATCGTGTTCTGCAGCCTCGGCATGACCACCGGCATCCCGCGTGCCGATCAGACGAACCAGATCGCTGGCGTGGGCCCCGGCACCCCTGCGGCGCTCGCCGGGCTGCGCACAGGCGACCGCATCACCGCCATCAACGGCCAGCCCACCGGCGACTTCAACGCGCTCGTGGGGGCCATCCGGCCCAGTGCGGGCCAGCGTCTCGAGCTGCAGGTGGACCGGCAGGGCCAGCAGCTCAGCTTCGTGGTGGAGCCCAGGGCGGTCGAGGTGGAGGAAGCCGGTGAGAGGACGACGATCGGCCAGATCGGAATCCTGCCCTACCGGGAGCTGGTGCGGTACGGACCGATCGAGTCGATCAGGATCGGCACCATCTACACGCGCGACACGCTCGTGATGATGTACCAGGTGCTGCTCGTGCAGAGGAACGTTCGGGACAGCCTGGCCGGCCCGGTGGGCATGGCTCAGATGACCACCGCGTACCAGCACCTCGGCTTCGTGCATCTGGCGCTGCTCGGCGCGTCGCTCAGCCTGAGCCTGGGGATCATAAACCTGCTGCCCATACCCATTCTGGACGGCGGGCACCTCGTGCTGATGACCATCGAGCGAGTGCGCCGACGCCGGTTCACCATGGCCCAGCTCCACAAGGTCCAGATGGTCGGCCTCGGGATCATCGCGATGCTGCTGGTCTTCGTCATGGTGAACGACATCTCGCGCATCCTGGCCGGCCGCGCCATACAGTAGCCCGGCTCACCCGGCCATCCCGGGCGGCGGCGGCGTCAGAACCGCTCGAAGCGCTCCACGGGCACGACGAAGGAGACGGCGCCGCCGACAAGCACCTTGACGGGCGACTGCATGAAGGCGCCGAACGGCGCGGCGTCCGGCGGAAGCACGTTCACGAACTGCTCGCGCGTCCTGCACGAGTCCCCGATCACCTGCAGCACCTTCTCGACCTCGGCCTCCTCCACGCCGATGAGCAGCGTCACGTTGCCCTCGCGCAGAAAACCCCCGGTGCTCCCGATCTTCGTGAACTTGTAGCCGTTGCGGAGGAGCGCCTCGGTGATCCGATTCTTGTCGCGGTCGTGGACGACGGTGATGACCAGCTTCATGGCCTTCCTCCCCGCCACGAAATCCGACGCGCCGGCGCCTGATTCCTGCTCAGGCAGGCCTGCAGCGCGCGAGGACAGCCGCCACCGCGTCGCGCGCGACGGCCTCGAGCGGGCGTGACGCGTCGATGACGCGCCAGCGGTCGGGCTCGAGCCGCGCCTCGAGCCGGTAGCCCTCGCGCACCCGCTCATGGAACGCCAGCGGCTCCGCCTCCATCCGGTTGCAGTCGGCCTGCCGGCGCAGGCCCTCCTCTGCTGACAGGTCGAGGAGCAGCGTGAGGTCAGGCTTGAGCCCGCCCGTCGCGAAGGCGTTCAGCCTGCGCACCTCGTCCAGGTCGAGCCCGCGCGCATGCCCCTGGTACACGATGGTGGAGTCGCCGTAGCGGTCGCAGAGCGCCACTTCCCCTCGCTCGACGGCGGGACGGATGCAGCGCTCCGTCATCTGGGCGCGCGCGGCGAGGAAGAGCATGAGCTCGGCGCGCGCCGCCACCGGCCCCGGGGAGTGCAGCAGCACCGCGCGAATGGCCTCCGCCACCGGCTCGCTGCCGGGCTCGCGCAGCCGCGTGACTCGCCAACCGGCCTCCTCCAGCGCTTGCGCGATGGGGCCCGCGACGCTCGTCTTGCCGGCGCCCTCCACGCCCTCGAGCGTGACGAGCCAGCCGCGCCGCGCCGCCGTCACGGCGCAGGCCGCGGCGATGGCGCAGGCCGCGGCGATGGCGCAGGTCGCGGCGATGGCGCAGGCCGCGGCGATGGCGCAGGCCGCCCGGGCTGGCGGCCACTCATCCGCCGTTGCGTCCGGGCGGAAGGATGCGGACCCGCCGCCGCGGCTCGTCGCCCACGCTGTCCGAGAACATCTCCAGCTTCTCGACGAGCTGGTGCTGAAGGCGGCGCGTGTAGCTGTTCTGTGGGGCCAGCTCCACCACCGCGCCGGTCTCGCTGGCCCGCCGGACGCCCTCGCGCGCCTCGCGCAGCGCCTGCTCGACGTAGCCCTTCTCAAGCCCGCCGATCTGGAGCATGTCGCGAACCGCCGAGGCGATCTGCGTGTAGGTGTTGCTCCGGATGATGAAGGTGGGAAGGGCGCGCGCGGCGCCCTCGCGCATCTTCGTGGGCTCCTTGCGGTAGCTGCCCTTCAGCGCCACGATGACGTCGGCCTCGTTCAGGTCCCGCGCGATGACGGCGCCGGCGCGGCACTCGAGGATCGCGCGATCGAGTCGGTTCCGGTTGACGCCGTAGGGAAAGATGCGCAGCGACCCCGAGGGGTCGCGTCGCGGCGTGCTGAACGGCCTGGCCGGCTCGCGGTCCGGCCGCACGACGGTCGCGGCCGACTCCTCCGGCTCATCGTCATCGGCCCCGAGCGGGCGATAGTCCCGCTCATCGCGCTGCACCACCTCGATGTCGCCCTGGTCGGTCCGCACCCGGATCTCCGGGCGCGGCTGGTGGCCGCGCAGCAGGCTGTCCACCGTCTGCGCCACGTCGCGGTGGATGGCCAGCTTGTCGAGGTCCATGATCTCGATGACGATATCGAAGGTGGGTGGCGCCTTGCGCTCGAGCACGGTCTTCTGGGTCCCGCGCCGCCGCGCCTCGTCGTCCGAGAGGGTGACCGCCTGGATGCCGCCGATCAGGTCGCAGAGCGTCGGGTTCACCAGCAGGTTCTCGAGGCTGTTACCGTGGGCGGTGCCGACGAGCTGCACGCCTCGCTCGGCGATGGTGCGTGCGGCGAAGGCGTCCTGCTCCGTGCCGATCTCGTCGATGACGATGACCTCGGGCATGTGGTTCTCGACTGCCTCGATCATCACGGCGTGCTGCAGGGACGGCTCGGCGACCTGCATGCGGCGCGCGCGGCCGATCGCGGGGTGCGGGATGTCGCCGTCGCCCGCGATCTCGTTCGAGGTGTCGACTATCACGACGCGCTTGCGGAGGTCCTCGGAGAGCACGCGGGCCACCTCGCGGAGCTTGGTGGTCTTGCCGCGGCCGGGCTTGCCCAGGATGAGGATGCTCTTGCCGGTCTCGACGACGTCCTCGATGATGTCGATCGTGCCGTAGACTGCGCGGCCCACGCGGCACGTCAGGCCGACGATCCTGCCGGAGCGGTTGCGGATGGCGGAGATGCGGTGCAGCGTGCGCTCGATGCCGGCGCGGTTGTCCTTGCCGAACACGCCGACGCGGCTGACGACGTGCTCAATGTCCCAGTCGGTGACGTGGCAGTCGCCCAGCTCGACCACGCGGTTGTTCGCGTAGCGGGCCTCGGGGATGCGGCCCAGGTCGAGGACGAACTCCAGTGCATCCTCGAGGTTGCCTTCACCGTCCAGGTGTGCCCGGAGGGGAGGGGGCAGAACCTCGAGCAGTTGCGCGAGGTTGTCCGTGACGCGGTGCTGCTTGGCGCTCAGCCGGCGGACGTTGCCGGCCGTCGGAATGTGGCTCAGTGCCGTACGAGTCGCTCCTCTCGTTTGGACGCTCCCACCTGGCGCTACGGAGCGGGTGGACGCCCCGTTTCGCCGCCATCATGATACCGTCGGGCGCCGACTTTGGCAAGCAGAGCCGGCGCGACCGGCGGGCGTGCAGAGGGGCCGCCGGCCGGCGGCGCGGGGAACCCCGAGCGCACCAGACCCGCGGCCCCTCCCCGGGCGCAACTCAGCGCGGGTGGATGGTAACCAGCCCCACGTCGATCATCTGGCCCCCCGTCGTCTGCCGGCAGCGCACCGCGATGGTGTTGCGGCCGGGCCGCAACGCGCTCAGCGCCGCTTCCGCGATCGGCGCCGGGCCGTACGACATGGCGAAGCCGGTCAGGCGCGCCGCCAGCACCCCGTTCAGGTACACCTCGGCGTCCTCGTCGTGGTGCACCCAGAGCGACAGGCGCGCCGGCACGCGGTCCGGCAGATCGAACGAGCGGCGCAGCCATATGCTCGGGCCCGTCCACGGCGTGTTCACCACGGCGCCTGGCGTGCCGGCCGCGCCGAACCCCGAGCGCCCCTCCCGCCATCCGGAGTCGTCGAAGTCGGGCGCCATCCATTGCCCCGCCGGCTCGTCGGTCGTGAACCGCCACACGGCGGGCGCGGTGTCGGCAGCCGGAACGACGGGCCGCACGTCGGGACGTGGCGGGATGGGCGCCCAGCGAGCCGGCCGCGCACGGTCGCGCGCGGTGTACCGCCGCACCGCCTCCGCGTCCCGGAGGAGCGGAAGGAACACGCCCCCGACCACCGGGCGTGCGTGGAACCCCACCGAGCGGCCTGTATGCGTCCAGTACCAGTCGTTCATCGGCAATCGGTCCGGCGTCTCGTGGAGGTAGTCCATCACGGGCCCGACCAGGGCATCGAAGTCGTTGCGGCTGCCGGTCAGCGTGGCGGTCCAGACGCTCCAGTCCGTCTTGGCGTAGAGGTGGCGGCTGTCGAGTGGCAGCCCGTAGCGGCCGATGCGCTTGCGGTAGGAGGCCATCTCCTTGCGCAAGGCTTCGTCAGGGAAAATGCCGAGGCCCAGGATGCGGTCCCACACCATGTTGTACTTCTGGCTCCAGGTGTTGGGATGGTCGAAGGCGAGACGGTAGTGGTCGCCGTCGTCGGCCTCTCGGAGCCACCAAGCCGCGGCCTTCCGCGCCAGCGCGTCGAACCGTGCGGCCTCCTCGTGGTCGCCCCACCGCCGGCAGAGCTGAGCGTAGGCCCCGAGCCCGACGATCGCCTTGACGGAGAGGTTTACATTGCGCGCCAGGTGGCCGGTGAAGTCGTCCGTGCTGAGCTGGTTCTTGGGGTCCACTCCCTCATCGCGGAGGTACTCCGCCCAGCGCCGGAGCAGCGGGCGCCACGGGGCCGCGAAGCTGGCGTCGCCCTCCACCTGGGCCAGCGCGGCGAGGAGGATGAGCATGTTGCCGCTCTCCTCCACGGGCATCTGGTTCTCTTCGCTGATCTCGCCGCCGCCGTACACCTGTCCCGTCGCGTGCGGGTACGTGCCCAGGTCGTGGGGCGCGAACGGGAACCTCCACCGCGGCGAGGCGGCGTACGCGAGCACCGGTTGCAGCATTGCGCGGGTGAGCGAGGGCGAAAGAGCCAGGAAGAGCGGCGCCATCGGATAGATGACGTCCACCGTCGCGATGCAGCCGTTGCTGGTGTTCTCCTTGGAGAAGAAGAGCGGCGCGCCACGCTTATCCGCCACGAGCTTGTTGCCGGCCATGGACTGCCGGTAGGCGAGCGCCGCCATCAGGGCGTAGCGCTCGCCCCCCACGCGCGCGAGGTCCGCCATCAGCTCCGCGTCGAAGGCCTCGCAGCGGCGGCGAAGGGCGGGCCAGGCGCGGGCGGCCGTGCGCAGCAGGCCGCTTGCATCCATCCCGTTCCTGCGCCAGTAGGGCTGCAGGTCCAGACCGAAGTAGCGGATGCTGCGCACATCGTCGTAGGCGACCATCAGCCAGCGCTCGTGAGGACGGGCGCCCACGATGCCCAGATCCCAGCCGAGCGAGAGGACGGGCGCCTGTGATGCCGGCGCGGTGACGCGCTCCGGGCCGGCAGGCGGCGCCTCGGAGCGCGCGAAGGCGTCGCGCACCGCCTCGGCAGGCCCGAGGGCTCGTCGAAGCCCCTGGCCCTCCGGCGCGGCCACCAGCAGGTAACCCCAGTCGATCCGCAGGTCGTCGCCGCGCTTCTGGAGCACCGGCTGCTCGACGGTTCCGGCCCGCCAGACGGCGAGCCCCGCTACCAGCATCGGCTCGCAGATCACCACCTGCGCCGGCTCGTTGACGGCGATCTCCGGCGCGGCGTCGAAGTGCAGCGCGACGGAGTGGTCCATGCCATCGACTGACCGCACTGACCACGCCAGGTAGGTGACGGGCCGCGAGAGCGTGTCCAGATCGTGCGGGAGCGTCGACGTCACGAAGGCCAGATCGACGCGCAGGCCCTCGCCCTCGAAGGCGTAGAGGGTTCGCGTGGGGGTCACCTGGAGAGCGACCTGCGGCAGGGCCGGAAGGCCCTCCGGCTCGGCGCCCATCAGGCGGTAGGTGCGGGCGCCGATGCGGACCATCGCGCTGAGCCGGTGCGGGCGGCCAGTCCAGTGGCGAGTGGGCGCGTCCGTCAGGCGGTCGGCGTGGCTCCAGATGCTGAAGTAGGGGTCGTGGGCCACCAGAGGGACCGCCGGCGGGCGCAACCGCGCCTCCTGGCCGCGCGCCGGCATCCCCACGAGCACTCCCGCCGCCACGAACAGCGCGGCCACCATGCACACACGCATCAGGGCTCCTCTCCAAGCGGGCTGCCGCGGGCCACCGCCGATTGGGCGATGCCCGGCAGCGCCTCGAACCGCCAGACCGGCGGCTCGCATTCAGTTATTGGGGCCATCAGTCTACCGGAGCGGCGCGCGCCACGCAGCACCTCCCGCGCTATCCGCCCTAACTCGGCCGACGGCCGCGGATGCATGGACAGGGGGAGGGTTGGGGTGGAAGCCCATCCGTGGCAACCGGCGGGCAGCATGCGCCACGAAAGGGTCGTTGGCGCCGCTGCGCAGAGCGACCGGGCCCGCAGAAGGTTTGCGCTGGGCCGCGCCGAATCCTGCGGCGTGGCCCTGGCGGAGAGGACCGGCGCGGGAGGACGGCGATGGGATGCGATGCGTGGGTCCGGCTGGCCGTGCCACTGGCAGCGCTCGCTCTGGCGCTGGTGGCGGCGCCGTGCGGCGGACAGGATGGCGATGCGCGGCCGATCGCGATCGATGGTTTCGCCTTCGCCAGCACCGCCGCGGCGCAGGCTGCCTGGAGCCCCGGCACGGGCGCCGGAGCCGTGACGGTCGCTGCCGGCCGAACGCCGGATGGGCGGCCCGCCACCGCCTTCCACTGCCAGATGGCGCCCGCCGACGAGCGCGCATACTGGGACCGCCCTGGCCGTCTCGACCTCGGCCGCGCCGGCCGCGTGCGGCTCTGGGTGCGTGTCGAAGGGGACGCGACGGCGATCGCCCGCGCCACCCTATACGTGCGCTCAGGTGAAGGCTGGTACGGCGCGTCGTTTGGCGTGCCGGCGCGCGGCTGGCGCTCCATCCTGCTGGAGCGTGGCGCGTTCGTGCCCGAGGGCCGGCCGGGTGGCTGGAGCGACATCGATAGCGTGCGCATGGGCTTCTGGAAGGGCGCCCAGCAGACCGGGGCGCTTCAGGTCTGGGTGGGCGGCGTCGAAGCGCTCTCCAGCCCTGTGGTGGTGGTGCGCGCACCCTCAGGGCAGGACGCCGCCAGGGAGGCGGGCCAGATGACCGCGCTGCTCGCTCGCGCGGGCATCGACGCTGCCACCGTGGACGACGCCGACCTGGCCCGCGGCGTGCTCCAAGGGAAGCGGCTCGCCGTGCTTCCATACAACCCCACCGTCTCCGATCCGGCGATCGGGGCGCTCGAGGCCTTCGTCCGCGACGGCGGCCGCCTGCTGGTCTGCTACCTGCTCCCGGGGCGGTTGGCGGCGCTCACCGGCGTCGAGCCCACCGGGTGGAGGCAGCAGGAGCGCGAGGGCCAGTTCGCCCGCATCGTGTTCGGTCGCGCAGCGGTGAAGGGGCTGCCCGCCGGCGCACGGCAGGCGTCGTGGAACGTGCAGGGCGTCCGTCCCGCCGGCCGGAACGCGCGCGTCGTCGGATGGTGGCAGGACGACCGGGGCGTGCGCCAGCCCTACCCCGCCGTCGTGCTGAGCGACACCGCGGCCTTCCTCTCCCATGTGGTCCTGCACGACGACCCCGTGAACAAGGAGCGGATGCTGCGCGCCCTGGCCGGAGCGCTCGACCCCACGCTCTGGCGCGACATGACGCGCAGGGCAATCGAGCAGGCCGGGTCCATAACACCGGGTCGGGCGCGGCTGCCCGCCGTGGCTTCCGAGATCGCCCGCGGGCCGGGAGGCGCGGACCCGCGCGTGCGCCGCGAGGTGCAGGCCGCGCGCTCGGAGCACGCTCGCGCCGGCAGGCTGGCGACGGCCGGCGACCATCCCGCGGCGATCGAGGCCGCGGCGCGTGCGCGCGATCGGCTGACCCGGGCGTTCCTGCTCGGACGCAGGGCCCGGCCCGGAGAGTTTCGCGGCGTATGGTGCCACAGCGCCTACGGGCCCGCCGGAATCACGTGGGACACGGCGCTGGCCCGTCTGAAGGCGGCCGGGTTCAACGCGGTCGTGCCCAACATGCTATGGGGCGGCGTCGCCGACTACCCGAGCGAGGTGCTCCCCGTGCGCGACCGCGTGGCGCGGGACGGGGACCAGATCGCGAAGTGCGTTGCGGCCGGCCGCAAGCACGGCATAGAGGTCCATGTGTGGAAGGTGAACTGGAACCTGATGGGCGCCCCGCGCGCGTTCATCGAGCGGCTCCGCGCCGAGGAGAGGCTCCAGCGCGACAGCGGAGGCCGCGAGGAGGAGTGGATCTGCCCCTCCCATCCGCTGAACCTAGCGCTCGAGCGCGACTCCATGCTCGAGGTGACGCGCCGCTACGACGTGGACGGCATCCACTTCGACTACATCCGCTACCCGGACGAGACGAAGTGCTACTGCGACGGGTGCCGGGCGCGGTTCGAGGAGCAGACCGGTGCGCCCGTGGTGAACTGGCCGCGCGACGTGCTGCGCGGAGCGCCGCGCCAGGTCGCCTACCTGGAGTTCCGGCGACAGAACATCACGCGGCTCGTGCGCGCCGTCTCCGAGGGCTCCCGGCGCATCAAGCCGTGGGTGAAGATCTCCGCGGCCGTCTGGCCCAACTGGCCGGAGGTGCGCGACACGCTCGGCCAGGACTGGGGCGCCTGGGTGCGCGAGGGGCTGCTGGACTTCGTGTGCACGATGAACTACACCGACAGCAACGACGAGTTCGCCACGCGCGTGTCGGTTCAGCGCGATGAGGTGGCGGGCCGCGCGCCGCTCTACCCCGGCATCGGCGCCTCAGTGCCCGGCTTACCGGTGGCGCAGGTAGCCGAGCAGATCGAGGTGGCGCGCCGGCTCGGCGCCGACGGCTTTATCCTGTTCGACTATGACGGTGTGGTTGCGAGCGACCACGTCCCGGCATTGGGCCTCGCGGCAACCCGCGGGGCTACGCGCCGCATAGCGCGCCGCGCGTGACGTGGGGGGCGAGCGGGCCGCTTCGGGCGAATCAGGCCGGCTCCGGCCAGCCGATCCGCGTGAGCGCCCGACTCGCCGCGCCGCGCGACGGCGACCGCCTGGCCCGTGCGCGCTCTGCCGAGATCGTGCTTGCCAGCATGTCCGGCCAGGTGGTGCAGCGGCTGGGGACGGTGCTGGCCGGCGGGCCGGCGGTGACCGCTGCCGTGCGCCGCCCGGCGGGTCGCCTGCGTCTGGAGGCGCGCGGCTCGGCGACGTTGCCCGACGGGCGCGCGCTCCCGTTCACGGCGCGGGGCCCATGGCTGGGCTGGAGGAAGTAGGAGGAGCCGGCGAGACCGGCCAGGAGAACGAGAAGTGACCGAACGCATCGTGCTGGTGGGCGCAGGAAGCGCCATGTTCACCCGCGGACTCGTGGCGGACCTCGTCCGTCGGGGCACGCCCGCGGAACTGAGGCTGGTGGACATCGACGCGGAGGCGCTCCGCGTCGCGGAGGCGCTCTCCAGGAAGATGGCCGAGTCGCGCGGCGCACCGGTGACCGTGCGCGCCTCCACCCAGCGGCGCGACCTACTGCCCGGCGCGACTGCGGTCATCTGCACCGTGGGTGTGGGCGGCAGGCGCGCGTGGGAACAGGACGTCTACGTGCCCCGCCGCTACGGCATCCACCAGCCCGTCGGCGACACCGTGATGCCCGGCGGCACGTCGCGCGCGCTCCGCATGGTTCCCGCCATGGTCGCTATCGCGGAGGACGTGCTGGAGCTCTGCCCCGGTGCGCTCTTCTTCAACTACGGCAACCCGATGAGCGCCAACTGCCGCGCCATCGTGAAGGCCACCGGTGCGCCGGTAGTCGGGCTCTGCCATGGCGTCCACCACGTGGCCGGCCATCTGGCGCACCTGCTCGGGGTGGACCGCGCCTCCCTGCGCCACACCGCGGTGGGAATCAACCACTGCACCTGGTTCACGGGGCTCTGGTCGGAGGGGCGCGACCTGCTGCCGGACCTGCTCAGGCTGGCGCGTGAGCGCGTGGCGGCAAACCGGGGCCGGGAGGATGGGCGGGCGGCGGGCGGCATCGTGGAGAGCCGCGAGGATCTGACGGCGGAGGACCCCTTCTGCTGGGAGCTCGCGGACCTGTTCGGCGTCTTCCCCGCGGTGGGCGACCGCCACGTGACCGAGTTCTTCCCCTGGCTCTTCCCCGGCGGGCGCTACTACGGCCGGACGCTCGGCGTGGACGTCTTCAGTTTCGAGGACACGATCCGGTTCGGCGACGAGATCTACGACAGAATGAGGGAGAGCGCTCTCTCTTCGGGTCCGCTGCCCGAGGACTACTGGGACTCGATTTCCGGCGAGCACGAGCAGGTCATCGAGATCATCGACGCGATCCGGCGCGACACGGGCGGGGCCTACTCGGTGAACCTGCCAAACGCCGGCCAGGCGCCGAACCTGCCGCCGGATGCCGTGATCGAGTGCCCTGCCGTCGCGACCGCCTCGGGACTGCGCGCCGTGCAGCAGCCGGCGCTTCCCTCCGGCGCCGCCGCGATCCTGGCAACCCGATTCGGCTGGGTCGAGACGGTGGTGGAGGCGGCGCTCGAAGGAAGCCGCGCCGGGTTCGTGCAGGCGCTAATGCTCGACGGCGCCGTGGGCTCCGTTGAGGTCGCCGGTCGACTCGCCGACGACCTGCTCGAAGCGCAGCGGTCCCACCTGCCGCGCTTCGCGGAGGGCCTCGGCCAGTGATCGCGCGAGTGCTCACCGATGAGCAGATAGACCGGCTGCACGAGGCGGCCCTGCGCATCCTGGAGCGAACCGGGTTCCGGCTCCCGCACCCCGAGGCGCTCCGCCTGCTCGGCGACTCTGGCGCGCGGATCGACCCCGCGCAGCACCGTGCGTGGCTGCCGCCTGAGGTCGTGGAGGGCGCCGTGGCAGCGGCGGGCAAGCGCTTCGCCATCTACGGGCGGGACCCGTCGCGCGTGGCAGCGTTCGGCGAGGGGACGCGGAACTACAACAGCATCGCCGGGGAGGCGCACTGGGTAGACGAGCCGGGCGCCGCGCGGCGCCCGTGCACGCTGGCCGACGTGGCCGCGGGGGCGCGCCTTGGCGACGCGCTGCCCTGGATCAACGTGGTGGGCGCGATGGCGGACCCGCACGACGCGGCCCCTTCCTGGCGATGCGTGGCGGTCTTCGCGGAGCTGCTCCGGAACACGACCAAGCCAGTCACCTTCTGGTTCCACGACCGCGCCTCGGCTCGCTTCCTGATCGAGATGATGGTGGCGCTGCGCGGCGACGAGGCGGAGGCGGCGCGGCAGCCGGCCTGCTACCCCTTCCTCGAGCCGATCAGCCCGCTCCGGTTCCCGTTCGACGGCGTCGACGTGCTCTTCGAGACGGCGCGGCTGGGGCTTCCGGTACCGATCGGCCCGATGGCGCAGATGGGAGTATCGGCGCCCGCCACCGTCGCGGCGACCCTCGCACAGGAGCACGCGGAGATCCTGGCCGGCGTCTGCATCGTGCAGGCCATCAGGCCCGGTACGCCGGTCTGCTACGGCGGCATCTGCCACGCGTTCGACATGGCGACCACGCAGATGATCTTCGCGGGGCCCGAGCAGGCCATCTTCGGCGTGGCAATGACGCAGATGGGCAAGCGGCTGGGGCTGCCGGTCTACATCAACGTGGGGTTGACGGACGCCAAGACGCCGGACGCTCAGGCCGGGCTAGAGGCCGGCGTCACGCTGGCGCTCGGGGCGGCCGCCGGCGCCGACATCTTCGGGCACCTTGGGATCAGCGGTGTTGACCAGGCTGCGTCGCCGCACATGCTGGTGCTGCAGGAGGAGGTCGTCGCGTACGTCGAGAGCGCGTTGCGCCAGCTCGACCTGTCGGACGAGGCGCTGGCGCTCGACGCCATCGACTCAGCCGGCCCAGGCGGCGGCCACATCGGCACGGAGCACACCGCCCGCCACTTCAGGCGCGAGCTCTGGTTCCCGCGCGTGCTGGACCGGCGCTACTACGACCAGTGGCTCACCGCCGGCGCGCCCGACGCCGCCGAGCGGTGCCGCCAGCGGCTCGAGGCGCTCCGACGCGACCACGCGCCGGAGCCCGTCTCCGAGGAGCTGGACCGCGAGCTGGCGCGCATCGTCAACGCGGCGCAGCGGCACGGCACGGACTGCGGGTAGCGCAGGGCGATACCGCCGCCCCCAACACCCCCGAGTCCGAGGTCCGTGAGCGCTGCGTCAGCTCAGTGAACGCTCCAGGAGCCGTCCGGGTTCTGTCGCGGTATGCCCCACACCTGCCGCTGGCCGGCGTATGGGCCCGTGCCAGCGATCAGCCAGGAGCGGATGGGCTGCAGGTCGAGCTGGCGCCCGCCAAGCTGCACGCCGTCCTCCCCGAGCTCCGGACGGGTGCGCAGGATGCCCGCGTGCCCGTCGGCATAGCTGACGATCACGATCTCGCCGTGGCGCACCTGTACCGGCATGTCGTAGGTGGTGAAGAAGGCCGTGCCCCCCTGCAGCGCGATGGTCGCCTCCGCGTAAGCACCTGTATGGCTCGGGAACTCGACCTCCGCCATGCGGCGCACGGGCCGGCCCGTGAACCCGGTCCTCGGGTTGACCAGGAAGTTGGGGTCGCCCACGTCGATCAGGCGCATGTTCGGCTGGTAGCTCATCCGGCCCACGGGCGGGGCGGCGTCGCACGGCGCCGGGAAGCGCATCACCTGCGTGCCGCGCACGAAGTCCAGCACGGTGGCATCCGACGGGCACAACACCATCTGCGAGTTCCGCTGGTAGGGCTGGAGCGCTTGGAACGACGTGAGGATGCAAGGCGCCCCGCCCTGCGACGCCAGGTAGAAGGTGATCGGGTAGGTCTCGTCATTGTCGTGGACGTAGAGCAGGAGGCCGAGTGCGAGCTGGCGGTGGTTGTTCAGGCAGCTCGTCTGGCGCGCCCGCTCCCGAGCCTGAGCGAAGACCGGGAACAGTATCGCCGCGAGGATGGCGATGATCGCGATGGTGACGAGCAGCTCGATCAGCGTGAACGCGCGCATGCGGCGATGGTCCATCCCCAGGCCCTCCGAACGCTATGTGCGGGGCGCGATGGTCGCGCCCCGCGAGTCTCTACGTCGCACGCGTCTGGTGTGACGCCACTGGCGCCACTAAAAGCGCAGGTTAAGGTCGGCGTCCAGGGACCGGACCCGGTAGTTCCGGCCGAAGGCGCCCGGATCCGCCCCGCGACTCATGAACTCCTGAATGCGCCAGCCCACGGTGAACCGGGTGTTTTGCGTGACGTCGAAGTCGAAGCCGACCTGCATCTGGCGCTGCGTGCCCGCCAGGTAGCCGGTGCTCGCCGCGTCGGAGAGCTCCAGATAGATGGCATGCGTGCGCCACACCGGGTATTCGAGGCGCAGCGCCCACGCCGACAGGTTCATGCCCGTGTCGGTCATCGCCAGGCCGCCTGATCCGGTCGAGCCCGACCCGTCGAACTGGAAGGAGCTGTCTGTGACCATCAACTGCGTGCTGAGGTTGGCGGTCAGCTTTCCCACGGGCCGGCCCCGCAGGTTCAGGAACCACATGGTGCTGCTGGTGCCGCCGACCGTGCCCACGTAGGTCACACGCTGCCGGCTGAACATCGTGTTGATCTGGAGGTTGTCGCCGGGCGAGAAGCTCAGGTTCGCGGTGTAGTCGTTGCGGTTGCTGTTGAACAGGAAGTCACCGATGCTGGACGACGAGTTCCACATGAGGTCGAGCGCCAGCGAGCTGAGCGGCTGGTAGTGCGCCGCAAGCGCCAGAGTGCGCGATCGCCCGCCGAAGCTGGCGCCGCTGAAGCCGCCCGCCAGCGGACTGTGGATCCCTCCGCTGAAGTTCCCCGACCCGCCCAGGCCGGCGTTATAGCCGCCGCCGAACGCACCGCCTATGCTGATCGACGAGCCGGGGTTGAAGAAGCTTCCGCTCCGCCCCTGTGCCGTGCGCGCGGCCCACCAGGGCTGCGGACCGGCGCCATCCACGGACCTGCCCGTACCGGAGCCGCTCCCTCCCGTCATCACTGAGGAGTGGCCGCCCGAATCCTGCAGGAGGTAGTTCAGGGAGAAGCGCAGGTTGCTCGCGGGAGTGAGGTCGGCGCCGACCGAGACATCCCGCGCGTCGCGACGGGTGCCGGACTGGTCGCGGATGAGGCTCGTGGCCAGGTTCGAGGTCACTGAGACGATCCGCGCCGGCTGCCAGCGCATACCGAGCCGTGCGTTGAGCGCGTCGGAGCCGCCGGTGGCGGGGTCCGTCGTCGAACCGGCCAGCGCGGAAGCGCGGAAGCGGCTTGCCGTGCTGCCCAGTGACAGGTCCATCGACATCCTGCCGAGTGTGCCGGAGTAGGCCAGGCTGCCGCTCGTGAAGTCGGAGCGGCCGCCGCCGAAGGAGCGGGTGGACATAGTGTTGTGCGTCGCGATGATCTGGCCCGCGCGCCCGAGCGAATAGCTGGCCGTCAGGTTCCGCTGCCCGAAGTCGTCCGTCCCGCTCGTGGCGGCGATCGCGCCAGCGGTCCCGTCGGTCAGGCCGGTGTACTGGAACGACGGCCGACGGCTGCGCTCAAGCCCCGCGTTCAGGCGGAGCGCGGCGGTGGGGGCGTACTCGAGCGACATCGAGAGGCCGCGGTCCGCCCGCCGGAAACCCGCGCTCTCAATGCCGGTGAACCGGCTCTGGATGTCGCGCAGCGACCAGTTCCAGCGCACCTTATCGCCGGCCAGCTTCATGTCGCCGCGCACCTGCCAGGCGCTCCCGCCAACGCCCTGCCCCGCAAGGTCGAGGCGGCTCTGGGCGAGCTCCGCCGTGACCATGCCCAGCCCCCCGAGCTGCCACCCCGCGTCGAAGCCGATCACACTCCGGTCGCCAGGGTTGTCCCCCGCTGTGGCCGGCACGTAGGTGATGCGCACGATCTGCGTGCTCGGGATGGGGAGCTTGAAGAAGACCCGGTTGGGTAGGAGCGGGTCCACCACGAAGTCGGCGCCGTAGACCTGCGGGATGCCTCCCGCCGTCACCGTCATGGGGTGGCGCGGCGTGGCCCCGATCACGTTGCCCTGCCCGTCGCGCACGAGCGTCACGTCCACCTGAAACTCGAGCGAGTAGGGCGCGTTCGGGTTGTTGTAGCCGAAGAACTGCTCGGTGCGGGTGCGGGTGGCGAGGCCTCTCTGGCGGCTCTCCTGCGAGAGGTAGGTGACGCCCATGTTCACGCCCCGGATCGCGCTCAGGTCCGCCCGCCATCCGGTAAGCAGGCCGGCCGGCTGCCCGAAGCCGAAGGTCTCGAACGAGACCGCGATGGTGTCGAACTCGTGGACGATGAGCCCCTTCAGGAAGTTGAGCTCGCCGGTATATGGGTCCAGGGTGTAGTCTTCGCCCTTAACCATCTCGCGGTCGTTGACTCGAACGCGCTCGCTCCCCTCCACCACCATGCCGGCGTACACGAAGTAAGGCCCCGAGCGGTTGGCGCCGTTCACCGTAATGGTCCGAGACTGCCCTCTCGTGTTGGAGATGAGCGACGTCAGGCGCAGGCCGGGCATCACTTCGGCGGCGAGCTGCACCCCCTTCAGCGACCGGCTGAAGCCGACCAGCGTGTTGCCGCCGATGCTGCCCTGGATGTCGCCGGCGTCGATGCTGAAGGGGCCCGACGAGTAGTTGAGGGACAGCCGGTTGTCGTGGGGGCTGCCGTGGAGCCGGTTTGAGTAGCGCGTTTCGAAGTTGACGATGCCGGCGATCCTGCCCGAGATGGTGAGGTCTGTGTTGTTGTACAGCCCGCCCAGGCCCCGCCGGCCGAAGTGGTTGGCGTCGCGGTACGCGGTCTGGCTTCCGCTCACGGTCTCCACATGCAGACCCATGGAGTGCTGGCCCTGCACCCTGACGTCCGAGTTCAGCGCGGCGCCCAGCCGGCGCAACGAGTGCGACACGTTATTGAGCACGCCACCCGGGCGTCGGTCCGTGCGCTCGACGGCCGCGACCGGCGCGACCTCTGGCGCGTTCTGTGAGGTCCTGCGAAGGAGGTCCCACACCGACCCGTCGGCGAGGGCGGCGGACGGCGAGAGGGCGAGGGCGGCGAGCAGTGCCGCCGCCCACGCGGCCCATGGGGCGCGCCAGGCGCCCCGCCTGACGCTCGCGGTTCCAGTCGTCGCTTCAGCAGGCCGCGTCAAGCATGCATCTCCGATGCCGCGCCGGGTTCGATCAGCCTGTGCGCCCGGCGGCCTCGATCGCCCGATCCACGTTGCGTTCGGCGCGCTGGGCGAGATCCGCAGCCACGCCGAGGAGGCGCTTCCGCTCTGCCTCGCGCTCGCGCAGGGCAGACGCCATGCGCTCCGCCACCGTCTCCGCGCGGAACTCGGCGAGCGGCGTCCAGCGCTCGGCCTCGCCGATCGTCGCCAGGAACGCGTCCACCTTCGGGTCGTAGCTGATCCCCGATACCGGCACCCCGGACATGGCGGCGAACATCAGCGCGTGCAGACGCATGGCCACCATGCCGCTCAGCCGCCCGATCGCGCCCAACATGGCGGCCGAGGAGGCCGACTCGGGCAACAGCGCCATGGACGGGATGACAGCCGCCAACCGCCGGCCCAGATCCACGTCGCCGGGCGGCTGCATCGGTACGTATACGGCGCGCGCGTCGCATCGTCGCGCCACCATTTCGACGGCTCTTGCGTAGACGGCCAGGCTGGGCTGCGGGTCGCGCCAGGTGCGCAGCGCGACCCCCACCACCGGCCGGTCGAACGTCACACCAGCCGCATCCAGCAACGCCTGGCCTGCGACCTCGTCGCCCTGTAGCGCGAATGCCGGGTCGGCGGTAACCTCCACCGGAGGGCGCCGCACCCCGATCCGCTGGAGCAGCTCGGCGGACGCCCCGTCGCGCACGGTGATGCAGGCGACGCGGTTCACCACCTGCCGGACCAGCACGCGCGACGAGCGCCGGCTCAGCGGGCCCACGCCCTGGGCGATCACCGCCGCGGGAGTGCCCAACAGCCGGGCGAGCCGGATGATCCATAAGTAGTATAACAGCGATCGTTGGCTGGTGGCATCCTGCAGCAGGCTGCCCCCGCCGGATATCAGCAGGTCGGCGCCCCGCAGCGCGCGCAGCAGGTCGGGCAGCCGCGTCCGATGGACCGCCGACACGCCGTGCAGCGCGCGCGTTCGCTCCGGGTCGGCGGAGAGGACCGTGAAACAGCCTGGTGCATAGCCCCGCCGCCCGAACGCCGAGAGCAGGCCCGCGAGCACTGCCTCGTCTCCGAGGTTGCCGAAGCCGTAGTACCCCGAGAGCACGAACCGAGCATCACCCGTGCGCCTCATCGCGCTGCCTGCCGCGTCATGGCGCCTCGGATGCCTGCGCTGGCTCGGGTCGCACGCCCCTGCCCCGGCGCCTCATCTGCTGCGGCGCGAGCAGCAGGGCCGCAACCCCCGCTCCGAGGAGACCACCCAGGACCACGCCTGTCAGCGCCCGCACCATCGAGAGCATTACCGGTGTGTGCAGGTGGCAGAAGGTGTTAACCACCGATACCTGCCCCAGCACCCCGAGCACGAAGAGCGGTTTCCCCCATGCAGGCCGCCCCCGGAGCAGCAGAACGGCCCCGAGCAGCAGGGCAGGGTGCCCGATCAGGAACTCCTTCGTGCGGGGCCGCACGGGGAGCAGCAGGTCGAGCAGCGACCGGATCCGCAGCTCGAGACCGCTCACCCCGACACCCGGATCGTTGCCCGTCCGCATCACCACGAGCGCGAGTCCGACCACCGCGGCGAGTGCCGCGATCAGAACTCCGACGCGCACCTGCGAGCGCAGGAACGCCAGAGCGTGCGCCTTCAGGCGGTCGCGTTCCTCCGCGAAGGCGAGCCCCACGCGCGGCAGTCCGACCACCGCCAACGCGCCGATGAGCGCGATTGGCGCCACGTGCGCCAGCTTAACGCCCACAAACTGCTCGATCTTCATCATGTAGGCGCGGGTGGCGAGCAGTCCGACCACCGCCAGCCCGCCCAGGATGCTCAGCCCTGTGGCGGCTGCGAGCCAGCCCGCCGCGACGCCGATGGACCGGATCGGAGGAGGTTGGCGGAACGACGGCTCGGGGGCAGGCGTGTCGCCTTCGAGCGCCCCGCGCCGCAGACAGGCCAGGGTCGGGTAGGCGACCGCAGCGAGCAGCGCCGCCATCTGGCGGCCCTGCTCTCCGGAGAGCGCCAGCGCCAGGACGACCACGGCGCTGCCAACCAGCGTGCCGAGCGTCGCCTGGTCAGAGGCGCCGACCGCCCGGCGCACCAGGAGCGCGCACACGCCCGCCGTCCCGAGCGCCGCAAGCAGGACGCCCGCGATCGGCGCGCGCAAGGGCCGATGGGGCCTCGCGGGCCCCACGTCCAGCCCGACGTCGCGGAGCCCGCTAACGACGCGCCGGACGTATGCCGTCGTGCTCGCCACGGGGTCGGCTCCCGTCGTGCCGGGGAGGCGCAGATAACACAGCCGGATGTTCCGCTCCCGAGCGGCCCTCACGTAGCGCTCGATGGCGTCCGGCACGGCGAGCTGACGCATTTCACCCTCGGAAATGCTGTGGACCCGCACGAACTCGCCATCGAGCGCATGAGCCAGCCGCGCGTCGCCCCTCTGCTTGCCGAACTCCACCTGGCCGTAGAGGACGCCTGCCTTCCGGAACGCCTCCGCAGCCTCGCGGTGGCCGCCGCGGAACCCGAAGACCTCGACGCCCTCGAACACCACGGTGCGCGCCCCGGCCTTCATCGCTTCCCGCAGCACGCGTTCGTAGCTCTCGCCGCGCCCGCCCGGGAACGTGGATATCCGAGCCACCGGCAGCAGACCCACATCGCGCACGAGCCTCACCAGGTCGGGCGGCATCGCCACGCCCATCGGGCGCAGGATGTCGTACTCCTCCGGCACGAAGAACACGCTGCGCGGCGCGCGGTTCTCGTTCGGATCGGGTGACGCGGTAGCCGCGACGAACGCGGTGAAGGTGCGTTGCCCGGCGACCGGCTGGATGTCGTCCCAGTGGGTACGCACGCCGCGCGCCGACAGCGCCGCCTCGATGCGCTCAAGCAGCGGGCGCGAGTAGACCTGCACCGTGGTGGCGATCCCGTCCCTCTCGCTGCGGATCTTGCCCTCGGTCTCGAGGGTGGTGAGGGTATCCTCCATGATGCCCGCGGAGGTGACGCCGGCCTCGCGGAGCGATCGGAGCACATCTGCCAGATCGGATCGGGCAGCCATCGCCAGGTTGCGCACTTCGAGGAGGTCGACCGTCAGCTCGACGCGGCGGTTCGCCTGCTCGGCCCGGTGGCGGACCGCGAGGCCGATGAGGCCTCCGAGGGCGCCGAGGGCAACGACGGCCCACAGCAACCCCTCGATGCCGCGCAAGCGCGATGCCAGGGCGCCGGCAGGGCGCCCGGTGAATGTGGTGCGCAAGTTCTCGCTGTCCTCGCTCGCGCGAGCCGGGGGCCGCGCTCAGGATGGAGTGGGGCCGCTACCAGTCGCCGCGCTGTTCGCGCCGCGCGCGCTGGCGCCGCACGAGCCGCCTCCCGCCCAGCATCGCCACGATCAGCAGGCCCGCCAGGAAGCCGCCCAGGTGGGCGAAGTAGGCGACGCCGCCGCCCCGGAGCTCGCCGCCGCCGAACCACTGGGCGTTGGCGAACTGCACCAGCGCCCAGAAGCCGATGACGAGGAGCGCCGGCACCTCCATCAGGGTCCCGATGAAGAAGATGGGAACGACAGCCAGCACGGCGGCATTCGGGTACAGCAGGAGGTAGGCGCCCATCACTGCCGCCACGGCGCCGCTGGCCCCCACGGCAGGTATGTCGGAGCCGGGGCCCGAAGCGATGTGTGCCGCCGCGGCGAGCGCGCCTCCCGCCAGATAGAAGACGATGAACTGGACGCGCCCGAGCGCATCCTCGATGTTGTTGCCGAAAACCCACAGGTACAGCATGTTCCCGCCGATGTGCAGCAGGTTGGCATGCAGGAACATCGAGGTGAGCACGGTGAACCACACCTCGGGGAAGGCCGCGGTGACCAGCGCGGGAACCATCGCATAGCGCTCGGAGAGCCCGCCGACGGCGGTCTGCACCTCCACCAGCCCGATGCGCGTCTGGACCAGGGCGATGCGCGTCTCACGCAGCACCAGGTGGTCCATGATGTAGGCGATCACGTTCAGCGCGATCAGCGTGACGCAGACCACGGGGAAACGCCGCGTCGGGATGTTGTCGCGCAATGGGATCACGTGCCCGCACCTCGGGCGCCGATTCTAGCACACCTCGGGAGATGCGTCAAACGGCGCGGCGCCCACCCCGGCGCCCGCCACCGGAGGCGATGGATGCCCATCGAGCGCCTGCTGGACCTCGACGAGCACGCGCTCCCCCCGGAAGCGCTGTACACCGCCGTGCGCTTCCCTCCGCCCCCGCCAGGCCGGCCCTACGTGTTCGCCAACATGGTGGCGACGGCCGACGGCAAGACGCTGCAGGGGCCAGTCGGCTCGACGGCGAAGGGGCTTGGCGGACCCACGGACCAGATCCTGATGAGGCGGCTCCAGTCGCAGGCCGACGGCATGGTGATCGGCGCCGCGACGCTGCGCGCCGGCAACGTCGTCTACCCGCCGGACCGCTGGCGGTTCGCCGTGACCGCGAGCGGCGACATCCCGCTCGACAACCGCTTCTTCCGAGACGCGCCGGACCGCGCCGTCGTGGTAGCGCCGGAGACCATCGACGCTGAGCGGGCGCGAGCCATCGAGCGGTGCGCCTCGCTCGTCCGGGCCGGAGCGGGCGCTGTCGACGTGCATGCCGCGCTGGTCATCATCAGGGAACGGTACGGCGTCCGGAGGCTGCTCCTCGAGGGGGGCTCCGAGCTCAACTGGGCGTTCGTCGCGGCGGCCGCGGTGGATGAGGTGTTCCTCACCCTCGCCCCCAAGATCAAGGGTGGCAGCGGACTCCCCACGGTCGTCGGGGGGGCCGGGTTGCCCGGCCACGAGAGCGCGCCCCTGGCCCTCGTTTCGGTATACCGGGACGCGGACGAGCTGTACCTGCGCTACCGCGCGCGAGCCGTGGCCGACCGAAGCGAGGGAAGGGTCGCCCAAGCGAACGCCATGCGAGGAGGGATGGATGGACCTTGAGGAGCTGTACCGGCGGGCAATCATCGAGATCGGCGAGGACCCGGAGCGCGAAGGGCTGCGGAAGACCCCCTTCCGCGCTGCGCACGCGCTGCGCTACCTGACGCGCGGCTACCAGCAGCGGATCGACCACGTCCTCAACAACGCGATCTTCGAGGAGCCCTACGAGGACATGGTGATCGTGCAGGACATCGAGTTCTACAGTCTCTGCGAGCACCACATGCTGCCCTTCTTCGGCAAGGCGCATATCGCCTACCTGCCGGCCGGGCGCATTGTGGGCATCAGCAAGCTCGCGAGGCTGGTCGATGTCTTCGCCCGCCGGCTGCAGGTCCAGGAGCGCATGACGCTGCAGATCGCGAGTGCGCTCGAGGAGGCGCTTCATCCCAAGGGTGTCGGCGTCGTGGTGGAGGCGCGGCACATGTGCATGATGGCGCGCGGCATCGAGAAGCAGAACAGCAAGGTGACCACGAGCGAGATGCGCGGCGTCTTCCGCGAGAGCCGGCAGTCCCGCGAGGAGTTCCTGACGCTGCTGCGCCTGGATCGCAACGTGTAGCCGCGCGCCGGCGCACGAGAGGGGGGAGGCGCGTGGAGCGGCGACGCGGGTACCGGAAAGGCTGCGCCATAGGTCGGGCCAACCGGCGCTCCCCGCGCGATGAGGGCGCGGGTATCATCGTGGTGAACGGCCTGCCGCTCAAGTGGTGAGCCCGAACCAGGGAGGCTGGCGGCGTGGGGAGTGCGCCCGACCTGACGAACGCGCGCCGCGTGCTCATCGTCAAGCTGAGCGCGCTTGGGGACATCGTGCATGCGCTGCCCGTGGCGGCCGCGCTGCGCGAGCGCTTCCCGCACCTCGAGATCGACTGGGTCGCCGAGGCTCCTTGTTCGGATATCCTGCAGGGGTCGCCCGTGTTGCGCACGGTGCACTCCATAGTCCGGCGCAAGCGCGCCGAGCGCTTCCGCCCTGCGGCCATCACGGACTTCCGCGAGCTGGCCCGGCGGCTCCGCCGCGAGCGCTACGATGTCGCACTCGATCTGCAGGGCCTCACCAAGAGCGCGGTTATAGCGGCCTCGTCCGGCGCTAGCGTTCGCCTCGGCTACGACTGGCTCCGCGAGGCAGCCCCCTACCTGGTGCGACGCGTGCGGCGTCGGCCGGAGAGCCTGCACATCGTCGACCAGCTTCTCGACGTGGCGCGCCACCTCGGCGCACGGCCGGAGAGCGTGCGGTTCCCCCTCCACATAGCGCCGGAGGAGGAGGAGGCCGCGGCCTCCCTCCTCGCCTCCGCGGGCGTGGCGGCGGACGCGCCCTACCTCGTGGTGAACCCCACCGACGGAGGCGGAGGCGGCTACAAGGGGCTGCCACCCGCGAAGCTCGCCGATGTGCTGGACCGCGTTACCGACCGCACGGGGCTCCCCTGGGTCATGGTGGGCGGTCCGGGCGATCGCGCTCTGGCGGAGGAAACGCGCGCGCGAGCGCGGGCGCTGGTGGCCGATCTGGTGGGCCGCACGTCGCTGAAGCACCTGGCCGCCGTCATCCGCGGCGCACGCCTGCACCTGAGCGGCGACACGGGCTCCTCGCACGTGGCGGTGGCGGTCGGCACGCCGCCCGTCGCGGTCTTCTCGCGGAGCAACCCGGAGCGCGTGGGGCCCTACGGCTACGCGCGGAACGTGGTCCACGCGCGGCACCGCTGCTGCGAGCGCTGCCGCCGGATGCACGACACGGCGCCCATCAACAGCACCAGCAAGTGCCTCGGGCCGCCGCCAGCGTGTCTGGAGGCGGTGACCGCGGACGCAGTGGTGGCGGCGGCGCTCCAGGCGCTGGCTGCGGGAGGCGAGGCTTAGCGGGCGCGCGCCACGCGCGCCATGTCAGCCCGGCACCTTCTCGCGGAAGCACTGTACGGCTGCGCCCAGCGCTCGCAGAGAGCGCTTGAAGACGGGCTTGAACGCTTCGGGCGGCGAGCAGAACGACTCGATGGCGGCGTGGGTGTCGTCGTTCCGCGGGTACACCTTGGCCACCTTTACCTGGGCGGTGGCGTGGAGCGCCGCCAGGCTGACGCGGAGGCGCTCCTCCTCGGAGTCGATGGACCAGAAGCCGGGATAGACCAGCCGGAAGTAGGTCTCGTCCTCGTCGATGAGGATCACGTAGTTCCCGCCCTCGAACTTGAACGCGACGACACCGTCGCGATCAATGTTAACGGGGAAGCCCTCGCTTGCAAGGTACTCCCGGTACATCTCCGCCCGCTCGGCCTTCGTCATTGGCACCTCCTTGGCGGCCTCGTGCGCGATGCCTGTTCGCCACGGAACACCCGCTGCCCTGCAGGTTGGCGCGTGGGTTGTGGCGCGGCGCGGAGGCGAGCGCCGTCTCGGCGACGCGTCAACGCCCCTGCCTCCGCCCTGCGCGCTCACGCCCCGCCGACGTCTGCGCTCACGCCCAGCGCTGCCAGCGCCTGTGCCCGGCGCTGCTGACTGCGGTTCAACGTGATGGTCCGCGCGGCATCCTGCATCGGAACCAGGCCCCCCATAACGGCGACCGCGGACCCCTCCGCTGAGCAGA
>DATIKM010000037.1:0-13571 GCA_035477595.1 Chthonomonadales bacterium
CGCCTCCTGCGGATCCGGCGACGCCGGCGCGACTCCGTCCGCCCCGGCGCGGGCAGCAAGGGCTGCCGCGGCCACGGCAGCGGCGCTCTGCTTCAGGAACTCACGTCGGTCAGGCATCGCTCGCCTCCCCCGCACGGCACCCGGCGCGCCGCCTGACGCCCCAGCCACGGTACACGGACGTAGTTCGCATTGCGCGTCGCCCGGTGGGTCACGCCCGCCGACTCGTCGCGCAGGTCCTCGGCTGCTTGCCGGCCATGCGGCACGTGGCAGGCGGTGGCGTACGCGACCGCATCGCGAACCTCCGCGGCCGCCTCCAGAGGCGGCGTGGGCAGGTTCTCCTCTGCAAAGCCGCTCGCAGGCATCCGTTCGCGCGGGCGGTGGGTCGGGTCGCGGTCCTGCCACTCCTCCACGCTTAGGCCACGTTGATGCGAGGATACCACAGGTGGATCGGGCCGCGGTTCTGCCACTCCTCCGCCTCGGCGGCCGACCGTTGGCCCCGCGTCGCGACGGGCGCGTCCGCCGGGACATACCCGCCCGCGTGCGCACGTGCCCGCGTTCGGCATCGCTTGCCGCCCTGGGCATATTGTGGACGCGTGCGCTGGTTTCCTTCACCACCAACTAGACCGGCACGTGCGCGAGGGCCGCCTCCAGGTCGTGCACCAGGTCATCGACGTGCTCGACTCCGACCGAGACGCGGATCAGGTCTTCGGTGATGCCCACGCTGCGCCGGACGTCGGCGGGCATGGACAGATGTGTCATTGACCAGGGATGCTCGATGAGCGACTCCACGCCTCCCAGCGACTCCGCGAGCGTGAAGAGGCGCACGCCGCCAAGGACCGCCAGCGCCGCTTGCTCCCCTCCCCGCACCCGGAACGAGAAGGTGCCGCCGCACCCGCTCATCTGCCGGGTCGCCAGGTCGTGCTGCGGGTGGCTCGGAAGGCCCGGGTGCAGGACGCGTGCCACCCGTGGGTGCGCCTCGAGCCAGCGCGCCAGGACGAGCGCGTTGTGGTGGTGCCGCTCCATGCGCAGCGGGAGCGTCTTCACGCCGCGCAGCACGAGGAAGCTGTCGAACGGCCCGGCGCACGTGCCGGCAGCATTCTGCACGAAGCCAATCCGCTCCGCGAGGCCCTCGTCGCGAACGATCACGCCGCCGCCCACCACATCGGAGTGCCCGTTGATGTACTTCGTCGTGCTGTGAACCACGATGTCTATGCCGAGGTCGAGGGGGCGCTGGAAGATGGGCGAGAGGAACGTGTTGTCGCACACGGTCACCGCGCCGTGCTCGCGCGCGATCTGCGCGAGCGCCGCGAGGTCGAGCAGGTTCATCAGGGGGTTCGTGGGCGTCTCCGTCCACACCATGCGCGCCGGCGCGCGGAGCGCCTCGCGGAGCGCGGCGGGGTCGCGCAGATCTACGAAGTCGACCGTCACACCCTTGGGAGCTACCACCCCGGTCAGCAGTCGGTAGGTGCCGCCGTAGAGGTCGTTGTGGACGACGATGCGGTCGCCGGCGTCCAGCAGCATGAGGATGGTCGCTTCGGCTGCCATCCCGGTGGCGAAGGCGAAGCCCCGCACGCCTCCCTCGAGAGCGGCCAGGCAGTCCTCGAGCGCCTTGCGGGTAGGGTTCCCGCTCCGCGAGTAGTCGAACGGACCGGGCTGGCCGACGCCGCGGAACGCGAAGGTGGACGATTGGTAGATCGGCGTCATCACGGCGCCGTAGGCAGGGTCTGGCGCCTGGCCCGCGTGGACGGCCAGGGTCTCCATGCGCATGCTTTCCTCCTGACATTGCGGGCCCTCAGGCCAGGTCGGCGTAGGTTGGCGTCGACAGGTACCGCTCGCCGGTGGAGGGCAGCACGACGACTACGAGCTTTCCCTCGTTCTGGGGACGCCGCGCGATCTGCAGGGCGGCCCAGGTTGCCGCGCCCGACGAGATGCCGGCGAAGAGGCCCTCCTCGCGGGCGAGGCGACGGGCGGTCTCCACGGCGTCCGCCGCCTCGACCGTGATGATCTCGTCGATCACGCTGCGGTCGAGGATGTCCGGCACGAAGCCAGCGCCGATCCCCTGGATGGGGTGCGGCCCCTTCGGCTTGCCGGAGAGGACGGCGGAAGCCGCAGGCTCCACGGCGACCATGCGGACGCCTGGCTTGCGCGCCTTCAGTACCTGCCCCACTCCCGTAATGGTACCACCGGTGCCGACGCCGGCCACGAAGATGTCGACCTGGCCGTCCGTGTCGTTCCAGACTTCCTCGGCGGTCGTGCGCCGGTGGATCTCGGGGTTGGCCGGGTTCTGGAACTGCTGGGGTATCAAGTAGCGCGGGTCCCTGGCAGCGAGCTCCTCGGCGGCGCGTATGGCGCCCGGCATGCCCTCGCTCCCCGGGGTGAGCACCAACTCCGCGCCGAGGGCCTTCAACATGGCGCGCCGTTCGATGGACATCGTCTCGGGCATGACGAGCTTGCACCTGTAGCCACGTGCGGCGCACACGAAGGCCAGCGCGATGCCTGTGTTGCCGCTGGTCGGTTCGAGGAGGATGGTGTCCGGGCCGATCAGGCCCTGCTTCTCGGCGGCATCGATCATCGAGACGCCGATCCGGTCCTTGACGCTGGAGAGCGGGTTGAAGTACTCGAGCTTGGCCGCCACAATGGCGACCGTGCCCTCGGTGACCCGGTTGAGCCGCACGAGCGGCGTGTTGCCGATGAGCTGCGTCACGTTGTCGGCGATGCGCATGGGAGGCCATCCTTTCGGAATGGACAGCCGCGCGGGTGGCGAGCCGTCCTGCGGTTTCCATGGATATAGTACACTATTTCGATCTACTTGGTTTCACCGGTGAGCCAGTTGCCTGACAGGAGTCTCGGCGTAGGCGAGCGAACACCGCGGGCGCTCGGGCGCAGTGCGGGCTCGCCGCGGGACCCGTAATGCGGAGCCACATCCGGGGGGGAATGCAGTGGTCGACCATCCCATCACCAGTACCCCAGGCGGCGTTCTGCCCGGTCGCCGGCCACATCCTAACCTGGCGGCGTCGGTGAGCCTGACCTGCTCCGCGCCTGGCGCTGCGAGCTTTGCAGCGCGAGCCTGGCGATGCCAGTGCGAGCCATGGGGGAATGGCACGCCGGAGACGCCGGCGGCCCGGGTGTCGGCGTGAGCGCGGGAGGCGCCGCATCGCCTGGCCCGTCCGAGAGCCGGGCGGCGCGTGCTGGACCCGCGGAGCCGACCACCATGCGGCGCGTCGCACTTGCCACGGGCGGCGGCGCCCTCCTGGCGCTCGGCTTCCCGCCCTGGAGCGCTCCCTTTCTGCTCCCACTGGGCTTCGCACTCCTCGTGCTGGCGCTTGAGGGTGCGCGGACACGCGAGGCGCTCGTTGCCGGTTTGTGCGCCGGGCTCGCGCACTACGGCGCGACCCTTTTCTGGCTGCCCAACCTCTTCGGCGCGGCCGCCGTCCCACTAGTCGCCATTCTGGCCCTCTTCACGGCGCTCTTCGGGGCCTCGTTCGCGTGCGCGTCGCGAAGGCTGTGGATCGTGCCGCTGTGGGTCTCGGCGCCCATCCTCTGGACGGGCATCGAGGTGTACCGGTCGGAGTGGTTCGTTCTCCGGTTCGGCTGGTCGGGCCTGGGCTACGCGATGGCGGCGTGCGCGGTGCCTCTTCAGGCGGCATCGGTCGTGGGATCCTACGGCCTCACCTTCCTCATCGCGGCATTCGGGACAGCGCTGCGGAGCGCGTGGCGGCGCCCCACGTGGCGCGGGCCGGCGCTCGTGCTGTACGCGGTCTGGTGCGCGCTCTGCCTTGCGCGACCGCTTCAGGAGAAGTTGCCCACGCGAGCCGCCATGGTGCGGCTGGTCCAGGCTTCACCGGAGGACGAAGGGGCGCTATTCGGCATGTCGCGCCTCGAGCCGGGCGTGCGGCCGGCGTTCATCGTGTGGCCGGAGCTGGCGCTGCAGCGCGACCCCCGGACCGATCCCCGGCTGTGGCGACGCGTCGAGGAGGTCGCTCGGTCGGCTCGAGGCGCGTTCGTGCTCGGGGTGAAGGTCCCGGCCGGCGACTCCTTCCGCAACACGGCGCTCGTGCTGGGGCCCGACG
Organism: Chthonomonadales bacterium; assembly: GCA_035477595.1. Lineage (GTDB taxonomy): Bacteria > Armatimonadota > Chthonomonadetes > Chthonomonadales > CAJBBX01 > DATIKM01. The sequence continues at coordinate 4,071 of DATIKM010000037.1, forward strand.
GGCAGGTGCTGGGGGAGCACGTCAAGAACCACACAGTGCACTTCCTGCGCGACGGCGTCCCGGGGACCGAGGCCCGCGCCATCGAGACGCCAGCCGGGCGCATCGGCGTGGCCGTCTGCTTCGACCTCGACTTCCCGGACGTGGCACGCCGGCTCGTGCAGGATGGCGCGGAGGTGATCCTCTCGCCCAGTTATAACCCACGGCTGTGGGGCGCCGCCCAGCGCGAGCAGCGGCGCCTCCTGCTGCGTATGCGGGCTGTGGAGAGCCGCCGATGGGTCGCGGCCGCCGACGTTGGCGGATCGAGCGTCATAGTGGACCCCAAAGGGCGCGACCGGTGGCAGTCGCGCGACGACGGGGTTGGCCGGATCGACGGGGTCATCGGCCTCGACGACCAGCGCAGCCGGTACGTGCGATGGGGCTGGCAGTTCGGTCCCCTCTGCCTCGTTCTAGCGCTGATTCTGATGGCGGCGGTCGCTGTCTCGGCGGCGCGGGCGGAGGTTGCGCGGCGCCACGCGCTGGCATCACCCGGCGCCAAGGGTGGACAACCGGACAGCATCTGACGAGCGGGCGCAGGCGTCCGACCGTATAGGGAGTCGGGGCGCGGCAACGACCGCTCCCCTGTGACCGGAGGACACGATGCCGATCTTCGAGTACACCTGCGATGCGTGCGACAAGCGGTTCAGCGCGCTCGTCGGCGTGCTGGCGGACTCCAAACCGCCTTCCTGTCCTCAGTGCGGGGCGGTGAAGCTCACCAAGCGCGTGTCGCGCTTCGCGCGCGTGCGGTCGGAGGACGAGGCTCTCGAGAGCTTGGCGGACGAGTCGGCCATCGGCGACATTGAGAACGACCCGAAGGCGATGCGCAAGTGGGTGCGCGAGATGGGCAAGGCGATGGACGAGGATGTGGGCGAGGACTTCGATGCGGCGCTGGAGGAGGAGCTGACGGGTGAGAACGGCGCGAAGGGACCCGAGGATGACGATGATACGATCTACTGACCGGTTTGTGTGGGGAGGCATGCGATGAGTCCGCGTCTGGTGCTGGGCATCATCATTGCGCTAGGGGCGGTGGTTTCACTGGGGGCCCTGTTCCAGCGCCCGGCGGGCCGCCCGTCGTGCCATCCCACGTGCGATGGCCGCCACCACGCGGCGCATGCGCCCGCGGATGGCCACGAGCGTGCGGCAAGCCCTGCCGCGGAGCAGCTCGAGGTCACCGACATCGTGACGGGCAAGGGTCAGCAGCCGCAGCCCGGGGGCGCCGTGGTGGTCGAGTACAGGGCTTACCTCGCCGACGGACGCCTGTTCGATGGCTCCCACCTGCCGGGGAAGCCAACCCGCTACGTGCTGGGGACCGACTCGATGCCCAAGGGGCTACAGGAGGGCATCCTTGGCATGCGTGAGGGCGGGCACCGGCGGATCACGGTACCGCCATCGCTGGGGTACGGCGCCACCGGCAATGTGGAGCGCGCCGTGCCGCCGAACGAGACGCTGACGTACGACGTGAGGCTAGTCGAGGTCCCGTAGGAGGGCCGGCCCCATGACGCGCGTTGACGTCCCGAGGGGCCGAGCCCTATAATGCCTCTCGGACGCGACCGGCGTCCGGGAGGTCATACGCGTGCGAGTCGAGATCATCGAGGTCGGTCGCATCGTGGAGGACGCCGACCAGCCCCGTCGCCACCACGACGCGGATGCCCTGCAGGGGTTGGCGGACAGCATCCGCCAGCATGGCGTCCTGCAGCCGATCACCGTGGCGCCACTGCGTGGGATGGACGGCTACCGGATCGTCACGGGTGAACGCCGCTGGCGAGCGGCGCAGATGGTGGGCCTCGAGGTGGTTCCCTGCATCGTCCGCCCCGAGGAGCCGGAGGACCGCGTCACAGAGCAGCTCGTGGAGAACCTCCAGCGCGAGGACCTGCAGCCGCTCGAGAAGGCGACCGCCATCGCGACGGTGAAGGAGCGTCTGGGCGCCACCAACCGCGAGGTCGCCGGCCGGCTTGGCCTGTCGGAACGCACCGTGGGGCATCTCCTCGACCTTCTGGAGCTCCCCTTCGAGATTGGCGAACGGGTCGTCTCCAGCCCCAACCGGCCCGCGGACGGTCAGGTCACGGAGAAGCACGCCCGGTTCCTCAAGCAGCTCAACGACGCGCCGGAGCTGCAGTCCGCTGTCGTCGACCGCATCCGCGACGACCGTCTCTCCAGCGACCAGGCGGGGAGGCTCGTCCGCGCGTTGAAGCAGAACCCGGACCGCGCCGAGGAGATCATGGCGTCGCCGGCAGACCACCTCATCCGGTTCTTCCGCGCGCCCGAGTTGCCGGAGTCGGAGCCGGAAGCGGCGGACGCTGGCTTCGTTCCAAGCGCCCGGGCCAACCGCATCCTAGACTTCCTGAACGTGCTGCAGGACGTCCGACCCATGGACCTGCCCCACATGGAGGTTCGCCAAATCGAGGACGCTCTCACGTCGCTTAAGCTCGCCGTCGACGGCCTCATCCGCGAGTGCCGGCTCGAACTCGGCGAGAAGGCGTAGCGCGTCCTTCCGCGTACCAAGGAGCCGACTTTCGATGAGCCAGACCAACCGAGATCGTGACGACGCCGACGCCCGGCATGTGAGCCGGCGTGACTTTCTGCGAACGAGCGCCGCCGGCGCGGCAACCGCAGCTCTGAGCATGGGCTCGTTGAGCGCCCTGGCCTCCGCCAGGCCCTACGGCCCGTTCCGCATGGGCATCCAGTCCTTCTCACTTCGCGGGTTCAACTTCGACACGGCGCTCAACATGACCTCGGCCTGGAGGCTGCCCTACTGGGAGGCCTTCTCGGGCCACGTTGCCGTCACCGACGACCGCGCCCGGATCGACGCGCTCCTCGCGCAGTTCAGGGCGGCCGGCGTCCGCCTTGTGGCATATGGAGTGGAGGGTTTCGACGGCAACGAGGAACACGCCACGCGTGTCTTCGAGTTCGCGAGGGCGATGGGCGTCGAGTGCATCACTGCCAACCCCGCGCCCGCCGCATTCCCCATACTCGACCGGCTGACCCGCCGCTACCGGATCAACATCGCGATTCACAACCACGGCCCGGGCGCGCGCTACGACAGCCTCGAGAGCGTGCTCGCCCCCCTGCGGGACACGAACCATCGCGTCGGCGCGTGCATCGACACCGGCCACTTCATCCGCTCCGGCGTGGACCCGGTGGAGGCCGTCCGCGCGCTGGGCAGGCGGGTCCACGGCGTCCACCTGAAGGACGCGAGGCGTCAGAACACCGACACCGATGTCGGCCAGGGCGAGTTGCGCCTCGTGGACTTCCTCGTCGAGCTGCGTCGCTTGAGGTTCCGAGGCCCCATGGTGTTGGAGTACGAGCTGGAGCCGCAGAACCCCTCTGCCGGTATCGACCGGTCTCTGGCTGCCACGCGCGACGCTATCGCGCGGGCGATGAACCGCAGGCTGTAGCCGCGCGCCTGCCGAACTACCCGGGCGCCGCCCGCACCACGCGGCGCCCGGCTCCACACTGGACACCTGCGCGCGAGTCCGCGGACGCTCGGGCGCTCGAGGAGAGCCGCTCCCTGAGGAGGACAGAAGCATGACCGCAAGCGTTCGCTGGCGCCTCACCGTCATGATGGTGCTCCAGTATGCGGTGTGGGGCGCATGGGTCGTGGTCGCCGGAAAGTACCTTATGGATGAGCCGCCGCACGGGCTCGGGTTCGATGGCGTGCAGGTTGGCTTCATCTTCAGCCTGCTGCCGCTGGCGACGATCATCTCGCCGTTCATCGCGGGCCAGATCGCCGACCGCTACATGAACACCGAGAAGTTCCTGGCGATTCTGCACCTGGTGGGCGGCTTCCTCATGTTCGCGATGGCCCGGCAGACGGACTACCAGACCTTTGCGATCATGATGTTCGCTTACTCGCTCTTCTATGCCCCGACGCTGGCGCTCTCCAACTCCATCACCTTCGCCCATCTGACAAGCGCCGAGCGCCAGTTCGGCGGTATCCGGGTGGGCGGCACCATCGGGTGGATCCTTGCCGGATGGGCCCTCGCTGCCTGGCGCAGCATGGCGGAAACACCCTTCGTGGGCGACCTCTTCTTCCTTGCGGGCGGCATCTCCATCGTTCTCGGCCTCTTCTCGTTTGCGCTGCCGGCCACGCCCCCCAGACGAGAGGGCGCGAACCCACTCGCCTTCATGGAAGCGCTGAAGCTCCTGAAGAGCCGGCCGTTCCTTGTCTTCATGATCATCTCGTTCGTCGTCGGTACGGAACTCCAGTTCTACTACATCCTGACCGCGCCGTTCCTCGGCACACCAGTGCAGTTCGGCGGTATAGGCATCCCGTCCGCCAGCATCTCCGCCTACATGAGCATCGCCCAGGTCGCGGAGATCGCCGTGATGCTCTCGCTGCCGCTCATCCTGCCGAAGCTCGGTATACGCAAGACGCTCCTGCTCGGGATCCTCGCGTGGCCCATACGCTACGCGATCTTCAGCCTGCTGCCGATCCCGTGGCTCGTGCTGGCATCCCTGACGCTCCACGGCTTCTGCTACGTCTTCTTCTTTGTCGTGGGGTTCATCTACGTGGACAAGGTCGCCCCTAAGGACATTCGCGCCTCCGCGCAGGCCCTCGTGGCTCTAGTTGTGCTGGGGCTCGCCCCGTACGTGGGCAGCATCTTCGCGGGATGGATCCAGGCGATCTACACAACGGACCTCGCGCAGCCGGTAACCGTGGGCGGCCAGCTCATCGGGTCCGTCACCAACTGGAAGATGGTCTTCATGATCCCGTGCGTCCTCACCATCCTCTGCGCGATCGTGTTCCCGCTTCTGTTCCGGGAGGACCCGCGCGGGGCGGAGAGCGATGACACGGCGAAGCCGGCCTAGCCCCTTGGCTCGACCGCGTTCATGCGACGAGGACGCCGGAGGCGCGCTGGCGCCCCGGCGTCTTCGTTCGCGGGGGGCCGGACGGCGGGCGCGTGGTATGTCATGAGCGTGGTTGACGGACGCCGGCTGCCGGTTGAGACCTTCAAGCTCGACGTCGACCGGATGCGCCGCGGCTGGTACTCCGACAAGTACTTCCTCAACGTGGTGCGGCTGCTCGCCAGGCTCTCGGCGCGCGGCTACCGGTTCGGCGGCGACTGCCCGGAGCTAGCAGACATCGGCGTCGACCTGGCGAACGTCGAGACGGGCGACATCCATGTCGAGATGCAGTGGTTCACGCGACGCCGGCCGTTCTCCGTGGTGGTCGGCGTGGACAAGGCGCTCGCAATGCTGCGGACGTGCACGGGCGGGTTCGACCAGATGGGCGCCTGGAGCGACACCTATGACAGCCTCGACGTACACGCCGTGCACGACGGCACCATCGCCCGCTACGATGGCAACCCGATGGACGTCCAGCCCGTGATTCGCGTGCGGGGGCGGTACCGCGACTTCGCCGCCCTTGAGACGCCCACGCTTGGCGCGCTCACGCGCGGGACAAGAGTCGCGACAAACGTCTGTCACGTGCTGGACGCGGCAGGCGGCAAGGACGTGCTCTTCTTCCCCGCCCGTTTCGACGCCCACGAGATCCAGGCCGGAGACGGCTACGCCTACCACGTGGCGGTGCAGCTCTACAACCGCACCCACAACCACACGTCGCGCTCCCTGGTCTCCACGGACGAGCAGGGCGAGTGGTGGGGCGGCGCGGGAGGCGGCACGGTGGCGCACGCGGCGATCGCGTGCTTTCTCGGCGACACCGCGGAGACCATGATGGCCTTCTGCGCGGTGCTTCCACCGTCCATCCCGCGCATCGCGCTGGTGGACTTCCACAACGACTGCGTGGGTGACTCGCTCGCCGTTATGCGCCGCATGTTCGCGCGCTACCGCGAGCTCGTGGACGCTGGGAGAACGGAGGAGGCGGCCCGCTACGTGCTCTTCGGCGTGCGGCCGGACACGAGCGGCACAATGCGCGACGCCAGCGTCGAGCCGCTCGGCGACCCCAGGCTGGACTTCGGCGTGAACCCGCGGCTCTGCTTCCGCCTGCGCGCCGCCGTCGACACGGCCTTCGAGGCGTGGGAGCAGCTGCCGTCGCGCTGGGTGGACCGCGCGCGCGACTGGTGCCGGGCCGTGCGCATCATCGTGACCGGCGGTTTCAACCCGGAGCGCATCAGGAGCTTCGAGTCCGAGGGGGTCCCGGTAGACGTCTACGGGGTCGGGTCGTCGCTCTTCTCCAACTGCGCCCGATGCGGCACCGCGAACGACTTCACCGCCGACGTGGTGCGCGTGCGAATCGACGGACGCTGGATCGACATGGCCAAGGCCGGCCGCCGCGCGTGCGACAACCCCGACCTCCAGCCGGTCTGAGCCGCACGGCGGCGTCAGCCGCCCCAGAGGCGGTCCTATGGTGCACGACGCTCGCGGCGCCCGCCAATGCGGCCGACGGGACGTCGCCCGCAGCCGCTGGCCCCCGGCACGCGGAACGGCGCCCAGCCCGCCACGAGCAGGCGCATCCACCCGTCTCGCCTCGTCGCGACCCGGCGGTAGCTCACGACAGCACCCGACGGCGGCGTTCCACGCTCGCCAGAGTCGGTCTGCCAGCGCCCTCGATATAGCGCTGCGGCCTCCTGCTGGCCAGGTTCCCGCTCGATGGGCGCGATTGCACTGCCACAGGAAAGGCCTGCCTATGACCAGAGCATCTTTCTTGCTTGGGTTCTCCTCCCCGCTCTTGCTCACGGGCGCCGCGACAGACGCCGCCATGGTCAACGTGCACGCCCACGGAGCGAAGGCCGACGGCACGACGGACGACACGGCGGCGTTCCAGCGAGCTCTGGATGAGGCGGCGCGCACGCCGGGATCAACGGTGCATGCACCCGCCGGGCGCTACCGAATCGAGGGGACCGTGCGCGTGCCGGCCTCCACCACGCTCCGGGGCGACTTCGTGGGACCGGGCGGACGGTCCGGCACGGTACTGCTCGTCACCGGAGGGCGTGGCCGCACAACCGGGCCGGGCTGTATGGCACTGACGGGAGGCAGGTCCACGCTCATCGGCTTCGTGTTCGAGTACCCGGACCAGTCCGCGGACGCGAAGGAGCCCGTGCCCTACCCGTTCGCCATCACCACCGGGCACAGCGCGCGGATCGAGGAGGTGTTCCTGTTCAACGCCTACCAGGGCATCGAACTGGACGGCGCGCACGCGGCGCTCGTGCGCAACGTGTGGGGCGAGCCGTTGCGCGTGGGCATCCGCGTCGACCACTGCTACGACATCGTGCGCATAGAGAACGTGCACCTCTGGCCGTACTTCACGCTCGGCAAGCCGCTGCGCCCGTGGGTGCAGGCGCACGGCGTGGCGTTCGAGTTCGGCCGGTCCGACTGGCAGTCCGTGCTCAACAGCTTCTGCTATGGCTACCACACCGGCTACCGGTTCTTCCGGACGGGCGAGGTTCGGCCGTCGCCAGACGTGATCTACCCGGCGGGCGTCACGAACGGGACCTTCGTCGGCATCGGCGCCGACTGCGTCGCCATCGGCATGGACGTGGAGGACATCTTCGCGATCGGCGTGAGCGTGACGAACGGCGCGTTCGCGCCATTCGGCGCCTCGCCGACCAGCTGGGGCGTGCTCCTCCGGCAGGGGAACACAGGGAACCTGACGCTGACGAACTGCAGCTTCTGGGCTGTGCCCGGCACGCTCGTAGAGGTCCGCGCCGGCTCGCTGAACCTCAATGCCTGCAACATTCACGAGTGGGCACTCCACGCCAGGGAGGCGCCCTGCATCGTGCAGTCCGGCGGCCGGCTGAACGTCAACGCGTGCACTTTCAACCGAGGAGGGTTGCTCGCGTCGCTCTCGGGCGAGGGCTCGCTGGCCATGTTCCAGGGGAACATGGGGTCCGATCCACTCGTCGTGGCCAGTGGCATCGGGAGGCGTGCCATGTGCTCGACCAACAACCCGCCGGTTCGCCTCACCAGGCCTGCGCCGGCGCCCCCCTCTGGCCGACGATGAACCCAGCGGCGCCATGGCGCAACCAAGGAAGGTGCGCGGGCGACGCGTTGCGACGCCAGGCTGCAGAAGAACCGGCCGGACGCGCGACACGCCCCTCAGAGGGCGAGCGGGAGGTTGTACATGGCACACAGATCGATCATGCGAGCGTCCGTCGCGGCGGCGCTCCTAGCACTCGGCGCTCCCTTGTATGGTCAAGAGGCGTCGAGGAGCGCTCGTCCGGCGAGCGTGAACATCACCATCTACAACCAGAACTTCGCGCTCGTGAAGGAGCGGAGGCCCATAGAGCTCGTCCGGGGACGCAACCGCGTCGTCATCGAGGACGTCGCCTCACAGATCGACCCCACCTCCGTCCACTTCAAGAGCGTCACCGCGCCCGCAGCGGTCGTCGTCCGCGAGCAGAACTACCTCTACGACCTCATCAACCCCACGACCCTCCTCAACAAGTCCGTGGGGAGGAAGGTCACCATCAGGCAGAACCTGGGCAACGGGGTGGTCAGGGAGCTGACTGGGACCATCGTGACGCCTGTGTCGCAGATCGTGGCACGCACCGGCGAGGGCGAGGGCCTCGGCGCGGCTCACGCCGGACTGGTGGTTCGGCTGGACGACGGGAAGCTGGTGCTGAACCCCGTCGGCGAGGTGGTGCTGCACGAGATGCCGGCCGGCCTCATTCCGCGGCCACAACTCGTGTGGCTGGTCGACAGCGAGCAGGCCGGCACGCATGACGCCGAGGTGTCCTATCTGACCCAGGGCGTGACGTGGAGGGCCGACTACGTCGCCACGCTCTCCGCCGACGACACGATGCTGGACCTGACCGGTTGGGTGACCCTGGACAACAGGAGCGGCGCCACCTATGAGAACGCCAGCCTCCAGCTCATCGCCGGAGACGTGCGACGCATCCAGCCGCAGCGTCGGCGCGGGATGATGGAGGAGATGGCCCTGGCGGCTCCCGGCGCTGCGGGCCGCGAGGGTGGGTTCCAGCAGGAGGCGTTCTTCGAGTACCACCTGTACACGCTGGAGGGGACGACGACGGTGCGCGACAACGAGCAGAAGCAGATGACGCTCCTCACCGCGAACCGGGTGCCCGCCACCAAGCGCTTCATCTACGAAGGCCGGAGAGGGTTCTGGGGCATCGGTAACCCCAACCACCAACCCGGGGAGGGCTTCGACACGAGCCAGAACCGCAAGGTCAACATCATCGTCGAGGTCAAGAACGCCAAACCGGCAATGGGCATCCCGCTTCCCAAGGGACGCGTCCGCCTCTACAAGGCCGACAGCAGGGGCGCTCTCCAGTTCGTCGGCGAGGACGAGATCGACCACACCCCGCAGAACGAAACGCTCAAGCTCTACGTTGGCGACAGCTTCGACATAGTCGGCGAGCACAAGCGCACCGACTTCAACCGCATCGGGCCCAGAGAGGTCGAGGAGAGCTTCGAGATCAGCATCCGCAACCGGCGGAAGGAGCCCGCGCAGGTCACCGTCGTCGAGCACGCCTGGGCCGACTGGCGCATCACCGCCAGGAGCCACCCCTACGTCCGGAAGGACGCTCGCACCATCGAGTTCCCCAT
>DATIKM010000038.1:0-79236 GCA_035477595.1 Chthonomonadales bacterium
CCACTTCGGCGACGAACGCGTTGGCCCCCAGCAGCACGCCGGAGCGCACCAGATCCTGCACGCCACCCCGGGCCCCGGAGCCCAGAGACGACCCGCCCGGCTGGCCAGTCGATGCGCTGCTCCCAGTGCGCTGCCTGCGCCCCCTTACCGAGGGTCAGCACATCGCGCGACTCGGAACCATACGACACGAGCCGGCGCCTGAGGCCCGGAAGCCGCCGGCCCGCCAGCAGGAACTCCTGCGTGCGGTGAGCTCGCACGCTCAGGTCGCGCTCCGACTCGCGGAAGCCGGTGGGACCAAGCGTTGCACAGAGCTCGCCGCTCGCCGTGAGGACCGAGAGGGTGGCGTCAGCGCGCGCCAAAGGTGTTCCGTGGAGGGCAACATCCTGGGCTTCACCGGCGTCACTCCCGAGACATGTCCACCCCCCCTGCCGCGGTGCAGCGGCGCGCAGCGGTGCTAGCGATGATGGCTACGAGGTCGACGAGGCGACGGGGGAGGTGATCTGGGGCATGTATGGCGAAGCGGCCGCCCTGGAGCCAGTCGTGCTGACGGCCGTCTGCGAGATCGCCCCTTAGGCCCAGCGCGCGCAGCAGGAGTTGGTCTCCCGACGGCGGAATTGGCTAGGGGTATAGCCTCGGCGGCGCGTCGCGGGAAGCGGCGGCCAGCCGTGGCAGCCTCCGCTCAGGAAGGAGCCTCGATGCGAGCCATGTGCACCGCCCTGTCGTTGCTCTGCGCCGCTGGCGCGAGCGCCGCCACGCCCTCGGCGGACTTCTTCGTCTCGCCGAGAGGCAGCGACTCTTGGTCGGGTCGGCTCGCCGCCCCGAACCGAGCCCGCACCGATGGGCCCTTCGCCACGCCTGCGCGTGCACAGGCCGCGGTACGCGAGGCAATAACCGCATCGGGGGACGCTCGCCGGCCGATCACCGTGCTGCTGCGCGGCGGCGTCTACCGTCTGTCGGAGCCCTGGCGCTTCGGGCCGGAGGACTCCGGCCGTGAGGGGGCCCTGGTCACCTACGCGGCCTACCCGCGCGAACGCCCAATTGTGAGTGGCGGCCGACGCATCGAAGGCTGGCGGCAGATGCCGAACGGCGCCTGGCGGGCGCATCTTCCCGAGGTACAGCGAGGCGAGTGGTTCTTCAGTCAGCTCTGGGCGAATGGAGAGCGACGCTACCGCCCGCGCCTGCCGAAGGGCGGCTACTTCCGTGCCGAAGACGAGGTCCCGCCCTCCGCCGCCGCACAGGGCAGGGGCTACGACCGGCTTCAGTATGCCGCAGGCGACGTCGACCCTAGCTGGACGAACCGGTCGGACATCGACGTGCTGGTGTTCCAGACTTGGACGATGGCACGCATGAAGATCGCGTCCATCGACGCGGAGCGCAGGATTGTCACCTTCGCTGAGCCCACGATGAGCACGGTCTGGTTCAACGCCATCCGGCGCGGGCAGCGCTTCATCGTCGAGAACGTGCGCGAGGCGCTCTCGGAGCCCGGCGAGTGGTACCTCGACCGCACCTCGGGCGAGCTGACCTACCTCCCGAAGCGAGGCGAGACTCCCTCGCGCACCGAGATCGTGGCGCCCGTCCTCGACCAACTCCTGATGATCGAGGGCGACGTTGCGGGCCGCCGCTGGGTCAGCGACCTCGTGTTCCGGGGCATCGAGTTCCAGCATCAGAACTGGAACACGCCGCCCGTGGGTCACCAGTTCTGGCAGGCGGAGATCACTATCCGTGGCGCCGTGCGCGCGGTTGGCGCCCGGCGCGTCCGGTTCGAGCGGTGCGCGGTCCGCCACGTCGGCGGATATGGGATCGACCTGGGCGCCGCAAGCCAGCACTGCGCGATCGACGACTGCGAGATCACGGACGTGGGCGCCGGCGGGGTTCGGCTGGGGGAGCCCGAAGGGTCCGACGACCCCAACCTGCTGGCGAGCCATAACACCGTCACGCGGTCGCTCATCGCTCACGGCGGGAGGATGCACCCGGCTGGCATCGGCGTCTGGATCGGGTCGTCGCCCCACAACACCATCAGCTACACCGACATCCACGACTTCTACTACACGGGCATCTCGGTCGGCTGGTCGTGGGGCTACGGCCCAAGCGCGGCCCACCACAATACCCTCGAGCGCAACCGCATCTGGCGGATCGGGCAGGGCGTCCTGAGCGACATGGGCGGAACCTACACACTCGGGCTCTCGCCTGGGTCGGTGCAGCGCTACCTCCACATCCACGACGTGGAGTCGTACGCCTACGGGGGCTGGGGCATCTACTTCGACGAGGGCACCACCGGCATGCTCGCCGAGAACAACGTGGTCTACCGCACGAAGAGCGCCGGCTTCCACCAGCACTATGGCCGGGACAACGTGGTGCGCAACAACGTGTTCGCGTTTGCTCGCGAGGCTCAACTCATGCGCACCCGCGCCGAAGACCACCTCTCCTTCACCTTTGAGCGTAACATCGTCTACTGGAGCGAGGGACCGCTGCTGGGCAGCAACTGGGCCGGTGACCGCTTCCGGATTGACCGCAACCTCTACTGGAACACGCGCCGGGACCCCATCACCTTTGCGGGGGCTTCGCTGGAGGAGTGGCGGGCGCGGGGGCACGACGCCAACTCGATCATCGCGGACCCGCTCTTCGTGGCTCCCGAGAGAGGCGACTTCCGCCTGAGACCCGGGTCCCCGGCCTCTCGCATCGGCTTTGCGCCGATCGACATCGGCCGAAGCGGCCGGCCGAGCGGACCGGGGCGGAGCCGGATTCGCGAGGTTCCGCGCGCATTCCCGCCGCCCCCGCCGCCTCTGCCCCCGCAGCCGATTGCGGAGGGGTTCGAGCCCCTCGAGCCGGGCGACCGGCCGCGCAACGTGACTCTGTCCGAAGAGGAAGGCGCTGCGGCGGTCATTCGGGTCACCGATGAGCAGGCGGCGACCGGCAGGCGCAGCCTGAAGTTCACCGACGCCGCCGGCCAGAGGCACAGCTTCAGTCCCCACATGTGGTTCGCGCCCGGCTTTCGGCAGGTGTCGCTGGAGGCTGCGTTCTCGCTGCGCATGGGGGCAGGGGCTCGCTTCTACCACGAGTGGCGCGATGCGTCGTCGCCGTACCGGGTCGGACCCTCCATCGTGGTGGAACCCGACGGGACGTTGCGCGCCTCCGGTCGCGAGCTCACGCGCATCCCGCACGACGAGTGGGTGCGGATCGAGATCGCGTGCGCTCTTACCGGTCCCGCGAGGGGCAGATACACAGTGCGGGTGCGTTTCGCCGGCCGCACGGCGGCGCTCACCTTTGAGGACATCCCGTCCGACCCGAACCTCACGGAGCTCCAGTGGTTCGGGTTCGTCGCGGACGGTACCGTCCCCAGCGTGTTCTACCTCGACGACATCTCACTGAAGCCGTCCAGAGGGTAGGCCTGCTCCACCGACCCCGCGCCTCGGTCTGGCCGAGGCGCGGGGTATGATGGAGCCGCGATGGAGGTCCTCGTCCTCGGCTCCGGCACGTCGCACGGCGTGCCCATGATCGGGTGTCGGTGCCCCGTATGCACCTCGCCCGACCCGCGCAACCGTCGATTCCGCCCGTCGATCGCCGTGCGCGTGGGCGAGCACGCAATCCTGGTGGACGCAACGCCCGAACTCCGCATGCAGGCGCTGACGTTCGGCCTGGAGCGCGTGGACGCCGTGCTCGTCACCCACACGCACGCCGACCATATCATGGGGCTCGACGACATCCGTCGCTTCAACGACCTGCGGGACGCCGAGATACCGGTATACGGCGACGCGCAGTCTATCGACGACATCCTGCGCATATTCCGCTACGTCTTTGCGCCGACCCAGGCGGGCGGCGGGAAGCCGCGCATCAGCCTCCACAAGGCGCCCGATCGCTTTGAGCTGTTCGGCCTGCCCATCTGCGCCCTCCGCGTCTACCACGGCAGCCTGCCGATCCTCGCCTACCGCTTCGGCCGTTACGCCTACGTGACCGACGTCAGCCGCATCCCGCCCGAAACGATGGAGGCGCTGCGCGGGCTGGACACCCTCATGCTGGACACGGTGCGCATGGCGCCCCACGAGACCCACTTCGGCCTGCAGGAGGCGCTCGACGTCGTCGCCGAGTTGCGGCCGCGCCGCACGTACCTGACCCACCTCTCGCACCACTACGACCACGAAGCCACGAACGCCCTGCTTCCGCCTGGCGTCGAGCTCGCCTACGACGGCCTTACTCTCCGCCTCGACGGTCCGGCGTAGCGCACGTTTCCGCGCCTCGAGAGCTTGACTCGCGCCAACCGTGAGCGTATACTGTCGCCGCAACCGAACATGCCGCCGCAGGGGCCGCGCCGTCGTGGCGCGGCGCTCCTGGGGGAAGCCGGTGAGACTCCGGCGCAGTCCCGCTACGGTATGGCGGCCGTCCCGGCGATGCCCGGGGCGTGCCGCACGAGCCCGAATGCCCGCCTGCGGCGCATCACGAGTGCCCTTCGCGAGAAAGGGTGTGATGGTGACGTCCGCGTCCCCGCACATCGGCCTCCTGTCCGCAGGCGACCCGTCCCACCGACGGCCCCGTGCGATCGCCAGTTGCCGGCCCCCAGACTCGTGAAGCAGCTTCCCGCCATCGAGCCAAGGAGATGCTTCATGCACCCGTCGCGTCGCCGCAACGCGTTCACACTGATCGAGCTGCTCGTCGTTATTGCGATCATCGCCATCCTGGCGGCGATCCTGTTCCCCGTCTTCGCGCAGGCGCGCGAGAAGGCCCGGCAGACCTCCTGCCTCAGCAACCTGAAGCAGACGGTTACCGCCTGGCTCATGTACGCTCAGGACTACGACGAGATGGTCTGCCCCTCATACTACTACTCGGCCGACTGGAGGTGGGAGTACGCCTGGGACTTCACGCTTGACTGGGGCGCGGGCGCCACTCCGGTAGCCACCCTCGGGTTCATCGGGCCCTACACGAGGAGCGGTCAGCTCCACCGGTGCCCGTCGTTCACGGGCAACGCGTGGGGCCGGCCCTACAGCGGCTACGGCTACAACGCCACCTATGTGGGCGGTGACGTCTTCGCGGGCGTGCCTGCCTGCACACTCGCACAGATCACCGACCCAGCCGGCACCGTCGTCTTCGCGGACGCGGGCTTCGGCAATCCGGTCAACGCCGCCAACTACCTGCGCGCCCCGAGCGACCCCCTCTTCAACTGGGGCAAGGTCCACTTCCGGCACACCGGCGCCGCCAACGCTGCCTACGCCGACGGCCACGTCAGAGCGTCGACTCGCAGACACCACACCACGGCGGCAGAGCCGCACACCGGCGCCCTCTCGGAAGATGATGCCGCCTACGATCTCCGCTAGCCGCCGCCCGGGGGAGCTCTCGACCGGCGCTCCCCTGCGTCGGCTTCTGATCGCCGCCGCCCTTGCCGTCGCCCTGGCGCCCGGCGCCACGGCGGCGCCGCTCTCGGCGGTCGACGCACGCGGCCGCATGATCACGCTAGCGCTCCCACCTCAGCGCATCGTCTCGCTCGCGCCTGCCACCACCGAAATGCTCTTCGCCATCGGCGCAGGCCCGCGCGTGGTTGGCGTCTCGCGCTACTGCGACTACCCGAACGAAGCGCGATCGCGGGCGAAGATCGGCGACCTGAACACCTCCATCGAGCGTGTCATCGCCCTGCGCCCCGACCTCGTGGTCGCCAGCGACTCGGCTAACCGGCGGGCGGTCGAGCACTTGGAGCGTCTGCGCGGCCGCCGAACTCCCGTCTTCTGCGTGGACCCCAACACGTTCGAGGAGCTCTACACGGCGCTCCGCGCGCTCGGCGCCATCACCGGTGCGAGCGTCGGGGCTGAACGCGTGGAACGCACCATGCGCGAGGAGGTCCGGCGCGTCCAGGGCGCGCTCGCGCGCACCCGCAAGCGTCCGCGCGTAGCCTTCCTCCTGCAGACTCGCCCGGTGTGGGTGGCCGGACCGGGCACCTTCGTCGACGACCTCATCCGGATGGCCGGCGGCGTGAACGTGGCTGCCGGCGCCGGTACGGGCTACCGCCCCTACCCGCTGGAGAAGCTCATCGCGCAGCGTCCGGAGGCGCTGCTGATGCGCGCACCTGACGACGAGGACCTGGCGTCGCGACCCGCATGGTCGGGAATGCCTGCTGTGCGGACGGGCGCCCTCCATTCGGTGGGCGACGAGGCGGTCCGGCCTGGCCCCCGGCTCACCGTCGCACTCGCTCGCCTGGCGCGTCTCCTGCATCCCGAGGCCTTCACCCGGCAGGACCGCGCGCCATCGCCGCCGAAACAACGGACCGTACCGCGTCGCTGAGCGGCGGGCCCGTCCGGCGGGCCTGCGCACGGCGCGGCCCTCCGCCGGAGGCGGACCGTGTGCATGGTGCAGCTGGCGATCATCCGTTGCGGTCGAGGATCGAGTGACCTCCGCTGCCCCTGCTTCCGCCGCCTATCAGGCAGGGAGTGGGTCACGGTGCTGGGCTCGGGCCGAGGCCGCGCCGAGCGCTGGCGGCGCCCGCACGGGCTGCGCCGCTTCCGTCAGTGTGCTATCAAGAGCCGCGCGCCTGCCGCCGATGTCGCGGACGGTTGCACGGCCGCTGACTTTCGACCCCCGGCGTCCCTCGTGGCGCATACCGGCGAGCGCGCATACCCCCTGCCGCTCGGCCGCGCGCCGACCTTCCCCGCCGCTCTGCGCGCTCCTGCGCGCCGGGTCGCGTTGGACGATCGCTGACGCCGACATCGCCTTGGGGGACTGGAGGAGTTGATGCTACGACCGACGCGAGTCCGACGAATGATCCCGGCGCTCATGTGCTGGATGCTCGTGATTGCCGGCATGGCTTGGGCGCGCCCTGCGGAGGCGCCCGGCGCGCGCCTGGTCGCTTCGCCCGTCGCGGGATGGCCGCAGTGGCGCGGGCCGCGCCGCGACGGCGTCTCAACAGAGAGGCGCCTCCTGCAGTCGTGGCCGGACGGAGGCCCGAGGCGACTCTGGACCGCCAGCGGGCTGGGGCGCGGATACAGCGCGCCGATCATCGCCTACGGGCGCATCGTGCTGACCGGCGACGATGGCGAGGTGTGCCGCATCATCGCGCTCGACCTGAACGGGCGTGAGGTGTGGCGCGTTCCGAACGGGCGCGCCTGGACCGGGTCCTACCCGGGTTCCCGCTCCAGCCTGACCGCCGCCCACGGCCGGTTCTTCCACAAGAACGCGCACGGCCGGGTGGTGTGCCTGGATCCCGCCACCGGCCGTGAGATATGGGCCGTCGACGTGGCCGAGCGGTTCGCGGCGGGCAACATCGAGTGGGGCCGGAGCGAGTCTCTGCTCGTGGACCGCAACCGGGTGATTGTGACGGTGGGCGGCGAGCGGGCGCTGGTTGCCGCGCTCGACGCCCGCACCGGAGCCACGGTCTGGACCACGCCCGCGCTACGTCTCGGCCCCTCCGAGCCGCCTCGGTTCATGCGGGTGCCGGCGCCGGTGGGCCAGGTAGATGGCCCGTCCTACACATCGCCTATCCTGGTCACCTTCGCGGGCCGACGGCTGATCGTGGGCTGCTCGCTGCGCCACGTCTTCTGCGTGGACGCGGAAACCGGCGAGTTGCTCTGGACGCGCCCCATGCCGACCCGGTTCAGCGTGATCGGCGTCACGCCCGTGCTGGTGGGCAACTCGATCTTCGTGACGGCGCCGGACGGGGACGGCGGACGGCTCCACCGCCTCGTCGCGACCGGTGACCAGATCGACGTGCGCGAGGTTTGGACGACGGAGCTCAACACGTGCCACGGAGGGGTCGTGGCAGTGGGCGATGCCATCTACGGCCCCCTCTACCGACGACGCGGGTGGGTCCGTCTCGACGTCCGCACGGGTGCGGTCCGCTACACGCTTGACAACCTGGCGTATGGCGCGGCCAAGTGGGCCGATGGCCGGCTCTACGCTCTGGCGCAGGATGGCGAGATGGCGCTGCTCAGGCCCGGCCCAACCGCTTTCGAGGTGGTGGGGCGCTTCCGTGCCACTCCATCCAGGCGCGGCGACACCTGGGCGCACCCGGTCATCCACAACGGCCGGCTCTACCTGCGAACGGACGACACGCTCACATCCTATGACATCAGGGCTCCCAGATAGCCCGACCGTGACGCGACAGGCCCGACCGCGCTCCGCCGGCAGCACATCTCGCGAAGCAAACCCGCGTGGTGCGCCGCCGGCGGTGCGCCTGTCGGTGCCCGAGCCGGCGCGCAGCCCCGCCGCCACCGCCGACGCATTGCGTTAGCTGCCTCTGAAGGACTACGTGCCGCGAGCGGCGCAAGGGCAGCCACCACCTGGTACCCGCGGCCCGAGCGGTTCGCCAACCGAGGCGAAGCGGCTGCGGCCCCTGTGGCTCTACGAGTTCGGCAGCCGGACAGTGAAGCGCAGCCGGGCAGGCGCCGGACGCAGAACGGAGGCACGTCGATGAAGCTGCGAACTGCGGCCGTCGCCCTCGCGCTGGCAGCCGCCGCGTCGCGCACGGAGGCGGACATGATCCAGTACCACGTGGCGCCGAACGGGAGCGACCACTGGACGGGCCGGCGCGCCACGCCAAACGCCTCGGGCAGCGACGGCCCCTTCGCCACGCTGGAAGCGGCTCGGGACGCGGTGCGTGCCTTGCGCCAATCGCGCGGATGGCCGAAGAGCGGCGTCACGGTATGGCTGCGTGGAGGCGTGCACGTGCGCAGCGAGCCGTTCGTGCTCACCGACGCCGACTCTGGCGTGCAGGGCGCCCCGGTCATCTACCGCGCCGCTCGCGGCGAGCAGGTGCGCGTCTCCGGCGGTCGCGAGGTGCGCGGATGGAGCGAGGTGCGCGACCGCGCGACGATCGAGCGCATCGACCCGGTGGCCCGCCCCCACGTGCGCGTGGCCGACCTCCGCGCGCAGGGCATCGTGGACTTCGGCGCGCTCCAGCGCCGCGGCTTCGGCCTGGGCGGCGCAGCCGCACTCGAGGTCTTCTACGACGACGAGCCAATGACGCTCGCGCAGTGGCCGAATGGCGCCTGGTCCTCCATCACCGGTGTCCCCGACGGGCAGCACGGCGGACGCTTCACCTACGCAGGGGACTGCCCCAGGCGTTGGCGCTACGTGTCGGACGTCTGGGTGCACGGATACTGGACCTACGACTGGGCCGACACCTACGAGAAGGTGGCATCGCTCGACGCCGGGGGGCGCATCGTGGCGACACAACCGCCCCACGGCGCCTACGGCTACACCGCTGGCAAGCGCTTCCGGTTCCTCAACGTGCTGGAGGAGCTCGACACGCCGGGCGAGTGGTGGCTCGACCGAGCCTCTGGCCTGCTCTACTTCTGGCCGCCATCGCCGATCGAGATCGGCCGCGCCGTCGTCTCAATGGTGGCCGGTCCGCTGGTCGACCTGCGAGGGGCGAGCTGGGTGCAGTTCCGCGGCCTGACGTTCGAGTGCGGCCGGGGCGACGCGATCCGCGTGGTGGGCGGCGAGGGCGTCGAGGTCGCGGGATGCACGGTACGCAACATGGGCGCGAGCGGCATCACGGTACAGGCGGGCCTTCGCCATCGGGTGGTGAGCTGCGACCTCTACGGCTTGGGGGAGAGCGGCATAATGCTCTCTGGCGGGGACCGCAGGCGGCTCGAGCCGGCCGGGCACGAGGCAGTTAACAACCACATCCACCACTTCAGCCGCACATGCCGCACCTATCGCCCCGCCATCGGCATCCAGGGCGTCGGTAACCGCGCGGCTCATAACCGCATCCACGACGCACCGCATAACGCGATCCTGATGGGGGGCAACGACCACGTCGTCGAGTTCAACCATATCCATGACGTCTGCCGGCAGACGGGTGACGCCGGCGCCGTCTACATGGGCCGCAACATGACGATGCGCGGCATCGTCATCCGCCACAACCACTTCCACGATACCACGCGGCGCATCGGCGGCAGCGAGGGCTTCCTCGACGTGCAGTCCGTCTATCTCGACGACTGCTTCTCCGGCGTGACGGTCTACGGCAACCTCTTCGTTCGCGGAGGTCGCGCCGCGATGATCGGCGGCGGCCGGGACAATGTCATCGAGAACAACGTGTTCGTCGACTGCGCGCCCGCCATCCACGTGGACTCACGCGGGATAGGCTGGGCAAGCTTCTGGTTCGACGGGCGCGACCCGTTCATCATAGACGGCCTGAGGGAGGTCGCCCACGACCAGCCGCCCTACTCGACACGCTATCCGCAGCTTGCCACCCTCCTCCAGGACGAGCCCGCAAAGGCGAAGGGCAACGTGATCGCGCGCAACATCCGCGTGGGCGGCACCTGGCGCGAGCTCCTCGACGGCCTCGACGACCGCACGGTGCAGTTCGTCGACAACCTGACGGAGGGCGATCCGCGGTTCGTCGACCGCGTGCGCGGCGACTGGCGGCTGCGGCCTGACTCACCTGCTTGGCGCCTTGGGTTCAGGCCAATCCCCATCGAGCGCATGGGCCTTCAGCGCGACGCCTTCCGCTCCCGCCCGCCGTCGCCCGAGGTCCTCCGCCCGAACCCCGAGCTGCCGGATCCCTTTCTGCTGCCCGACGGCTCCCGCATGGCCACCCGCCGGCAATGGTCCGCGCAGCGCACGCGTCTGCTTGAGCAGGCGCTGAGACACCAGTACGGCCCGCTGCCCCCTGCCGGCAGCCCGCTGAGGGTCCGCGAAACGTCCTCCTCAACGCCGCCGGGCGGACCCGTAGTGCGCGACTTGCGCCTGACCGCTGGGCCCCGCGAGGGCGTCACCTTCAGCGTCACGCTCACCGTGCCCGCGGGAAGGGGACCGTTCCCCGCCATTGTGTGTGGTGACCGCGGATGGGGCCGCATCGCGCCGGAGATCGTCGCCGAGGTCGTACGCCGCGGCTACGCCTTGGCGGAGTTCAACCGGGAGGAGGTCGCCCCGGACGGCCCGGCGCGCGCCGGAGTCTACGCCCTCTGGCCCGACTACCGGGGCGGCAGACTGGCGGCGTGGGCGTGGGGCTTCCACCGCGTGGTGGACTACCTCCGCACCCTCTCGACCATCGACGCGAGGCGCATCGCGGTGACGGGTCATTCGCGGGGCGGCAAGGCCGCGCTGCTGGCGGGGGCCACGGACGAGCGCATTGCGCTCACCTCGCCGAACAACAGCGGGTGCGGCGGAGCGGGGTGCTACCGCATCGAGGGCGCGGGCAGCGAGACTCTCGAGGCGATCGTGCAGCGCTTCCCCTACTGGTTCGCTCCGGGCTTCGCGCGCTTCATCGGCCGAGTGCAGGAGCTGCCCTTCGACCAGCACACGCTCACGGCAGCAGTCGCGCCGAGGGCACTCCTATCCACGGAAGCGCTGGGCGACCTGTGGGCCAACCCCCTCGGGTCGCAGGTGACCCATCAGGCCGCGCGCGAGGTCTACCGGTTCCTTGGAGCGGAGGAGCAGATCGGCATCGTCTTCCGGCCCGGCGAACACCGTCACGCGCTTGAGGACTGGCGCGCGCTGCTCGACTTCGCGGACTGGCGCCTGCGAGGCTCAACCCCCGCCCGCGCGTTCGACCGGCTCGCCTTCCCGGACGCGCCCGCCGGCAGGTTGTGGAAGGCGCCGGACAGGGCACGATAGGAGCACGCGCGATGTCCGCAGCCCGAGCCGCGCCCGGGCTCCGATAGCCAAGGAAGCTCAGTGGAAGATCTGGTAGGTGGGGACGTTCCAGATCACGCCGATGAGCGACCAGATGCCCGCGGAGGTGTAGTCGCCCAGAACGATGCCGAGAAAGAACGGAAGGGCGGCGCGGTAGAGCCGGAGCCCACCGTAGCGCAGCAAGAGCAGCTTCGACGCCCAGGCGATGAAGAAGGGCATCCAGAGCCACACCAACCATGGGCCGATGCAGTAGCCAAGCGGGTGGAACGGGAACCACGTGAAGCGGGCGCGCATCCATGCCATGAAGCCCATGCCCAACGACGCGCCCGCCACCGCTACCCAGCGCCCGGGCTCCGCGTCGAAGCCCGCACCGATGCCCAGTTCCATGAAGCTGAACGTCTCGGTAACGGTCCACGCCGCGAAGCCACGGCACTTCGCGAGCGCCCCTTCGCCATAGAACACATGCAGGCAGGCCCACATGCCCGCTATGGTCGCCACCGCGTAGGCCGCCAGCATGGGCCAGACCAGACGGCGGAGCGGAACGTGGTGCTCCTGCGCCATGCGGAACGCCTCGAGTTGGCTCGGCATCACGTGGCTGCGGTTAAGGCGCCAGTACCAGTGGCTCAAGCCCGCCGCCGCGATGTTACTGGCTCCCAGCGCCTGCGAGTCGAAGAGCCGGAACACGCGCATCGGCTCGAGGTCCCACACCGTGTGCTGCCCTCCGGCCTCGGCCCGAACACGCGTGATGGCGAGGGAGAGGAGGAGGTAGCTTACCAGCACCACGACCACCCACCCGGGGCTCATGCCGGCCTGCCACCAGAAGACGAAGAAAACGGAGCACCCCACCAGGAGCCCGATCAGCGCCGTGCGGTACGACATCGGCTCGCCCTCGTCGCGCCGGTCGCCGCGCCATGCCGTCGCGACTGCGTCACGAAGATAGCCCCGCAT
This sequence comes from Chthonomonadales bacterium, assembly GCA_035477595.1. Taxonomy (GTDB): domain Bacteria; phylum Armatimonadota; class Chthonomonadetes; order Chthonomonadales; family CAJBBX01; genus DATIKM01. The sequence goes on from DATIKM010000038.1 coordinate 12,505, forward strand.
GATCCACAGCAGGTAAAGGGCGAACGTCAGCCAGGCCCCGATGCATTGCTCGGACAGGTATGGGAAGTCCGGCGTGTCGCCGTGGCCCAGCCAGTAGCCGATCACGGACTGCGTCTTCAGGAAGAGGAAGAAGAACCAGCAGGAGAAAGCCACGTCGAGCGGCACCAGGAACGCCAGGCCGATGGCGAACGGGTAGAAGGTCACCGCAAGCGGCTCCATCTCCGCCAGGGCCGGGCTGGTGAAGTTGAGCCACTGGGCCCGCGTCTGCAGGTGCGGCAGCGAGGGGTACCACTCGTGCAGGCCGTTCAGCGTGTTGAGGGCCATCACCAGGGCGAAGCCGATCCACAGCCCGCGCGAGCAGATGGTCGCCCCGGGCCGCGGCTCCTCGACGAGTGCGAGCGGCAGCCGGATGATCGGGAAGGAGAGCCGCGTCTGCTCGACCCACGCCTTCCGGATCAGCACGTTCACGCACAGCATGGTCAGGCCGACGGAGAGGATGAAGATCGACCAGAACCCGAGCGGCGCCGCCCACATCCGCAGGACCTCCCACCGGTATAGGCTCGCTCCCCCGGTGAAAGCCCCCGCGAGAAGCTCCTTGTCCCACACGTACAGCCACTTCGGCAGGTGCGGGAAGAGGACCGTCTCCCAGTTGTTGCTGGCGTTCGCCGACCACCTCGGCCAGCCGATGACCGACATCAGGTTGATCAAGAAGTCGTGCGTGGCGACCGTGCACGACATCACCAGCATGATGTAGATGGTCAGGAGCTCGGCCGGAGAGAACGCCCAGTGCGGCCGGGCCCGCCGAAGGTGCAGGTTCCACCCTGAGAGGGCCAGCAGGAAGACGACCGGTGTGACGAACAGCGGGTTCAGCGTGAGAACGTTGTACCAGCGCAACTCGGCGAAGATGACCCAGTAGACGTTGAGGGGTACCAGAGCCAGCCCAAGCGCGATGGCCCGGGCGCGGAGGACTGCCGGCCGCGCAGGCGTGGCGGTCGGCGGCGCCGCGATCGGCGAGGGGGCGGCAGGCGGGTCTGGGCGGATTGCCATGCACGTGAGAGCCGTGTCCGACGACCGGTCCGCGCGATGGGCACAGCCAAGGTGTCCGGCCGCTCGAAAGCGTCCTGCAGAACGACGCGACAGGCGGCCTCGCGGTGGCTAGTCTGGCATCCTGCTAGGCACGGGCACGGTGGGCTGCGTCGGCGTGGTGAACGAGCCTGGCGGTGGAGGACCGGCCCCGCGCAGCGCGGGCGGCGGGGTCTCCACTGCGGTCCACATTCGCACGCCCAGGACGACCACCACGGCGAGCGCCACCGCAATGATCAGGGCCGCCACCGCAGGGCTCACCTGTGTTCTCATATGACCGTTCCCCCTGATCGCGTGGGTACGCGCGCTATGGGTGGCGCTCCGGCTGCACTACGGCGCGCACCGTCCAGCGCGGCGAGCGAAGTGCTCGGAGCGGCGCCGAACGCCCCGGCCTGGACGATCCGCTACCGGGCGGCCATCCGGCAGCGTGACGACCAGGAGCTCCGGCAGGGCCGTGCGCGAGTCGCCACCCACGAGGGCGTCAATGCCCGGCACAGTGGCCGCCAGCGCCCGATCGCCATGGGCGCCGATATGCGTAACGGCGACGCGCACATCGCGAACCGCGGCAAGCGCTGCTGCAAGGGCTCGACGCGTCAGGCGACAACCCCTGAGCTGCTGCGATCAGCCCACCTGATCGTAACGGAAGCAGTGCACGAAGTGGTCGTTCACCATGCCGGTGGCCTGCATGTGCGCGTAACAGATGGTGGATCCCACGAATGTGAAGCCACGCTCGCGCAGGTCCTTGCTCATCGCGTCAGAGATCGGCGTTCTCGCGGGGACCTCCCGCCAGGAACGGAAGGCGTTCTTCACCGGCCGACCGTCCACGAAGCGCCAGAGGTAGGAGTCGAACGAGCCGAAGGCCGCCTGTACTTCCAGGAAGCGCCGCGCGTTGTTGATCGCCGAGGCGATCTTCAGGCGGTTCCGCACGATCCCCGCGTCGCCGAGCAGCCGCGCCACGTCGGCGTCGCCGAACGCCGCGACCTTCTCCGGGTCGAAGCCCGCAAAGGCGGCGCGATATGCCGGTCGCTTCTTTAGGATGGTGACCCAGCTCAGCCCCGCCTGCGCTCCTTCGAGCACCAGGAACTCGTACAGCAGCCGGTCATCATGCAGCGGCACGCCCCATTCGGTGTCGTGGTAGTCGTTCAGCACGGGGTCCCGACCCCAGTCGCACCGGACGATGCCGGGGCTCCCTTCGCCGTTCGCCATGTCAGCGCAGGCTCGGGAACCCGCCCGGCAGACCGCCAGCTGGCAGACGCGGCAGTCCGATGCTGTCCACGCTCACCTTCCACTGGCCATCGACCTTGCGCAACCTCACCTCGGAATCGTCGGTACGCGTGTTGCCCATAGCGGTGATGGTGACCGACGCCCTGACCGTCGCACTGTCCCCATCGATGGTCGCTTCGGCTACCGTGTATTCCCCCAGGTCGAAGTGACCGCCGATGACAGCCATTGCCTGCAGGAAGCGCTGCTCGGTGAGTTGCGCCCTCATCGGCTCGGGAAACTCGACCAGGCTGTACACAGTCTGCCAGTCCTTGGCCTGGATCGCCGCGAGCGCTCTCTCCGTCGCAATGACAGGCTGCCGCTTCTGCCAGTACGTCCACCCGAAGACGCCGCCACCCGCAAGCACGAGCACGAGTAAGATGGCAACGATGATGCCCGTGGCGCGGGACCGCCCCGGCGCCGACTCGCGCCGCGCAGGGATGCTGAAGCCGCCCGGGCGGGTCGGGGAGTACGAGCTCGGCGCCGCGCCAGGCTGGAGGTTCGGCACGCCGGGGGCGCCTGGCACGCCTCCGGGTAGGTGGGTGGCAGCGCCGTCGTCGATGACCTCCCCCGTCAGCGTGACGCGGCGTCCGGGACCGGGCGGAGGCGCTAGCACGTCGCCGGCGGCAGGCGTCCGGCCGGCCGATGGACGGCTTGCCAGCGGAATCGGTCCGCCGTGGGGCTGAGCCGGAGCCTGGGGAGCCGCCTCCCCGGCTGGCGGGGTCGGAGCGTCGAGCGGTTGCGCCGGAGCCAGCGGAGCGTTGCAGGCTGGGCAGGCGCCCTCATCCGCGGGCGCCTCGGCATTGCAGCGCGAGCACTTCGCCATCGACCGATCCCTTCCTTCCTCCACGCTTGGCGGGCGCCTCGCGATTGGGTACTCGCTTACCCCTGCGACCGACTCAGAAGCCGGTACATGCAACGTGTTGCACGCAGCGGTTTGGCACAGAAACTGCATTCATCATGCGGTGTATGCGCTGCCAAGATCGATGCGCGGCGCCAGGGAGGCGGGTCTATGCGGTTGGGCAGTCTGCTCCGATTGGTGCGCATGTTGCGCCTGCGGTTGCACATCCGCGCGATGGTCTGGGTCTACGGAAGACGCGTGGCGGCGGCCGCAGACTCCATGCGCGAGCGCTCGAGCACCACCTTCCAGCCGTCCGGCTCGCGCTTCAGGGCGTAGACGTCCCTGAACCGGTCCTGCCCCGCCTCATAGAGCTCCTGGCCCAGTCTGCGCACTGCGACGTCCACCGTCGCCTCGGCCGTGTCACCCTCCTCCGTCACCTGGGTCACGGTGTAGCTGGCTATGCGCGCGGACAGCCCGCGCGCGAACGGCAACTGGCGGTACCGGCTCAACGGATAGATGCTCTTGCTGGAGGAGGCGAGCCGCGCGTGCTGCTCCTCCACGTTGGCGCGGTTCACGTCCGCCAGAAAGCGCTGAATGGCGACTGCGGGCGACCGCCGGTACTCGACGAAGTACCAGTAGCCAGCCATGACTGCGCCGGCGATGACGACGGCGAAGACCACGAACTCCCCCATCCGCTCCCCGATACCGCGGCCCTCGCGGATCCGAGGTCTGCCCACCATCCTTGCCATCGCCGCCTGGCTCCTTCCCCACAGCCGTCGGTCGCCTCGAGGGCGCCCGAACACCGCTCCGACTAGCGTTGCACCGCTCCGGGCGGTGTGCTACTATTACGCAGCCGGGGGCCAGTTCCTGCAATCAGCGCGTCGTCGAGGCCGAGTATGCCCATCCCGGTCGTTCTGGACACCGATATCGGAACCGACATCGACGACGCGTACGCGCTCGTGCTCGCCGCCACCTCGCCGGAGATCGACCTCCGCGCCGTCGTCACCGTGAACCACGATGTGGCCCTGCGCGCCTGCATCGCCCGCCGCTTGCTCGATCTAATGGGCAGGCGCGACGTGCCGGTCCTCGCTGGCATCGGGACCGCGCGAACGCCCGGAGTCACGCTGGGTTGGATCGGTCACGAGGGCCGAGGCATAGACCTGTCCGATCCGCGCCTTCGTCAGGCCATCCAGAGCCGCCCGCTCACCGAGACGGTGGCCGAGGCCATCATGGAATGCAGCGGTGACAGCGGCCCCCTCGCCCTGGTCCCCGTCGGACCCCTGACGAATGTCGCCTCTCTGATCGACGGGCTGCCAGGGAGTGCAGTTTCGCGTGTCGGCCAGGTCGTCGCCATGGCCTCCAACTTCGCGGGCTACGGCGAGGGTCAGGCCAGTCGCGAGCACAACGTAGCCTGCGACCCGGACGCGTGCGAGGTCGTCCTCGAGGCGGGCCTGCCGCTCTCCATCGTCGGGCTCAATGTTACGCGGCGCACCGAGATGACCGCTGCCTTCGTCGACCGCCTCGCCACCATCGGCGGGTCGCTGGCTGACGCGCTGTGCGGTATGCACCGCATCTGGTTTGAGTTCGTGCGATCCGACCGCTCGGCGATGCACGACCCCCTCGCGGTCGCTGCGCTCATCGATCCAGCGCTGCTGCGCTTCGAGCGCGTGGTCGCCTGGATGCCGCCGGATCAGCGACTGAACGGCGCCATCGCGTACGACCGGCCCAAGCCCGGCGAGGAGACCTGGGTACGCGTAGCCACGTCCCTCGACGCTGAGGCGTTCCACGCACTGCTGTATGACCGCGTAGAGCAGGCGGTCCGCAGGGCCGCCTGAGACGCGAGGGCCGAGCGCTGGCGGAAGGTATGGCCGAGCGCCGCGGCGTAAAGGGACAGGGTCCGGCGGGCGGGTGCGCCCGCCGACCGGGCCGCCATTCTGGTGGAGGGCGCGCGGCCGCCAGCGTCGCCCGACGCGACCAAGGAGATCGGCATCCATGTACGTGGGGATTCTGACGGCGCCGTTCGGCAAGGAGCCGCTCGAGCATGTGGCGGCCTTCGCTGGCGAGTACGGTTTTGGCGGCATGGAGGTGTCCGCGGGACCGGGCAGCAACCACATCGACCTTAGAAACTTCACGCAGGCCGACGCGGACCGCGTCAAGGACCTGATGGAGCGGCGCGCCCTTGTCATCTCGTCGCTGGCAGCTTACACCAACAACACCGACGCCGATCCCGCACGCCGGGCGGCGAGCAACGACATCGTGCGCAAGGCCATCGATGCAGCTTCCCTGCTCGGGGTCGACGTCGTCTGTACGCTGGCTGGCCATCCCGTCCCGGGCAAGACGAAGATGCAGACGATCGAGGAAGAGTGTCCCAAGGTCTTCCAACCGCTGGTCGAGTACGCCGAGCGCAAGCAGGTGAAGATTGCGCTGGAGAACTGGTACGCCACGAACATCCAGCACCTGGGGCACTGGGAGCGCCTCTTCCAGCTCGTCCCGAGCAAGAGCTTCGGCCTCAACTACGACCCGTCCCACCTGCTCTGGCAGGACATCGACTACGTCCATGCCGTGGAGCGCTTCGCGGACCGCATCTTCCACACGCACGCCAAAGACACCGCGATCAACGAGGCGAAGCGGCGCTGGGTCGGCAACCAGGACGGCGGCGGATGGTGGCGCTATGTGGTCCCGGGCATGGGGCAGGTGAAGTGGGGCGAGTACCTGGCCGCGCTGCGGCAGAACGGCTACAGCGGCGTCCTGTCCATCGAGCACGAGGACAGCGCGGTGGGCCGTGAAGAGGGCTTCCTCATGGGCAAGAAGTACCTCGAGCAGTTCTTCATCCCGTCGGTGTCCACCATCTGACCGGAGACCGGTCGGTGCCTGAGGGTTCGAGCGGGGCGCGGCTTCACTGTGGAGCGCGCCCCGCTCGCTCGTCACACCCGGCGCACAGCCCCTCGCGCGGCCAGCTAACGTCCGCGCCCGCTCTGGCGCGCGGGGATCTGGCGCAGCCGCAACGGGTAGGCGCGGATCGTGTCCGGCGGCATCGTGCGAATCGCGATCGTCTGCCCTGCCGCCAGCAGACCTCGCTCCAGCTCCGCACCGGGCGCTAGGCGCAGCTCCGCCGTCACCGGCCGGTCCGCGCCGTTGAAGACCAGCAGCTCGTCGCCACGGAGCGCCACATAGAGGCCGTCTGGCACGCCGTCGGGCAGCGCGCACGCCGGCACGCCCGCGAATCCAGTTCGCAGCAGCGCCAGCATCGCACCAGCGCGCTCAGCGGCCTGCATTCCGTCCTCGGGTAGCGCCACCACGCGCCCTCGACCCAGAGCCAATGTGGACGCGGCCAGCCGCGCCCGGTCTATCCTCCACGCGCCCCAGCGCGGCTGCTCGAGCGCCGCGTTCCCGCCCTCGGCCTCGATGACGATCGCGCTCGGGAAGACGCACAGGTCGCGCGGGTCCGCCGCCAGGCGCAGGGGCGCCATCCGGAACTGCAGATGCAGCGCGCGCCCGCCCTGGAGCGCCGCCGCGGGCACCGCGAACGACCAGGTGTGCTCGTTGCCGGCGGCCCCCTCGATGCGCCCCACCTCGCGCCCGTTAACCAGGACGGCGCCGCCCACCGGCACACCCCCGTGGATGCTCACCCGGTAGCGGAGCGCCGGATCGACCGTCACGCGTAGCCCCGCGTCCTGGCCGCCCCACCGCCGATCGCCCTCGGGGTGGCTCCAGGTTCCGGTCAGCTCGGGGCCCGCGGGCGGACGCCCCGGGTGGATCGTCCACCTCGCCGGCATCTCCAGCCGGGCGCTCGCCCAGCGCTGAGCCCTCGGCGCCAGCGGCCTGACCGCGCGGAACGCCGAGCGCTCCGGCTCCCAGGCACGCAGCACCCGCTGCTCGGATGCTATCAGCACGCCGCCCCCGCGTACCCACGCAACCAGGGCTGCATAGGCGCGGGAGTCGAGCGCGCTGCATGGGCCCAATACGATGTAGCGGTAGCGACCCAGCTTGCCGTCGCGTGCGAGGTTGTCGTCCACGATGTCGAAGTCGAGCAGGTCGCGCAGCCCCTCATAGCGACGGAGGCTCTCCGTGCTCATCTCCCGCTTGCAGAGCGCGTCGACGCGCGGGAAGAAGGCGGCCACATTCACGTAGGGCCGCTTGCGCACCAGATGCTCGCGCCCCCGGTTCCACGCCTCGGTGCGGCCTTCGGCAGGCGCGCTCGCCCCGAAGCTCGCGATCTGGCCCTCGTAGAAGTGGATGTGCTCGCAACCCGCGGCCGCCGCACCGAAGATGCGCGCGGTGATGCCGCGCACGTTCACCTCGCCCGCCGGCTCCAGCCCGTACGGCACGCCGTAGAGCTTCGCAGCGGTGGTGAGCTGGCGCGTGCCCATGAAGTTTGCGCCGTAGACGCTCCCCTCGTTCGTCAGCCGCAGGCCCACGCGGTACCGGGCGGCCGCGCGGACCTGCCCGGTGATGTCGAACCCCAGCGGCACGCTGTCGACCCCGCCCACACAGAGGTAGAGAGGCAGCCCCGAGGGCGCGTGTCGCCGCGCGATGAGGAACCAGGTCTCGCACCACCGCGTCATCTCACCGCGGTACCATTCCGCCTGGTTGAGCCAGCGCGCGTCGCTCATGCTGCGCGAGGGCAGCTCGAAGCGCACCTCCGAGAAGCTCCGCAGTCGCTCCCCCCACGCCGAGTTCAGGCGCGCGACCGCCCCGAAGCGCACCTTCGCCCATGCTTGGAACGCGGCCACTGCCGGCTCCTCCGCGCACCAGAAGCCCTGGTGGTTGTGGTAGTGGCCGTTCCAGCCAACCGCGCCTGCCGGGAAGAGGCTCTCGCCAAAGTCGCCGCTCACTCCCAGGTTCACCGACTCGAGTGCAGGCGATCGCCCGTACCGCCCAAACAGCCCGGCAATGACGCGCTCGACGTGCCGCTCCAGTCCCGGCAGCCAGATGGAACGCACATCGCTGTCCTGGCCATGCTCCAGACAGCGGTGCGGCACGTCCTCGCCGGACTGGCGGAACCACGCCGGCGTCGCGTAGCTGGGGTTGAGCATCACCATGGGCTGCCACTTCAGGCCCGCCCGCCGGCAGATGCCGTCGAGCTTGTCGGTCTCGGTCCAGTCGAACGTGCCAGCCCGTGCGGGCTCGAGCACGCTCCAGGGGGTGTAGCTCTGGAAGGCATCAACCCCAAGCGAACGCGCGAACACGGCGCCGCGCTCCAGGGCCGCGACGTCGCCTATCGGCCACATCGCGTTCGTCACGCTTCCGATGAGCACCGTCAACCGGAGTGCCGTTCTCGGTGCGGGCGGGGCCTGCACGGACAGCCCCGCAGCGGCTGCCAGAACGCTGCGCCGCGTGATGCGTGGCACTTGTTCGCCCTCCTTACCTCCAGCGCACGCGCGCCAGTGAGACGCACTGCGATTGGCCGCGCGGAGCCGCTATACCTCCCGCGCCCTGCAATGTTGGGACGCCGTTCCGAACGTATCGCGCGCACACAGGGGAAGACGCGCCCGGCGGCGAATACATCGGTGTGCCGCATCGCCGAGCGAACGGGTGGCGCAGACGCTCGCGCGCGCCGGCGAGGCAGCCAGGAGGTGATGGCCCATGAACGCACCCTCAACCGCGACGCTCGCCCGCCGCGCGCTGGACGCCGGCCAGGGCATCCTCCGCCTGGCCCCCAACTGGGTGCCGCGGTCCTTCTGTGTGCCGGGACGCCGCATCAAGCTGCATCCGGACGACTACTACGCCCTCGGCGCAGCACGAGGGGGCATCGACGAGCGCTGGTTCTCCTCCACGACGCCGGCCGACAACGGCCCCCTCACGGCGCCGAACGAGGGGCTGAGCCGCGTTGTCGACGCGGACGGCGGCGCCGGAAGTCTGCTGCTGCGCGACGCAGTCGAGGAGCTGCGCGGCGATCTGATCGGCGACCGCACCTGGAGCGCGCACGGCCGCTGGCCCATGTACTCCAAGTTCTTCGATAACAAGGGGCCACTGCCGCACCACGTGCACCACCGGGACGAGCACGCCGCGCTGGTGGGCCAGCTGGGCAAACCGGAGGCCTACTACTTCCCGCCCCAGGTCAACAACTACGGCGCAGACTTCCCGTTCACGTTTTTCGGGCTGGAGCCCGGCACCACGCGCGACCAGGTGCGCGCGTGTCTGGTGAACTTCACGCGGGGTGACAACAAGCTCACCAACCTCTCCCGCGCCTACCGGCTAGAGCCCGGCACCGGATGGGACGTGCCCCCCGGCATCCTCCACGCGCCCGGCAGCCTCTGCACCTACGAGCCGCAGCGCGCGTCCGACGTCTTCGCCATGTACCAGTCGCTCACGGGCGACGCGCTTGTCCCGGAGGAGCTGCTCTGGAAGGACACGCCTCCCGAGCGCAAGGGAGACTTTGACTACCTGGTCGAGGTGCTCGACTGGGAGGCCAACACGGACCCCGAGTTTGCCGCCCACCACTTCATGCGACCGAAGCCAGCGCGCCCGCAGGCCGAGATGGAGGCGGACGGCTACTCGGAGATGTGGGTCTGCTATCGCTCGCACGACTACAGCGCGAAGGAGCTGACGGTGCCGCCCGGACGCACGGCGGTCGTCCGCGATGGCGCCGCGTACGGGCTGATTGTGCTGCAGGGGCATGGCACGATGGGCGCTTGGGACATCGAGGCGCCCGCGCTGATCCGCTACGGCCAGCTCACGAGCGACGAGTTCTTCGTAAGCGAGGCGGCTGCGCGGGCGGGCGTCCGCATCGCCAACCCGTCGCGAACCGATCCCATCGTCATGCTGAAGCACTTCGGACCGGACAACCCCGACCTGATCGTCGAGGCCTGACAGGGCCTCCGCTCAACGCGTGGACCGCGGCGCAAGTCCGCGGCGAGGAGGGAGTCACATGAAGGACATCTCGATCGGCTCGTGGGCCTACACCATAGGCCCTTACAAAGCGCAGCCCGTGCCGTGGGAGGAGGTCACAGGGAAGCTCGCCCAGCTTGGCTTCCAGGGCGTCGAGCTCGGCGGGTTCCCGCCGCACCCCAACCCCGACGACCTCCCCAGCAAGGACCAGAGGGACGAGGTGAAGGCCGGACTCGCTGCCAAGGGCCTCCGTTTCTCGGGCCTCGCCGCCAACCTCTGGGACCAGCACCTCGTCGACACCGACGACACATCCGACTACCTCGCCAGCTTCCGCAAGAACGTCGACTTCTGCGTAGACCTAGGCATTCGCGGCATCCGCGTCGACACCGTGCAGCCGCCCACCGCACTCGAGGGGGCGGACATGGACGCGGTGCGGCAGCGCGTCGTGCAGACCTGGAAGCGCTGTGCGCGCGAGGCGGCCGAAAAAGGCGTGTACGTGACGTGGGAGTTCGAGCCGGGGTTCGCGTTCAACAAGCCGTCCGACATCCTGCGCATCGTGGAGGAGGTCGGCGACGACAACTTCGGCGTGCAGTACGACACCTGCCACGCCCACATGGTCGCGGCCGTCGGTGCGCGCCAGCCGGGTCAGCGCGAGACCCTCCCGGGCGGCGCCCTCGAGCTGGCGCAGCGGCTCCGGGGCCGGATCAACCACGTGCATCTGATCGACTCCGATGGCACCCTTCACGACGATGAGACCTCCACGCACGCGCCCTTTGGCGAAGGGGTGCTGGACTTCGACGCGCTCCTGCCGGAGCTGAACCGGAACCCGTTCCCGCACAACTGGTGGACCATTGACCTCTGCTTCTGGCCCGACGCGTGGAAGGTCACGGAGCAGTGCAAGCTCGCCGTCGATGCACTCAACGCCAGGCACGGAGGCGCCCGGTGAAAGAGCTCAGGATCGGCTTGATCGGGTACGGCTTCATGGGCCGCGCCCACTCCAACGCCTACCGCAAGGTGAACCAGTTCTTCGAGCTGGGCTGGCGGCCGGTGATGAAGGCTGCCTGCGCTCGAAGCGAGGAGACCATTAGCGCATTCGCTGCTAACTGGGGCTGGGAGAGCGTGGAGACCGACTGGCGCCGGCTCGTCGAGCGCGATGACATCGACGCCATCGACATCTGCAGCCCGAACGTGACCCACCGCGACATAGCGATCGCCGCGGCACAGGCCGGGAAGATGGTGCTCTGCGAGAAGCCCCTGGCGATGAACGCCGCGCAGGGACGCGAGATGGTGGACGCCGTCGAGAAGGCGGGCGTCGCCAACATGGTGTGGTTCAACTACCGCCGCGTTCCGGCCATCGCGCTCGCCCGACACCTCGTCGAGGAAGGTCGGCTCGGCCGCGTCTTCCACTACCGCGCCAAGTACCTGCAGGACTGGACCATCAGCGCGAAGGTGCCGCAGGGCGGGCAGACGCTGTGGCGCCTCGACATCGACGCGGCAGGCAGTGGAGTCACGGGCGATCTGCTGGCGCACTCCATCGACACCGCCATCTGGCTCAACGGACCCGTCGCCTCCGTCTCCGCCATGACGGAGACCTTCGTCAAGGAGCGCGAGGTGCAGGGGCAGCCCGGCGTGTTGAAGCCCGTCGGCATCGACGATGCGTGCGCGTTCCTGGTGCGCTTCGCGAACGGCTCCATCGGCACCTTCGAATCGACCCGCTACGCGCGCGGCCGCAAGAACCAGAACACCTTCGAAGTCAACGGTGAGCACGGGTCCATCGCCTTTGACCTCGAGAACGCCCACCGCCTCCAGTACTTCGACCACCGCGACGACAGCCACGTGCACGGCTGGAGAGATGTCCTGGTGACGGACTTCGAGCACCCCTACATGGACCGGTGGTGGGTGCCCGGTTGCGTGATCGGCTACGAGCACACGTTCATCAACGCACTGGCGGACTTCCTCAAGGGACTGGAGACCGGCACACCCGCGCAGCCGGACTTCCGCTGCGCGCAGGAGACCCAGCGCGTGTGCGACGCCGTCCTCGAGTCGGCCCGCGCCGGGCGCTGGGTGGACGTACCCACCGCGTGACGCGGAGGCCCGAAGGGAGCCAGCGTATGAAGGTCGGCATGAACCTGCTGCTCTGGACGGCAGCCGCCTCAGAGGAGCACCTCAAGCTCATCGGGGATATCCGCGCCTGGGGGTACGACAGCGTCGAGTTCCCGATGTTTGCGGCCGACGCTTCGCCATGGTCGCGACTTGCCCGCGCCCTCGACGACCTGGGCTTGCACCGGACCGCCGTTACCGTGGTGCAGCCGGAGGCCAACCCAATCTCCAGCGATGCGGCGGTCCGGCGTGCGGGCGTGGATCACCTCAAACGGTGTATCGACTCCTGCGCCGCCCTCGGCGCGGACGGGCTCAGCGGACCGATCTACTCGCCCTGCGGCGCTCTGACGGGCCGCGGGCGGACCGACGACGAGTGGCAGTGGGGCGTAGAGGCCGTGCGCGAGGCCGCAGCCCACGCCGCTCCGGCTGGCGTCGTGCTCGGAGTGGAGCCGCTGAACCGCTTCGAGACCTACTTCCTGAACTGCCAGGACGACGCCGCCCGCTTCGTGCGTGAGGTGGGCCACCCGTCTGTGGGCATCCTCTTCGACACCTTCCACGCCAACATCGAGGAGAAGGACCCGGTGGCGGCGATCGAGCGGACAGGTCCACTCATCACCCAGTTCCACGTTTCCGAGAACGACCGGAGCACCCCCGGCGAGGGGCACGTGCCGTGGCCCGCCACGTTCGCCGCCCTCAAGCGCGTCGGGTACGACGGCACGCTCACTGTGGAGGCGTTCGGCCGTGCGTTGCCCGAGATCGCGGCCGCGACATGCATCTGGCGGGAGACCTTCGCGAGCGAGACGCACCTTGCCCGGAGCGCCTGCCGCTTCATCCGCGAGTCTTGGGCGTCAGCGTGAGCCGAACTGCGCGCGAGCGAGGGGGAGGGTTCCAGATACCAGGAGCCGCCCTCCTCGCCTGCGTGCTGCCGGCGCGAAAACCGAGTGCGCTCGATGGTCGCGGATCGTTAACAAGCATGCGGCGCGAGGCTGCGTGGTCGTGCCCGACCTGTTCGCTTGCCGGTCGCACCTCGCTGCCGCCGAACGGGGAGGTACGCCCGTAGGCGTGCTCCGATTGGCGCTGGCGGCGCGAGCTCGCGCGGCCCGCTGACAACAGCAATGGCGTGGACGCACCCAAAGGCATGAGGAGGCATCCCATGGACGGAAAGACACACGGCGCCGGCGTCACCCGCCGCGAACTGGTCCGCAGGGCCCTCGTGGCTGGCGGCGCTGTGGCGCTGCCAGCGATTGTCCCGGCGGCGGCGCTGGGACGCGGGAACGCGGTGGCGCCCTCCGACCGGATCGTGCTTGGCGGCATCGGCCTCGGACCGAGGGGGCAGGATGTCTTGCGATCGATGCTCGTCGAGAGGGACGTGCAGTTTGTGGCCACCTGCGACATTCGGGCCGACCGACGCCAGTCGGTGAAGGCCATGGCGGACAACCACTATGGCAACCGGGACTGCGCGATGTACCGTGACCTCCGCGAACTGCTCGCGCGCCCGGACATCGACGCTATCCTCGTGGCAACCGGCGACAGGTGGCACGGCCCGGCCTCCATCCTGGCAGCGAAGGCCGGCAAGGACGTCTTCGCCGAGAAGCCCTGTGCGCTGAGCATTGGACTGTGCCAGGCCCTCGACGACACGTTCCGGCGCTATGGTCGCGTGTTCCAGGCGGGCACGCAGCGCCGCAGCGTGCCCAACTTCCAGGCCGCTGTCCGGCTCGCGCACACCGGCAAACTGGGCAGGCTGCACACCCTCCACGCCTCGCTCACCCCCCTCTCCATCGCACGCTTTTGGCTCCCGGCCCAACCCGAGCCGCCGCGGGACGAGATCGACTGGGACCTGTGGCTCGGGCCGGCGCCATGGCGGCCCTACAACCGCACCTACGTGGACGGCGGCTGGCGCGGCCACCACGACTTCGTGGGCGGCGCAGAGGTGCTTGAATGGGGCAGCCACACGGTGGACCTGTGTCAGTGGGCGAACCAGTCGGACGACGCTGCGCCCGTGGAGTACGAGGCGGAGGGACAGACCATCCACGCACGGTACGCCAACGGCGTCAAACTGTTGATGCGCCAGGCCCACGTCCCGTGGGTCCAGGGCGCGGTGGGCGAGGGATGGATCCCTGGCCTGGGCACCTGCCCAGTGCGGTTCGAGGGCGACGAGGGATGGGTCGAGACAGGCGACAACGGTATCATCGAGGTGCACCCGAAGTCGCTCCGGGCGGAGTTGGAGGGTGTGCGCCGCATCGCGGGTACCGACGCGGCAGGCCATGGCCGCAACTTCCTCGACTGCGTGAGGTCCGGCGCACAGCCTGCCTGCAACGCGAAAGTCATGCGTCACGGTCACATCGCATGCCATGCCGCTGGACTTGCGTGGCAACTGGGCCGCAAGATGCGCTTCGACCCCGCCACGGAGACGTTCACGGGAGACGCAGAGGCCAACCGCCTCCGGCATCGCGCTATGCGGGAGCCGTGGCGTGTCTGAGAGGGCAGATGCCCTCGTGCTGACCACTGTGGGGCAGCGACCCCTGTGCTGGAGGGAAGTGAACGGATGATGCGTGCACGATCGGTCCTCGCCGCCGCGGCGGCGCTTCTGTTTGCTGCGGCGCTCATCGGCGCGCGGGCTCAACAGCCTGTCGGCGAGGCTCAGCTGATCGCCGTGCTCCAGAGCGACGCCCCCGCCCAGGAGAAGGCGGTCGCGTGCCAGCAACTCGCCGGGATTGGTACGGAACGGTCCGTGCCGGCGCTCGCGGCTTTGCTCCCCGACGAGGCTCTCAGCAGCCACGCCCGGGTCGCTCTGGAGGCCATCCCGGCCCCAGCGGCGGCACAGGCGCTCCGCGAGGCCCTCGGGAGGCTGACCGGGCGCCTCCTCGTGGGCGCGGTGAACTCGGTTGGCGTTCGGCGCGACCGCCAGGCGACGAGTGCGCTTGCTCGCCTGGCGGGCGGCCCGGATCGCGAGGTCGGCGCGGCAGCGCTCGTGGCGCTGGGGCGCATCGGTACGCCCGAGGCAATCCGGGTTGTTCAGGGCGCGCTTGCATCCGGCGCACAGCCGCTGCGCGATGCGGCGGCCCACGCTCTCCTGGCTCACGCCGGCGACCGAGAGGCGGTCGGGAGGCGCCAAGAAGCGCTAGCTGCGCTGAGGCGTCTGCGCGCGTCCCAGGCGCCGCGCCACATCCGTATCGCCGCACTGCAGCGCTCTCTCGTCATCGAGAGCCCTGCCAGCATGCCGGCTCTGATGGGCCACCTGCGCTCGACCGACCCTGACCTCGTTTCGATGGCGCTGCGAGCCCTTCGCGAGATGGGCGGCGAGCCGGTGACCAGGGCGCTGGCGGCTCAAGCAGTGCAGGCGCGGCCGGACGTCCAGCCGGCGCTCGTGCAGGTGCTGCGCGAGCGAAGTGGGCCAGGGGCACTCGGAGGGATCGAGGCCCTCGCGGCTCGCGGCGCTCCGGACGCGCGTCGAGCGGCGCTGCACGCGCTCGGCGACGTCGGCGGGCCAAGCAGCGTCGCGCTCCTGCTGAGTACGGCACAGGGCGCCGCCGGCGACGAGCAGGCTACCGCCTCGGCGAGCCTCTCCAGGCTCCGAGCGCCCGGCGTTGACGAGGCGATACTGGCCGCGCTGACCGCTGCGCCGCCAGCCGCCAAGCCACCACTCCTGGGCGTTCTGACCCGACGACCCGCCTCTGACGCTGCGGCGGAGGCGGCCTTGAGGCTGGCGAGCGCTCCAGAACCCGCCGTCAGCCGCGCTGCACTCGAAGCGCTGGCGACCCACGGACGCGCGGGCGACCTGCCCGCCATCGTCCGGCTGCTCATCGCCACCACGGACGAGTCCGCCCGCGACGCGGCGAGCCAGGCCGCGCAGGCGGTCGTGTGGCGCGTCGAAGACATTGGCGCGCGCGGCCAGCCGATCATCGCAGGGCTGTCCGAGACCCGCCTGCCGGCCGCGAAGGGAGCCCTGCTCGCGCTACTCGCCGAGATCGGCACCTACCCAGCGCTCCTGGCTGCGACCGCCGCACTCACCGATGCGGAAGCCGCGACGCGCTCCGCCGCTGTCCGTGCGCTGGCCGCCTGGCCCGACCCCTCGCCCGTGGCCGCTCTCCTGGCTACCGCCGGCCGGGACACCGAACCAGCCGTGCGGGTCGCCGCGCTCCGCGGCGCGATCCGCCTAGCCGGCACAGCCGCCGCTGAGATCGCCCCACCGCCCGGCCAGGCGGTCCAGTGGCTGCGCCAGGCCGCGCAGGCGGTCGGCGACGATGCCACGAGCAAGCGTGTGCTGCTTTCGGCGCTCGCCGGAGTGCGGAACATCGAAGGGCTGGCCCTGGTGCGCCCCTACCTGACCGACGAAGCGGTGCGCGCCGAGGCTGAGCTGGCAGCAATCCAGATCGCCCGTCAGGTGCCCGCGACCGAGAGGGCGATGGCTCGGTCCGTCGTCGAGGGCATCCTCGCCGCGCCGGCAAGCGACGAGACGCGCCGGCTCGCAGAGGAGGCGCTGCGCGACCTGCCCGGTCCCAGCGCTGAGCTGCGCATCACTCCGCCCGCCGCGGAGGAGATCGACCCGGACCGCCTCACGTTCCGGCCGCTGTTCGACGGTCGCACCTTCGAGGGGTGGGAGGGCGACACAGAGCGGTCGTTCCGAATCCAGGATGGCGCCATCGTCGGAGGCAACCTTCAGACGGCCATCCCGCGCAACGAGTTCCTCTGCACGACACGGCCGTACGCCAACTTCGTCCTGCGGCTCGAGGTGCGGACCGTCAATGCAAACGGCGGCATCCAGATCCGCTCGCGTCGGATCCCGCGCAGCTCCCAGATCACCGGATACCAGGCAGACATGGACTCCGCGGGCCACTTCTTCGGCTCGCTCTTCGACGAGAGCCGGCGCGGAATGCTCGCGCAGGCCGACCGACAGGTGATCGCTCAGATCGTGAGGCGCGACGACTGGAACGCCTACGAAATACGATGTGAAGGGCCCCGCATCCGGCTCTTCGTCAATGGGCGCCTGACGGCCGACTTCACCGAGGCCGACCCCGCCATCCCGCTGAGCGGCTTTATCGGCCTACAGGTGCATGGCGGCCCGCCCAGCGAGACCTGGTACCGCAACATCCAGATCGCCGAACTGCCGTAGACTGCCCGCGCACCACGCCACGTCTGTGGGCGGCAGTCAGTACCGCCCGCAGACGCGGCGTCCGTGTGCGTCCCCCTGCTCGCCTGCATGTAGCATTGGATGGACGCGGAGTCGGCAGGCAGTGCCGGCGCCTTCGGTGCGCTCGACTGAGAGCACATCCGGCGTCGGCTCGACCGCATCCGCGAGAGGCAACCTGGGTCCTGCGGGGCCTGCACACGGTGGCGTGGGCGCCGTCCAGCGCCTACCTCGCCACCACCTCGAAGGGAATGGCTGGCAACAGCCCGAGCGGCACACGCCGAGCTGTAGCGCCGGAGCGGGCGTTGCCACGCTGCCGCGGGACCTCGCGGTACGCCTCCACGATGAGGTTGCCGCGCGTGCCGGTCTTCGCCTTGGAGGCATCGGCGCGAAGCACGAGCTCCAGACCACTCGCTCCGCGCGCCACCTCCGCGATGCTGACACCCTCCGGCGGCTCGCTGAGCGAGAAGCCGATCTCCCCGGACAATGGGCGCAATGGCGCCGTGACCGATACGCGCACCGTGCCGCCCGCAGTGATGGCCACCGGTCCAGTCTGGCGCACGGCAAGCGTCGGCCCGGTGGGTGCGCGACCGAGCACGGCAACCGCCCACTCGTCAGCCGGCACGAGGTGCCTATAGGCGAAGGCCTGCATCATGTCCTCGGCTGGCTTCGCCTCGCGAACGACCTCCCTCCCGTCAACTGTCGCCACACCCTCGAGGCGCAACGACAGCGGCTCGTCCGGTCCGCTCGCAGGCGCCGTAAGGGTAAGCCGGACCCTCTCTTCGCCCGCGGCAACGGCGCCGCCCTCGATCGCGAAACCCTCAGGCGCGCCCGCGAGGCGGAGGGCGATAGGGCCGTCGAACCCGTCGCGCCGCAACGCGTACACCGTCACGGCGGCCCGAGCGCCGGCCCGCACGGTCACGCTCGCCGGTGTGACGCGGAGGTCGAAGTCTGGCCTCGGTGGACCGACGCGCAGACGGTAGGCGTGGTCCGGCCCGCCCATCCGCTGTGCGTCGCGAACCGTCAGGAAGGCGACACCGCTCGCAGGGAGCGCTGCTTCGACGCGCGAATCGGCGTGATGGGTGATCAGGCCGGCAGCACGGTCGACGAAGTCGTCGTTGAACGCCAGGCGCCGCCCGGCGGCGTCGGTCAGCTCCAGCGTCGGGTCAAGGGGCGAGCCCAGCCTTCGGGCCGCCACCTCCGCCACCACCTTGGACCGAGGCTTGCCCAGGACGCGATACACGTCCACGTCGCCCGGTCTGCCGATGCGCCCGTCGACGGCGACCGCGCCGCGCAGGGCTTGCGCTCCGGCAGGCGCATCGTTAGGCTCCCTCTCCGCAACAGAGGGCACGGCATCGACGGCGAAGGGCACGCGGTTGGAGGGCACCGGCGTCCCCGGCAGCGACACGAGACGGATGCCCGGCGGCCCGGTCGGTGGCCTGATGCGCGTCGAGGGCAGGTTCCACCCTCGCGCCTCCAGCGCCGCGGGCGAGCCCGCCGTGCCTCCGAGGGGGAACACGCCAGTCAGCACCGGAACCTCTCCCACCGTGATGCGGTAGACGAAGTCCTCGCGCCCGCGGTAGATCGCGTCGGCAATGCTCAGGGCGTACCGCCCATCCTCGGGAATGGTGACCGCGAACGCGGGGTCCGGGTGGAAGCGGAAGTCGTCACAGAATGCGAGCTCCCTGCCGCGCGGGTCCCGCAGCACCGCAACGGCCTGGAACCACCCCGGCACCGCGTCGGCAAGATAAGGGAGCAGCTCCCGAGCCTCGGCTCGGACCACCAGGCTCGCCCCCTTCCGCGCCGCGAACACGAACCGGTCCACGTCGCCAGGCAGGATCTGGCCGTTGACCACGGCGGGCAGCCCGGCGCCGAGATCGTTGGGCTCGGGGTCGTTCGGCTCGGCCTCGGCATGCTCGGGCAGGCGGCCCACGTGGAACCGCAGCGGGTTCGAAAGGCCGAGGGGCGTCAGGAGCCGCACTTCGCGGGGGCCGGGCGCGGCATCGGGCTCGACGCTGACCCTGAGGGTCACCTTCTCCGCGATCTGCGAGTTCTGCTGCCTCCTGGGGTCGTTGCGGCTCTGCACGAACTCCCGGAGCTTCCGCAGTTGCTCCTCGGTAACCCCCGCCTCCGTGGCGATACGCGCCATCTGCGCGAGGTTGCGCAGGCCGGTGCGCGCCCGCCCATCGAGCCCTGCACCGAAGAGCCTCTGGTTGGCCTGCTCGAGCCTCTCCCGGATCTGCTGCACCTCGCGCTGCGTCATCGGCCGGTCGTACCCCTCGACCGTTGCCGAGACGCCGCCTCCCGTGACATAGGCCGCCCGGGCGCCCATGAGCGCCTGACCGCCCGCCGTCACCTGCACGGTCTGGCCGACGCGCGCGCCCGCCGGGTAGAGGTAGCCGATGCGCGGCGACAGCGCGCGCTGCTGGGCCATGCCGGGCGCGGCCGCGAGGGCCAGAAGAAGCGCCAGGGAAACGGTCGTTCGGTGCATCGCGACTTCTCCGTCTACATGATCTCGCGGAGGCGCCCTGCCGAGCTCACTCCCTCGGCCGCCGCTGGCGTCGCCCGCACATCGATGCCGAGCGGATGGGGCAGCTTCGCGTCGGGGTCGATGCCCAGCAGTTCGTAGAAGCTGCCGATGAGGTCGGCCGGGTAGACGGGCCGGTCCGTCACCTGCTCGCCCCGAGCATCGGACGCACCAACGACCTGGCCGCCCCGGAACCCGCCGCCTGCAACGACCGTGGAGAACACCGCGCCGTGGTGGTGGCGACCCCCATTCCAGGGCGCCTCCCAGCTTACGCGGGGCGAGCGGCCGAACTCGCCGCCCCACCAGACTATGGTGCTGCCCAGGAGCCCGCGTTCGGAGAGGTCCTGCAGCAACGTGGCGAAGCCGCGGTCCATCTGCGGGAGCCTCTGGCGCATCGTCTGGAAGTGCTGCTTATGGGTGTCCCAGCCCTTGTAGTTGATGGTGACGTACGGCACGCCGCGCTCCACGAGCCGGCGGGCGAGCAGGCATGACTGGCCGAACGTGTTTCTGCCGTAACGCGTGCGGAGCTCGTCCTTCTCCTGCGACAGGTCGAAGACCTTGCCGGCATCGCCCAGAATGAGGTCGTATGCCTCCTTCTCGCCCTGCGCGAAGGCCGCGAGGCTGCTGTCGCCCGGAAGCGCCGCGCCCAGGGAGTCGAGCCGGCGCAGCAGCCCGCGCCGGTCGCGCTGGCGCTGCTCCGAGATGCCTTCCGCCACCACCCCCTCCACAACGAAGCGCGCCTGCGCCGGGTCTCCTCCGGTGGCGAAAGGCTTCGCGCGGTAGCCCAGGAACCCCGACTCCGAGAAGCGCCCTTGGAGCTCCGTGAGAACTATGTAGGGCGGGATGAGCCCCTTGTAGCCGCCGGCGTGCCCCTTGAACAGCGACACGACCGCGCCGACGCCCGGGAAGACCTGCCCGTTCCCCGGCGTGCGCCCCGTCTGCACAACGTAGGAGGCCGTCTCGTGGGCATTCACACCGTGTGTCATGCTGCGGATGATGGAGTACTGGTCCGCCTGCTTCGCCAGCTCGGGCAGCAGCTCACCCACGAGGATGCCTGGCACGTTCGTTGGGATCGCCGTCGCCAGGGGGCCCGTGTAGTCGCTGCCGGCGTCCGGCTTGGGGTCGAACGTGTCGGTGTGCGCCGGACCGCCCCAGAGCCATAGCTGGATGATGGACTTCGCCGTTGCGTTGCGCGGCGCCGCCTGCCTGGCCCATGCCGCCGGCCCGGGCAGGCCTGCCACGGTCAGCCCCACAGCGCCGCCCACGCCGCGACGGACGAGGTCCCGGCGGGTCAGTCCCGCCGATGCGTCGGGCTTCGGTCGATCGCTCATCGGTCGAGTCCTTCACGTGCGCCCGGCGGATGCCGGGCCGTCAGTGCCGGAAAAGGAACTCCGGGCTGTTCAGAAGCGCCCACGCCAGGTCCACCATGGCTTGACTGCGCCCAGGCCGGCCTGCCGTCGCCAGATGCTGGCCGACCGCGGCGCGCTCTCCCTCGGTCGGGGAGCGCGACAGCATGGTCAGGTAGAGCGTCTCGACGGACTCGTGGTCCGGTCGCGCGGAGCGGGTGATGGCGAGCATGGCCGGGCCGCGCTCGATCTTGTTGCGTATGTGGCTCGAGTTCAGCAGGTGCAGCCGCTGGGCCGCCGTGGCGCTGTTGTTGCGTTCGGAGAACATTCCGGTGTCGCGCGCCGGCCGGCCGAACATCTGGAGGAAGGAGCTGGTGATGCTGCCGTCGGCAAGGGCGATGGACCGCACGCGCTCCGGAATGAAGGTGAACGGTTCCGGGATGGCGCTTGAGTAGGACTCCGTGGTGCCCGTTATCTGGTTGATCGCGTCGATCAGCACCTCCGCGTCCAGCCGCCTGAGCGGGTAGAAAGCGAACTGCGACTCGGCCGCGGGGCTCGCGGAGCGCCGCACGCACGAGAGCTGATAGGTGGAGGAGAGGGCGATTGTCCGGATCAATCCGCGCAGGTCGTACCCCGACGCGACGAACGACCGCTCGAGGTGGGCCAGCAACTCGGGGTTGCCCGGCGGGTTGCCCGGCCGGATGTCGTCTGGTTCGTGCACGATCCCGCGGCCAAACATCCACGCCCACACCCGGTTGACCGCCGCGCTCGCGAACCACGGGTTGCCGGGCGCCGTCAGCCATGCCGCGAAGGCTTCGCGCGGGTCGCGTCCGGGGGCGATGACCGCCCTCGTGCCATCGGGGAAGGCGGCCCCCGTCACCGGTCCTTTCGAGCCGTCGTGCTGAACGATCTCTTCCTTCCACTCGCCCGTGGGCTTGTAGGCGATGCGCGAGAAGAAGGCGGCCATGCCGCGCAACCGCGCCGGCGGCCAACGGTCGGCGCGCGCGCCCATCAGCGTCAGTGCAACGACCCGCGCGACCGGCTCAGGGCCGCGGCCCTGGAGCGCGCGGTAGAAGTTCACCGGGGCAACGCGGAAGTTGCTCCCGCTCGCCGTAAGCAGCTCGCGCGCAAAGCGGTCGTACCGCACGTTGTCGCGCAGGCATGTTCGCACCCACCGGTGGTACGCCTGGACGGCGTTGGGCCACAGGTTAATGGGGAACTCGGCCTTCACCCGGAGCGCGTCGCACCAGCGCATCGCCCAGTAGTCGGCGTACTCCTCCCGCGCAAGGAGGCCCTCGACGAGGTCGCGGCGCTTCGTAGGGCTCGCATCGGACAAGAAGGCGCGCGCCTCCGCGGCAGTCGGTAGCGTACCGATGATGCCGAGGCTGGCGCGCCGGAGGAACGCGCTATCGGAAGCGGGACGCGCGGGCCGAATCCCGAGCCGCCTCAGCCGGGCGAACACTAGCTCGTCGATCATGCCCGCCGCCGTGGGCTCACGGTTCAGCTCGTACGGAGTGACCCCTGCCGTGTCCACCGACATGGCGACCTGCCCTCGCGCTCCGCGCATGGAGTGGGCGCGGTGCGGCCAGACGGTGAGCGAGCCGCTTCGTCGCTCCCGAATCGCTAGACGCAGCGAGGGGCGCCGAGTTCATCGGCAGGGCGATCCAACTGCTTGGCGCACATCCGGCGACCGGACCGCGCGGGCCTGCCGACTGATGCCAGCAGCCCTTCCGGGCGGTTCACGCTCGCGACGAGCGTGAACCACCCGTCCGCCGTGGGAATGCGCCCCGCGTGGGCGCGTCGACTGGGCAGGGGCAATCCGCGCTCGCGCTCGTCTGGAGCTCGCGACACGCGCACCCCTGCCACCGGGCGCATTTGGTCACCGCAGGGAACTGGCGCTAAGGTGCTCTGGCCGCTGACCCGGTCCGCTCCCCGCGCGAGACCGGCGCGGGCTCATCCAGGCGCAACCGCCACAGGCGGGCGATGCGTCGTGGCACATCCGTGTTGTCGAGCACCCCGCTGAAGAGGCGCGCGCCTGGCCCCTCCGCCAGCAGCGGCACATCGGCGCCGGAGTGCCCTTCGGTGCCCCAGGCAACCCTGAACTCCGCTGGGCTCCCGCTGGCGGGCGCGACCACCGACAGGCCGCCCGTCTCATGGTCCGAAGTGACGATCACCAGCGTGTCGCCGCGCTTGCGAGCGAACTGCAGCACCGTGCGCACCGCCTCGTCGAACACCAACATCTCGCGGACGGTGGCGGGAGCATCGTTCTCATGGCTGGTCCAGTCGATCAGCCCATTCTCGACCAGCAGGAAGAAGCCTCTAGAGTCCCGCGAAAGCAGTTGGAGCGCATCAGCGGTCAGCTCCGGGAGCGTCGGGCCTGGTCCGCCGGGCATAAGTGCGTTCGGCGCGAAGAGCCCAAGGACACGACGCCCCTGCACGCGCTGCAGCTCCTCGCGCGTCCGTACCACGGCGTGTCCTGCCGCGCGCGCCTCCGCCAGGAGATCGCGGTCGTCGGTCCGCCGGCTCCCGGCCGTCGAGCGCGGCACGAAGAGGCTCTCGCCGCCCCCGAGCAGCACGTCCACCTCTCCTCGGCTCACGAACTGCGCCGCGATCTCGCTCTCCTCGCGCCGCGATGCTACGTGCGTGGCGAACGCTGCCAGTGTGGCGTGGGTGACCGTGACGTCGGTCACCATTCCCGTGGCGCGCCCCGAAGCCGCCGCAGCCTGCAACACTGTTCGCACCGGGCGGCCGTCAGGCAGCACGCCGATCATGCCGCTGTTCGTCTTGTGGCCGGTGGCGAGGGCGGTGGCGGCGGCGGCGCTGTCCGTGATGATGCCCCTTCCTCTGCCAGGTCCGGCGGAGCTCGTCTTCAGGAAGCCCGCTACCGGCATGCTGTCCATAGCAAGGGTGGCATCTGGCGCGCCCAACGATAGCCTCGCAAGTGTGGTATGACCGAACCCCATGCCGTCGCCTATGAGCAGCACCACGTTGCGCGGAGCCCTCTCCGCGGAGGCCGAGGTTGCCAGCAAGGCGAGGAGCAGGCATGCGACGGCGAACGGCCGGCTGCGTGTCATCGACGCGATCTCCCTTCGGTGGGCCGCGCCGGTCGGGCGCGGCCAGGCGTGCTCACGACGCGCCGCTCAGCGCACAGGAAACCGTAGATCGCGGCGGCCGGACCCAGATTCTGGTGTACGGTGAACTCGCTGCCCAGGGGCGAGCACCGGTTGCTGAACCAGCGCTCGTTGCCTGGCCAAGCATCGATCGACGGGTGGAGCGTCTTGTTCGGCCAGTCGTGGTCCCATGGACCGACACCTTCCTGTCGCTCCCTCCTCCACGGGCTATACGGGATCAGCCCCGGATGGAACCGCCCCTTCCCGTTGTACCACGCATCCATGTGGAATATCTGGGTGGGGAAGCGTGGGCCGATGCCGGTGACCCACGTCTGGTTCAGGCTGTTCGTCCCCAGGAAGTAGTCGCAGGTCGTGTAGAGCGCGCCGAGGTAGCGCCGCGCGCGCTCCGGATCCGTGCGCCGCACGAGCGTGTAGCCAACCACACCCTCAAGCACCAGCGGGGTCGTCTGCTGCCCCACCAGCATGGGGAACCACCAGTTACCGCCCCACCGCAGGGCGCGCCGGGCCGGCGTGCGCAGGAGGCTCTCGTCCGCGGTGTTCAGCAGAGCCGCGCGCAGACGCTCCACGAGCGCCCCGTCCCGCCTGCCAGGCCCGCCTCCGAGCACGTAGACCGCCGGCCCGTAACAGGCGTGCTCCCAGAGCAGCGAGGTCGGCGTCACGTGAGCCACGTCGCGCGTGAGGCGCTCCTCGTAAGCCACGTCGCCCGTCAACCGGAACAGGGAGGCCGCCGCATAGGACCTCGCGTTGGCCAGCTCGCTGCCCGGCGAATCATCGTCGCCGGGCCCCGTGTTCGCCAGCGCCCACGCCCACGATTCCTGCGCCTCGCGCGCCCAGCCTATACCCCCAGGATCGCGCCTTACGCCAGCCAGCCGCAGGCAGTAGGCGAGATGCGCGGCTACGCCCGCGTACCGGAAGGTTGAGAGGGGGTCCTCTCCCGAGACCATGTAGACGCGGTCCGTGTCCTCCCACGAGCCGCGTCCGAACTTCGTGCCGTCGGGGCGGGTACCCTCGTCCGTCCCGAACGCGTCGCCCGCAACCCGGAGGCCCACTCCGCCCGTGCCCCAGCCCTTGCGCTTCAGCTCCGCCCGCAGCCGCTCACAGAAGCGCGGCAGCCAGGCCGCCTCGTCAAGGATGTCAGGCACGCCGTTGCCGCTCTCAGGGATGTTCAGTTCCCCGTCCGTGAACTTGCGCGGACCCATCTCGTAGACCAGCAGCAGCTCCTGCGGCACCCGGAAGTGGGTCGGGTAGCTGTCCCAATCGCCGGCGTCCTGATACCATCCCCACGCGTCCTCGAGCGTCCCTGGCGACTCAGCCATCAGCCTCTGGGCATCGCCGCCCTCGCTTCCCCACTCCTGCACACGGACACGTGTGTACCGGAGCTTCCCGGCGAACTCGGGCGTGAGACGCGGGTTGTGCGGCGCGGGGCGCTCGAACTCGGTGTGAGGCCTCGTTAGCGCGATGCCCGACCGGTTGTGGTAGAGGGCGCGCGCCACGGCGCGGAACACCGGCCTGTACACATCGTCGTCCAACCGGAACGGCCACGAGCAGCCAACTCCCTCCACCTCCACGACATAGGCGCCTGGCCGCCTGAACGCCGAGAAGTCGCACTCCGCCACATCGGCGCCAAGGAAGCTGCCGTGAGGCGGGGAGTCGGAGATGTGACTGGTCTCCTGCGCGTCGCGCCCCATCCGGAAGCGGACCATCCCGCTGAACACGCGGCGCCCGTTGGCGCGATCAACCACGTGGAAGCGTCGGCCTGCCAGAGCGCGCACGTCGAGCGGGCCGCCGTCGCCCATCCAGTGGTACACGTAGGCGAACTTCTGAGGAGCGGCGGGCACGTACCCCAGCGTGTTCACGTGCACCGCCTCGGAGCGGGCGCGCGCGGTGACGAAGCGCAGGCGCCAGGTCGACCCGTTGCGCGCCAGACCGCCGGTGCCGATGCTGTAAGACCGCCCCTGCCGGAGCGGCTCGGGCAGCTCGAGGTAGAGCCAGTGCTCCGCGGCATGGTCCGGCCGGGTGTTCACGGCGCGTCCGTCGATCCACTGGTCGACGAACCAGGCGAACTCCGTTCCCTTCGACTTGCGGAAGACGCGCACCGGCCTCCGGCCGGTGCGGTAGGCGGTGTCGTCGGTTGAGGAGATCGTGTAGCTCTCGGCTCGCATGGCCGCGGTGACGTCGAGCGGATTCACCGTCACCGTCTCCGCGCTGCGAGGCTCACCCCGGCGGTGTGGCGTGACATAGCCGTCGTCGAAGTGCACCATCGCGATTCGATCCGTTAGCGGTTGAACCGCGACGACGCCCGACCCGCGGGTGACGCGGCTAAGCGACAGGGCGGCGAGCGCCACGAACTCGCGGCGCGCCATGCAGTGCCAGGCTCGCACAGGACTTCTCCTAATAGGGAGTGGACCGGGCTGGCGACCTCTGCCTAAGCGTACCCGCACGACGCGCGCCCACGTCATCCGCACGGGTTTGCGCCGCATGGCAGGCGTGCCACGCTGCCGCGGTGAACTTGCCGCGGGCGTTCGCGTCCAACGCTAGCGGGGCTGCAAGAGCCGGCAGCGCCCCGGAAGGGTGACCAATGATGGCAGGGGAAGCCGCGCGCGGAGCGCTGTCGCTGCGGACGCCGCTCACTGACGAAGAGATCGCGGAGCTGCAACTACTCGGGATGCTGGGCGCCGACGGCGAGCGGGCGCCCGCCCCGACCGGCCTGAGCCGTGAGCGCGTCGAGCGCAAGACGATCGAGGCGCACGACGTGTTGAACGAGGCCTACACGTACGCCCGGCCCTCTTCGTTCTCGCGCGGCCTGCGGGTACCCGTTGGCCCGGTCACCCTCCTGCTCATCTCGGGCACCGCCAGCATCGACGAGGCCGGCCGCTCTGTCCATATAGGCGACTTCCGCGCGCAGTGCTGGCGCACCTACCGCAACATCACGCGTCTGCTCCAGTCCGAGGGCGCCACGTGGCAAGACGTGGTGAGGTGCACCTGCTACCTGCGCGACATCGAGCGCGACTATCGCGACTTCAACGAGGTGCGCACCGCGTTCTTCGACTGGCTCGCACTCGACCCGCTGCCCGCGAGCACCGGCATCCAGGCGCGCCTCTGCCGCGAGGAGCTGCTGGTAGAGATCGAGTCGATGGCCGTGCTGCCCGCCGGCCGATAGGCTCGCACGGTCCGAGCTCGCCCGCTCCGCACCACGCGCCGCGCAACCGCCCTCCGCCTGCCAGAGGCGGATGAACGTGCAGTGCCGTCTGCAGGCGCCGTACGGATCGGATCAGCGCAGCGGTTCAAGCTGTGCGAGAGTGAAGCTGGTGGGCGGATGCGGCGGCGGTGGGTCGCAGTGCGTCCGGCGGACCATCTGCCTGCAGGCATGCAGGGCGTCCTCGCCGCGCAGCGCCCAGGTCTGGAAGCGGCTGCAGACGCTGGCCCGTGTGTCTGATCCCTTCGGGCTGAGCGGTCCTCCGCTGACTTTGCGCCCGATGATAAACGGACGGACAGGTAGCGCGCTCGGTGGCGTTGTGGTCCCGCAGGCGCGCTGGCGTGCTCGACGAGGAGGTGTCGATGACCTGACGGCTGGCATGCACCCGTCCGCCGGAGAGCTTCCCGCCGCACTCCGAGCAACTCCCAGGAGCGTGCTCCACCACCGCACTCGGCGCCTCCCGACGCAGGGCATGGCAGTGAGGACGAGGTCTGCGTTCCTTCGTGGGACGCTCCGGAGGGTTCGGCTTCCCGAACGGCGGGGCAGCCTGAGCGAGCGGCCGCTCCGCTTGACGGGCGGACGACGGTGGATCGCCTCCCCTGCCCGGCGGGCGGGCGACGGTGGATCGCCCCCCTGCCCGGCGGGCAACCTCCTCCTCCAACTGGCGGATGCGCGCCCGCCGCATCTCGACGAGGGACAGCCACCCCTCCATCCGATGCCGCGGATGCACCCCCAGCTCGCGCTATCGCTCGGGCGTCAGGGCGCCGAAGGGCCCCTGGAACCCCGATGCAACACACACTACTCGAATGGCTCCGTTCTCTAGGCCATCTTTGCCACCTTGCTCAAACTCACACAGCCCAGACTGTTACGCTGGTGGTGCGAGGCAGGGGAATGCACCCGCGAGTGTCGAAATAATGCGGAGCGCTGGAGCGTGCCTGCACGGCGCGATAGGAGGTCGGTGTATGCCGGAACCGGGTCGCATTGATCGGAGGGAGTTCTTCCGCACCGCAGCAGTTGGCGCGGGGGCGGCGCTGTTCTCGGTAGCGCCGGCCAGCGCGCTCGGGCGCGGCGGCTCGATCGCTCCCAGCGAACGCATCGTGGTGGGCTGCATCGGCATGGGCAGCATGGGAATGGGCAACCTGGGCGCCTACCTGGGCCAGCACGACACGCGCGTCGTCGCTGTGTGCGACGTGGACCGCAACCGATGCCGTGACGCGAAACAGAACGTCGACCGCCACTATGGCAACTCGGACTGCCGGGCCTACCACGACTTCCGCGAGCTGATCGCGCGGTCTGACATCGACGTGGTCGTGCTCTCCACGCCCGATCACTGGCACGGCGTGCCGGCGGTGATGGCGATGAACGCGGGCAAAGACATCTATGGCGAGAAGCCTATCGGCCATTTCCTGACCGAGGGACGGGTAATGGCAGACGCGGAGCGCAGGAACGGCCGCATCTGGCAGACCGGGAGTTGGCAGCGCTCCCTGGGGAACTTCCGCTTCGCTTGCGAGCTCGTGCGCAACGACCGCCTCGGAAAGGTCGTGCGCATCGAGGTCGGGCTGCCCGCAGGCGGCGGCATCGGACCCGTGGAGTTCAAGGATCCGCCGCCGCACTTGGACTACGACTTCTGGGTTGGTCCTTCGCGGATGCTGCCCTATGCCGACCAGCGGACGCACTGGAACTGGCGGTGGCAGCTCGACTACGGCGGAGGCCAGATGATGGACTGGATTGGCCACCACGGTGACATCGCCCACTGGGCCATGGACTGGGACGCGACCGGGCCGTTGGAGGTCGAAGGGACCGGCGAGTATCCGACGCAGGGCATCTGGGACGCGGCGACGACCTACTACTTCGTGTGCAAGTACGCCGGCGGCGTCGAGATGCACGTCGCGAACGGCGGCAACCGCGGCGTCCGCGGCGGCACGCGGTGGATCGGCGCCAACGGATCGTGGATATGGGTGGACCGCGGGGGTATCGACGCCGAGCCGAAGAGCCTGCTCAGGGAGACGATCGGCCCCGACGAGACGCAGCTCTACCGGAGCCCCGGCCACCATCGCGAGTTCCTCGAGTGCGTGAAGTCGCGCCGCAGCACGATCACCCCGGCCGAGGTCGCCCACCGCTCCGCGTCGGTCGGACACCTGGGACAGATCGCCATGCTACTGGGCCGCAAGATCCGGTGGAACCCGGTGACGGAGCAGGTGATCGGCGACCCGACCGCCCAGCGGATGCTCTCCAGGCCGATGCGCTCCCCGTGGCGGCTGTAGGCGCCGCGCAGACGACGGAAAGGACCCGAACAGGTATGAGGTCGATTCGATCATCCGTGTGGGCGCTGGTCCTCCTCACATGCATCGCGGGGCAGCAGACGCTCGCGCAGAGCGATCCCTACGACGCGCTCCGCTCCTTTGACAACCAGAACCGCGTCGCCAGCGAGGCGATCCGCGCGCAGATCGTCGCCGCAGGGCGCGATGCGGCGGCGCTGGCGCGCGTGGAGGCGAGGCTGGCGGCGGTGCTCGCCGACCCGGCGACCACGCTCGCAGGCAAGCAGGAGGCGTGCCGGCTGCTCTGGCCGATCGGGACGGAGCGCTCCGTGCCGGCGCTCGCGAGACTGCTTGCGGCTGACGAGACCGCCGACATGGCGCGCTACGCGCTGGAGCGCAACACGACGCCCGCCGCAGCCCGGGCCCTTCGTGTCGCAGCGGCGGGCGCCACCGGCCGGCGACTCGTCGGGATTATCAACACCATCGGCGAGCGGCGCGATGCCGCCGCCGTGCCGCTGCTGCGCGGCCTGGTCCGCTCGCGGTTCCCGGAAGTGCACGACGCGGCGGTTGCTGCCCTGGGCAAGATCGGCACGCCCGCCGCAGTGGCCGTGCTGCGCTCGCGCCCGATAGCGAACCCCGAGGTGGCCCAGGCAATGCTGCAAGCCGCTGAGCGGCTGGCGGCCGCGGGCGACAGGCGGGGCGCCCTCGCGGTGCTCCGCCAGCTTGTCGGCCCGCCCCATGCGGTCACCACGCGCGGCGCGGCGCTGCACCGCCTGGCGGGTCTGGAGGGACCGGCGGCGGTCGGCGCCGCGCTTGCCGCCGCGAGGTCCGGCGATGCCTATCTGGCGCCCGTCGCGGCCCGGATCGCCGGCTCGCTTGCCGGCCCGGCGGCCACCCGCGCGTGCGTCCAGGTGCTCCCCGCCCTCCCGGAGGCGGTCCGAACGGTCATGCTCCTCGCGTTGGCGGACCGACGCGAGCCGGCGGCGCTCCCGTATGCCCTGCAGGCGATCAGGTCGGAGAGCGAGGCGCTTCGCCTCGCGGGTATCCGCACGGCGGCGGCGATCGGAGGCGCGCGGGCAGTGCCGGCGCTGGCGGAGGTGGCGGGAGGCACGCGGCAACCGGACCGGGGGGTCGCGCGCGAGGCGCTCGCGGGTATGGGCGGCAGGCCGGTCGAGGATGCGATCATCGCCGCGGGGCGCACAGGCACGCCCGAGGTGCGCGCCGCCATGATGGCCGTGCTTGCTGAGCGCCCGAGCCCGGCCGCGACCGGCGCGCTGGTCCAGGCTTCCGGTGGCGAGCCCGCGTCGGTGGCCGCCGAGGCGACGCGGTCGCTCGGACGCGTCGGTGGCAGCGCTCAACTGCCCGGCCTGTTCCGCCTGCTGGTGGGCGGGAGTAGCGAACAGGTGCGCGAGGCGGCGCAGTCCGCCTTCATCGCAGCGGCGCAGCGGCTGGGCGAGCGGGACAGCGCGGTCGGGCAGGCGACCGCTGCCATGGCCGCCGCGCCTGCCGACACCAAGACCGCGCTGATCTCCGTGATGGCGGAGCTCGGCGGCGACGCGGCGCTCCGGGAGCTGGAGGCGGCGACGCGATCCGGCGACGAGGACGTAAAGCATGCCGCAGTCGTGGCGCTTGCCGACACCTGGGCCGACGCGCGCCCCATGGGCACGCTCCTGGGCATCGCCAGGGAAGACCCCTCGAGGTCGCTCCGCGTGCAGGCGCTGCGGGGCTACCTGCGCCTTCTCGCGCAGGCGGACCGATCAGCCGCTGAGGAGAAGGTCGGCAAGGTTCGGGAAGCCCTCGCCGCCGCGGTGCGTCCCGAGGAGAAGCGACAGGCCCTCGGGATCCTCAGGGAGTGCCGCACGGAGTCCTCCATCGAGCTGGCGGCATCGCTCATGGATGACCCGGCTCTGCTCGAGGAGGCGGCCAGCACCGTGCTATACCTGGCTGCGCCGCAGAGGGTCGAGAACCGCGAGCTGGTGGCCGTGCGGGGCCCGCGCGCGACGGCTGCGCTCGACCGCGTGATCGAGAAGGCGACCGACAACAACCAGAGAGAGCTGGCCCGCCGGCTGCGCTGAGCGGCGAGCGGGCCCTGACAGAGGGAGCGCCATGGCAGACGTTCGGCCGCCAAGCCGCCGCGAGGCGCTGGCTGCCGGCCTCAGCGCCGCGGCGGGGCTCACGCTGGGCTCCGCCGCGAGAGCCCAGTCGGTGCCGCCGGGGGAGCGCCTGGGCATTGGCCTGATCGGCGCAGGTAACATCGCGGGTGCGCACTTCTGGCCATCTCTGTCGTACCCGGACGTGCGGGTGGTCGGCGTGTGCGACGTGCACGAGGGTCGCATGCAGGCGATGGTGGACGTGGCGAACCGGCACTACGGCAGCACGGTGTGCCGCGGACACCGCGACTTCCGCGAGCTGCTCGCCCGGCCCGATGTGGACGCGGTGTTCGTCTGCACGCCAGACCACTGGCATGCCATCCAGGTTATTGCGGCGGCACGGGCCGGGAAGCACATCTACGCGGAGAAGCCCCTCAGCCTGACCTTCGCCGAGGGCCGGGCGATGGTGGAGGCGGTACGCCGGCACGGCGTCTGTTTCCAGCATGGGACGCAGCAGCGGTCCGCTCCGGAGTTCCGCAGGGCGGCGGAACTCGTGCGCAACGGCCGCGCCGGGAAGATCCACACGGTCCGCGTGGCTGTCTCCGGCGGCCGCGAGTCCGGGTGGGGGCGCCCCAAGCCGCCACCGCCCCATATCGACTGGGACCTGTGGCTGGGCCCCGCGCCGCAAGCACCGTACTCCGATGAGCGCTTCGACACTCAGCACTGGTACTTCATCCAGGACTACTCGGCCGGGGGCTTCATCTCGGGTTGGGGTGTCCACCACGTCGACAGCGCCCAGTGGGGCCTCGGCAAGGACCTGACAGGCCCGATGGAGATAGAGGGGCGAGCAGTCTTCCCCACTGACGGCATGTGCGACACGCCCATCACGTGGCATGTCCAGTACACGTACCCCGGCGTGCGGGTCATCTTTACCTCGGACAACGAGCAGCGGTTCGGGGTGCGGTTCGAGGGCGATCGCGGTCAGGTGTTCGTCAACCGCGGCGAGTTCGTCACGTTACCAGCGTCCATCGGGCGCGAGCGCATCGGTCCCGACGAGACGCTCCTCTATCGAAGCGACAACCACCACCGCAACTGGATCGAGTGCATCCGGAGCGGCCGCGACCCCGTGGCGCCGGTCGAGGTGGCCCACCGCTCTCAGACGATCTGCATCCTGAGCGACATCGCGATCCGCCTGGGCCGCAAGGTGCGCTGGGACGCCGCTCGCGAGCGGATCGTGGGCGACCCCGCGGCAAGCCAGATGCTCGCTCGCTCCATGCGCTCTCCCTGGCGGCTGTAGGGGCGCCCGGCGGCGCATCGCCTGGCGTCGGGGGTGCGCAACGCAGGTAAGCGCGGCGCTCTGCCCCTCACGACGCGGCCGTAGCTCGACCAACAATTGGGATGATGCATTTGGCGCACCGACCGCGCATCCTGCACGTCATTACGACCGATGGCGAGCCGAGGGCGCGCGTTGGCGCCGATGGCAAGGGTGTCTGTGGCTCCTGCGCAGCTCTGCCCTCTCGTGCACAGCGCAAAGGAGCATCGGGCCCGAGCTGCTGTCGCAGACCGGGCGGCCTGCTGACCTGCAGCCCGAACAGCCCTGGCGCAGTCTTGCGAGCATGGGCTCGTGACGCGACAGAAGGGACAGACCAGGGCAGCCGCCGAGCCGAGCGTGCGTTTGTCGGCTGTCAGGCCGAACGAGTGGATGGCCATCCGAGCCGCACCGTGCGGCTGAGATGGTACAATGGGGACGCGTGCGGCGCATCAGGGGCGCCGCGCTGGTGATGCCAAGGAGTGCGATCTTGAGCCGATCGACGTTTCGCGCCTCACGGTGGTTGGGTGCCGGGCTCGCCTGGCTGCTGGTGGCCCCCGCAACCGTCGCTCTGATTCCCGAACCGGCGGCCGCGCAGGGCGAGACTGTGCCGCTGCCTATCACACTGCCCAGGCCCGTCTTTCCCGGCACACCACGAGATATCCCCGCGGGCACCTCGGTGGAGCGGACCGACGGCAGGCCCCGGGCCATCCCGCAGGTGCCAAGAGGTACCGTGAATCTTGCGTTGAACCGCAAGGTTACCAGCAGCAGGGCCCCGTTCGCCTTCTCCCTCGATCTGGTTACCGATGGTAACAAGGAGGCGAGGGAGACCACCGCGGTCGAGCTTCGGCCCGGTCTGCAGTGGGTGCAGATCGACCTCGGCGCCGTCGCCACAATCCATTATGTCTGCGTATGGCACTACCACCTGGAGCCGGTGGTGGTCCGCGACGTGATCGTGCAGCTGTCGAATGACCCCACCTTCCTCGACGGCGTCACCACGATCTTCAACAACGACCAGGACAACAGCGCGGGTCTCGGTGTGGGTAGGGACCGCGAGTACTTCGAGACGAGCGAAGGCCGGCTCATTCCGGCCAGGGGCGTCAAGGCGCGCTATGTCCGGCTCTACAGCCGCGGCAGCACGTTCAAGGACCCCCTTAATCGCTACACCGAAGTGGAAGTGTTCGGCCAGCAGTCTGCTCCATGATGCGCCGGTTCGCGTTCGCGGGAGCGCTCGCCCTGCTTGTGGCGGGCGCTCTCGCGATTCGTGTGCCCAACCTCGGCGACCGGCCGTTCCATGGCGATGAGAGCGTACACGCCGCCAAGTTCCGCGACATCTGGGAGCGCGGCGAGTACATCTACGACCCATACGAGTTCCATGGGCCCACCCTCTACTACGCCGCCCTTCCGGTAGCCAAGGCGCTGGGCCGGGAGCACTGGGCCGACATCGGCGAGGCCGATTACCGCCTCGCCACGGTCATCGTCGGCACCCTCCTGCTGCTGTTCCTCGCGCTCATGCGGGACGCGCTGGGCCGCCGCGGCGCGCTGGTCTGCGCCCTCCTTCTTGCGCTCTCCCCGGCCTTCGTGTACTACAGCCGCCACTTCATTCAGGAGACCCTCCTCGTCGCCTTCACGTTGGGCCTGTTCGCCTGCGGCTGGCGCTGGACGCGATCGGGTCGCCTGGGCTGGGCGATAGCGGCTGGGGCTTCGGCCGGCATGATGGTCGCGACGAAGGAGACGGTTGTCCTCACCTTCGCTGCGCTCTGCATCGCGCTGGCTGTGGTCTGGTTCCGACAGCGAGCGAAGCGTGCCGTCAGGCCGTGGCGCGGTCACGCCGCCCTTGCCGCGGTGACGGCCCTGGTGGTGGCCGTGACGTTCCTCACCGGGTTCTTCTCGAATCTGGCAGCCCCTGTGGACTACCTTCGCTCCTATCTGCCTTGGGGAATGCGCGCGCACGCGACCGAGCTGCACGCCCACCCGTGGAGCTACTACCTCGCGATGCTGCTCTGGACCCACCGCGCGCCGGGTCCTGTGTGGAGCGAGGCGCTCATCGTCGGGCTCGCACTGGCCGGCGGGGTCGCCTGCTGGCGCGGGGCGAGCGCCATGGCGCCGGAGCGGGCCGCGTTCGGCCGCTTCATGGCAGTCTTCACCATCGCCATCACCGCGATCTACTCCGCGATCCCCTACAAGACGCCGTGGTGCGTGCTCACGCCGCTCCTTGGCATGGTGCTCCTGGCGGGACCCGGCGCCCTGGCGCTGGTGGCCGCCCTGCCGCGGCGATTCCTCCTTCGTCCCGTGGCGGTGACCATCGTTGCGGCGCTGACAGCCCAGCTCGGCTGGCAGGCGTGGCGCTCGAGCCAGCAGTACGCGACGGACACACGCAACCCCTACGTCTACGCGCAGACCATGGCGGATGTCCGCGGCATCGTTGCCCGCGTCGAGGAGCTGGCTCGCGAGCACCCGGATCGCATGGCAATGGTGGTGAAGGTCATCTCGGAGGACGCCTACTACTGGCCGCTGCCCTGGTACCTGCGCCGGATGCACAACGTGGGGTACTGGACCGAGATGCCGGAGACCCTCGATGCGCCCGTAGTGATCGCCTCGCCGCGCTTCGACGAGGCCCTCACCGCCAGACTGGAAGCCACCCACCTGATGACCGGGTTCTTCGTCCTGCGGCCGCACGTCCTGCT
Source organism: Chthonomonadales bacterium (assembly GCA_035477595.1). GTDB lineage: Bacteria > Armatimonadota > Chthonomonadetes > Chthonomonadales > CAJBBX01 > DATIKM01. Next base: position 48,292 of record DATIKM010000038.1, read on the forward strand.
GCAGGTGTGGGTGGACTTCCCGCTCTGGAGCCGCTACGTGGAGAAGCGGAGCCCGCGCCGGCCGGTGCGCATCGGCGAGTAGCCGCGCAGGCCCCCGTCACTCCGAGGCATGCGCCTCCTCACGCGTGCGCCGAAGGTCGTCACGAGGCAAGCGGCTGCGTTTGACCGCGACCGCCCCGCGCAGGTAGCCGAGGCGCCCGTGAGCGCGGTCTGAGCCCAGTGGCTCCCCCGGCTGGCCGTCGGTTGCCCCTTCGTCGGCTTGGCTCAGCCCTCAGTCGCGAGCGTGGCGAAGCTCGGAGCGGCCAGAAGCCCGGCAGGGAAGAGCATGTACGCCTCGGAGTATGCGCTGCCCTCTGTAAGGAAGTTGCCGGGCCCGTACCCGGCGGCATCGAGCGGAACCTGGTGCAGCGGGCCGAAGGTGTTCCGGCGGGTCAGGATCACTTCGAGCTCAACGGGTGCGCCGGCTGTTGCGGCTGCGGTGACGTCGGCCTCGTACGGCTGCCACGGGATGAGCGCTCGCTCGCCGCCGCCGGCTGCCACGACGCAGGCGGCACTGAACGCTGGCGTCCGCACCATGATGCGCTCGCCGGGCCCCGGGCGCGGTGGTGTGCCGACTGCGTAGCGGATGGCGCCGGAGTAGAAGGGCAGGCCCTGCGCCGTCACGTCGCCGACCGCGAGCGTCTCGGGCAGCGCCGTCAACTCGGAGCGCGACCCGCGCACCGCCACGCCGAACCCGCCAAGCAGATAGACTGCCTCCAGCCCCATGTTCGCGTCGTAGGTGCACTCCAGCTCGACCGAGTTGGCGCCCTCGGCGAGCGCGCCCGACGGAAGCTCGAAGCGTCGGAAGCAGCGGTCGACCCACCACGGGCTCGCGCCACGCACATCGAGCGGCGTGCCGTTCACCCTCACGTCGAACCGGTCTGGCCGCTCGATGACCAACTCCACAGGGCCTGCGGGCGGTAATGCCACGTCGAAGCCGAACCGGACCGCCACGCGCCCCAGCGGCGTCACGCCCTGCTGGCGGATGTACCACGGCTGAAGCATCTCGCCGCCGCGATGCGGCAGGCCGAAGTGGTCACGCACGGCGCGGTCCACCTTCAGGACCTCGCGCGCCGGCTGCCATGGGCCGTCGCCGATCCGCAGCTCCGCCATATCGAGGACGCAGACGTTCGGCTCTGCCAGCGTGTAGGCGAAGGGACCGGCAAGCTCGGCCGTGGAGCGCTCGCGCTGGCGGCTCGGCGCCTGAGGCGCACGGCCGAGGGCCGGCTCGAGCACCCAGAGCCGCTCGCCAGCGGGCGGGAAGTCGGTCGGGATGCGCGTCCAGCCATCCTCGACGAAGGCCTGGGTGGGTCGGCGCTCCCCGCGGAGGCAGTCCCACTCCTCGACGGCCATCTCACCGCGCACGCGCACGCTCGCACCGCTCACCGGGCTATCGCGGTCTACGTTCAGTGCGAAGGCCACGAGGCGCTCGCCATCCTCACGCATCTGCACGAACACGCTCTCTGGACGCCTGCCGTCTGTGAGCGTCACGCGCACGCACGGCGGGCTGGACGCCTCGCAGGCGGAGACCACCGCTTCGCGCTCCCACGGCGTGCGCGCCGTCCGCGCGGCGAGGTCTGCCGCGCCGGGAGCGGGGAGGGCGTCCACGCAGGGCGGCGGCTCACCCGCGAAGACTACCGAGCCGCCGGCCGCCGCGAAGCGCTCCAGCAGACGCAGGGTGCTTGACCGCACCGTCGCCATGCCGCCGAGGACCACCGTCCGGTAGCTCGCTTCACCGATACGCAGCGCAGCGGCCTCGCCGGTGACGACCTCGCCGAGGCGGCCCATCATCTCCTCGTCGCCGTAGTCGAAGTCGATCTGGGCGCCCTGGAGCCAGTGGAAGAGCTCGGCGTACTTCCTCTCCAGGGCCTGGATAGCGGGCGCTGTCGCGCCGAGGAAGCGGGCCCAGCCAGGATGCACCTGGCACCACACGCTCTCCACCGGGCTGACGACCAGGGTGTCGCAGCGCGGCCGCCCCTGCGACATCAGCGCGCCGATGCGAGCGAAGTAGGTCTCCACGTGGTGGTACTCGGTCCACCACGCCGACTGGTGGAAGATGCTTGCGGGGAAGTCGCGCTTGGCTTCGCCCTCCATCGTGTACCACGATAGGTGGTGGCAGCGCAGGTTGATGCCGAAGAGCGCTTGCCAGTCGCCCACCGCCTTGTGACCCTCGAAGGGCATCTGCCAGCCGGTGCATCCGTAGAGCTCCGAGAGCAGCCAGGGCCGCCCGAGCTGACGCGCCGCGGACTGAAGCTGCTTCGCCACCCAGTAGGCCCGGTTTCCCTCGGTCAGCAGGTCGATGCCGGGGTACTCCATGTGCTCGTAGCAGCGCATCATGGATCCGCACATCGAGGTCTGCGCGGCCAGCGAGTCCTCGTGGAGCACGTGTCCCGTGAGGATGATCCCGTGGTCGCGGCACCAGCGGTCCATGGGCTGCATGAAGCCCTCGAGGAAGAGCCGCTGCAGCATCTCGGTGAAGTGCCACTTGACCTGGCTGACCGGGCGGCCCTCCGGCTGCAGGAACAGCTCGGGGAGCCGCTCGAGCAGATCGTAGCCGAAGGCCTCGTGGAACCGGTGCGGCAGAGCGGCCGTCCACGGCGCCATGTGCTCGCCGTCGGGCCCCGCGCCGCCGAATGGGTCCATGAGCGCGCCGCGGTGGGGCTCGTCCGTGAAGATGCCCTTGATGCTCCGGCCCAGTCGGTCGCCGCAGCGCTCGCGGTAGCGCTCGTGGGTCACCTCGATGTAGCGCGCTGTGGCCTCCGGGTTCATGGTGTCCACGTACGTGGCGCCGTTGTAGAAGCTGCTCGGCGCCATCTCCCTTACGGTGAAGACGAGGGCGTGCAGGCTCCCCTCCAGCCCATCGCCGGGCGCCAGCAGCCTGGCGCCATGGACCGCCAGCCCGTCGCGCCGCGCAGCGAACACAGCGACGGCGTCGGGCGGCCACGTGAAGGCCGCAGCATCAACCGTGGCCATGTGGAGGTAGCGCATGCGGTAGCGGGGGTCGCGGGTCACGATGCCGCCAGCGGTACCGCTGGGCCAGCGGTCCTCGTCGTAGAGCCACGACTCCAGCCCCAGACGCTCGCCCTCGTCCGCGCATGCGTTGATGAGATCGAACCACTCGTCGCCCAGATACTCCGTCACCAGGCCGGTGCGCGAGTGCATGAAGAAACCGCCCATCCCCATGCGGTGCAGCACACCGATCTGCCGGAGCAGCTCGTCGCGGTCCAGCGCGCCGTTCCAGCTCCAGAACGGCTTGCCGCGGAACGCGGGGCCTGGATTGCGGAACAGGCTGAACAGCTCGTCGGTCGACACGATGAGCCTCCTTCGCTGGCCGGAGCGGATGGTCGGCAGGTGGGTGGACCGCACCCGCGCGCGGGCCGCTGTCCGGGTAGGCGGCGGCGAGCGCGACGTGCTAGAATGCCGTCGATGATCCCATGCGAGCGACCCCGCTAAGATACCTCCGACTCGTTTCGGTGTTCTACCGCCCGAGCATCGAGACGCCCATGGAGTGCCTGGCCGACTTCCACACGCGGATCCTCGCGAGCCTGCTCGGGGCTGCCTGCAACCGTCGGCTCCCTATCACCGTGCCCGCCCCGGCCTGATGGGACGGCTTGGCGCATCATGGAGAGGAGCGCATGAGCGATTTGAACCTCAGCATGTTCCGCGCGTACGACATCCGCACGCCGTCAGCCGCACTGACGGACGAGTTGGCTGTGCGCCTCGCGCGCGCCGAAGCCGCCTACTTCCTCGATACGCTCGGCGCGCGGGGAGTGCTGGTCGCCCACGACGCCCGCTCGACGGGCCCCCGCTACCTGCATCTGGGCGTGCGCGCGTACACCGAGGCAGGCCTCGATGTCGTGGTCGTGCCCGGCGTCTGCTCCACGTCCATGTTCTACTTTGCCGCAATGGAGCACCCGGACTACGCGGCGGTCATGTTCGGCGCGTCGCACAACCCGGCCGGCGACACGGGCCAGAAGGTTCTTGGACCCGGCGTGCGGCCCATCGCCGCGCGAATCGGCCCGGAAGGGGGGCTGGACCGCATCTGCGACCTCTACGAGCGCGGCGTCGCGCCGCCGCAGGCGGCGCGGGCCGGACGCGTGGACGCCTACGAGCCCCTGCCGGAGTATATCGACTACAGCATGCGCCTGGCGGGCGTGGAGCCCGGAGGACTCGCGGGCATGCGCGTGCTCCACGACTACCTGCACGGCGCCGCCGGGCGCGAGATGATGCTCGCCTTCGACGCCGCGGGCGCGGACCTGACCCCGCTCCATTTCACCGCCGATGGGCGCTTCCCGCTCGGAGACCCAAACCCCGTCAAACAGGCAGTCATCGCGGAGGGTCTGGCGGAGCTGCGGCACGGCGAGTGCGTGCTCGGCGCGTTCTTCGACGGCGACGGCGACCGGCTCGATATCTACCGGGGCGACGGCGTCTACCTGTCGTCCAGCTTCGTCTACGCCGCGGTCCTGCCGCACATCCGGCGCCGCATAGCCGGTCCGGGGCTGGGCGTGTTCGCCGACCTGAAGTGCAACCCGCTCGCCATCATGGAGATGGCGCGAAGCGGCGTGTCGGTGCGCGTGATCCGAAATGGGCACTCACAGATAAAGAACGCGATGTTTGAGGACGCGGCGATGTTTGGCGCCGTAGAAGAGTCGGCCCACTTCTATGAGGCCTTCGAGCGCGACGGCGGGCGCTATGCCACGGAGAACACGCTCTACGTCGCCCTGCTGGTTGCCCGCGCGTGGCGAGAGGACCCCGCGCGGTTCGACGCGCTGGTCGATCTGGAGCAGTCGGCCGCGCGCGAGCGAGAGTGGGGCTTCCGGTTTCCCTCGGACGCGGCGCGGTCGGAAGCGCTCGACGCGGTGCGCGACTACTTCGTGGGTCTCGGCGCCTCCGCGCGCGACCGGATGGAGAACGGCGACGATCTCGACGCCACGATGATGCGCCGCGGCCTGCCGTTCGCCATCGACACCGACACGGTGCTGGCGCCCGACTGGCTGCAGGTGTGTCAGCGCGTCTCGCAGAGCGAGAACGGCCTCGCCAGGTGGGAGGTGGTTGCCGCCGCGCCAGCGATTGCTGCCGACGCCAAGCGGGCGATCGGCGAGATCGTGCGGCGTTGCGGTGCGGGGGAGGAGTACCAGGGCTGACGGCCCGGGCGCCGAGGCAACGGGAGAGCCGTCGCCCTCAGGTGCAGTGTGCTCTCACCGCGAGACACGCTCGGAGGGCGGCGCGCATCGGCTGGCGGAGAAAGGCGGCGACACGATGCGAGTGGCGGTGGTGATCGGCGCCTCGCTGGCGGCGGTTGCGGGGCTGGCTGCGCTCCTGGTTCCGCGTGCTCCGGACGTGCACGACTACACCGTCGGCGACTTCTCGCGCTGGCGACCCCGGGCCGAGGACATCGCCGCGGACCTGCGCGGCCAGCCGGGCCTCTCGGAGGCCCAGCGCATGGAGCGCTTCGCGGTGCTCTTCACGCGGCGGTTCCGCGACAAGCACCTGGCGGTGAAGGTGGAGGTGACGCGCCCAGACCGGCTGAACGTGCTCTGCGCGGCATCCATACCAAGGTGGGATTCGGCGCGCATCGCCGGGGCGGCCACCGCCGAGGCGGGGCGCCTATTCGGTCGCCAGTTTGGCGCCGACATCTTCGAGAGCTACGTTACGCAACCACGGGTGAAGGTGGCCGAACTGACTCCCGGCACGCCACGCGCACGCATCGAGTTCAGCCCGGCGTTCGAGACGCTCAGGGCTCGCGAGCGCCGCGACCGTCGGCCGGCGAGCACCGTTAGCCCGTCGCCGACGCGCTCACCTCGCGACTCGGCGCCGTCGCGGCCTCCGCTCACTCCCCCGTGAGCCGGATCGACGGCTCCCCGTCCCAGCCGATCAGACACATGCTGGCGGCCGCCGTGTGGTGCTTCCCGTAGGCCATGAAGTGCACGATCTGGCCGTAGACGCGGATCTGCGCCTTCTCGTAGTAGGTGCCCCGATCGCGGCCGGGCTCGGTGACGCTGATCGTGCCCGTGCCCTCGATAACGACCATAGCGCTTGCCCCTCCTCGTTCCGCGCCCGGCGCACGCCGGCGCAACGCCGGCATTATATCAGCGCCAGGACCCCGCTGCAAGCGAGCCGACGCCCGTACGACGGGAGGGGCCCGGCATTGGCGCCGGGCCCCCTCCGTTCCACCTGCTGCAGCAGGCGTGGGGACTAGTAGTCCATGTCTCCCATGCCGCCGCCCGGTCCGCCCGCGGGTGCAGCCGGCTTCTTCTCCGGCTTCTCGGCCACCAGCGCCTCGGTGGTGAGCAGCATTGCAGCGATCGATGCCGCGTTCTGCAGGGCGTAGCGCGTCACCTTCACCGGGTCGACGATGCCTGCCGCGACCAGGTTCTCGTACCCCTCCGTGAGAGCGTTGAGGCCGTGGCCCTTCGGCAGGGCCTTCACCTTGTCAACCACCACGGAGCCCTCGAGGCCCGCATTCGCGGCGATCTGGCGCAGAGGCTCCTCGAGGGCGCGACGCACGATCGCTATCCCGTGCTTCACGTCGTCATCGCCCTGGAGCTCGGCCAGCCCCTGCTGGGCGTAGAGGTAGGTCACGCCGCCACCGGGGACGATGCCCTCCTCGACGGCCGCGCGGGTCGCCGAGAGGGCGTCCTCGAAGCGGTGCTTCTTCTCCTTCAGCTCGGTCTCGGTGGCTGCGCCGACCTTGATGACCGCCACGCCGCCGGCGAGCTTCGCGAGGCGCTCCTGCAGCTTCTCACGGTCGTAGGAGCTGTCGGTATCCTCGATCTGGCGCTTGATCTGGCTGATGCGGCCGGTGACGGCCTCGTGAGCGCCAGCGCCCTGGATGATCGTGGTCTCTTCCTTGCCGACCACCACCTTCTTGGCGGTTCCCAGCATGCCGAAGTCCACGTTCTCCAGCTTGATGCCGAGGTCCTCGCTCAGGTACTTGCCGTTGGTGAGGATCGCGATGTCCTCGAGCATGGCCTTGCGGCGGTCGCCGAAGCCGGGGGCCTTCACCGCGCAGGAGTTGATGATCCCGCGGATGCGGTTCACCACCAGCGTCGCCAGGGCGTCTCCGTCCACGTCCTCTGAGATGATCACCAGCGACCTGCGCGACTGGGCGATCTTCTCCAGCAGCGGGATCAGGTCGGCGGCAGCGCTGATCTTCTTCTCATGGATGAGGATCAGCGGGTCCTCGAGGACGACTTCCATGCGCTCGGCATCGGTGACGAAGTAGGGCGAGATGTAGCCCTTGTCGAACTGCATCCCCTCGACCACCTCGAGGGTGTCGGTCGTGCCCTTGCTCTCCTCGACCGTGATCACGCCGTCCTTGCCGACCTTGTCCATCGCCTCGGCGACCAGCTTGCCGATGGCGGGGTCGTTGCCCGCGATGCTCGCGACGTTGGCGACTTCCTCGTGGCCCTTGACCTCGATGGCCTCGGCCTTGATGGCCTCGACGGCCTTCGCGACTGCGATATCTATGCCGTGCTTGACCATCATGGGGTTGCCGCCAGCAGCGACGTAGCGGAGCCCCTCGTTGACTATCGACTGAGCCAGCACCGTGGCGGTGGTTGTTCCGTCACCGGCAACGTCGTTGGTCTTGGACGCAACTTCCTTGACGAGCTGGGCGCCCATGTTCTCGTACGGGTCCTCCAGCTCGATCTCCTTCGCCACGGTCACGCCGTCCTTGGTGATGTTGGGGGATCCCCACTTCTTGTCCAGCACCACGTTGCGGCCACGGGGTCCCAAGGTCACCTTCACGGCGTTCGCCACGACGTTGGCGCCGCGCTCCAGTGCACGGCGAGCGTTCTCATCGAAGAGTAGCTGCTTGGCTGCCATCCTGTCCGCTCCTCGCCGCGCATCTCCGGACGCCCCAAAGCGTCCGCGCTACGCGCGGCCTGTGTCGTTCGATTGCGGCCGCGGGCGCCCGGTCGGGCGCCGACATCGGCGCTACTCCTTCACGGCGTAGATCTGGTCCTCATCGAGCACGACGTAGTCCTTGCCATCGAGCGTGACCTCGGTGCCGCCGTACTTCGAGTAGATGACGGTCTGGCCGACGCTCACGGCGACCGGGATCCGCTTGCCATCCTCGAGGACGCGGCCGGGGCCGACTGCCAGGACCTTCCCCTCGCTGGGCTTCTTCTTAGCAGTGTCCGGCAGCAGGATGCCGCCAGCGGTCTTCTCTTCTTCCTCGGCCGGCTCCACGACTACCTTGGCCGCCACGGGTCGCAAGGGCATCTCGCACACCTCCGGTTGTCGGTTCCCGCCCTATGGCGGAGATCGGTTGGCACTCTTCATTGCCGAGTGCTAACCCAGCATACTGCAACGCGCCGCCGTGAGTCAAGACGTGTGTGGCTCCATCGCCGCGGCCCAGTGGGAACACCGCGATGGACCGATCAAGGCGATCAATCGCTTCCCCGATGCGCACGCCGAGCGTCGTCACTCGAGCACGAAGGGGCGCGATCGCTCGCGCCCCTTCGTGACCAGCCTGTGCCGGGCGGGTGGGCCTACTTGTCGCGCTCCACCGTCGTCGTCGCCGCGGCCTGCGCCGCCGCCAGCCGCGCGATCGGCACGCGGAACGGCGAGCACGACACGTAGTGGAGGCCGATGTTGTGGCAGAAGGTGATCGACGACGGGTCGCCACCGTGCTCCCCACAGATGCCGAGCTTGATGTCGGGTCTGACGGACCTTGCCAGGTCGACAGACATCTTCATCAGCTTGCCGACGCCCACCTGGTCGAGCTGCTCGAACGGGTTGGACTCAAGGATCTTCTGGTCCACGTAGCGCTGCAGGAACTTGCTTTCGGCGTCGTCGCGGCTGAAGCCGAAGGTCGTCTGCGTGAGATCGTTGGTCCCGAAGCTGAAGAACTGGGTGTACTTGGCGATCTCGTCCGCGGTCAGAGCGGCCCGCGGGATCTCGATCATGGTCCCGAACATGTAGTCCACCGTCACGCCCTGCTCCGCCATCACCTGCTTCGCCACGCCCTCGAGCTTCTCCTGAATGAGGCTCAGCTCGTTCACGTGACTCACGAGCGGGATCATGACCTCCGGGTGAACCGGGATGCCCTTCTTCTGCAGCGCGCACGCGGCCTGGAAGATCGCGCGGACCTGCATCTCCACGATCTGTGGGAACACGATCGAGAGGCGGCAGCCACGCATGCCCAGCATCGGGTTCACTTCGCGCATTGCACCGATGGCGGCCAGCAGGGACTCCTGCTTCTCGAGCAGCTCGTAGGACGGCGAACCGGGCGCCACGCCGCGCGCCTTCAGGTCGACGACGCGGGCCAGAACCTCTTCGTACCTGGGCAGGAACTCGTGCAGCGGCGGGTCGATGAGGCGGATCGTGACCGGCCTGCCCTGCATGGCCTCGAAGATGCCCTCGAAGTCCGTCTGCTGCACCGGCAGCAGCTTGTCGAGGGCTGACTGGCGGTCCGCGTCCGTGCTGGCGAGGATCATGTCCTGCACGATCGGCAGCCGGTCGCGCTCGAAGAACATGTGCTCGGTCCGGCAGAGCCCGATGCCCTCTGCGCCGTACTCGAACGCCTTTGCCGCATCGTTGGGGTTGTCCGCGTTGGCGCGGACGCCCAGCGTGCGAATGCCGTCCGCCCAGCCGAGGAGCGTCTCGAACTCGGGGGTGATCTCGGGTTCGATGAGCTGCGCCTGGCCGAGGATGACGCGCCCCGTGGAGCCGTCGATCGAGATCCAGTCGCCCTCGCTCACCGTTACGTCGCCGGCGGTGAACGTGCGAGCGTGCTCGTTGATGACGATGGCCTCGCAGCCCGCCACACAGGGCAGCCCGAAGCCGCGCGCCACGACCGCTGCGTGGGAGGTCATGCCGCCGCGCGCCGTCAGGATCCCCTTACTCACGACCATGCCGCGGATGTCGTCCGGGTTCGTCTCGGGGCGCACGAGGATCATGGGCGTCTCAGCGCCGATGCGGGCTGCGTCGTGCGAATCGAAGACGGCCTTGCCCACGGCTGCGCCGGGCGAGGCGGCCAGGCCCTTGGCAATCGCCTGCACCTTGGCCTTCGGGTCGACCATCGGGTGCAGGAGCTGGTCGAGGTCCTCTGGCCTCACGCGCTGGACGGCCTCTTCCTTGGTGATGAGGCCCTCGTTCACCATCTCGACTGCGATGCGGACCGCGGCGCCTGCCGTCCGCTTGCCGACGCGGCACTGCAGGATGAAGAGCTTGTTGTTCTCGATGGTGAACTCGAGGTCCATCGAGTCGCGGTAGTGGTTCTCAAGGAGCGTGGCGACCTTGTCGAACTCGGCGTAGATCTCGGGCTTCTGCTTCTTGAGCTCCGAGATCGGCACGGGGGTGCGCAGGCCGGCGACGACGTCTTCGCCCTGCGCATTCATCAGGTACTCGCCGTACATCACCTTCTCGCCCGTCGCCATGTCGCGGGTGAAGGCGACGCCGGTGCCAGAGTCTTCGCCCATGTTGCCGAAGACCATGCACTGGACGTTGACGGCGGTGCCGAGATCGTGGGAGATCTTCTCGCGCTCCCGGTAAATCCTGGCGCGGTCGTTGTTCCACGAGCGGAAAACGGCCTCGATGGCGAGGGTGAGCTGCTCGATCGGCTCGTCCGGGAACGGCCTGCCCGTCTCCTTCTCCGAGAGCGCGAGGAACTCGTCGCAGATCACCTTGAGGACCGGGGCGGGAACGTCGGTGTCGAGCTTGACGCCCAGCTCCTCCTTGTGAGCGTCGAACACGTCCTCGAACTTGCGCCGCGGCACGTCCAGCACGATGTCGCTGAACATCATGATCAACCGACGGTGCGCGTCGTAGACGAAGCGCTCATTGCCGGTCTGCCTGATGAGGCCATCGCGCGACTTCGAGGTGAGACCGAGGTTCAGCACGGTGTCCATCATGCCGGGCATGGAGAACTTCGCGCCGGACCGAACCGAGACCAGCAGCGGGTTGGCCGGGTCGCCGAGCGTCTTGCCCATCTCCGCCTCGACCGCGGCCAGGGCGCCCTTCACTTCGTCCATCAGACCGTCGGGCATGCGGCCGCCGGCGGCGGAGTACTCGTTGCAGGCTGCCGTCGTGATGGTGAAGCCCGGCGGCACCACGAGGCCGATGTTCGTCATCTCGGCGAGGTTGGCCCCCTTGCCGCCCAGCAGGTCTTTCATCGCCGCGTTGCCCTCCCTGAAGAGGTAAACGCGCTTGGGACTGCCCATTCCTGGCTCCTCCTGAGTTGTGTGACGTCCGATGGTGGACGGGTCAATATGGCGTCTCATTGTACCCGCTGGCCGCCCGCTTCCCGCCGGTCGGAGGAGAGGCAGGCGGTGCCGCACACTGGGCAGGGACGCAGCCCTGGTTGGGTTGGGTGCTCCCGCTCGAAAGGGAGGCAGGGCCTTGCAGGCAGGTCGGACGAGCTTCAGAGCGCGCAGCGACGGGCTCCGGAGCCGCACCGGGGGATGGTGTGGCTCAGGAGCCCGTGGTGGGCGGCCGGGCGCACCGTGCCGCGGCCGTGAGAGATGTCGTCGAGTGGTGTTCGGTCATGCCGCCTGAGCGGCGGCGGCTGCCTCCAGAGAGTAGACGGGCTCCAGACCCCCATCCGACGACACCGCGCACACCCTGAGGATGCGGTCCAACCGCACGTCCTCTGTGTCGGTGACCATGTAGCCACCGTAAAGCGCGACGAACGTCACGCTGTGGACCCGCGACACCACCTGCTGCTCCATGCCCTTGCGGTCCAGCCAGGAGACGGAGCACAGCCGCCCCACAAGCTTCTTGGCATCTGAGATGGACAACGTAGCCGGCCTCCTTCTATACTCCAAGCCAAGCCAGCAACTCCGCGAGCGCAGGCGTCGACGGGCACGCCACGGTCCTCGCCATGCCCCGGGGCGACTCCGTTCCCTGGCAGGGCGTGCTCCCTGTAGGTCTGCTCGGGGAGCTCCCCTCGCCGTGCGTCTGGCTGGTAGGCCATGTGGTCTTTCCATCCCGTCGGGAGGCGGGCGCTTGGTACGATTGCGGGGAACGTCCTGTGCACCCGGCGTGGCGCTCGCCACAGCCTGCGTGCTGCGTCCGCCGGACCTGCGGGCTGTGTTGCCGCGCGGGCTCGCGGAGGCGCTGGAGCGGGCCAGGCGCGGCGTCGCAGGGGAGCCGATCGAGGTGCTGCTCGTTGCCCCGCGCTGGTCCGACGTGACGGGCCTCCGCATCGCCGGGGCGCGTGTAGCGGCCATGGCGGTCGAAGAGCCGCTACCGCCCGCGGTCGCGCTCGACGTTCCGGCGCTTGGCGGCGTGGAGCGGCTGCTGGATTCGGTGCGTCAGGACGACCTTGTGCTGTTGGACGCCGGCCGTGGCATCCTCATCGGCGACCCGGATGGCGCCACGCTGGCTGCATACCAGGCAGCGCTCTCGGGTAGCGAGCCCCGACGGCGGTTCCACCTGGAGCGGCAGCACCTCGTCGCACGGACGCTGGACGGCCGCGAGGTGCGTGTGCAGGCGCTGGGCCGCGAGATGGGAGACCTGGCGGAGGCCGTCGAAGCGGGCGCTGACTCGTTGGTGCTCGTGGCGGGCCACGAGCTGCTGTCAGCCGATGTGGAGGATGACGCGCAGGCGCAGACCCTCCTGTGGGTGGCGCGCGAGGCGGCCGGCAAGCCGCTCGTCGTGCTTGGCGACCTCTCCAGCGTCGCGACGAGCGCGCTGTTCGCCGCGGCCGGCGTCGCCGAGCTCACGCTCGCCCTCCCGCTCGCTGCGGGCGACGAGGGCTTCGCGGACGCCATGGCCTATCTCCGCGAGGCTGCCGCCGAGGTTGGCTTCGCGGGCGATGTGCCACTCGCGGGGTGGTGCGCCTTTGGCGACCCGTACGCTCGGGCTCTTGAGGCCACGCCGCTCATGCGCATCGTAGTCGTCGAGGCAGACCGGGACGGCATGCGGTCCCGGTCGGGGTCGCACTGGCTGGACGCCCTTGCGTGGGAAGCGCGGCGGCTGGGCGTGCCCGTGGAGATCGAGATCCCCGAGGGCGCCACGGACCTGATCGGCCATGTCCTCGCGCTCGGCGCCTCCGGCCTGGTGGTGACCCCCGATCGGGTGGCCTCGGTCAAGGCGGCGATCGGGCAGATCGATGTGGAAGAGCGTCGTTTCGTGCTGGAGGACGGCGCCTGAGATGCGGCGGTGTAAGGAGAGAGCGTGAGCGATCCGGTCATCGAGACCGAGGGGCTCGTCAAGCGTTACAATGGGGTTACAGCGCTCGACGAGGTGGGCTTCAGCGTGGGCGCGGGCGAGGCGTTCGCGCTGGTCGGACCCAACGGCGCCGGCAAGACGACTCTCCTGCGGCTTCTCACGCACATCCTGACGCCGGACGCCGGAGTGCTTCGGCTCTTCGGGGAGGAGCGCCTCAGGAGAGTGCTCGGGCGCGTGGGCTACATGCCCGAGGAGCGCGGGCTCTACAAGACACTGACGCCGATGGAGTGCGTCACGTTCTTCGCGCGGCTCAAGGGTCTCGGCGCCGAGGCGGCGGCACGCGGCGCTCGCGCGGCCCTCGATGCGGTTGGCATGCTCGGCCACGCGCGCAGGCGCATGGAGGAGCTCTCCAAGGGGATGGCGCAGCGGGTGCAGTTCGCGGCCACGATGGCCCACGGGCCGGATCTCCTCATTCTGGACGAGCCGTTCAGCGGCCTCGATCCGGTGAGCGCGCGGGCCATGCAGGAGCAGATCCGGCGGCTTCGGGGCGAGGGGCGGACGGTGCTGCTCTCCACCCACAACATGGAGCACGCGGAGAAGCTGTGCGACCGGCTACTGATGGTGTACCGGGGCCGAGTCTGCCTCTACGGCTCGCTGCACGACATTCGTGCGCGCTTCTCGGACGAGGCGCTTCTCGTGGAGTGCGCAAGCCCGGTGCCGCCGACTGCCGCCGCGCGCATGGAGCTCGACGGCGAGTTCCGCGCGCGCCTGTACCCGTGCGAGGGAATGCGGCGCCGCGACGTGCTGGAGGCACTGGTGGCGGCAGGGGCGGACGTGCTGCGCTTCGAGCCGGCAGTTCCCACGCTCGAGGACATCTTCGTGCGCGTCGCGGGCGCCGAGGCCGCGGAGGCCATCCGCGCCACTCGCGCCGCCAACGAAGCCACCGTGTTATGAGCTTGGAATGGTCGACATGGTGCTAGACGCGGTACGTCGCGGCGGCAGAGGATGGATCGCCGTTCTGCTCGGGGCGCCGCTTGCCCCGGCCGCGGCGCACACCGGGGCAGAGCCGGTCCTCGCGCTGCGCCGCGGCGGCACGGCGCGACGCCGATGAGCGCGGAAACGGAGGTCATCGACCGGCTTGATCGCCGCGCGCACCGGCTCTGCCAGCGTCTGCGGCCGCGCGCCTCCGCGAGGCGTCTGCTCGACGGTCCGCGCGACGGGCGTCCGGCCGCTCTGGATGATGCGGCATTGTTGCTCCGGCTGCGCCAGGCGAGGCGGTGGCGCGAGACGGCTGCCACCGCCTGGGCGCTGGGGCAGCCCGAGCTCTCCTCCGCGTACGGAGTGGAGGCCTCCCGGTGGCTGGCGCAACTGGCGCTCAGCAAGTGCTGGGAGGACACCGGGGTGCGGCTGGCCGCCGCGAGCCTGGTGGCATCCGTCGCCGGCTGCATCATCCTGGGCATGGGCCTGTCGTTCGGCGCGTGGTTCTCCGTGTTCCTGCTCTGCGTCATCGCTCTGTGGCCAGTCTATGCGGCGCTGGACGACGCGCGGTTCAGCTTCACGCGCGCGGTCGCCGTCGTGGCGCTGAGCCGCATCGGCGAGCCGGACACCGCTCACGTGGTTGCACGCGCCACCACAGACACCCTGAAGGGCAACCAGACCCTGGGCAGCGGCCTCGTGCGCCGCGCCGCCGCGGCGGCGCTCCCCAGCGCCCTACGGCGACTGACCGACCAGCACTACGGCGCCGTGCCGGCGGCGCTACCGGCCGCGCTCGGGGCGGCACTAAACTCCGGCGACCGAAGCGTGCAACTCGCCGCCCTGAAGGGCCTGGCGCATGTCGGGCGCGGGGTTGATGCCGCGGCGGTGCGGCGGTTTGCCTCCCGTGCGCCGGAAGGCGAGGCGCGCGAGGCCGCGGAATGCACACTCGCCGTGCTCGAGGAGCGGCTGAGGCTGGAACAGGACTCTCAGTCGCTCCTGCGCGCCGGCGAGGCGCCGCGCGACGACGGCCTGCTTCTGCGCATGGCGGGCGTCCCCGCGGACCAGCAGCAGCGGCTCCTGACGCCTGCGGGCGAGCCAGGTGACACGGAGGAGGTAGGCAGGGCATGAGCCGCGTGTTCATGATCGCCTGGCATGAGTACCACCACACGGTGCGCCGAAAGGAGTTCGTGCTCCTCACGCTGGGCCTGCCGGTTCTGATCCTCGTACTCGGTGGGGTCAGCGCCGTCGGAAGTATCATGGCCGCAAGCGCTCTGCGCACCAGTCAGCCGAGGGCCGTTGGCGTAGTCGACCGGAGCGGCGCTCTACGCTTCCAGCCACATGGCGTGCAGGCCACCCCCGTGCGCGTCTACACGGACGAGGAGGCCGGCAGGCTCGACGTGCGGCGGGGCGTCATCGCGGCGCTCGTGGTCGTCGGGCCGGAGTACATCGCGACCGGCGACGTGTCGGTGTACCGCAAGGGCGGGGGCATTCTGACCGCGGGCGAGGGACCCGCGCTCGGCCCCCTGCTGACGCGCGCGGTCCTGTCGGCGCGATCCACGGACGAGCGCCTCGTGCGTCGCGCCGTGGAGCCTACCGGTCCCCGCGGGGCCCGCGCCTACGTCATCGACCGGGACGGCCGGTTCGTGCCGCGCAGCGTGGCCCGCGAGGCGGCGCGTTTCGTGGTGCCTTACGCATTCACCATCCTCCTGACGATGTCGATCTTCTTCTCGGCCTCTTACCTGCTGCGGGGCGTTGCGGAGGAGAAGGAGAACCGCGTCATCGAGGTGGTTCTCTCGTCGGTCACAGCGTCCGAGCTGCTGAGCGGTAAGCTGGTGGGCCTCGGCGCTGTAGGGCTGACCCAGGTGGGTGTCTGGCTCGCATTCGGCGCCGCACCGGCGCTTACGCGCTTCGGCGACGTGGTGACCGTCACGCCCGCGGCGGTCGCCTGGGTGGCGCTCTTCTTCATACTGGGCTACGCGCTGTACGCGACGCTGATGACCGGCGTCGGTGCGCTGGGCACCAACTACCGCGAGAGCCAGCAGATCACGGGCGCCATCTCGTTCGCAGCGTTCATTCCCTTCCTGTTCATCCCAATACTCGTCGAGTTCCCTAACGGAGCGCTGGCCCGCACCTTCTCCTACATCCCGTTCACGGCGCCCACCACGATGGTGCTGCGGCTGACCGCCGCAGACGTCCCTCCTGTCGACATCGCGCTCGCCGCGCTTTCGCTGGTCGCTGCAACATGGCTCTTCCTCCGCCTGGCGGCGCGCCTGTTCCGGTTCGGTCTGCTGATCTACGGCAAGCGCCCCGGCTGGCGGGAGACGCTCCGTGTGCTGCGCCAGGCTTCCTGAGCCGGCCTTCATGTCACCTCCGCGCACGCTCGCGCGTCTAATGGGTGGACGGCGCACGCTCTGAACTGACGGGTGCGGGCTAAGCCAATCGGTCACCCGGCCGACCGGCAGACCCCACGCGGATCGCGGATCGCAGTGCCCGCGAACGGCTCGGCGGACGGACTGCCGGAGCCGACGGGGGCGGGCATTGGCGCTCCGCCTAGAAGCGGCTGGTCACGCAGGCCGATCCCGAGACCGGGGGCCTGGCAGACCGCTCGCACCGGAGGCACACGCGCTGCTCGGGCGCGAGGCAGCTCTGCTGCTCCGCGCCCGAGCCGCAATTCGGCGCCTGAGTCGCGCCGAGGGGGAGCAATGCGAGCGCAAGGGGTCAGGCGGCGCGCCGGCTTCACGCTGATCGAGCTCCTCACGGTGATGGCCATCCTGGCCATCCTCGCTGCGCTCATCTTCCCGGTCCTCTCGACGGCGAGGGAGATGGCCAGAGGCACGAAGTGTCTATCGGGGCTTCGGCAGATCGGCCTGGCCCTGACGACCTACCTGCAGGACTACGACGACACCTACCCGATGAGCCGGTTTCCCGATGCGGCCCGCCCCAAGACCGGCTGCACGGCGCCGCCGGGCGCGAACTACCCTGCCACCGGGCTCCACGGCACGAGCTGGAACTGGAAGCGCGCCATTCACCCGTACGTCCGGAACCGCGACGTCTACCAGTGTCCCAGCAACCGGTATGCGTGGCGTCGGGGCGGCTACAACGACTTCCCTGGAGACGAGTCGAACGCTCACTACCCTCCCTCGGAGCACCTGGCCAACTCCTACGCCCTTAACGGCAGCTTCTTCCACGAGGCGGTGCCAGCGTGCTGGTACGGGGAGCGCTGGGAGCGTCCTCGCCATGCGGCGGAGATCGAGAACCCTTCGCGGCTGATCCTGCTCCTGGAGTCGCGGCACAGCTACCCTGACCTCGGGAGCTGGTACATCGCGCAGCGTGCTCCGACCGACACACCCGGCGAGTACACGCGGGACGGCCCATTCCAGTCGCACCTGAGAGCATCCAACTGGCTCTTCGCCGACCTACACGCCAGACGACTGCGGCTCGCCGCCACCTGCGCGGACGGCGGCATGTGGTCGGACCGCTTCCCGGACCGAGGGAACGGCTGCCTGATGCTGCACGCCATGGCGGACGAGTATCGGTAGCGCGTCCGCTGCAGCCGATGCTGAACCGGGGCCGGCTGGAGCGCCGGCCCCGCTTGATTTGACTCGCCCTCGGGCCCTGTGCTACACTCGCGCGCTCACGAACGGGTGGCATGCCGGATGTCGCTGTGCAGCTCGCGGCGGCGCCGGCCAGGAGAGGAGAGACGAGTGGCGCATGCCCTTGGCTCCCCGCGTTCGCGCAGCGCGTTACTGGTCTGGGCTCCGCTCGGGCTGGCCAGCGCGGTGGCCCTGTGCAGTGCGATCGCGGGCGCCGAAGACACCATTCGGAACCCCGCAACGAACCGTGTCGTGCGGAATGAGACGAGGAGGGAGGCCATCCCTCATGCCTCGGTCGTACGTCCCGGACGGGACATGACGGCCGGCGCGAGCAAGACGATCCAGCGCGGGCGGAACGGCGAACGGCTGGTGACGTACCGCGTGGTCCTCGAAGGCGGCAGGGAGCGCTCTCGCGACGCGATCTCCTCAAGGGTCGTGCGGAGGCCCGTGCCCGAGATCACCATGATCGGTGGGCGCGGGAGGTACCCGTCCCGAGGAGGCTACGCCTCCGGCAGACGGGTTCTTACGATGGTCGCCACCGGCTACGACCCGCTCCCGGCGGGGAGTCAGATGACGGGACGCACCGCCACCGGGCTGAAGGCGGGGCACGGTGTGGTTGCGGTGGACCCCAGTTTCATCCCGCTAGGGACCCGCCTGTACATCGAGGGCTATGGCTACGCGATCGCAGCCGACATTGGCGGCTCGATCAGGGGCAACCGGATAGATCTGGGCCACGACACCCGCAAGCGGGCGATGGCGGTCGGGAGACGGCTGGTCCGCGTGCACATTCTGGACTGATCGCTCCGCGGTCACGATTCCCGAGAGGGGCCGTCGCAGGCGACGGCCCCTCTCCCATTCGGCCACGTCGTCGCCCTGAAGGGACCGCCGCGCCCATGAACGATGCGCCCTCGCCCTACGGCGCTGCCAGCCTGCTCCGGCGGCACGGAGTACGCCCGCGCAAGCGGTGGGGCCAGAACTTCCTCTGCGACGCCCGCACGGCGGAGCGCATCGCGAGCGCTGCCGATGCGCAGTCGGGCGAGGGGGTCCTCGAGATTGGCGCGGGCGTCGGCGCCCTCACGCTGAGCCTGGCGCGCCGCTTCGAGCGCGTGGTAGCGGTGGAGATCGACCCGCTGCTCGCGCCCGTCCTCGACGAGACCGTCGGCCACCTGGCCAACGTGGCCCTGGTGCAGCAGGACTTCCTCGAGGCGCCGGTGGGGCCCTTGCTGGATGCGGCGTTCGGCCAGGGCGGAGGGGCCGTCGTAGCCAACATCCCCTACTGCATCAGCACGCCGATAGTGGAGCGCCTCCTTGATCACGCGAGCCGCGTACGGCGCATCGTGCTGCTCGTGCAGCGGGAATTTGCCGCCCGGCTTGCCGCCCGGCCCGCCAGTAAGTCCTACGGCTCGCTCTCCGTGTTCGCGCAGTACCACGCTCGCGTCCACGCGCCCGCGGTGGTGTCGAGGAACGTCTTCCACCCGAAGCCGGACGTGGAGAGCGCCATCGCGGTTCTGGACCCGATCCCGGGCGGCGCCGTGGGCGATGTCGCGCCCGAGTCGCTCTTCCGGGTAGTGCGGGCGGCGTTCGGCCAGCGGCGCAAGACGCTGGCCAACGCTCTTGCAGGTGCCGGGTTCGAGAGGACCGCCGTAATCGAGGCGGCACGCGCATGTCAGGTTGGCCCGGAGCGGCGCGGGGAGACGCTCTCGCTCGAGGAGTTTGCACGGCTCGCGCGCCTGCTCTCTGGCAGCGATCACGACGAGCCGAGCGGCGAGCTCAGGCGGGTCAGCGCTGTTCAGCCGCCCTGACGGCCGCCGCCAGCCGGATCGCCAGCACGTCCGCGTCGCGCGTCGAGCCGGCCACAACCCGGCCGTACTGCTCGTTGCCGTCGGGGCCCGGCCAGGACACGTCCACGCGGCCGTTCTTGCTGTGCGCAAGGAATGCGAGGCACTGGCGGCAAACGTTCTTGGCAGCCTGAGCGGACCCGACTTCCACTCGCAGCGTTCGATCCGCGGCCTCCTCGGCGTCATCCATCGGTGGCGCTTGGGGCACATGCATTTTGGGGAGCATCCGCTCGGCGAACGCCTGCCGCTCGTGTGCGGCGGCAAAGGTAAGGGCAACGACTACTGCCATGGATGTCCTCCCGTTCTGGCGCCGCCAGCTCGAGCGCCTCGCCCGTAGGTTCTACCGACGCGCCGGTATACCTGCCTGCGCTTTGGTCGCTTGCCTTGCGCCCTCAGCGGCGCCCGCTGATCCCCCGGTGTTCTCCCGCGAGGAGCGCGAGCGGCTGGTGGCGTTCTGGAACGCGCCGGGTCGCTATCGCATCGAGCCGGCCGATCCGCCGGGCCGGCTGTGGAGGGTCCGCCAGACGCCGGACGGCTCGCGATGGCTTCTTGCCGTACAGCGCGCTGCCCTGGGCCGGGGCAAGCGCCCGCCGAATCGCGACGCCGGCCTCCGCGACGCCCGGCCGGAGTGGGATGCCTGGATTGCCGCGCGATGGGAGCGCGACCGATGGGAGGCGGCGCGCCTGGCTGCCGTCCTGAACGGGCTCGCCCCTCCTGCGGGGACAGAGCCCCCGCAGGCAGGCCCGATCCCGGACGACCTCGCGGAGGCGGCGGGCGCTCCGCCTGCCCTCACGGCGGCCGTGGCGCCCCGAGCCTACCGGGTGACTCTGGATGACGGCTCGACGGTCCGCTACACGGACCAGGTCGCTGTGCGTCCGCGCTTCGCCCACTTCCGACATCCCCAGGGCGTGTCTGAGGCAGGCACTCCGCTCAGCCACGTTCCGGCCGAAGACGTGGCCGCGGTGTTCCGCCAGGCGGGGCTCAGCCCCAGCGCCGTCCGGGCATTCCTCGCGGTGAGCCGACTGGAGGGCGGATTCGACTCGGTCAATACCTTCGACACTGGCGGCGTTTCGGTTGGCTTCCTGCAGTTCGCGGCGTTGGAGGACGGCCGGGGATCCCTGGCCGCGGTGTTGGCCCGAATGCGCGCGGACAGCCCTCGCGACTACGAGCGCGACTTCCGTGCCTACGGCATCGATGTTGATGCCTCCGGCGCCCTGACGGTTGTCGACCCGTCGACGGGCACTGAGCTTCGCGGGGCCGAAGCCGTCCGGGGCTGCATCGACGACAAGCGCCTCGTGGCTGTGTTCCAGCAGGCGGGCAGGCGTCCCGCGTTCCGGCTTGCGCAGGCGCGGACGGCGGCCGCGATGTTCTGGCCCGCCGCCTCCGAGGTTCGTGCCACGGTGGGTAGCCGCGTTCTGACGGCGCGCATCTCCGAGGTCGTGCGCTCGGAGGCCGGTCTGGCGACGCTGCTCGACCGCAAGGTGAACCGGGGCTCGCTGGAGCCCTTCGCGGACGTCGTGCGTCGTGTGGCAGAAAGGGAGGGCCTTACGGACCTCCGCGCGGCGACCCGCTGGGAGCGCGAGATCGTAGCGGCGCTTCGCTTCCGGGCGGACTTCCTTGAGGACCCGACGCTCACTCAACCGCGCGCCGCGCGCTGACTGCGCCGCCGGGCTATGGCTCGCGCAGGATCCGCTCCAGATCGTCTATAGACCTGAGGTGCAGGCGCGGGTCAGCGAGCATGTCGCGCAGCTCCACCAGGCCTCGCACCGACTCGCCGACCTTCCAGGCGGCGCCGAGTGCACCTTCTAGCCTGGAGCGCATTTGGGGGCCATCGGCCTCCGCCAGCAGGTCCTCTATCGTGGCAGTGATCACGAACAGCGGGTTGTTGATCCGGTGCGTGAGCCGGTTGGCGATCTGCCGCACGAGATCGTGGCGCGGCGCCTCCAAGTGCGCTCGATGGCGCGCAACGTCGCTCTCCGGGCCGACGTCCGTGCAACTGAGGATGGCGCAGCGGCTCGGTTCGCACAGCCGACTCGCGACCGCACAGTAGGCGCAGTGCGCGCCCTGCCAGGTGAACCGCAGGCTGTCGACGACGCGCCGCGCGCGGCCGGATAGGATCCCCGCCAGGTGAGGGAGCCACCGCTCCGCCTCGCCCGGCGCTAGCAGATCGGTCAGCAGGGCGCCCACCGGGTTGGCGAGGCCGGCCTCGTTCGGGCAGGCGTACCGGACCGCCTCTCGCCACGCCGCGTTGGCCCCGAGCACCTGCAGCGATGGCCCCACCGCCAGCGTGACCCACGGAAGCGCGCCGAGGACCGCGTCGGCCTCGATCATGGATCCGGCGGCCATCCACCCGCGCGCGGTGTCGTCTGCTCGTGCGCCTGGCACGGGGGCCTGCTCCTTCTGGCTCACAGCCCGGCCTCGCGCGCTTCGGCCACCTTACGGATCGCCGCAGCCGTCTCGGCGGTGTCGGCGTCCGACCAGCTCTCATGGATCGGGACGACTACGCAGGTGCGGAGCGCCTCTTCGGCGACCGGGCAGGCTGGCCGGTGGCCTCCGGCGGCGGCGGCGTGCGCCACCGCCGGGTACGTGTAGACGCAGCGCTCGATGTAGTGCGCCCCGGCCGGCACGCCCTCCGCCGTGAGGGCGGCCGCGAACCAGGCGGCGTCGTCCTCGCTGGTTCTGCCGAGGACACGGAAGAGGAAGAACCACCACGTGCAGCGGGCGCCGGGCGCCACCCTCGGCGCCGCAACGCCGGGCGCTTCCTCGCACGCGACCCGCAGCGCGTCACCCACGCGAGCGCGCCCCTCGCAGATGGCGTCGAGCTTGCCCATCTGGGCGAGCGCTACGGCGCCCTGCAGCTCCGTCATGCGGTAGTTCGTCGCCACGAACTCCGGGGAGCGGCTCGCGCCCGGCTCGCGGCTGTATGCCTTGTCGGTTGCCATTCGGATGCGGCGGGCCAGCTCCGGGTCCGCCGTGATGCACATCCCTCCGTCCCCGCAGGCGATGTGCTTGAACTCGTTCAGCGAGAAGCACCCGATCTCGCCCACCGTGCCTGCGAGGCGGCCGTCGATGGCTGCGAGGTAGCTCTGAGCGCAGTCCTCGATGAGTGCGACGCCGGCCGCGCGCGTCGCTTCCGCGATGCCGGGAGCGTCGCACGGGTTGCCCGCCAGGTGGACGGCGATGACGGCACGGGTGCGCGGCGTCAGGCACGCCGCCACCGTCTCCGCCGTCAGGTTGCATGTGTGTGGGTCCACATCCGCGAAGACCGGCGTGGCGCCCTGAAGCAGGGCGCCGGAGAGCGTGCCCATGTCGGTGATAGGCGATGTCACCACCTCGTCGCCAGGACCGACCCTGAGCGCGGCCAGGGCGGCGTGGATCGCCCCGGTGCAGGAGGATGCCGCAACGCAGTGCGGCACGCCCCATCGTGCCGCGAAGCGCTCCTCGAACTCCTTCACCTTGCCGCCCTGGGCGTAGAAGAGCGTGCCCTGCGCGAGCGCCTCGCGAAGCTGCTGGAGCTCCTCGTCGCCGTAGCGGTTGGGGCGCGGCGCGTAGGGGCGGGGCTTGGCGCGCGGCCCGCCGTTGATGGCGAGCGTGCCCGCGTTGCTCATAATGGGCCTCCATGGCGTCCGGCCTCGGCCGCGAGAGCCAGAGAGGCGGCCTGGCGCAGCATCCACGTGCCGACCGCCAGGTTGGCGGCCTTGATCGCCCGCAAGGCCGAGAGGTGCATCACCACCCGCACACGATGGGGCGGGTCGAGCAGCACTTCATGCCCATAGCCGCTTGCCTGCCTTGCCCGACAGGAGGCCGTGCGTCTCCGCGAGGAGGTCCGGTATCGAGAGGTGCAGGGGACAGCGCGGAAGACACTCGCCGCAGCGCGTGCAGAAGTCGCCCTGGGTACCGGGGAACCAATGTCCGCCCCCGCCGGTGCGCTGCCCTGTCGCCTCGTCCCGGCGAGCGAGCATGCCGTACCGGTAGCGGCCGAACTCCTCCATCCCCAGTGCGCGTACGAGGTTCCGGAGCCGCAGCACTTCGGGGATGTGCACGTCCTCCGGGCACGGGAGGCACTCGTGGCAGAAGCTGCAGCGGGTGTCACCCAGCGCGGCAACGGCCGCGTCCACGCGGTCCACCGCCGCCTGCTCCTGCTCCGACAGCGGACCGTCGCGCCCCACACCTGCCAGGTGCGCATCGAACTCCTCCGGCCGCGCCGCCCCGAGCGACAGGGTGTGCACCTCCGGCTGGGCGAGGAGCCATCGCTGGTTCAGCTCGATGGGGGTGAAAGGCGCGCATAGCTCGATCAGCCGGGTTGAGGGCCGATGCAGCAGGCCGCCCTTGTCGGTCGGCGAGATGATGAAGACGCCCATGTCCAGCTCGGCCGCGCGTCGCACCGCGGGAAGGTTGTGGCGGTTCAGAAGGTAGTAGTGCAGATTGACGGAGTCGAAGGCGCCGCACTCGCACACATCGATGATGACGTTGAGCGGCGCGTGCGTCGAGAAGCCCAGGCGCCCGACCAGCCCCTCGGCGATGGCTCGTCTCGCGGCCTCCACGGCGCCATCCGGTCTCAGCGCCAGATCGAGGACCTCCGGCGTGTTGATGCCGTGAATGTCGAGGTTGTCGATGTGCTCGACACCCAGGCGCCGCATGGAGTCCTCGAGGGCCTCCCGGAAAGCGGCGGCTGTCTCCATCGGTGCGATCTTCGTGGTGAGAATGAACTCGTCGCGGCGCAGGACGCCGTCGCGCAGGGCGCGCCCGATGAGCTCCTCGCTGAGGCCGTAGCCCCGCGCGGTCTCGAGATGGTCTATGCCTAAGTCAAGCGCGCGGCGCAGCGTCGCGGCAGCCCGCCCGCGATTGGTCTCGGCATCCTCCTGGGCTTCGGGGGGGATGCGCATGGCGCCAAAGGTGAGCACCGGGACCTGGAGGCCTGTCCGGCCGAAACGGCGATGCAGCACGGGATCTTCCTCTTCGGGCGCCGCGGCGGGGGTCGGACGCCAGCGGCATTCTAGCAAAGCGCGCGCGGAAGCGTCAACGCGCAGTTGCGGCATGGGTGCGCGCTATGTCGGCCACTCACAACCCTCAGCGGCCTGGCGACCCAGGCTGGAGGCGCTCCTCGTCGGCGTCGACTGCTGCGCCAGCCCGGCCGTACGCGACGGCGAGCCCAGGTCCGTGCGGCCGGCGGTACGGTAGCGTGGAACCAGCGGACTGACGCGATCCATGGCGCTGCGCCGCTCCCCAAGGCGGAGCGCCCCGCCTCAGCGGAACCGCCAGTCGCAGGGGAACTCACGTGGGATCGGGAGGCCAAGGAGCAGCGCCCGCAGGACGGCAATCGGCATGCTGTTGGCGCGAAGCACGGCGTCGTGGAACCTCCGGTCGGTCCAGCCGGCCGCTCGCGCCTCGCCCCGCAGTGCGTGCATCTGGAGCCCGCCGATCAGGTACGCGCACTGGTAGAGCGGCTCGTAGTCATCCCCGAAGGACCGGCGCACCTCACCGAGTGCGTTCTCGCGCTCGTGGCCCACCTCCTCGACCAGCATCTCGACGCACTGAGGCGCCGTGAGCTCGCCCAGGTGGAAGCCCAGCGAGAAGACCACGCGGACGCAGCGGTGCAGCCGCCAAAAGAGCATGCCCACGCGCTCCTCCGGAGTGCGAGCAAAGCCGGCCTCCCACAGCAACATCTCCCAGTGAAGCGCCCAGCCCTCGGTCCAGAAGGGAGTGTGGAAGGCGAGACGGTACGGCCGATAGCGCTTCTGGAAGAAGGCCTGCAGCCCGTGCCCCGGAATCAGCTCGTGCTGCACGGTGGCTCGGGAGAAGTGGCGGTTGTTGCCCCGAAGCGCCATGCGCTTCCGCTCGTGCTCCATGTCCGAAGTGGGATACGAGACGATGATCGCCTCGCCACCGAGGAAGAACGGGTTCACCTTCTGGCGTTCAGCGCTCATCATCTCCATGCGCCAGAAGTCGCGCGCCAGCGGCGGCACGGTGACGAGGCCGCGCTCCTCCACAAACTCCGCCGCCTCGCGGGCCAGGTCACGGACCAGCGCGGGCTGAGCGCCGGGCGGAACGTGGTCCTCCTTCACGCACTCGATGGCGGCGCGCCAGTCGTCGCCCAGGCCCATCTCGGAGGCCGCGCGCCGCAGCTCGGCCAGGCACCAGGCCTGCTCCTCGCGCGCGATGGCCACGAGCTCCTCCGGCGTGTAGGGGACGAGCGCCAGCTGCAGGTCGCGCAGGATGGCCTCGCGGCCTGCCGGGTCGCCCGCGATGGCGTCCGGGCCGTCGATGCCTGCGGCCTTCGTACGCAGGGCTTCGGCGCACCCATTGAGCGTCTCCTCGAGGGCGGCCTGCGGCTTACCGACCCACCAGTCGAACTCCGGGTCATAGCCGGATCGGAAGGCCCGCCAGCCAGCCAGCGCCCCGCGCAGCTTGTCGAGCGTTCGAGCGGCGCGAGCGGCCACCGACGGCGCGTCCGGCACACGCGCTTCCCCGGCGGTGTGCCGGCGCTCGATATCGCGCTGGAGGGCGAGTGCCGCTTCCGCAGCGGCGTGGAGCCGCCCCGCGGCGTCGCGCGCGGGCTGGTCATCGAGCAGGCAGCGCTCGTCCAGGAGCGCGATGAGGTCCGCCGCAAACGGAACGAGTGCGGCAGTCTCGTCCCACCACCTGGCCTCGCGCTGCAACCCCTCGAGGTCCATGGCGAGCAGACGCTCGAACAGCACGCAGTCCGCGCGATCGTCCGCGTCGAGCGCGCCAAAGTCGATGCGCTGCACTGCCTCCGACCAGGCGCTCGCCAGGTCGCGGAGCGCGGACGCGCGCACCGGAGACCAGGGCGCGCTCAGCCTTCGCTCTAAGGCCTCTCGGTCCGCCGCGTAGCGCGCCACGACGGGCGGCATGACGCCGCCAGACGGCGACAGGTCGTGGAGTGGCGCTTCCGGTACCATCGTCATCCTCCCATGCTGCGCGGGGCGTCCGCCCGTCGCTCAGGGACTCCCGCCAGCGCCTCGGTCGCGAGCGCCCGACGGGATGCGTCATGCCGGCCACCGGCCAACGGGCCAAATTACCCGGCACTTTTACCGGCTTGCCGGGGTATGTGTCGCTGGACGTTCTTTCGGGCGGTCCGCGAACTGCCTCTCCAACGCGAAGCCGTCCGCCCGCCCACGACGGCGGGCCGGGACTGTCCGCCGGCCCGCACTACCGGCGCCCGCCCCGAAGCGGGCGCGTTCAGGAGGTGTGCCGCAATGGCAACCATCACAGGCGCCAATCTCGCCGTCACCGTGGACAACGCGAAGAAGACTGCCCGCTGCGTGGTTAGCTGCCGCGTCTTCTACACCGCCTACGAGATGCGCGAGATGCGCGAGGGCCTGCGCTTCGCGCTCCACTGCTCCCTGTGGGGGGAGGATCTCGGGATGTGGCTTAACCCGGACGACTTCCTCTACAGCTACCCGAGCCGGCACTTCCCCGACGCCACGCCCACCAACCCCGAGTCTGCGTCGTTCGAGGTGACGCTGGGCCTGTCGCTCCTCGATGAGGACTGGGGCACGGATGAGGTCTACGGCCTGCTCACCCTCAAGAACCTCTACACCGGGAACAAGGTGAAGGCGAAGACGAACGTCGTCAAGCGCAAGTTCTGACGACGGGGGCCCGCTGAGGGTGGACGGGGCGCGCAGCGGCGACGACCTCTCCTGCGCGCCCCGTCCGCACGTCACCCCTGAGGCATCGGCCGGCGCGCCAGCGAGCGCGCATCATCGCCAGGCGCCAGACCGCGCAGGCGAACGCAGAACCTGAACGGACCCGGCCGCAGGATGTACTGCGGAAGCGGTCCAGGCCCGCAACTAGCGCTGCCCAGGCCCTGCCGCGCGTGATCAAGGTGTACGGTGACCACGGGTCTCGCCGCCAGGTCGCAGGTGTGTCGGGCCGCGTCGAGGTCCTCTGGCGTGTAGCGCAGAGCGCTGAACGCGATGTCCGGGTCGGCGGCCATCAGGAGGCCGGCCCCGTCCGCGGCGCGGAGCGCCGCCCACTGAACGTCGCTTCGGCTGCCGTTCTCCTGCGGGAATATGTAGGGCGTGTAGAGCGCATCGACAGGCGCAGACCAGAGGCCCATCGCACAGGCCTCCTTGCTGTCCGGGTACGACTCGCCGGGCCCACGACCGTACCAGGTCGCGTGCTCGAACGCGCCGGGCGCCGACATCCGCAGCCCAATGCGCGGCACGGACTCCGGCCAGGTCCCCTCGAACGCGCCCTCGACGGCCAGCACCACGTCACCGTCGCCGCAGAGCGTGTAGGTCAGGCGGCAGCGCACGCCAATCGTGTGGACCGGCGGCGCCACGCGCAGGTCGACCAGGACCCGCGCCCTGTCGCGCGATGGCTGCTCGCAGATGATGCGGTCGAGCCGGTGCTGAAGCGCGTCGAGGCCCGCGTCGCGCCAGCGCTTCGCGTCGCCCCCGCCGAAGCTCCGGTCGTTGTCGGTGGGCGCCCGCCAGAGGTCAAGCCGCGGGCCGGCTATCAGCAGGTCGTGGCCACCGCGTCTCCATCGGCGCATGTCGCCCGTGGCCAGGTCGAACGCGGCTTCCCAGTCGCCGCCGTGCACCACGAGCAGTCCATCCTCGCTGCGCGTCCCGACGGGTGGCGCCCCTGTCGAGCGAGGGGCGCTCGCCGGCGTGCGCAGATGCAGCAGGGCGAACTGCTCCCAGGCGACCAGGTGCCCCGCCGGCGCCCACAGGGCGTCCGCCGCCAGCCGGAAGTCGGTGCGGAGGCGCCAGTCCCCTCCCGGCGCGCTCCGCAGAGCGGACGGCAGCGGGATCGTCATCTCGGCGCTCTCGCCGGGTGCGAGAGCCGGCACGGGCAGCGGCCCGCCCGCCACGGGCTCGCCATCGGCGGTGACGGTCCACGAGGCAGCGAGATGCGCGAGCGTCACGTGGTCGTGCCGGTTTGTGACCCGCAGCGCGCCGCGCTCTAGGTCCACCGGCTCGACGAGCACCGGCTGGATGACCCTGGCGTACTCCGTGAGGCCCGGCGAGGGAGCGCGGTCCGGTCGGATGAGCCCGTCGATGACGAAGTTGCCGTCGTGGGGCCGGTCGCCGAAGTCGCCCCCGTAGGCGTAGTACTCGACGCCCGCCGCGTTGCGCTTCGGGATGCCGTGGTCAACCCACTCCCAGATGAACCCGCCGCACAGGCGCGGGTACCGCCAGATGAGGTCCCAGTACTCGCGCAGGTTGCCCGGCCCGTTGCCCATCGCGTGGGCGTACTCGCACAGCACGAACGGCATGCGCGCGTAGCGCTCCGCTGGCGTCTTGCCGTCCCAGAGATCCAGGTCGCCGGCGACCTGCGCGATCCGCTCCACCGTGGGCACGTCCGAGTACATCCTGCTGAAGAGGTCCGCAGTCTGCAGGGCCACATCCGCCTCATAGTGGATCGGGCGGGCGGGGTCGATGGCGCGCGCCGCGGCTGCCATCGCGATATGGTTGCGCCCGAAGCCCGCCTCGTTGCCCAACGACCAGATGAGGACCGACGGGTGGTTGCGGTCCCGACGCACCATGCGCACCATGCGGTCGACGCATGCCTCCTCCCACACCGGGTCGTCGGGCGGATTGGTGCGCTCGCGGTGGTCCAGGAAGCCGTGCGTCTCCAGGTCGCACTCGTCGATCAGGGCGATGCCGTAGCGATCACAGAGGTCGTACCAGCGCGGGTCGTCCGGGTAGTGCGAGGTGCGGACCGCGTTGATGTTGTGTAGCTTCATCAGTAGAACGTCCGCGAGCATAGTCTCCAGAGGAACGGCCCGGCCCAGGGTCGGGTGGTGCTCATGGCGGTTCACGCCCCTGAGCTTCATCGGCTTGCCGTTGAGCGTCAGCACGCCCTCGCGGATGGCGACCTCGCGGATGCCGGTGCGCACGGCGACCGACTGGGTGGGCGCGCCGCTCTCGTCCAGCAGCGTGAGGACGAGCGTGTAGAGGAAGGGGCTCTCCGGAGACCACAAGCATGCATCCGGCACAGCGAGGTCGACCCTCGCCTCGGCATGCGCATCGGGCGCGAGCGTGATGGGGCCAGCGCCGGCTCGGGCGACCTGCTGTCCGGCGGCGTCGATAAGGCGCGCCTCGATCACCCGGCCCGCCGGCCGCTCGCCAAGGCTTCTCAGCATGGCAGAGACTCGCACAACGGCCTCGCCGCCCTGGCGCAGGTCCGTGACGACGCCCAGGTCGGCGATCTGGGTGCGCGGGAAAGCTACGAGTGCCACGTCGCGGAAGATGCCGGAGAGCCACCACATGTCCTGGTCCTCTAGGTAGCTTCCGTCGGACCACTGGATGACGCGCACGGCCACCGTGTTGTCGCCCGGGCGCACGAGTGCGCTCACATCGAACTCCGCGGGCAGGCGGCTGCCCTTGCTCATGCCCGCTTCGAGCCCGTTCACCCACACGGTCAGGCAGGAGTCCGCGCCCTCGAACCGCAGACGCACCTGCATACCAGCCCATTCCTCCGGCAGCCAGAAGGAGCGCCGGTAGCAGCCGGTCGGGTTCTCCGTGGGGACGCGCGGCGGATCTATGGGGAACGGATAGATGACGTTCGTGTAGTGGGGGCGGCCGTGGCCGTGCATCTGCCAGCACCCCGGCACGGGCAGATCGCCCCAGCCCGCTGCGTCGTGGTCTGGCTCCCAGAACCGGTCCGGCGCGCGATCGGGCGACTCCGCCAGACAGAAGCTCCAGCGCCCGTTCAGGGAGACGCGCCAGGGCGAGAGGTCGGGCTCCAGCATCGCGGCGGTCTCGGGATCGGGGAACGGGGTGAAGCTGGCGCGGGGCTCAAGGCGGTTGCGGTGGGGCAGGGCGGGGTTCTCCCAGTCGTTCATCGTGTCGCGTGGCCTTTCGATGGTGGGTGGCGGGCTCACGGCCGCAGAAAGGCAGTTCGCGCCGGTGCCGCCGATCCCCTGCAGAGGGGCCGATCTGTACCAGTTCAGGCTGTGTGAGAGTGATGTTGGTGGGCGGATGCGGTGGCGGTGGTCGCAGTGCGTCCGGCGAGCGTCTGCTTGCAGGCATGCAGGTTGTCCTCGCCGCACAGCGCACAGGTCTGGAAGAGGCTGTGGAGGATTGCCTGTGTGTCTGACCCCTTCGGGCTGCGCGTGCAGGTGCGAGGCCGGTGCGCGGCGAAGCGAGCGAGGCGTACCCGGCCGCGCTGGTCGGGTCCGCGCGGGAGGCTCTGCGATGCTGGTCGGGTCCGCTGCCGTCGCCCTGCTCCTCCTGGCCGCCCCCGGGCCGGCCGCAGAGGGCCCTGCGCGCCAGGAGCCCGGCTACCTCACCCCGGAGGCGGCGGGTTTCCGTCAGTGCGTGCTGATCTACGATCGGCCGGAACGCTCCGCTGACGACCTTCTGCCCTACGTCTCGCGGTGGATCGATGGCGCGCCGCGCGCGTGGAAC
>DATIKM010000039.1:0-2443 GCA_035477595.1 Chthonomonadales bacterium
GACCTCGTCTCGCGCGAGGAGATCAAGCGTGAGCTGCTCCGCCTGCACAGTGCCATGGCGTTGTCGCTCCTCAGCCAGTTCGTGCAGGTCGGTGTCGCCCGGGAGCGAGCGATGGTGATGGTCGATGCGTGGTTCGGCCAGCTCCGGAAATCGCGTTTCGCCGCCGCCTCCGCGCCGGATCTGCTGCCCGTAGCGGCGACCGCCGCCTGATGCCGGCCGTAGACACGTGTCTACCTGCCCCCTTGGGCGCGTCTCCGCCGAGCCCGGTCGCCGACTGGCTGATCGACGAGGTGCTGCTTCACGCCTATCGGCCCCTCATCCCGGATAAGAATGTCTGGCAATGGGCCGACGCCGGCAACGTGTACCTCGACGGCAAGGCCGCGCCCGTCCCCGGCTTCTACCACTCCGCCAAGACTTCGCACGTGCGGGAGTTCGTCGAGACGTTCACCGCCGCCGCCTGGCGCGAGGATCTTGTGATGAAGTGCTCCCGCTCGGGCTTTACGGAGGCCGCGCTCAACATCATCCGGTTCATGCCGCGCAACGCCCCCGGCCATGCGCTCTACGCGATCGATTCCGACAAGCAGGCCAAGGCCGTATCGAAAGTCCGATTACAGTCCACCCTCGAAGCCGCCGCGGGCGCCGAGTTCCCCGACGACCCCGACGAAGCCGGCATCTACACCATGTTCCTGCGCAACATGACCGTGTACATGACCGGATCCTACAGCCCCGGCATCTTCCGCGAGAAGTGGCTGCGCGTGGCCATCCTCGACGAGTGCGAAGTGGTGAGTGAGATCGACGAGGAGGGCAGCACGCTCGATCTCGCCGAGTCGCGGCTGAAGTCAGAGTCGGGCGACGGCAAACTCTTCGCGATGAGCAAGCCTAAAAAAAAGGGCACCGCGTTCCACAAACGCTGGTGCAATGGCACCCGCTCCGTCCGCCTCGTGCCGTGCCCGCACTGCGGCACGTTTCAGGAGCTCACTTTCTTCGGCGAGTCGGCCACCGATTACATGCGGCCGGACCAGAAACCCGGCGACCCGCCCCTCGCCGATTATCCGCTCGCGCAGCGCGTCGGCCGTGTGCGTTTCGACCACTGCAAAGACCTGGCCGGCTACTGGGACAAGGCCGCCATCGGCCGCGATACCTACTACGAATGCGTCGCCGGTTGCCGGATCGACTTCGATGCGCCGTTCACCGCCGCCACGCTCGCCGACCCCATCGTTGGCCCGTCGTTCTCGGCCGAGGTGCGGCAGCGCCTGGCCGATGGTGAGCGGCTGCGTGTGAAGCACGCGATGATGATCTCCGGCCGCTGGCTCGTGACCAACCCCCGGCCGCACCCGCGCCGCCGCTCCCGCCACATCTCCGATCTGTATTCGCTTTATGACGACCTTTCGCTTCCCGAGCTCGCGCTGATGTGGATCGATGCGCAGGGCGACATCGTCGCCATCGCGCACTTCTTCAACAATAACCTCGGGCTCACCTTCACGCCGAAGATCACCACCATCGACGAGTCGCTGATCCTCGAGCTGCGCGCCGACTACGGCCGCGGGGAGTGCCCGTTCGTGCCGGACCTTGTGCTCCTCAACTTCGACACCCAGCAGCACTACTACGCCGCCATCATCACCGCCTGGCTGGTCGACGGCACCTGCGCAATCATCGACTGGTTCGATGCCATCGACGACCGCGATATCGTCGCGCGCTTTCAGCGGGCGATTCCGCTCGCGCCCCGGCTCGTGCACCCGCAGCACGAGCTCCCCGCCTCGCTGCCCAAGTATGTGCAACCTCAATACGGCTTGGGCGATGCCGCCGGCTGCAAGGGCCGCACCGACGAAGTCTACGATCTCTGCCTCAAACTCCCCGCCAAGGTCTACCCCTCATTCGGCCGCGGCGGGCTGCAGGTTACCACGCCCATCTCCGAGACCTTTATCACCTGGCGCTTCCTGCCGCTCCCGATCTATCGCTTCTCCGACGACACCTTCAAACGCGGTCTCTACTGCGACCGCATCGCGCACATCCGCGAAATCAAAAAAGCGCAGGCCGAGGGCAAGGATCCCGTGCTCTTTGGCCTGCCGCCCCGTCTCTACGCCCCGCGCGATGCCGATGCCAAGCTCACGACCGAGCTCGGTGGCGAGCGGCAGCTCCCCGACGGTTCGTGGCAGGACCCCGCCCCCGGCCCCAATCATCTCGGCGATGCCCTGAAGAACGGACTCGTACAGTACGAGTGGATGTTGCCTCGCATCCAGGCGACCAAGCGCGTCGAGGCCGAAGCCCGCGCCAAGGCCGCGGCCGCCAGCGCCACCCCCGGCGCGCTTTGACTTCGGCCCGCCAGCACTATGCCAAACTCCAAACAAGGTGAGCACGTCATGCGTGCCAAGATGAGGATTCATTCCGTCGACCGCACCTCCCAGGGAAAAGAGGGCGACAGCTACCGCTCGATCGCCGTTCG
>DATIKM010000040.1:0-4260 GCA_035477595.1 Chthonomonadales bacterium
TCCTGTGGCGGGCGTAGGTTCCGCTCGCCGTGAGGTTCGCGCTCGGGACGTCCGATCCCTGCGGGCGCGCAAGGGGCTGCGCCTGGCCGACGTGACCCAATGCACGACCCGGCACATGCTCAACGACCAGTCGCTCGACAGCATGCTCCGTCTCCAGGAGGTAAGCTGGGGCACGGCCAAGGACACGGCGACGAAGCTGCAGCCGCTGCTGAAGGCGGCGCGGCAGCAGTCGCCCGCGGCGGCTCAGGGGCTTCGGAACGCCCGGCGCCACTGGACGAAGGTGCAGTCCATCGTTGAGGCGTTCGGCCGCAACGACATCGATCCCATCCAGGCTGCCCGGCGCATTGGCGAAGCGACGGGGGGCAAGGGCATCCCGCAGGCGGCGGACGAGGCCGCTCAGTTGCTGGAGAGCCTGGCGCGACAGGTCGGAGGGTAGGTCCGGTCTTCCGGCGGCAGGGCAGGCCAGGCGACGCTGGGAGCAGCGCAAGCGGCGGCGGGGCGGCGTACGAGGGCGGGCCAGCGGGCATGGTGGCCTGGCTCGCGCAGCACCACCTCGAGCACGCGGGCCGGAGGTGATGCTCTGGCTGAGCGAACGCCGCGCCGACGGCGCCCCCAACAGGCGATCGCGTCCGGTCCGCGATAGAATGGGGTTGCGAAGCGCGGCGCGGAGCGGCACGTTGTTGCGCTGGCCGAAGAGGACCCCGTGAGCGAGCCCATCGAGCAGACAGTCCAGCGGTACCCCTGCTGCTGCAATGTGGTCCTGCCGGCGTGCACTCTCCTGGCGGGCGGCGCCCTCGGCGCCTGGCTCGGCGCGCCGGGAGGCTGGCCGCTCGGGGTCCTGGGCGCCGTCGCCGGCGGCCTCGTCGGGCTCACGGCGTTCGTCGCCGTCATTGTGGCCAGCGGTACCGCGGTGGGTGCGATCCGCCGTCGCCGGCAGCGGACGCATGGACAGACAGAGCGCCAGGGCGGCGCACGCAGCGGCGACGACCAGGGCGGCGTCGCGCCAGCGCGCGCTCCTGCGCCTCGGGGAGCCGCCGGCGGCCACGCGGCGCCGAAGCGGTCGGGTGCGCCGCAGCCATGCCGCGGTGCGGTCGAGGTCCACCATGGCTGCATTCCACACGACGGCTCGCCGAACCGTCGCGGGTCTGGCAGCGGCATTGGCGTGCCTGGGCGAGGCCGCGCCTTCGACCCGGTGCTGGGCCTCATCCTCGGCCTCTATGCGGCGCTCTGCCTCCTCGCCGCGGTGCGCCTGCCGCTCGCACCCGACGAGACGTACTACTGGGAGTGGAGCCGCAACCTCGCCTGGGGCTACTACGACCAGGGCCCGCTCATCGCCTGGTGGATCCGCGCGTCGTGCGCCCTGCTCGGGGAGACACCACTCGGGGTGCGGGCCGGCATCGTCGTCGCCGGCGTGCTGACGCTTGCGCTCGTGTACGCGGCGACGGCGCGCATGCACAGCGTGGCGGCGGCGCGGGCGGCTACGGCGGCGCTGGCGGCCACGCCGCTTGCCGTCGCGGGCGGCGTCATCGCGACGTACGACTCGCTGCTCGGCCTCTTCTGGGCGCTCGCGCTGTTCGCGACAGCTCGGATCGCCACCGGCGGCGGCCTCGGTGCGTGGCTCCTCCTGGGCGCCGCCTGCGGCTTTGGCATCCTGTCGAAGCTGAACATGGCGCTCCTGCCTGCGCTCCTGGCGGGTTGGCTCTGGTGCGCGCCCGAGCTGCGCGCGCGCATACGGCGCACGCACGTTGTCATTGCCGCGGCCCTGGCCGTCGCCATCGTGGCGCCAAACCTCTGGTGGCAAAGCCAGAACGACTGGATGACCCTGGGCCACATCTTCATGTTGGCGGGACAGGGAGGTGGGGATCATCCGCTCCGCAGCGTGGGTGAGTTCGTGGGGTCGCAGGCGGCCCTCGTAGGGCCCGTGCTCTTCCTTGTCGTCCCGTGGCTGGCATGGCGCGCTCGAGGCGCAGGCGGGGCGCTCTGGTGGTCGAGCGCGCCCGCGCTTGCGGCCTACACCGCGCTGGCGCTCCAGACCAGAGTGCACCCCAACTGGGGTGCGACGGCGTGGTTGGGCCTGTTCGCGCTTGCCGGAGTATGGGCGGCAGGGAGCCCCCGGGCCAGGCGCGCGCTCTGGGTCGGCGGCGGCGTCTCGGCCGCGCTCACGCTGTTGCTCGCCGTGCCCGAGCTGAGGCCGCTCGTAGGCCTGCGCCTGCCGGCGCACGTGGACCAGATGCGCAAGCTCTACGGCGGTGCGGAGCTGGGCGCGGCGGCAGCGCGCGAGCGGGAGGCGATGGAGCGGGAGACCGGAGGGTTCGTGGCCGTGGGGGCCGCCACCTACGATAACGCTAGCCGGCTGGCGTTCTATATGCCGGGCCAGCCGCGCACCCGCTGCTTCTTCCTCGGTACCCGCCCGAACAGCTACCTGCTCTGGAACCACCGCGCGGGCCTGCGACCGGGCGGCAACGCGATCGTGGCCGACCACCGCCCTCCCGACGACCCCCTCCTACCGGCCTACGAGCGCATCTTCGAGCGCGTGGTGCCGGTGGCACAGCCGGTCGTGGTCACGCGTCCGCGCATCTACCACGGCGAGACGGTCCGCTACTACCTCTACCGCTGCTACGGCTACCGCCCGGACCCCGAAGCGGAGCGCCCAGCGCGGAGGTGACGGGCGGCCCGAGTCTGCAGTCTGCGCGGGTGGACCCAGGCGGCAGTCAGCGCCGCTCGCGCCATGGGGGACACACCGCCTGGCTGGCCCTAACGCCCTGTCTGCTGGGCAATCCATCGCCTCGGTGGTAAGGGCTTCGTGCAGCCCGTAGTCGCTTCCCAGCACCTTCCGCAGGTGTGCAGCGCACCAACATTGTGGTAATCGTTGTCTGGTGTGCACTGGCCTGGTGGCGAGGCAATCGACCGGCGTCCTGTGGAGGTGGGTAGGTATGAGGCGTAGTATGCCTGGCGCACTCGCGCTGGCGACCGTGCTGCTGCTGTGGGGTCCCGGGCGCGCGAGCGCTCAGACTCTCGACGTGTCCGGCCTTCTGACTGGCTCGCTGGCCTCCTATTCATTCACCGCCGATCAAGGTGGGCCGTGGACTGCTGCGCCCGCGGAGGGAGACGGCGCGGACGAGCAAAACGAGTGGATGCTCTGGCTTCTGCTTGGCGGCGCGGTCGTCGGCCTGTCGGGTGGCGGGGGCTGCCCGAGCGCTCCCCTACTGGACACGTCGCGCGACGGCCAGACGGGCGGTGGGCCGGGAGGGGGAGGCGGCGTGGTCGTGTCCGAGTCGGCGCACGTCGCCAGCGCTGCCGGGCTCGCCGTCGCGGGGCTGCTGCTCGGCTGGCGTCGCAAGCGCAGCTGACGCCGGCTCAGACGAGCGTGCTGGCGCAGCGCGCGTAGGGCTCCGCCCGGGCGTCGACGTCGCGGGGCATGTACTCGATCAGCGAGAAAGAGCGCCGCACCATCGCGCGCGTCCCGCAGGTCACCCACCAATCCCGCCGCCATCGCCTGAACGAGCACGTTGCCGATCGCGGTGGCCTCGATCGGCCCGGCAAGCACGCGAAGGCCGGTGCAGTCGGCAGTTGCCTGGCAAAGCAGGCGGTTCTGGCTGCCGCCGCCGAGGAGGCGCACCGTCTCGATCCGCTTGCCCGAGACCTCCTCCAGCCGCTCGATCACCCAGCGGTACTTCATGGCCAGGCTTTCCACCATGCTGCGTACGGTGACGGCCACGCCGTCCGGCGCCTTCTGCCCTGTGCGGCGGCAGAAGGCACGGCGATGGCGCCCGGCGGTTGAAACGGCGGCCCACCACATCGCGTAGTTAACTCCTGCCGTATCCACGGTGGCCGCCCCGGTCGGCAATCCGCGGAGGCAGGCTCCGTCCCCAGTCCGCAGGCTCAACCGCCGGGGCATCCAACGCCACCCGTAAGCGCGCTGGGACCCCAATCGTCCCGAGTGGTTCTGCCGGCGCGACCTGCGCCGGAGCCGGACGCGTGGGTCGGCGGAACCAACCGTTGGGCCGCGGCGTCTCCCTACTGCGTGCGTCAGCCCATCGTCCCGGAGGAGGGGGCGCAGGTCGCCCGGCCGTCGCTTCCCGGTCCTTCGATCAGGTGCGCGGTACATCCATATGTGGTAATTGTAGTCTTGCGCGCTCCGGCCTGGTGGCGGCGCCATCGACCGGTGCAGCGCGGAGGGGTGTATTCGATGAAGGGCTCACTGTGGGGCACGCTCGCGCTGGGAGGCGTCCTCCTGATGGGGTGTGCGGGTCGCGTGGG
>DATIKM010000041.1:0-8725 GCA_035477595.1 Chthonomonadales bacterium
CCCGTCGAGGGTTCACGGGAGTTGTTGGGCTGAGCACGGTGCCCGGTGAGGAAGCGGGTCACGCCGTTGTCCATCGTCACCTGGGAGCCAACCGTCAGCTAGCGCTCTGGCGTATGCAGCAGCGCATGCAGGCCGGAATCGAGCCCGAGCCGGAGGGCAGCGACTTCAGACTGGCGCAGAGCGTTCCCGTAGGGGTTGAGGCTCTCGCGAACGGCGGTGCCCGACCTGCCGCAGGGATGCCGGCAATGAAGCCGATGGCTGCCTCCTCGAACCGACGGGCGAGGCGGCCGCTGGACAGGCGCCTGCAGGCGCTTGGCCGTCCCTTCGACCACATGGGGTAACGCGCTGCTCCTCTGCGCTCCTCGGGCGCCGGCGCGACGTCCTCATCGAGTGGCAGCCCTATCGTCGCGACCCCCCGATGCCTTGGAGACCCTAACGCACAGGCGCGGGCGTCTGACAGTCCTGGTCTGTACGGCCGCGCCGGGGCCTGCACCCCGACGGCGCGCAGGTCGAGTAACCTGGGTGCCTCGGCGCCCGAGGAGCGGGCGCGGGGACGCGGCCTGTGGCGCGCGCTCCGGCAGTGCGCGATCACGGACCTCGCTGCCCTGGGGTGCCCGCGTGTGTGGCTCACCACCCTTGTCCGACAACTACCGCGCGCAGAGCCTCTACTTCTGGCTGCAGTTCATGCTGGTGGACTCCGCGCTCACGCTCCGGCTGAAGCGCCCCGAGCGCTGAGCCGAGTCCCCTGAAGGCCGCCGGGACGACGGTACGGGCTGAGCCTACGTCCGCCGGGTCGTGAGGCCTGGTCCGGCTGTTGGCCAGATGAGCCGGTCGGCCCCCGCGGCCAGGAGTGCCGACCCGACCGACGGGGGATCGGCTGCGAGCGCCAGGATGGTTCCGCCGCCGCCCGCACCGGCGAGCTTCGCCCCCCACGCTCCCGCCGCGCGGGCAGCCTCGATTAGCCGGTCGTTCTGGGGCCCCGAACCGCCAAGGCCTGCCACCACGGCGTGGTTCTCGTCCATCAGCCGGCCCAGCGCCGGCCAGTCCTGGTCCAGGAGGGCGCGCTTTGCGACTCGCGCCAGGGCCGCGACGCGGGCAAAGGCGTCCACTACATCTCTCTCGCCCGCAAGCCACCGCTCGCGCGGGCTTCGGTGCACGGCGCCGGAGTGATGGCGCACTCCCGTGTGAGCTGCTACGAGAGGCGGCACGCCACATCGGCCGCCCAGGGGCTCCACGGTTGCCAGAGGCTCATCGTCGCGCTGCTCGAGCATCTCCTTCCCGCGGAAGTCCATGAAGTTCAGGCCCCCGAACACAGCCATGTGCTGGTCCTGAAGCCCGCAGAGCACCCCGAGTTGCCGGAACTCCACCTTGCGCGCCGTCTCAGCCATCGCCCACGGGTGGGCGCCCCAGCCGAACCACGCGTCCAGCGCCCCCACGGCGGCGACCACGAGCGCCGTCGAGCCCGCAAGGCCGGCCTGCATCGGGATGTCAGTCTCCGTCTCAATGCGGAGACCGGCACGGCCGTCGAGGGCGAACCACCGCGCCACCGCGCGCAGGAGATCGAGCCGATCGCCTGCGTCGGCTAGGTCCTGCGCATCGTGGATGCGCCTCTCCTGCCCGGACGACGACAGCACGAGCCCTTCCGCCCGTACGACGCGGCACGTCGCCCGCTCAGCCGTCGCGATGCTGAGCACCGACCCGCCGTACATGTCGCTCGGGTTTCCCACGATGCCGCACCGCCCGGGCGCCGTGGCCTCGACACAGCCCACCGTGCCTTCTCCGGCGGCGCCCGGAGCCGGCCGCTCACCCATCGCAGCTCGCCTTTGAGTTGTTCCAGGCCGGGTCCGTAGCCAGCCGGATGAACGCCACCTGCCCGGCAAGGTAGTAGTCCTCCGAGCAACGGATGACGGCCACCGCGTCGAGCTTCACGGGAGACGCATGGGCGCTGATCTCGACCTCCATAGGGGAGGCCGCAAGGTCCCGCTCGATAGCATCACCGAGCTGGTCGTGCGACGTCTCGAGGTTGGCTCGCAACGCGTCGGTGTCGCGCTCTGGCTCGTCGAAGGCAGCGTAGTCTGGCTCGGGACCAGTCGTCATGGCCTCGAGCGCGGCCCGGTCGTCGGAGACGAGGTGGGCTAGAGACTCGCCAATGCTCATGCACGCTGCGCAAGGTCTGCAGTCCTGCTGCTCCGGACCGAGATCCACCAGGTGGCTCGATAAGCGCCGCCGCGAGGCGCGCACGGCGGCAGCCACGTCCGACGCGCAGTAGGGCATCAAAGACACTCCTTTGGGCTGGCCTTCACTCCGCCGCTCCGTTCGCGACCCGCACGGACCCGGACGGCAGGCATCTACGACGTGCCAGCCGCCGCCTCCTCCGGCGCGTACGAGCGCCAGCGCCGTTGACAGCGCTCTCTCGGCGCGTGCGCGCGCGGCGCGGCGATCAGCACGAGGTGGCCGTCCCCTGCCAGGCGGTTCATGGGTGAGCGTCGAGAGGCCGTCGTCGCCCTCCGAAGGATGGCTTGCCATCAAGGTCGAACACACGGCCTGCAATGGAGTGACAGAGGCATGGACCACGCGGCTCTGGTGCTGGCGTTGATGGGCGTGCAGGGGATTGGCGCGGCCGCAATCCTGAAGGTGGCGCGGCGCGCCCGCGACCTCGGCCAGTTCCCCGAGGACGTCGTACACTCCGATGCGCGGACGCTGGAGGACCTCTTTGGCCTTCCTCGCCGTCAGGCGCAGGCGCTTGCGGAGAAGGCCCCGAGCCGGTGGCCTCGCGCCTGCGAGGAAGCCGACGCGCTGGCGCGGCAGGGCGTCCGCGTGCTCCTGTCGATCGACGACGACTACCCCACGGCCGTCCTGCGGCGCATGGCCAGCCCGCCGCCCGTCCTGATGCTCTACGGATGGGCGAGGTTGCTGCGGGAGCCGCTGTTCGCCGTCGCCTGCTCCAACGGTGCCCAGGAGGCCGACATGGCCGCCATCGATGCCGCGGCTGCCGTCGCGGTCGACGCGGGGTGGCGACCGGCGACCGGCCACAACCGCGCTCCCTACCAGCGCGCCGCGCTCGCAGCGCGCCGCTTCGGGGCGCCGGTCTGCTACGTGCTGGACCGCAACCTCCTGGAGGGGTTTGCCGGTGACCTCCGGCGCGAGCTGTTCGGCGCCGCGCGCATCTGGAGCCCCACCTTCGACCCGAAGTCCGACCTGGCCCTGGCGCCGTTCATGCCGAACGCGCACGGCGTGGGTGACGGCGGTCGCCGGCGTGATGCCGTCGCCCTCGCGCTCGCCGGGCTGATCCTGGCAGCGCACCTGCGACCGGGCGGCGCGATGGAACGGCTCGTACGGGAGGCGCAAGACCACGGCGCGCCCGTCGCGGCCATCACGCCGCAGGCAGCAGAGGCTGCGGGCCTCCGGGTCGTGCGTCCCGGCGGGGACGAGCTCAGGGAGATCATCGAGCAGTGCGCCAACGCGGAGAAGCGAGACGCGTGACCTGCCCCCAGGAGGGGCTGCCATCGCATGCGCTCTGCAGAGCAGACGATCCGGCGCGAGGCGGGGGCGCACCTCTCCGCCTCGGACTCCCAGCCTCGGAGCGGCCCGCGCGTGCCTCACGCGGTCGCGGCAGGCTCGTAGTTCAGGTTGGGGGCGAGCCAGCGTTCGGCCTCGGCCACCGACACACCACGGCGAGCCGCGTAGTCGACCACCTGGTCGCGGCCGATGCGGCCGATGGGGAAGTAGCGTGCCGCGGGGTGCGCTAGATACCAACCGCTGACGGAGCTTGCCGGGTGCATCGCCAGGCTCTCCGTGAGCGTGATGCCCGTCGCCCGCTCGACGTCAAGAAGCGCGAAGAGCGTCCGCTTCTGCGTGTGGTCGGGGCAGGCCGGGTACCCGGGCGCCGGCCGGATCCCCCGGTACCGCTCGCGGATCAGGTCCTCCGCGCTCAGGTTCTCCCCGGCGCCGTAGCCCCAGTCGGCGCGCGCCTGCCGGTGCAGCATCTCGGCGAACGCCTCCGCCAGCCGATCCGCAAGCGCCTCTGCGAGGATGGCCCCGTAGTCGTCGTGGTCGGCCCGGCGAGCTGCCGCGAACCGCTCGAGGCCGTGGCCCGCGGTCACCGCAAAGGCCCCGATGCTGTCAGCCAGGCCGGTCGCCCGCGGCGCCACGTAGTCGGCAAGGCAGCGATGCGGCTCCCCTGCCGACCGGGAGGACTGCTGGCGCAGGCAGTGGACGCGCGCGATCTCCGAGGTGCGGCGGACGTCGGCGAAGATGACGATGTCGTCGCCCTCGCCGCTGGCCGGGAAGAAACCGTACACCCCGCGCGGCTCGAGCGCCCGCTCGCGGACGAGGCGGTCGAGCATCCGCTTGCCGTCGTCGTAGAGATCCCGCGCTCGCGCCCCCACAACGCGGTCCTCTAGAATGGCGGGGAACCGACCTCGCAGCTCCCAGACGTGGAAGAAGGGCGACCAGTCGATGAACGGCACGAGCGCCTCGACCGCGCTCACGGGCGCCTGCCGGGCGCCGATCCAGGGCGCCTCGCAGACCTCCTCCGCCCGCCACTCGATGGGCTCGCGGCGCGCGCGGGCGGCCTCGACAGGGATGAGCGGCTTCTCCAGCCGGCCAGCCGCGTGGGCGGCGCGCAGTGCCTCCTGGTCCGCCAGGTTGGCGGCCACGTAGGG
The DNA here is from genome assembly GCA_035477595.1 of Chthonomonadales bacterium. Taxonomy (GTDB): domain Bacteria; phylum Armatimonadota; class Chthonomonadetes; order Chthonomonadales; family CAJBBX01; genus DATIKM01. Next base: position 4,665 of record DATIKM010000041.1, read on the forward strand.
GTTGCGCTGGTCGGCGCTCAGGAGCGCGGACGCGACGCCGACGGCGCGCGAGGCGTCGACCACGTGCACCACCGGGCCCGAGTACTCGGGCGCAATGCGGATGGCCGTGTGCGCGCGACTCGTGGTGGCGCCCCCGATGAGCAGCGGGATCGTGAAGCCGGCCCGCTCCATCTCGCGCGCTACATGCCGCATCTCGTCGAGCGACGGAGTGATGAGTCCGGAGACCCCGATGGCGTCCGCGCCCGAATCGCGGGCCGCCGCGAGCAGGCGCTCGCAGGGAACCATCACGCCCAGATCGATCACCTCATAGTGGTTGCACTCCAGAACGACCCCCACGATCTTCTTGCCGATGTCGTGCACGTCCCCTTTCACGGTCGCTAGCACGATCCGGCCCTGCCGCGAGGGCGTCTCTCGCCCGCCCCGCTGCAGATGCGGGGTGAGCGCCGCCACGGCCCGCTTCATCACGCGGGCGCTCTTCACCACCTGCGGCAGAAACATCCGGCCATCCGCGAAGAGGTCGCCCACGACGGCCATGCCGGCCATCAGCGGGCCCTCGATGACCGCGAGAGCGGAGCCCAGCGACGCCATCGCCTCCAGGGCGTCCGCCTCGACGTGGTCGGCGATCCCGCATACTAGCGCATGCTCCAGTCGGCGGGCGACGGGCTCGCGCCTCCATTCCTCCTCCCGGCGCACGGCGCTGCCGGCGCCGGCTCCGGCGGTCCTCTCTGCGTGGGCAACGAGGCGGTCCCCCGCGTCCGGGCGGCGGTTGAGAAGGACGTCCTCGACGAGCTCGCGCAGCTCCAGGTCGATCTCCTCGTACACCGCAAGCTGTCCGGCGTTTACGATGCCCATGTCGAGCCCGGCGTGGATCGCGTGGTAGAGGAACGCGGCGTGCATCGCCTCCCGCACCGCATGGTGCCCGCGGAAGCTGAACGACACGTTGCTGACGCCCCCGCTCGTCCGTGCGAGGGGCATCTCCGCCTTGAGACGACGGACCGCCTCGATGAAGTCCAGCCCGTAGGCGGCGTGCTCCTCCATGCCCGTCGCAACGGTGAGGACGTTGGGATCGAAGATGATGTCCTCGGGCGGGAAGCCCGCCCGCTCCGTGAGGACCCGGTAGGCGCGCCGGCACACCTCCAGTTTGCGTTCCAGCGTGTCGGCCTGGCCGCGCTCGTCGAACGCCATCAGGACGACCGCTGCCCCGTAGGCACGCACCTGCCGGGCGCGCCGAACAAGCTCATCCTCGCCATCCTTCAGGCTGAGCGAGTTCACAACGCCCTTGCCTTGCAGGCAGCGCAGCCCGGCCTCCAGAACCGACCAGCGCGAGCTGTCGATCATCACGGGCACCCGGGCCACCTCGGGCTCGGCCGCGAGCAGGTTCAGGAAGCGGACCATCGCGTCCTCGGAGTCGAGGAGCCCCTCGTCCGTGTTAACGTCGATCAGGTTGGCCCCGCTGCGCACCTGCTGCCGGGCGACGCCGACCGCGCCCTCGAAGTCGCCCTCCCTGATCAGGCGCGCGAACCGGGGCGAGCCCGTCACATTCGTGCGCTCGCCGATCATCAGGAAGTTCTGGTCCGGGCGCACCTCCAGCGCCTCCAGCCCGGCCACCCGGAGCGTGCGAGCCGGCTGCGGAGGGACCCTGGGCCGCAGCCCCGCGACCGCCGCCGCGATCGCCGCGATGTGCTCAGGCGTCGAGCCGCAGCATCCGCCGGCCACGTTGAGCCATCCCTGCCGCGCCCACTCCCCGAGATGCGCGGCCATCCGCTCCGGCGTCTCGTCGAACCCGGTCGGCAAGAGGGGGTTCGGCAGCCCCGCGTTGGGATAGGCTGCTGCCAGCGCGGGGCAGATGCCCGCGAGCTCCTCCACGTACGGCCGCATCTCGGTCGGTCCGAGCGAGCAGTTGAGCCCGACCGCCCAGGGCTCCGCGTGTGCCACGGAGATCAGGAAGGCGGCGAGGGTCTGGCCCGAGAGGGTGCGCCCGCTCTGGTCTACGATGGTGGCGGAGACCAGGACCGGCACGGACCGCCCTTCCTGGCTGAACGCCTCGCCCAGGGCGTACAGCGCAGCCTTCGCCACCAGCGTGTCGAAGACGGTCTCGACGATCAGGAGGTCGACACCGCCGCGAAGCAGGGCGAGCGCCTGCTCCAGATAGGCCCGCCGGAAGTCCTCGAACGCCCTCGGTCGCGCGCCGGGGTTCTCCACGTCCACCGCCAGCGACGCCGTCGCGTTCGTGGGCCCCAGGGTGCCCGCCACCCAGCGCGGGCGGGACGGGTCCGCCCTCTGGGCGGCGTCGACGGCGCGCCGCGCGATGGCCGCGGCAGCCACGTTCATCTCCTCGACCAGGCCCTCCGCGGCGAAGTCCGCCTGCGAGATGGCATTGGCGTTGAACGTGTTCGTCCCGACGATGTCGGCCCCCGCCGCGAGGAAGGCGGCGTGGATGCCCTCGATGAGATCGGGCCGGGAGATGTTGAGGGCCTCGTTGTTGTTGCGGATATCGCACGGGTGGCCTGCGAGACGGATCCCGCGGAAGCCTGCCTCGTCGAGGCCCGTCTGCTGGATCATGGTCCCCTTCGGGCCCTCCAGCACCAGGATGCGTTCGCGCGCGGCGGCGCGGACGTCGGCGTGAATGGTCATCTCGGCGATCATCGGCTCCCTTGGCAACCGGCGGCATGAAACGGCACGAAAGGGCCATCCCTCACGGGCGGGCGTCCGGCAGGCCGGGCGGCTCTCTCAGCGGGGTTCGGGTGTGTCCGGCGCCTCCACGTCCAGGCCGGCGCCGCGCACACTCGGGAACGCCGGCGGGCCCGACTGCTCCATCGTCCAGGACCGTCCGTCGCCGCACCAGGGCTGGTCGGCCGGGTAGGTGTCCCTGCCTCCGGTGTCCAGGAACAGCCCCAGCGTCAGGTTCCGCTCGCGCAGCGTGCCGCGCACCCCGGCATCCACTGATGCGCGGCCCAGGGCGGTCGACCGACGCACCACGTACTCGTCGTCGCCGCTACGGTCCCAGAAGAAGCCGAACCCGTTCGCGTTGCCGGCGCCCAAGGACAGGTTCGGCGCCTCGTACCGATCGGAACCGGCTGCGTCGAAGAGGAAGCCGGGCCCGAAGTCGTGCCCTGCCCCCTGCGCCATGTTCATGGAGGCCCGGTACCGGTCGTTCCCACCCTCGTCGTACAGCACGCCCACGGCGAAGTGCGCCGATGCGCCCTGAACGTACCACACCCCTTCGTACTGGTCGTTACCGGGCCCGCTGCACAGCAGACCCACGCCGTACCAGTAACCCACCCCCTGAGCAAATACCCCGGCGACGAAGCGGTTGTTCCCGCCCAGGTCGAGCAGTGCGCCCACCCCGCCGGCCAGCGACCGGCCGTCCAGATGGTCGGCCCTGCGCCCGAAGCCACAGCCCTGCGCCAGCGACGCGTTGTGCGCGCGGTCCTGAGGAGACGGAAAGTCGATAACCGTGTTGTTCGCCTCGTAGAGGTCGTCCTCGAAGCCTCCGTCCAGCAGCAGGCCGCAGCCCATCGTGCCCCCGAATCCCTGAGACGCCGTGAAGCAGCGGTACTCGTCCGCGCCGCCGGAGTCGCAGAGGGCACCGAGTCCGAACTCCGCGCTGCCCTGAGCGAAGGTGTAGGCGTCGTACCGGTCGGCGCCCGCGCTGTCGATGAGCACCCCGATCCCCAGCGCGCCGCGCCCCTGGGTGTGGCAGAGCGCTGCGTAGCGGTCATCGCCCGACGCGTCCGCCAGGATGCCGTAGCCCAGTATCCCGGCCCCGAAGGTGGGACGCCTGCTGCCGGAGCGCCGGCCCGCATACTGGGCGACGCTGCTCTCCTCCAGCCCCGCACGCTCGATGTACCGGTCGGACCCCTCGATGTCCAGGAGCACCGAGACCGGGTGGCGCGCCGAGAAAGTGGCGCCGCCGCCCGCATAACGGTCGTTGCCGGACGTGTCCACGATGAGCAGGTAGGGCCGGTCGCCGGTCGTCACGTCGTCCGTGCCGCCGCGCAGCACGATCCAGCCGTAAGGCGTCTCCCACGTGAAGGAGAAGCGCTCGCGGTGCGGCCTCG
>DATIKM010000042.1:0-61652 GCA_035477595.1 Chthonomonadales bacterium
GAGGCAGCCCTCCTCTGGAGGCGTGGTGACGAGCGGAGCTCCGGCTGCTCCCCCATTATACGCGACGAGCCCGCAGGCACAGAGCGCTCGTGTGCGCGGCGCAGTATGGGTGCCCATGCTGCGCAGGTATAATGGGGGAGCAGCCGGAGCTCCGCTCGTCACCACGCCTCCAGAGGAGGGCTGCCTCGTTGATCCATCGTCTGCCCGCTCCGCACCGCGAGCGCGCCGTCCAGCCTCTCGGCCCTGGGGCGTGCGTGACTCCCGCCGCGGCAGCCACTGGTACCGCTGGCCATGCCGGCGGGTCGGCCTTGTCTTCGGCGCACAGGGCGCTGCGCGGATGTGCGCCGTGCCACACGGAAGCCGAGCGTGGAGCCCTACCTTAGCTGGCGGGCCGCCGCGCGGCTCGCGCCGGACCTCAGCGCCTGCAAGGGCTGCCGATCATGCTGGCTGCGATGCGGCGCCCGTGCGGAGGTGAGCGAGCCGGAGGGCAGGGTCCTTCTGGCGTACCTGCGCCGCGATCCCGCGCGGGCGCGGTTGCGACGCATCATGGCGCAGGACAGATCCGTCGATCTCGGGGACGGAGTGCGCGTGAGCTTGTGCCGCCTGTTCGACGTCGAGCGGCGGGAGTGCGCGGCCTACGCGGTGCGCCCGCTCGTCTGCCGCCTTCTCGGCCACGTGGAGTGGATGCCGTGTCCTGTGGGCCAGGTGCGGCGTGCGGCGCCGTCCGTCGCGGCGCTTGGCCTGATGGCGCGGTATGCGCGCTGGCCGCGACGGCCGATGGAGGAATGGCTCGCTGCGGGCGCCGCTGATGCCCGCCTCATGCCAACGCGGCGTCACGCTGCGGTTCGCGGACGGTAGTGAGACCCTTGGGGCAGGCGCCCGGAGGAGTAGACGCTATGCGCTGCAGTCTCCCGTGGTCTGCCGTTCTGTTGGTGTGCGTCGCCGGCTGCGGCGGCGCGCCCGACCTGGGTGCGTCGCGCACATCGGCGTCCGCCTTCGAGAGCGGTCTCAGCGGCGGCCACGCGCGCACGGGCGCGTGGCAGCGCGGCGATGCGCCGTCCGGGGGCGGCCCCGCAGGCCGCGGGCGGTATGCGCGCGTCGAGGTCTCCTTTGAGCTGGAGGGTGTGCGCGGCAACCCGTTCGACTACACCGAGAACGACGTGCAGGTGAGCATCCAGCGGCCTGACGGACAACGCATGCGCGTGCCTGCGTTCTTCGATGGCGGCACGACGTGGCGTGCACGGTGGGCGCCGGACGCTCCGGGGCGCTATACGGTCGTGAACGTGACGCTGAACAACACGCCTGCAGAGCATCAGAAGCTGGATCGGCGCGAGATCGAGGTGTCCGGGACTGCTGGTCCCGGCTTCGTGCGCATTGACGCCCGCACGGGCCGGTTCCGGTTCGAGGACGGAAGCCCCTACTTCCCGATTGGCATGAACACCGCGTGGGGCGATGTGCCCGCACTGCTCGCGAAGCTCGGGCAGGGCGGAGGCAACTGGGCTCGCGTGTGGATGTGTCACTGGTCTGGCGCTAACCTCGATTGGGTGATGAACAGGAGGCTGGCGGTCGGTGAGCTAGATCTCGGGGTCGCCCGGTGGTGGGATCGCGTCATAGAGGCGGCCGAGAAGAACGGCATCTACTTCCAGCTCGTGCTTCAGCACCACGGACAGTACTCGACGCGCGTTAACCCGAACTGGTCGGAGCACCCTTGGAACCGGGCGAACGGGGGCTGGCTGGCTACGCCTGACGAGTTCTTCAGCAACCCGAGAGCGCTGGCCCTGACTCGCGCCAAGTACCGCTACATCGTCGCCCGCTGGGGCGCGTCGCCCGCAGTAATGGCCTGGGAGCTGTTCAACGAGGTGCAGTTCACGGATGCTGTGGCCAACCGGAACCTGCGTGAGGTGCAGGCGTGGCACCGGGCGATGGCACGGTTCCTCCGGCAGCATGACCCCTACGGGAGGCTCGTGACGTCCAGTAGCGATCTCGCGCTCACGGGCGTGTTCGATGACATGGACTTCCTGCAGCCGCACGCCTACGCCTCGGACCTGGTGTCCGTCATCACGGGGATCGATACGGCCAGGCTGCGCAGACCGACCTTCTTTGGCGAAGTGGGCCCGGATGGAGCAGGGCCGCTTGAGGACGCGCGGTACCTTCATCAGGTGCTGTGGTCGAGCGTGGTGTCGACGATGCCGGGCGCGGCGCAGTACTGGGCATGGGATCGGGTCGAGCGCGCCGGGCTCTTCTCGGCGTTCCGGCCTGCCGTCGAGTTTGTGCGCCGCAACGGACTGGCGGGCAGGGCCGGAGCGCGAGCCGCCGCCACGGTCACCACCGCCGACAGAGGCGCGCTCCGTTTCGCACCGGCAGGGCCGTGGGGCGCCTCCAGGCGCGTGCAGTGGACCGTCCCCCCTGGCGCAGCGCCGGAGGGCCTGGACCAGATGCCCGCGTTTCTGCAGGGGGAAGCCCACCGCGCCCTGTTCCGGGCCGCGGTGCTGCGTGTCGACTACCCATCGGATGGCACGTTCAGCGTGCGGATCAGCCAGGTGGCCCGGGCGGGCGCGCGCGTCGTAGTCCTGGTCGATGGCGCCCCGGTGGCCGAGAGGGCATGGCCCGCATCGGGTACGGACCGTTCGGTGTCGGAGACGCTCACTGCCAGTGTGGTAAGTGGCAGGCGCGAGATCCGAGTGGAGAACCGGGGAGCGGACTGGGTGGTCGTGGCTGGTTTTGAGCTCGACCCGTATGCACCCGCGCTGGCGGTCACAGGCAGGTCCGGAAACGACTTCGCGGCCCTCTGGCTCTTCAACCGGCGAGGGGCCTATCCGGGCGGCGAGGGAGCGCCGGTCAAGGGGGCCCGGCTGTCAGTTGCGGGTCTGAGGCCAGGCGTGTACCGGGCGGAGTGGTGGGACACGCGGGCGGGAACGGCTACCGCCAGTACGAGCGCCACAGCGGCCCGGGACGGCCGCATCGAGCTCGAGGTACCCGAGGTCGCGCGCGATATTGCCGTAGCCATCACGCCGGCGGCGGTTACGCCGGCGGCCGGAGCGGCGGCGAGACCGTCGGGCCAGCGGACTTCACCAGCGAGCCAGAGGCCGCCGCAAGCGCCACCGCGTGAGCGCTCCCGTCGCGACCCCTGATGCCATCTGCACAGACGAAGCGGCCAGGGAGGCATCTCCCTGGCCGCTCGCACGGTTACCATCAGTCGCAGGGCCGCTGCCTACTGGATCTCCACGACTGCGCCTTCGGCCTCCAGCTTCGCCTTGACCTGCTCGGCCTCGTCCTTGTTCACGCCCTGCTTCACGGGCTGCGGGGCGCCCTCGACCAGGTTCTTGGCCTCGATCAGACCCAGCGCGGTCACCTCGCGGACGACCTTGATGACCTGGATCTTCTTGCCGCCAACCTCCTTTAGGATGACGTCAAACGAGGTCTTCTCCTCCACGGCGGGAGCTGCCTCTGCAGCCGGACCGGAAGCAGCAACAGCGGCGACGGCGATGGGCGCGGCCGAAACGCCCCACTTCTCTTGGATGGCCTTGGTGAGCTCCACGAGCTTCAGGACGCTCAGCTTCTCGATCGATCCAATGATCTCATCAATATCGATCTCATCAACAGCGGGCATAGTCACTATCTCCTCTGCGCCACCCAGATGGCGCCCTAGGCGGCGGGCGCCGCCTCTTCCTGATGCCGGTCGCACAGCGCCTGCAGCGTACGGGCGAACTCGCTAAGCACGCCGTGCATGGTAGCGGCGAACTCCGAAAGCGGTGCCTGTATGGTTCCGACCAGTTGGCCCTTGATGATATCAGGCGCCGGGAGCCTCGACATCTCCGTGACCTGATCGGCGCTGTACACCTTGCCGTCAATCCACGCGCCGCGGACCAGCACTTCCGGCTTGCGGACGTCCTTCAGCGCGGCAAGCAGCGCCTTCGCCGTAGCGATGGGGTCCTCCAGCGCAAAGGCAATGGCGGTGGGGCCTGCCAGCATCGCCTCGACCTCAGGCGTGAGCCGGTCGGCGGCGGCGCGACGGAACAGCGTGTTCTTCACCACGTGGTACTCGCCGCCCACCTCACGGAGCCTGCGGCGCATCGCGCTCAGCTCCGAGACGGTCAGCCCGCGGTAGTGCGTGATGATGGTGCCCTTCGATGCGGCCAGGACGCGGCTCATCTCATCGACGGTCGCGACCTTGTCCGGGCGAGGACCCTTGGTTCGCATGGGGACTGGGACCTCCTCGCGCTCGCCGGCTCCGGCTGCACCAGGCCCCGAACGGGGGGCCGGTGCGCTCGGCCGGCGGCAACAAAAACGGAACCCCGACCGAAGCGAGGTTCCGCGCTTGGCCATGGCGCGCGTACGGCGCCAGGCTTGATCTCGGCTCTCCCTCGGCGGGTGCGGCAGGACCGCATTATGCACCAGGTGCGCCCGCTGTCTTCGGCAGGACCCCATATGCAGCCGGGCAACAGCACCGCCCGACATTGTGCAGGCATCGTACCCCAACAGGGCGTTCAGGGTCAACTGCCGGGCTGGGCGCTGTCGAACAAGCCCGTCGTTGACACACTCTCGCGGGCGCTCCCATAATGGGCGCATGCGCCATGCCTCGTCGGGCTCATCCCGGAACCGCCGCCCGTCCACCACCGGCGATGCGGAGTCGCTCGCCGCCGACCTTCGCGCCGGTCGCCACGCCTTGCGAGAGCGCACGCGGGCGGGTGTGGGAGGCCTGGAGTTCACACGATCCCACAGCGACCTCGTCGACTCCGTCGTGCAGGGCATGTTCGCGATAGCCTGCCAGCAGGGCGGGGGGCGTGACGTTGGAGCGGTGCCGATCGCGGTCGTCGCAACCGGAGGCTACGGCCGACAGGAGCTATGCAGCCACTCCGACATCGATATCACCTTCATCCCGCACCGCGACGGGGACGCTGCGGTCGACCGCGTCATCAAGGAGATGTTCGCGCTGGTCATGCGCGTGTTCATCGACGCGTGTGGCATGGAGGTGGGCTATGCCTACCGACTGATCGACGACGCCCCTCAGCTCGATCACCAGACCACGTCGGGCCTCCTGGACGCGCGCCTCGTCGCGGGCAGCCAACGGGTGTTTGTCCAGTTCGAGAACGAGTTCTGGGCGTGCTTCAACCCCGCTGACTTCATCTTCACCAAGCTCGCTGAGCGGCGCGCACAGAGAGGCAAGGCGGGAGCCACACCGCGCGTTGTCGAGCCCGACCTGAAGGACGGTGCGGGCGGGCTGCGCGACATTCAGGCTGCGGTCTGGGTGACCCAGGCGAGCCGATGTCTGACAGCCGCGCGCGTCCGAGGGCCCCGCTCCTTCGACATACTGGAGCGCTACGCGAACGTTTCCCCGGAGGAAGTGGCACGGCTTACCGCGGCCAAGGAGTTCATCTTCCGAGTGCGCAACGCCCTGCACGCCGCTGCTGACGCGGAACGCGACGAGCTCGTGGTCACCCGGCAGGAGGAGGTCGCGGATGCCTTGGGCTACGGACGGCTGGCGGGCGACCTGGCGGTCACGCGCTCGGCCGAGCGCCAGGCACCGCCGCCGGTCGAGCGCATGATGCGAGACCTCTATGGCCACACAACGGCCGTGCATCGCATCTGCGATCAAGTGATGCGGCGCATCGAGGACGGCCGCATCTTCCTCGGCATCGGTCTCGACTGCAAGCGCCGGCAGGTGGAGCCCGCCAACGAGGCCCTCACTGCCGACGACCCCCTCTGGATGCTCTGGGCGTGTGAGGTCGCGCAGCGCTACGGCCTTGCGTTCAGCGACGGGTTCGAGCGCGCCGCAACGAGCCTCGTGTCCACCGCGCCGGCGATCCGTGACTCCGCGCAGGCAGCCGAGATACTGACGCACATCCTCGCGTCTCCCAGAGGCACGTACCGCGTCCTGCAGCGCATGGCGGAGCTCGGGATCCTGGGCTGGGTGCTGCCCGAGGTGGCCGCCATCCTCGATCTCATCCCCTACGACCCGTCGCACGACTACACGGTGGGGCAGCACTCCCTGCATGTCATCCGCACTCTCGACCTCCTGCGCGATAACGCGCCGACGGACGAGACGCGCGACCTCCGCCAGATCCTCAAGGAGCTGGCTGCACCGGAGCAGCTCTACCTGGCAGGGCTGCTGCACGACTGCGGCAAGGGCGACCCTGAGCGGCCGCATCAAGAGGCCGGTGAGGCAATAGCCCAGGCCGTCTGCGAGCGCCTGGGCTGGTCGACGCAGGCTACGGAGAACGTCCGGTTCCTGGTGCGCCACCATCTGCTCATGGCGGAGACCTCTCGTCTGCGCGACACGAACCTCGACGAGACGATCCGTGACTTCACGGCGGTAGTGGGCGACCTTGAGCGGCTCCAGATGCTCTACCTTCTCACCTATGCCGACACGAGCGCAGTCGGCGCGGGCGTCTGGACGCAGGTGAAGGGGCGGTTCCTGCGCGACCTGTACAGGCGTGCCGAGCGCGCGCTGGCGGGCGACGAGAGCGAGGAGTACGACGACCCGGGCCTGGCGCGAGCGCGGCGACGGCTCCTCCGCGAGCTCTCCGTGGAGAACCTGCCTCAGGAGGAGGTGGTTGCCCATGTGGAGAGCATGCCGGCGCCCTACATTCTCAACACGAGCCTGAGCGAGATGGCGCTCCACATCGGCTACGTCCGTCAGGTGCGGTCGGGAGAGCCCGTGGTGGTGTTCCGCGACGAGCGCGACGCCACGTACACGGAAGTCACCATCTGCACGTTCGACGATCCGGAGCCCGGGCTTCTGGCGAAGATCGCCGGCGTCCTTCATGCCTCCGACATTGAGGTGCACAGCGCTCAGGTCTTCACTCGCGTTGGCGAGCAGGAGCGAATCGCGATCGACACCCTAACGGTGGACTACCGCGGGCGGCAGCTCACGCCCGGTAAGCGCAAGGAGGTGGCCACGAGCCTGCGCGCCGTGCTCCAGGGCGCGGTCTCGGTGGCGGAGGTTCTGGAGAAGCGGCGGAAGTCGGCGGCGATCGGCGGACCCGTCGAGCAGCTGGCTGTGCGCAACGACCTCTCCGAGGTCTACACGGTGGTGGAAGTGGAGTCCGCGGACTCGGGGGCCATGCTCTACCGGACCAGCGGGGCGCTCTCGGCTGTCGCGTGGGACATCCATAGCGCGCGCCTGAGCCTGTTCCGCGGGCGCTTCATCGGCTGCTTCTACGTGCTCGGGGTCCGCCATCTGCCGGCCGAGGCGGCGCGCGGCGCCCTGCTCGATCTGATGCCGGTCGTCTCCTCCTAGGCGACAGGGCCATGCCCTACCGCCCGCCGCTGCCTGGTGCCTCCCGACCGCGCGGCGGCCTGTGACCCCGCCCGCCCTCCGAGGGGTCGCGCTCGCCACTCAGATAGAACTCGCGCACAGCGCGCTGCCGCGCGGCTCGGGTTGAGCAGCCGGCAAGGCTCCACGGAGCAGCCAGCGCGGCAGCAGCCAGGACTGCCACCGTCGCGCGCGCGCGGCGGGCCGTCACTCCAGCCCCCACATCGGCCAGGGCTGCGACCACGTGGGCGGCGCTGGCGCGCTCCAGATCATCCAGCCCGGGAAGCCCGCCCTGCAGTCTGGCCGGTTGGGCCGGGGCACCGGCGGGTCCCCATACTCCGCCCTCGTCGGGCACTGGGCCAGGAACTGGTCGACGGTTACGAAGCTGGCGTGTCCGTCGCAGTACGCCAGGTTCATGCCCGCCAGGTGCGGCGCCGCGAGTTGGTTGGGCGCTCCGTAGACCTTCAGGGCGCACTCCCAGACCTCCCGCACCGCCATGGGATAGGCTACCTGGACGGCGGCCGGAGGCGTTACGTAGCTCCACACGCCCGGGAAGAACGACTCCATCAGCAGCATGGTGGCCGACGGGTTCCTGATGCCCGCGACCCCGCCGCCAGTGAACGCATTGCGGTAGGCGCCGCGCCACGCGGGCTCGGGCCAGGTGTCCGTGCTACCCGTGATCGACAGGTTCAGGCAGTAGGCGTTGTAGTACTCGCCGTCCATCCGCCAGTTCTGGTCGTCGATGTCGCGGTCCGGACAGATGAAGATCCCGGTGCTGCGCGTGTAGGGAAGGAGCCATGCCTGCCACTTGTAGTGGTTGACGCGCTGACCGTACGGCCCGTTGCAGCCTGTCGCAGGGGCGCCGAACGGGTTAGGCGCCGGCGCGACGCAGACGTCCGACCGCGGGTAAAGCTCATCGTAGTCCTGTGTGTAGAGATTCACTGCCGCTGCCACTTGCCTCAGGTTGCACAGGCACGCGGTGGCGCGAGCCTTTGCCCTGACGGTGGTCAGCGCCGGCAGCAGGATGGCGAGCACCACCGTGACGATGGCGATGACGACGAGCAACTCGACAAGGGTGAACGCACGTACCCGGCGGCGAAGCATCGGTGTGCCTCCATGTGTCGTGGTGCCGTCTGCCGGCCAGGTGGGGCAGTGACAGCGCCGCCGGTGCCCGGCCAGCGTTCACGATACGGCTCGCAGTTCCTCCGGTCGCCTGTCTCCCTCACGACGCCGGCGGGTCTGCGATGGTCGGCCCGCGCAGCGCCGACGGGTCGACCATACTGGTCGCGCGGTTGCGCTCATCGACCAGCAGGATGCGCGGCTCGACGGGCTCATCGGTCAACACGAAGGCGGCGACGATCACCCGGTGCCCCAGCTGCACGCGGTGTGCCGCCGCTCCGTTCACGCAGATGACGCCGGAGCCCGCGGGCGCCAGCATGACGTAAGTCTCAAAACGCTGCCCGTTGTCCACGTTCCACACGTGGACGAGCTCGCCGGGCAGCAAGTCGACACGCCGGGCGAGGTCGCTGTCGATCGTGATGCTGCCCACGTAGTCGACGTTCGCCTCCGTCACGCGGGCGCAGTGGATCTTGCCCTTCAGCATTGTCAGCAGTTGCATGTCGTCGGTGCGGACCTCCCTTGATGCGGTTCGCTGCGGCATCGCCGCATACCTCCCGAAGCTTTACCTGCCCACGTCGGCCCTGCCGAGGGCGGCCGGAGGGCGCGATCGCAGGGCCATCGCGGCGATGATGGTGAGCGCGTAGGGCAGCATCTGCAGAAACTCATGTGGCAGCGGAACGGCGCCCTGAAGCCGGAGCTGCAGGGCATCGAAGTAGCCGAAGGCGAGGGCCGCACCAGCCGCCCCAAGCGGCGTCCATCTGCCGCAGACGACGGCTGCCAGCGCGATGAACCCGCGTCCGCTGACCATGCTGTCGGTGAACCCTCCGACGAGCGCCAGGGAGAGGTAGGCTCCCGCACACCCCGCCAGCAGACCGGACAGAGCGACGGCTAGGGTGCGCACCGGCCCGAGGCGGACGCCGGCCATGGTCGCCGCCTCCGGGCTTTCACCGGAGGCGCGCAGACGGAGCCCGAACGATGTGTGGCGCAGCAAGACGTGCATGAGCACGGGCAGGACCAGCGCGCCGGCGATGAACGGCTCTATAGGCAGCGTGGCGACGACGGTAGCGTGCCGTGGCGGGTCCGCCTGGCGGAACACCTGTCGGAGCAGGAACGCTGTGCCGTTGAGTGCCAGGAGGTTGATGGCGATCCCACTCACGATGTGATCCACCTTGAGGCGCTGGGTCAGGAGGACGTGCAGCAGACCCAGCGCCATGCCGGCTGAGGCCCCCGCCGCGAGCCCGACGGCCGGGGACGTGCCCTGAGCCACCCACACCGCAACGAAGGCGCCCGCCAGCATCATCCCCTCGAGCGCAATGTTGACAACCCCGGCGCGCTCCGAGATCACGCCGCCGCAGGCCGCGATCCCGATGGCGGCGTACTGCCGGAGCGCCGGCGCCACGAGAAGCAGGTCTGCCGGGTTCACTCCTCATCCCTCCGGCGCTGGCGAAGGAGGCGGGAGCCGGCAGCAACGATGACGACGGCCTGAACCACCCCGGCCACCTGCCGTGGCGTGGCCGTCCAGCCCTCCATGTAGACAGAGCCGGCTGCCAGGCCGCCGAACAGCACGGACGAGAGCGTGACGCCCCACGCGCTCAACCCGCCGAGCAGGGCGACGGCGATGCTGTCGAACCCGTAGCCCGGCGAGAAGGCATCGAAGAACCGTCGGTGTACGCCCAGCACCTCCACGGCGCCCGCCAGGCCCGCCAGTGCTCCGGAGATGCACATGGCTCGCACCATGGTGAGCGCGACAGGAACGCCGGCGGCCCGCGCGGCGCGCGGGCCCTGACCGACGGCTCGTATCTCGTAACCGAGGGCGCTGCGGCCGAACATGACCGCGACGGCTGCAGCCGCGGCCAGTGCCAGGAAGAACCCCGCTGAGAACTGCGTGCCGCCCGGCAGCGACCAGAGCCGCGCCGCCTCGTGCACCGGCCGCGTGGCGACCGCCATCGTGGTGGGGTCGCGGAGCGGGCCATTCACCAGGTAGTGCGTGAGGTGGATGGCGATGTAGTTCATCATGATCGTGACGATCACTTCGTGGGTGCCTCGCCAGCCGCGCAGGATGCCAGGCACCGCGCCCCACGCCGCGCCGGCCAGTGCGCCCGCCAGCAGTGCTGCGGGAGCATGCACCCAGGCGGGAGCGTCCCAATCCATGCCTCCCACCCACGCCGCGGCGAGTCCACCGACCAGGATCTGGCCCTCGGCGCCGATGTTGAAGAGCCCGCAGCGCAGAGCGACCGCGACCGCCAGCCCGGAGAGCAGCAGAGGGGTCGCCTTGGCGAGAGATCGCAGGAGCGCCTCCGGGCTGCCCGCGGCTCCCGTCGCCAGCGCCGTCAGCGCCTCGACAGGCGATCCGCCCGTCACCCAGATGGCGCCCGCTGCGGCCGCCACGCCGAGACCCAGAGCGGAAGCGGTGTGCCGCAGACCTGTCTGGAACCCGCTGGCGTGCATGTCCGGGACCTATCCTTCACGTTCCCAGCATGAGGCGCCCAACGGCTCGCTGGTCTGCCTCTGAGCGATCAAGGACGCCCGCGATCCGTCCGGCGTAGAGGACCGCGACCCGGTCGGACAGGTCCAGTATCTCGTCGAGGTCGAGCGACACGAGCAGCACTCCCGCCCCTCGCCCGGCCGCCTCGCGGAGCGCCTCGTGCACACGCCGCGTTGCAGTAACATCGAGGCCGCGGGTCGGCTGTACCGCGACCAAGAGCCGCGGCGCACCGGCCAGCGCCCGCGCCACCACCAGCTTCTGCTGGTTGCCACCGGAGAGCGAGAACGCAGGCGCACGCGTGCCGGCGGCTCGAATGCCATGTCGTCGTATGACATCTGCTGCCGTCGCGCCCGTCACGGACCCGTCGATATGCCGCCCCCCACCAAAGCGGCGGTCGCGCTGCCGGCCAAGCAGCAGGTTCTCTTCAATGCTGAAGTCCAGCACGAGACCTTCCGCCTGGCGGTCGCCAGGGATGTAGGTCACCCCGCGCTCACGGCGCGCGTTGACGTCGAGGGACGCGAGTTCCTCCCCCTCCAGGCGGACATGCCCCGAAGCCGGGGACCGGAGCCCCACCACAGCTTCCACCAGCTCCTGCTGGCCGCTGCCGTCGATCCCGGCGATCCCCAGGATCTCACCCGGCAACACCTCCAGCGTGACATCGCAGAGGCCAGGGCCACGGTCGGCGGCGCGGACGCGCAGATTGCTGCACTCCAGGAGAGGCATCGGCCGCACCTGCAAAGGGTCCGCCGGAGCGCGGCGCATCTCGGAGTGGGGGCCGCGTTGCCAGGGCGTCTCGTAGGCAAGGGAGTCGTCTGGCGCGCGCACGAGCGGCGCGCCTGCGGGGCCCGCCCGCTGGCCCAACATGAGCGCGAGCAGCTCCTCTGCGTAGGTGTCTGCGGTGGCCAGTTCGGCGACCGTCCGGCCTTCTCTCAGAACGGTGACGCTCTGCGCGTGCGCCAGGACCTCCTGCAGCTTGTGCGTCACCAGCAGCACCGTGCCGCCGTTCGCCACGAGCCCCCGGAGTACGTCGAAGAGGGTATCGGCCTCCTGAGGCGCGAGGGCCGAGGTGGGCTCGTCGAGAATCAGGATCCGTGCCCCGCGATAGAGGGCCTTGACCAGCTCCGCCTTCTGCCGCTCCGCGACGGAGAGCCTGTCCGACGCGGCCGTCCACGGCAGCTCGATGCCGAGACGTTCCGCGATGGCCTGTGCCCTGGCGATGGCCAGGCGCAGGCGGATCAGGCCGGCAACCTGCGGCTCCGCTCCGAGGATGATGTTCTCTATGACGGAGAGCGCGGGCACCACCGTGGTGTGCTGGCTGACCATTCCGATCCCGAGACGGATCGCCGCGGCAGCGGATGGGATGCGGGTCTCGGATCCGGCGATCCGAATGCGGCCGCGGTCTGGGGGTCGCCGGCCGTATAGCACGTGCATCAGTGTCGTCTTGCCGGCGCCGTTTTCGCCGATCACCGCATGGAGCGAGCTCGCCGCCACGGCGAGCGAAGCGCCAGCGTTGGCCGCCACGCCGCCAGGGTAGTGGACGACGATGCCTTCCATGTGAACCGCGAGGGGGGCGGGCGCCGTCACCGATCCGCCCCTAGCGGCCGCTCAGGGTGGTGGTCACCAGGATGGTGGAGAGGACGGCGAGCACCCCGGTGAGCGACCACGCCACCGTGTTCTGGAACCGCGAGTTCACCATAGACCCCATGAGGCGGCGCTTGTTGGCCAGCAGGATCATCAGCACGAGGATGATGGGCAGCAGCATGCCGCCGACTATGTTCGGCAGGATGATGAGCGTCGTGAGGCGGTCCGGAAACAGGAGCACGACGACCAGGGAGAGGACGATCAGCGTCGTATGGAGCCCGACGAACAGCGGGGCCTCGCGAACCCGCCGCCCGACGCCGGACTCCCACCCCAGGGCCTCGGTGACGGCGTATGCGGTTGAGAGCGGGAGCACCACCGCGCCGAGAAACGATGCGTTGAGCAGACCGATGGCGAACAGCGCGGAGGCCAGCGGCCCCGCGATCGGCGCGAGCGCCGAGGCGGCCTGCCCGGCGTTCTCGATGTTCGTGATGCCCTGGGCGTGCAGCGTGGCGCCACAGCAGATGATGATCGCCGAGCCCACGATCCCCATCACGAATGCGCCGACATAGACGTCCAAGCGCACAAGCCGGTACTGGGCCGGGCGCAGGCCCTTGTCGCGGATCGATGACTGGACGTAGAACTGTCCCCACGGGGTGATAGTCGTTCCGATGACGTTGATCGCCATAAAGACGTAGTCCCCCACCGGGACGACGCGCGAGAAGTCCGGCATCACGTACTGGCGGGCCAGCTCACCCCATGGCGGTTGGACCAGTATCGCGCTCACCACATAGCTGATGTAGACCAGCGAGACGTAGAGCAGCGCGCGCTCCACCTGGCGGTACGAGCCGCGCGTGATCAGCAACCAGATGACCAGGCCTGCAACGGGCAGCACCACGAACCGCGTCCACTCGGGCGCAAAGACCGTGACCGCCGCGAGGATGCCGGCGAAGTTCGCGACGGTCGTGGCGAAGTTCGCGATCAGCAGCGCCGCCATCGCGAGCACGGTGATGCGGACGCCGTACTCCTCGCGGATCAGGTCGGCGAGGCCCCTCCCCGTCACCGCTCCCATGCGCGCACAGAGCTCCTGCGCAACAGCGAGGCAGAAGGCGCTCAGGGCCATCACCCACAGGAACGAGTACCCGTAGCGAGCGCCCGCCTGGGAGTAACCCAGCACGCCCGTCGCGTCGTGGTTCGCCATCGCGGTGATCATGCCAGGGCCGAGAGCCGCGAACAGGAAGACGATGCGCCCCGCAGGCAGGCTGCCTGGGAGGCGGTCGTTGGCCATCGTCGTCTCCGTGAGCGCGGGTGCCTGGCATGGGCGTGTTCCTGTGGGCCGGACGAAACTGGGCAGCTCGGGAGCGGTCGCGCCTGGTGGACGGCGGCGGGTGGCGGACGCCGGCGCAAGGGCGCGGTCGGAGTGATGCCGCCGGGTGCCGCCCGCATTATAGAGCCGGCACCCGAGTGCCGTCAACGCGGAAGCACCACTTGGCCCCTTCTGCGACGTCGCATCGGTACCGGCAGGAAACGCTGCCTAGCAGGCCGAATAGCGGACCAGCGGCGTGCAAGAGCCTTGTGGCTCTTGCACGCCATCGAGCCCGGAGGACTCACAGTATGCGAACGCACTACGGACGCGCCCTGCTCGCGACCGGATGGCTGATTGTCTGCGCCTCGCTCGTTGGCGGCGGCTGCAGGGCGCGGCAGGAGGCTGCGGCGCCGTCCGGTGACGCCGCTACAGGGGCGACCGCCCCGACCGCGGAGGCATCGAGGGCATTCGACCAGCCACGGAAGGCGAGCGGTCCTATCAGGCTGAGGATCATTACGAACGGCGACTCGCCCTTCTGGGAGCCAATGCGGCGCGGCATGGAGGAAGTGCGGGACGAGTTGCAGTGCGAAGCCATCCGCCAGGCGCCGGCGAGGTCTGAGCACATCGCGCAGAAGGCCATCTTCGAGGCTGCGATTGCGGCAGGGGTCGACGGCATCGCCGTCTCGCCCATCGAGGCCGACGCGTTTGCCTCGGTGATAGATCAGGCCATCGACGCAGGCATCCCGGTGCTCACCTTCGACTCCGACTCGGCGCGGAGTCAGCGCCTGGTGTACATCGGTACGAACAACTACGAGGCCGGCAGAGTCGCGGGCAAGGAGGCCGTGCGGCTGCTGCCCAACGGCGGCAGGATGGTCGCCTTCGTCGGGACGATGAGCGCACAGAACGCGCGCGACCGGTACCGCGGATTCCTTGACGCGATACAAGGCCACGGGATCGAGATGCTGCAGGCGCCCTTCGAGGACGACCAGGATAAGGCGCGCGCGCAGCGCAACGTCGCGGACGCGATCACGCGGTACGGCGACCAGATCGACGGGTTCCTGGGTCTCTACTCCTACAACGGCCCGGCCATCGCCGCGGAGGTGACACGAGCCGGCATCCGCTCACGTGTGAAGATTGTGTGCTTCGACGGAGAGCCGCTCACGCTTTCGAACCTTGAGCGGGGGCTTGTCGATGTTGCCGTGGTGCAGAAGCCCTACCAGTTCGGGCGCCTGTGTACGCGGCTTCTCTACCTGATCAACCGGCGCGGCCTGCCCGCCGCCCTGGAGGCGATGAAGCCAGAGCTCGATGCCCTGGGCATGCGCGTTCAGGACGGTGTTATCGACACAGGCGTCGAGGTCATAACGCCCGCCAACGCGGGTCCATTCATCCAGAGGCTCAGGGAGAAGGGTCTTGAGTCTACCTGAGTCAGAGTCGCGTGGGCTGGGAACGGGGCGCTCGACGCCGGGCGCCCCGTCGCCATGGCGCCTGTGGATTCGTAGAATCGTGGGGTCGAGAGAGGCAAGCGTCGTCGCGGTCGTGCTGATTCTGTCGTGCGCGATGCTCTTCACGGAGGCAGGCCCGCGGTTCTTCACGCAGGCCAACATCCAGAACATCCTGAGGCAGACAGGCCTCCTCGCGGTCTTCTCGGTTGGCGAAACGCTGGTCATCATCACCGGCGGGATAGACCTGTCGTTGGGCTCCCTGATCGCCTTCTCCGGGATGCTGGTCGCCATGTCGGTGCGGTTCTTCTCGCAATGGCTCGAGCCAGCCGCCGCGATCCCGCTCGCGATCTTGGTGACCCTCGGCGTCGCGTTCGCGATTGGATGCATCCACGCGACGCTCATTCACTACCTGCGCCTGCCCCCCTTCGTGGTCACGCTCGCGTCGCTCCTGATCCTGCGCAGTAACGCCGCGATGATGAACGACCAGTTGCCAATCACCATCGAGGGGTTCCCCGCGCTTCTGTGGCTGGCGAATGGGACGCTCTTCGAGGGGACCCCGGTACCGGTGCCGGTGCCACTCGCTGTGCTGGCCGTGATCGGAACCGCAGCAGCCATCCTGCTCACAAGGACGCGCGTGGGACGGTACCTCTACAGCGTGGGCAGCAACGAGGCAGCGACACGGCTCTCCGGCGTCAACGTCTACAAGGTGAAGCTGTTCGCGTACGGGATGAGTGCCGTCCTGGGTGGGCTTGCTGGCGTGATGTACGCGTCGTTCGGTCAGCAGGGGGACCCGCGGGCCGGCGCCGCCTACGAATTGGACGCCGTTGCCGCGTCGGTGGTGGGCGGAGCCAGTCTTGCAGGCGGGCAGGGGAGCGCGCTGGGCGCCTGCCTCGGCGCTCTGCTGCTGCACCTTATCTTCAGCGCCATCAACCTGACGTTGGCGAGGCCCGACATCTGGCGTGGTACGGTGGTGGGAGGCGTGCTGCTCTTCGCGGTGCTCGTGACCGCTCTGCAGCAGCGACGCTCCAGCTAGGCGCGGAACGGCGCGCCGCGGAAGTTCCGTAACGGTGGAGATGGCTACCCAACTCGAACGGGATCGGTACAGGATGTCCTCTGCATCGCAGCGAGGCTCAGCTCTGCCGAAGGTCCTCGCGCTGGTCGTGATAGCCGGTCTTTTCGTGGCCTACTTCATCTGGAGGGCTAACCACGGCATCACCGGGCGCGTCGATCGCCTCGGGTTCGACACGCGCGGCTACGTCGCCTTCATCCAGGGCATGCCGGGCGGGAAGCAGGACATACTGCTCGTGAACCCTGCTAACGGCGACGAAAAGCGTCTGACGAACGACGGCGCCAGCAAGCGCGGCCTCCAGTGGGGGCCGCTCGGCAACCAGATTGCCTACGCAGCCGAGTCGCGCGCGGAGGCCGTGACCACGTTCCAGATCTTTGTGCTGGGACGCGGCGATCCGCTCCAGGCGAGTTACGGCTCCGCTGCGAAGGAGTCGCCCGTCTGGAGACCCGATGGGCGGGTGATCGCCTACCTGTCAGGGGGGGCTATCAAGTCCATGACGCCGACGGGCGAGGGGCTCCCGCAGATCTACCCGCCTCCGCGCAGGGGCGGGGCCGCCGGTGGCGAGGATTCGGTCGATGAGGAGGATCTGGTGCTCCGGAGGCCGCCGATCGACGCGTTCGACTGGGCGCCAGATGGGCGGAGCATCGCGGCGCGGCAGGTGGTGGAAGGCGAGCACGCCATCGCGTTGGGCCAGGCGAACTGGTGGTCCGCGGCGCCCAGCGGCGCGGGCGAGCCAGATCGGGCGATGGTGTCTGAGCCCGAGTCAGCGCTGCTGATCCCCCTTCAGCGCGGGATGCGGCCGCGTGAGCTTCTCTCGGCGAACCAGATAGGGTTTGGCTGGTTCCGCGACGGCACGGCCCTTGTCGTCGCCTTCAGCACTCGGGGTGGGCGGAGCGGCCTCATCGTCCATCGGGCGGACGACCCCAACCTGCCCGCTCGACCGATCCTGCTCGCCGACCGCTTCACCATGGCGCCGGAGAACCCGACCGTGTCGCCGGATGGGAAGCTCGTGGCCTTCGAGGTGGTGCGCCTTGACAGCGCAGAGAACCGGGAGCGCATCGGCATCGCGGTGACTCCGGCCGATGCGGAGAGGCCGACGATCATCCGAACGCCCGCGGACATTCAGAATCTGCGCTTCATCGTCCGCGGGGCCGCGCGGATGCCGCGCTGGTCGCCCACGGGGTCTCGCCTGCTCTACCAGGCGCCGTCGGGCAGCGGGCGCGACGTGCTCGTGGTGAACGCGGACGGCACCGGCAAGGTGAACCTGACAAACGGGCGCGGCGACAACTTTGCGGCGGCCTGGGCGCCGGGAAGCTGATCGGGCGTTGAGGGGACCAACAGAAGGAGCCGCGCCGAATGGCGCGGCTCTAGAAGGGGGTGCCCAGGAGAGGACTCGAACCTCCAAGCCCTTGCGGGCACTAGAACCTGAATCTAGCGTGTTTACCAGTTTCACCACCTGGGCACGGGGTGGCTGGATCGTTGCGAGAGTATACGCGCTCAGGTATAATCGTGTCAAGCGCGCGGCCGCCTGATGCGCTCATGTGTTGTCGGCAGTCTGGCGCGGCTCGCTCAGGGGTTGCGCGGGTGGTCCTGACCGTCACGCTGAACGCCGCCGTCGATCGAACCTATCGCATCGAGGGGTTCGCCCTCGACCGCGTTCATCGACCGACTGAGAGCCGCGTGGTCGCCGGTGGTAAGGGCGTGAACGTGGCGCGCGTTGTGTGCGCCTTGGGCGGCGAAGCGCTGGCTACGGGGTTTCTGGGCGGGTACCACGGCCGGTTCGTGGAGCGCTCGCTGAACGAGGAAGGCATCGCGCACGACTTTGTGCGCACGCGAGGCGAGTCGCGGCTCTGTATCGCGGTCGTCGACCCCGTGAGCGGGACGCAGACGGAGGTCAACGAGAACGGGCCCACGGTATCGCGCGCGGAGGTCTCACGCCTGGAGAGGCGCTTTGTGGCCCTGCTGGAGCGCGTGCGGCCGGACTGGGTGGTTCTTGCCGGCAGCGTTCCCCCGGGAGCGCCCGACGACATCTATGCGCGGCTGATTGGGCTTGCGAACCGGGAGAAGGTGCGGTCGGTACTCGATGCGAGCGGCGCTGCACTTCGTAACGGTGTGGCAGCGCGGCCGTGGATGGTGAAGCCCAACCGTGCTGAGATGGGGCAACTTTTCGGCGCACCGCCGCGTACGGTTGACGAGGCTGCGGAGCGCTGTAGCCGTCTAATAGAGTACGGCATCGCGGTGGCGCTCGGGACACTTGGGCGTGAAGGTGCGGTGCTGGTCTGTTCTTCGGGCGCCTGGTACGCAGAGCCGCCGGCGGTTGAGTTCGTGAGCGCGGTCGGCTCCGGGGACGCGCTGGTGGCGGCAACGCTATGGGCGCTCGGCCAGGGCCAGACGCTGACGGAGGCGCTGCGGCTGGGCGTCGCCGCGGGTGCGGCGAACGCCATGGTGTGCGGGGCCGGTTACTGTACGGCGGAGCAGGTTCACAGCCTCGCGCCCGCTGTGGCGGTCCGAGGGCTTGTCGCTGGTCGGAGGGTCGGCGTTGGTTGATGCGCTGCTATTCATCGAGGGCCCGATCCAGATCGCGATCGTCCTGGTGATCGCGCTGATCCTGTTCGGCCCGGACAAGCTGCCGGAGATCGGCAAGCAGATCGGGTCCGCGCTGCGCGAGATCCGTCGTGCAACGGGAGAGGTGACTCGATCGTTCAACACCGACTACGAGCCGGAGCCGGAACCCTACAACTACAACGACACCGCCCGTTCGTCGTACCACACGCCCAGCTACCAGGCTCCCGAGTACAACCCGGGCCCCGACCTGACCGATTACACAATTGCCGGCATGTCGCCACACGAGGCGCTCTCCGATCCGGTTGCTCCGGCGCCGAGCGTGGACGACTACACTATCGCAGGCCTTGCGCCTGCATCGAGCGCCCAATCCGACCACGCCGAGGCAGTAGCTACCGGCGCGGCAGCGGGCGGCCTGTCGTCGGACTGCCCGTCGTAAGGAGTTCCCGATGCTAGACCTGATGGCCAACGCGTTCGGCCCGACTCAGTGGCTGATCCTCATCGCCATCGTGCTGCTGCTGTTCGGCGGGAGCCGGATACCAGAGATCATGCGTGGTCTTGGGTCCGGTATGAAGGAGTTCAAGAAGGGGCTCCACGAAGAGGAAGAGGCCGAAGCGGCCTCGGCCACTGCTCTGCGCGACGCTCCGCCTCCGTCGGCCGCATCCAGCCCTGCTGAGCTCGAGGAGCGGCTTCGCCAGCTCGAGGCGCGGCTGCAGGAAGCAGGGCGCACCAACGCTGCGTCGGGCACTGAGGCCCGGAGGGACTGAGGCACTAGCCGGAGAACGGATGGCCCCACGGCAAGGGGGCGTCCAGGAGTTCACCCCTTGGCAGTTATGCATATCGTGCTGTCGGTGTTCCAGGTTGCGGTCGCGCTCCTGCTGATCGGGATAATCGCCATTCAGCAGTCGAAGAGCGAAGGCCTTGGCGGCACCATCGGCGGCAAGGTCTCGTCCGCGTTCAAGGGGAAGCCTGGGTTTGACGATAAGCTCACCGACTGGACGAAGATGCTGGGCGGGGCGTTCATCGTCGTCAGCATCCTGGTGGCGGTAACCGCCGGCCGTTGACCTTCGCGCCCCCGGAGGCGCGTCACGAGACCCAGACGGACGGGCTCGCCGGCCCGTCCGTCTGCTTAGGCGGCGGACCGCTCGCCGCGCCCGCAGTGCACCCGGCCGTCCGCCGGTGGTGGTGAACCGATGACGCATGCTAAGGCGTGGCGCATCGAGGGCGGCCTCCTCCTGTTCTTCGTTATTCCTATCGTGGCCCTTTCGGGCCTCCTCGCGGTGGCCGGCCGGGTCGCCGGCACCCCCACGGCATCCGCCCTCAATCTGAACACGGCGTCCGCGGACGCCATCGCCCTCGGGCTGAGTATCCACCCGGACCTGGCGCAGCGGCTGGTTGCACGGCGTGCGGCCCTCGGGGGCTTCGCGCACACGGACCAGGCGCTGTCGCTGCCGCTTCTTGACGAGGCTGAGCAGGCTCGCGCCGTCGATGCTCAGCGGCGCAGCGGGGTCGATGTGAATGCAGCGGGCGCCCCGCAGCTGGCGTCTGGCCTCGCCATCGGTCCGTTGGAGGCAGGGCGTATCGCGGAACACCGGTCAGGTCTCCCGGGTGAGCGATACGCAAGCGTGGCTGAGGCGCTGCGCGCGCCCCTGGTGTCCTCCGATGCAGTGCGGGATCTGGCCGTCCTGCCGGTCGTCCGCGATCGCGCCGAGGCCGTGGGCATGGCCGCCGCGGCATGGGCCGCGCTCTGCGCTGTCACGGCGGTCCTGCTGCTGCTGCTGCGTCGGTTCACGCAGGGAGGCGACCCTCTGCTCGCGCCGCTTGCGCTTCTGTTGAGCGGCATTGGTGCGGCGCTGCTCTTCAGCATCCATGACCCCGTCCGCGACTCCCTGGTCTACCTCCACCATGTGATGGGTGTCGGCCTCGGGTGCCTCGCCTTCCTGCTGGGAGCCGCCCTGCCAGCCCAGGATGGGGCGAAGGGCCTGGCAGGGCTGTTGCCGTCGCGGGCCCGCTTGCGACGGCTGGGTTACCTGTGGGCGCTCGCCGCTTTGGCGCTCCTCGCCGCTTTGGCGCTCTTCGGCAGCGGCCCGGGCGGCACGCGGATCGCTCTGGGTTCCTTCCAGCCCGTGGAGGCTATCAAGGTCCTTGTGGTGCTGTTCCTCGGTGCATACCTGGCGGACCGGGGCAGCGTCACGTTGGCGACGAGACATCGTTGGGGCGCTCGCTCGGCGCGCACGCTACGCGAGCGGATGGGCCGGATCGCCCTGCCGCGCGCGCGCGACCTGGCGCCAATAACGGTAATGTACGGGGCCGCTCTCTGCCTGTTCCTGGTGGTGCGCGAGCCGGGGCCAGCCCTGCTGCTGTTCGGCCTCTTCCTGGGCATCCTCTATGTGGCGACCGGCAGGCCGGGCGTGGTGTGGAGCGGCGCGGCGGCGGCCCTCGCTGGCATGGCTGCGCTAGCCGTCCTGCGTATCGGGGCGGCGCCCGTGCGCATCGACATGTGGCTCTCGCCGTGGGAGGCGCAGACCGCGGACGCGGCACTATTGGCACACGGGCTCTGGGCGATGGCATCCGGCGGGCTCTGGGGGAGCGGCCTCGGTCTTGGCGCACCGGGCCTGACACCGCTCGCCGGCGGAGACATGGCGCTCGCCGCGCTGGCGGAGGAACTGGGGCTCATCGGCGTGGTGATGGCCCTGTTCGCCTACACGACGCTCTGCGCGTCGGCGTTCCGGGCCGCAGCGGCCGCATCTACCGAGTTCGACCGCTACATCGCGGCGGCGATCGGGGTCCTGTTCGGCGTCCAGGTCACCATGGTCTGCTACGGGGTCACCGGCCTCGTGCCGCCATCTGGTCTCTCACTGCCGTTCCTCGCCTACGGCAACTCCTCCCTTGTCGCCAGCTTCTTCCTGCTGGGCCTTCTGCGCGGCGTCTCGGCGCCAAGCGGCAGCGTCCCCGTCATGGCGCCACGCCCCGCCTTGCGAGGTGTCCTGCAGACACTGACAGTGGCGGCCAGCATCGGTCTGCTGGGCGTTGTGGGTCTGCGCGTCGCCTGGGTACAGGTCGTCGCGGCCGATGAGCTCGGCGGCCGCGAGCTCATGGCGCCGGACGTTGAGGGCGTGCGCCGGCCGCACGTGAATCCGCGGCTCCTGGCGACCGCGCGAGCCGCAACGCGGGGCACGATCTACGACCGCCACGGGCGCGTGCTCGCCACATCCCGCAGCGAGCAGATCGCCCGAGCGCTGCCGGGCGACACACCCGTCGTGGTGGAGGCCCTCCGCGTCGGCCGCTTCTACCCAAGAGGGGAGCCGTTCGCGCACCTGGTGGGGTATCGCGATGCTGTGGCCGGCGGACCGACCGGTGTAGAGCTCCTCATGGACGAGCATCTGCGCGGCTTCCGTAGGTATGCCGAGCTCTTGCGCGACTACCGCGCCAAGGATATGCCGGCCTGGTTGGCGCGTGCGCCCGCGCGGGCTGGCGCTGACGTCGTGCTGACCATCGACGCCGGGCTGCAGGAGGCTGCATACCACGCGCTGCGCCGTCAGGTGCGTGCCGCGCGCCAGGCACGTCGACGGACAACGGCATCGGGCGCGGCATTCGTGGCTATAGACCCCGCTACCGGAGAGGTGCTGGCCGCCACATCGTATCCGTCATTCAATCCCAACCGGGTTGGCGCGCTCTGGCGGAGGCTAGTGGCCGACGAGCGCGGCGAGCGGCCGCTGGTTAACCGGGCGTACGACGGGGTCTACCGGCCCGGCTCGACCCTCAAGGTGGCCACCGCGGCGGCGGCGCTCGAGGCAGGACTCGATCCCGAAGTCCTCTGCGCTCATGAGGTTCGCGCGCTGACATGGTCGCATCAGGGCAGGAGCTACGTGCGCTCGGGCCTTCGCGACGATGGGATGGGGCCCGGACACGGCAGGATCGGCATGGAGCGCGCCCTCGCCGTCTCGTGTAACGTCTACTTCGCGAACCTCGGACTGTCAGTTGGCGTGGGTCCACTGGGCTCGATGCTTCGCGACCGCCTGCTGCTCCAGCTCACGCCGGGAGCGGCTGCGCTGGCGGAGCGCCTGCCCGACCACGCGATCGGCGACGGGCTGATGCGAGCCACGCCGCTGGAGATGGCCCGCATGGTGGGCGCCGTCGCGGCGGGCGGCGCGCTGATGGCGACGCGCTCCGTGAAGGAGGTCCGCCCGCGTGGGGCTGCTGCTCCGGACACCCAGGCGCCGGCCCTCGAGTCTCGCGCGATGAGCGAGGCGAGCGCTGCGCGGCTCGCCCGGATGCTTCGCGGCGTCACCGAGACCGGGACTGCGCGCTACGTCTTCGACGGCCTCCGCGTGACGGTTGCGGGGAAGACAGGGACGGTGGACGCGGCGGAGCCGAACATGGCGCCTCACTCGTGGTTCGTCGGGTTCGCGCCCGCCTCCAGGCCGCGCGTGGCATTCGCGTGCATCGTGGAGAACGGCGGGTTCGGGCGGGCCGCGGCCGCGCCGGCCTGCCGCGAGGCCCTTGCAGCACGGTTCGGCCGTCGGTAGACCATCCGCTGCTCGCGGCCCACAGGCGCGATCGGCTCGCATCGACTGCGGGGAAGGCGACCCCTCTCGTGGGCGCGGGATCGTCGTGGGTGGAGCTGACCGGATTGCACCGGCGCGCCGGCCACGGTTAGCGGGGGTTCAGGTACACCGGCTCGTGCGTCTCCACGGAGCAGCCGACTACCAGGACGCCCTCTGGTATCCTGATGCCGCGGTGGTCGCGCTCGCCCGGACCTGTGACGCGCATCGCGTAGGGCGCACCCCGAGGGCACCGTGCCGACACGTGCACGATCTCCTTCAGGTCCTGGACGTTGGTGGTGAACGCACCCGCCGGAGAGGCTTCCCGGAACCGCCCATTGGCTTTGGCCATCAGCAGCCGGCGCTGGTGGCACTGCTGGAGGTCCGCCTGGCGCTCCGCGGCACGGTAGAACGGTGACGCCGCAGCGAAGAGGATCAGTACCACAAGTGCGCCGACCAGCACATCGGTGGGTGCCGATCCCCGTTGTCTGCCGCAGAGCGGGCGAGTGCTCATGGGAGCTCCCTGGCAGAACCCGACGATCAGGCTCCGCCCTCTGGGTTGTTCCGCATTGAGAGTGCGGGTCCCCATGGCATGGCGTGGGCCTGCGTGCGAGGGCGGCTACTCCAGGCAGAAACCGGCAGGGCTGCCGGCCCGAACGATGCAGGGAAGCGGCGCATCGGCAGGCCAGGCGATCCTGTACGGAATGCCAGGCAGCAGATCGAAGCAGTTGTCAGGCAGGTCGCGGTCTCCCTCGACGTCGAGGCAGACGCCCCATGCGAACTGGTCCGCAGTCAGCACGGCGCCGCCCGTGTCAGCCTCGACGCGGATCGACGGCTGGCCCCAGTCGAGATCGCGGAACCGCTCGACCAGTAGGCGGTGCTGGGCGACCGCGGCGCCATCGTCGTACAGGACTGCAAACGCGCCGGATGCCCTGGAGCCCGCAACCTCGAGGTCCGCCAGCGCCAGCGACGCGATCCGGCGGGAGGAGTTCGCCGGCACCTCCGCCTCGATGGTCGTGTCGAGCGGACATCCGCCGCGGATGCCGAACACACCGTAGCGAACCGAACCGCGCCAGGGCTCCATCCGCTCGTTGACACCGTAGACGCCGATCGCGGCGTCATCGACCGCCACGACCACGGTCAGCGGCGCGAATGCGCGCCTCACCGGGTGGTAGGCGAGCTTGCGGCGCCGGTAGTAGTCCACGATGGTCCAGCCGTGCGTCACCGGCCATGAGTCGTTGTACATCCAGAAGATGGCCGACGCGCTGCTGAACATGCGGCGCCGGTAGTTCAGGATGTACTCCTGGAGCCCCTCCGCCTGGAGCAGGCCGCTCAGGAAGGCGTAGTCCTCAATCGACATGCTCTCGGGCTCGCGGCCGAGCCAGAGGCGAACCGTCTCATAGGCGCGGCCCATCTGGCCAGGGGCTCCCACGGCCGCGAGCGGGTTGTCGTGGTGTTGCCACGATGGCGACAGCACGCTCCGCTCGCCCTCCGGCAGGAACTGTCGAAGGGTCGCGATGCTGCTTGCGCCCAGCACGCCGCCCTCGTTCGGGAAGCGATCCACGCAGGCGCGGTACTTCCAGAAGTCGGCGCCCCCCGTGTCCATGATGGAGACCTCCCAAGGGTGCTGGTCGCCAACAGTGGGGTCGTTCGGGTCTGCGTAGTCCGGCGACCACGGGGAGCTGAGCCAGTGAAGGACGGAGGGGTTCTCCTCCAGCACGATCTTGGGGATGTCGTGGTGGAACAGGGCGTAGTGCGGATGGGTCCGCAGGCTGTCGTCGTAGCCCCAGGTCCAGTCGCCCCACTCCACCTCGTTGTTGCCGCACCAGACCACGAGTGACGGATGGTGCGCGAGGTCACGGACGGCGTGTGTGACCTCGCGCCGAACCTCGGCGGCGAACTCGGGGTGGTCGCCGGGGTACTTGGAGCACGCGAAGAGGAAGTCGTGCCAGAGCAGCACGCCCGCTTCGTCACAGGCCTCGCACAGGGCGCGGTCCGCGAATAGTGCGCCTCCCCAGACGCGAAGCGTGTTGAAGTTCGCTTGTCGGGCAAGGTCGACAAGTTCCCGATAGCGCTCGGGCGTCACCTCGCTGTAGAGCATGTCTGGCGGCACCCAGTTGCCGCCCTTGCAGAAGATGGGCCTGTCGTTGATGCGGAGCACGCAGTAACGTCCGGTGACGGGGTGTCGCGACTGGTCCATCTCGACCTTGCGGACGCCCGTGCGGCGCGTCTCTCTCTGAGGTGCCTCACAGGCATCATCGAGCGTTACGTCCACATGGTATAGCGCCTGCTCGCCATGTCCCTCGGGCCACCAGAGCGCTGGCTGTTCGATCTCAATCGTCATCGCCACGCGGGCGCCCTCCAACGTGGGGGTGACCGACGCGGATGCCCCGCGTCCCGTCTCGCGGATGACCGCGCGGAGCGCGACCGGTCCGGCAGTATCGCCCGCGGCGACGACGGTCGCGCGCACGTGCATCATGGCCCGATCAAGGTCCGCCCCCGGGACCGCGAAGACGGTCACATCGCGCAGGACAGGCGACGACGCCCACTCGAGGCGCACGTCCCCTAGGATGCCCACGTTGACCATGCGCGGGTTCCAGTCCCAACCGCACTGGTACTGCGGCTTGCGGTGCCAGGCGCGGCGCGTGATGCGTGCGGGCCAGTCGTGGGAGTACTCCAGCACGGGGCGGTCCACGGTGGAGTAGAGGCCCGACTCCAGGCGGACGATGAGCTGGTTGGAGCCCTCGCGGAGCTTGCCGGTCACCTCGAAAAGCGCGGGCCGGTGCGCGTTCGCATGTCGGCCCACCACCTCGCCGTTCAGCGTGACTACAGCATCGAACTCCAGCCGATCGAACTGGAGCCAGGCGCGGCCAGCACGGGCCACGTTCGGCGCCTCGAAGTCGCGCCGGTAGCACCAGAACTGCTCCTCGACCCAGCGCGCCTTAAGTGAGTTCATGCCATAGTTGGGGTCCTCAAGGAGCCCTGCGTCCATCAGGACGCGATGCACAGGCGCGGGCACGGTGGCTCTGAGCATGCCACGGCCGCGCAGGGCGGGATGGGCGAAGTAGTCCGGGTTGTCCTCCGTGAAGGTGAGGTCCCAGACGCCATTGAGGCTGAGCGAGCCGTTCACGCGTGGGAGGCTCCTTCGGTTGGGAACAGCGCGACACAGGCGGCGGGCCTTGCACACAGCGATCCCCTGTCACGTCGAGGCGTGACAGGGGATCGGAGCTCGTTAAGGATGGCGGGCGGCCGATGGGGCTCGAACCCACGACCTCCAGGGCCACAACCTGGCACTCTAACCTGCTGAGCTACGGCCGCCGCGAACCTACGGCGCCCCCGGCAGGAATCGAACCTGCGGCCCACTGCTTAGAAGGCAGCTGCTCTATCCCCTGAGCTACGGAGGCACGCTGATGGAGCGGGAGACGAGAATCGAACTCGCGTCACCTGCTTGGAAGGCAGGAGCTTTGCCATTAAGCTACTCCCGCGCACGCCAGCCATTATAGCCCAGCACGCAACCGATGCACAAGACGCGGGAACCAAGCTCGCCGGGGCGCCGCCATCAGTGCAGGAAGTGCCGCACACCGGTGAAGGCCATCGCCACACCGGCAGCGTTGCAGACGGCAATCGTCTCCTCGTCCCTCACGGAGCCGCCCGGCTGGATGATGGCGCGCACGCCCGCTGCAATCGCCGCCTCAGGTCCGTCCGGGAACGGGAAGAAAGCGTCTGATGCCATGACTGCGCCCCTCGCCTTCTCGCCGGCCTGTCCGACGGCGAGGCGCACCGACTGCACTCGGTTCATCTGGCCGGCGCCCACGCCGACGACCGCGCCGTTCCTCGAGAGCACGATTGCGTTGGACTTCACGTGCCTCACCACGCGCCATGCGAAGAGCATCTGCGCGATCTCGTCTTCGCTGGCGGCGCGCTCGGTCACGGTTCGCAGGTCGGCGGGCCTCAAGACGTGCAGATCGCGGGCCTGGACCAGCAGGCCTCCCGCCACGCGCTTCCAGTCCATGGCCTCTGCGCGGTCACGCCATCCCTCCAGCGGACCGACCTCGAGCAGGCGGAGCCCGGCGCCCCACTTCTTCTTCCGGGTGAGCGTCTCCACCACGCCCGGCTCGTAGCCCGGCGCCACGATGCACTCAAAGAAGGTGTTCTTGCCCGTGATCCGGTCCGCGGTGGCGGGGTCGATTGGCCGGTTGGTGGCGAGGATGCCCCCGAACGCGGAGACCGGGTCGGCCTCTCGCGCGCGGTCGAAGGCTTCCGCTAGCGAGGAGGCCAGCGCCACGCCGCACGGGTTTGTGTGCTTCACGATGACCGCGGCCGGGGCCTCGTCGAACTCCTTCACGGTCTCCAGGGCGGCGTTGAGGTCGTAGAGGTTGTTGAACGACAGGTCCTTGCCCGAGATCTGGCGGGCGGTGGAGATGCAGGGCTCGGCCACCGCGGGGTCGCGGTAGAAGGCCCCGGGCTGGTGCGGGTTCTCGCCGTACCGGCAGGTCTGTTGCCGCGTGAAGCCGGCGGTCAGCTCCTGCGGGAAGGGGTCATCAGCAGCGAAGCGCGCCTGCATGAACGACGCGATCACCGAGTCATAGCGCGCTGTATGGGCATAGGCCTTCGCGGCAAGTCTGCGGCGGGTTTGCAGCTTGGTGTTGCCCCCCTCCGCTATCTCCGCAAGGACCGCCTCGTAGTCTGTCGGGTCGGTCACGATGGTGACGCCGTCGTGATTCTTGGCGGCGGAACGAACCATCGAGGGGCCGCCGATGTCGATGTTCTCGATCGCCTCCTCAAGCGTAACCCCGGCGCGGGCCACGGTCTGTGCGAACGGGTAGAGGTTCACGCAGACCAGATCGATTGGCTCGATGCCGTGCGCCTCGAGGGTGCCCATGTGCCGGGGCACATCGCGCCGCGCCAGGATGGCGGCGTGGACGGCAGGGTGGAGCGTCTTGACCCGACCGTCGAGTATCTCCGGAAACCGGGTGACGTCGCTTACGGAGGTGACAGGCACCCCGGCCCCCTCGAGGGCCGATGCCGTGCCTCCTGTGGACAGGATGCGCACGCCGCACGCGGCGAGCCCGCGCGCGAACTCCTCAATGCCGGTCTTGTCGGATACGCTCAGCAGCGCCTGCCGGACCTTCGCCACCTGTCTCCTCCTCTTCCGCACGCCCGCAACGGGCAGTTGGCGAGCGTCTGCGCCGCCCATGTGCGGGGCCACGCGGAGTGGTGGTAGGACGTCACGCCGCATGCGCGGGACCGCCGCCGACGTGTGCACGATGGGGCTCCACACGTCGCGGCTCAGCGCGGCGATGGCGGCGACGGGGGCTCCTTCCAGATAGAGCGCCGCTCCATCGTCCACGGCCGCGCCGCTCCCCAACGTGCCGGGCCCTGTGCCATAGCCTGACGCCGGCGGGCGGGTTGATCGGCAGCCTCTGGTTGAGGGGCAGCGTACCCCTCCCCCACAAACACGCGCGCCCGGGCGTCCCTCAGCAGCGAACACGCCCAGGCGCTCGGCACCGGCACTCCGCGAGCGCTCCACCGGGGTCTGCCCCGTTCCGCACCAGTCACGCCCGCGTCCATATTGCGGCCCATCGTACCGCGAGGCGGGCAGGAGCGTCAAGCGCGGCGCCATCCGTTCGGGCCCGGACGACCGCTTCTACCGCGTCCGGTGCAGGTGTGCTATGATGGCGACTGGCCGCCGCCGGCGCATGCGACGCGCCGGCCGTCGGACGACCGCAATGGAGGCAGGCGTGCGGATCCTGATGCTGTCGTGGGAGTACCCCCCGAAGATCGTCGGGGGCATCGCTCGGCACGTCGAAGAGATAGCTTGGGCGCTGGCCGCACAAGGCGACGAGGTCCACGTGGTAACCTGCGAGTTCCCGGGGGCTCCTGCCGAGGAGACCTACCGGGGGGTGCACGTCCACCGTGTGGCTCCCTACACACCCACGGATAACTTCGTTCACTGGGTCCACCAGTTGAATGCGGCCATGCACGATAGGGCCGAGGCCCTGCTGCGCGAGTGGACGGCAGGCCCCAAACCGCTCAAAAGCCTGCCCGAGCGCCAGCACATAATCCTCCACGCTCATGATTGGCTCGCGCAGTTCTCCTCCGTGGCCCTGAAGCACCGGTTCCGCGTGCCCCTTGTCGCCACGATCCATGCCACCGAGCTGGGGCGCAATAGCGGCATCCACACGGACGGGCAGCGCTACATCCACTCCGTCGAGTGGAGCCTGACGTACGAGGCATGGCGTGTCATCGTCTGCTCTGCCTTCATGCGAGACGAGGTGACCTACGCGTTCAGCACGCCCGACGACAAGGTGGACGTCATTCCGAACGGCGTCCACGCCGACAAGTTCGCCTTCGACTTCACGCCGGAGGAGGCGGCGAAGTTCCGTGCAGCGTACGCGGCGCCGGAGGAGCGCATCGTTCTCTTCGTGGGTCGCATGGTCCGCGAGAAGGGGGCGCACCTGCTCGTGGAGGCGCTCCCCAAGGTGCGGGCGCAGTGCCACGGCGTGAAGCTGGTGATCGCCGGCGGAGGGTACCGCGCGCATCTGGAGGACCTCGCCCGCTCCCTGGGCATGGAGCGCCACGTCTACTTCACGGGCTTCATTCCGGACGATGCGCTGCTTCGCCTCTACAAGGTGGTTGACGTGGCGTGCTACCCGAGCCTCTACGAGCCGTTCGGCATCGTGGCGCTGGAGGCGATGGCCGCCGGCGTTCCCGTGGTGGTCTCGGATGCCGGGGGCTTGCGTGAGATCGTGGAGCACGACGTGACCGGCACCGTATCATGGCTGAACAACAGCGACAGCCTGGCCTGGGCCATCGTGCGGGTGCTCAGGAGGCCAGAGCTCGCCAATGCCATGGCGCGCGATGCCTCGCTGCGCGTGCGTGAGGTGTTCAACTGGGATCGCATCGCGGCGCGAACTCGCGGCGTCTACGCGCGCGTGTGGGAGGAGTACTGCCGTTCGGACTGGTGAGCGCCGGCCGTCACGGCGTTGGCGGCCCCTCGCGCAGGTCGATGGTTCCGGCATCTGCGACCGGACGCGCGAAGCCAACGAACAGGTCGCCGCGCGCGCCACGGGCCGTCAGCCAGACATAGGCTGGCACGCTGCCCGCCTTCGGCGCAACGACCAGCCGGTAGCGCCCCGCGATGAGGCCGCGAATCCGGAACCTCCCCTCCGAGTCGGTGGATGCCGAAGCGCAGACGAACCGCATTCGCCCTGCCTCCATCGGGCGCTTGAGGGTGAGAGCCTCGCCGGTAGGGGGCCAGTCACTCACCGGTAGCACGCCCACCCTCGTGTGCGCCGCGGGCGCACCTCGCAGCAGGATCCGACCGCGCACCTCTCCGCGCGCAAACATCGTGCGGGTCTGGAGTCGCTGCAGGATGCGCGTTGGGGGCATGCCGGCGCGGTCGTACCACTCCGCCGCTTGCACGCGGCGGCCCAGGCGGGCGTGGAGGTCGCCGATCAGCGCAGCGGCGAGGCGGTCGGTCTGCTGGAACCGACGCGGGTCCCCGAACGCGTCGACAGCCAGAGCGGCCTCGGGAGTCGCCGCGCTGCTCCGGAGAAGGTCGAGCAGGACAGCGAGCGTATCGAGGTCTGGGAAGCGCTCCAGTGCCATCAGGCAGAGCCGGATCGCCTCCGCCTGATCCCAGCGTGCGGCCGCCCCGCTGAGCAGCGCATGCATGGCGGCGCGCGAGGTGGCGGTGCGATGGCCACGCTGCTGCAGGAACGCCTCGATCCGCGCCGCGGCGTCCGGCCGCGCGTCCAGACCCTCCGGGCTGGCGAGCGAGACCGGCAGCGAGGCAGCCGTGCCGTCCGGCTCCACGAAGAGCACGGGCGGCGAGGGAGGTGGAGTGGCCAGGCCGAGGGCGGTTCGAAGGTGCGTCGCACGATCAGCCAAGCCGGCTCCGGCCTCGAAATCGAACCGCGTGCGCCGATACTCGGGGAGCCAATGCGCTTCGAAGAGCAGGATGCCAACCAGGACGAAGGCGGCGGGGGCCCCGGCGATCGCCCGAACCCGGCTGCTCCTGCTTGGCGTCGCCAGTGCTGCCAGTAGCGCTCCCAGCGCTGCCGTCGCCAGGACCCACGTAACGACCACGTGCGCGGCAGCGTGCCACCAGGAGCCCTCGCCGATCGCGCCCAGCGACCGACGGAAGGCCAGCTCGGCGCCCGGATCGACCTGGCGGCCGACCGCGACGTAGGCGGCGACGGCAAGGCCTGCGAGCGCGCCGCGAGCCGCGAGGGACCACAGCGCACGGCCTGGCCACAGGTAGGCGCCTTCCCGGAAGTCACCCGCCACGCCGTCGCGTGCCAGCAGCGCCCACGCCGTGGCGCCGCTCAGCGCGCACAGGACTATTGTGGTGAGATCGGTCGCGCCCGGTCGCACGGCCAGTGACCAAAGGCTGAGGATGGGCATGCCCGAGAACGCTGCGAGCGTGACCAACTTCGCGATGACTGCCGCATCGAGGTGGCTCCGGGTCAGGATCGTGCCACCCATCGGCATCACCGTGACCGGCTGGAACGTGGGGTTCAGCCGGCGACACAGGGCGAAGGACGCGGACGCCGCCAGCACGAGCGCGATCGCTGCAGTGGCCAGCGCGGGGATCGAGCCAAAGGCAGTCACCACCTGCACGGTCGCCGAGCGCCACGCGAAGGCCGTCGGGAGGGGCGCTCCGACTGGCGGCTCTTCCTGAAGCGGCGCCGATCCCGACGTCCAGGACAGCAGTTCCAGCGTCGTGCCACACAGCCAGAGGGTGGCGCCCACAGCGGCGATGCCGCCGTAGAGGAGCGCCATCTGCCGCACTCCGGCCGCCACGCCCCGGTCAGCGGTCACGTCGCGGAGACCCGGGCGATCAGGCGCTCGCCCAGGGACGCACCACCACCTTCATGCCCTTCCGGCTCTCCATCGTAGCGAACGCCTCACCAACACGCTCGAGCGGGAAGACGTGCGTTATGAGCGGCCGAACGCGCACCTTGCCGCGCTCGAGCAGGCGCACCGCCAACTCGTGGTGTCGCGGGACGCAGCCGTGAGATCCCGTGAGGAAACACTCCTTGTAGTGGATCAGATTTGAGAGCAGGCTCATCGGCCGGACGTCCTTGCCCAGGCCGCCGAAGAGGTTCACCACACCGCGGTGGGCGACCATCTCGATAGCCTGCTCGTGCGCCTCAACGGACCCGCAGGTGGTCATCACCACATCCGGGCCCTCGCCGTCCGTTTCCTCCCTGCATCGAGCCACCACGTCCTCATCTTCGCTGAAGATGTAGGCGTCGGCGCCGTAGCCACGAGCGATCTCCATGCGCAGGCGGCTCCGCTGCACGCAGATGACCTTCACGGCGCCCATGAGGCGCGCGAGGTCAATCATCATACAGCCGATGGGCCCCATGCCGATGATGGCGACTGACTTGCCCAGTGACATGCCTGCCAGCTCGAGCCCGTTGACGGCGCACCCCAGTGGCTCTGCGAGCGATGCCTCCTCGAAGCTGAGCGCATCGCTGAAATGGCTGACGGGTCCTTCCTCCAGCACAAGGCGCGGCAGCTTCATGTACTGGGCGAAGGAGCCCGGTATCTGGTAGCCGATGGCGTAGTTGATGGAGCAGTTGTTTCCGAGGCCGTCGCGACACCAGCGGCACTGCCCGCAGGGAACGTCGGCGCCAACCGCGACGCGATCGCCTTCTCTCACGCGCGTCACGTTCCTGCCTGCTTGGACCACGACGCCGGCAGTCTCGTGGCCGATGATCGCCGGCGGCTGCACGCGGGGGTTGCCGTGCCGCACGATGCGCAGATCGGAACCGCAGATGCTCACAGCCTCTACCCGCAGCAGCGCGGCGTCGTCGTCGATCTCTGGCTCCGGTACGTCCCGAATCTCGATGCGGCCGAGTTCCTCGAGAACGGCTGCCCTCACGGCCTGCTCCTTGTCTGTGTCGGCGATGCGCCTAGCGTGCGTCCGGGTCGGGCTGGATCAGGACCTTGCCAAAGAGCCCGCGACGATCCGCAAGGTCGCGCAGCACCTGCACGCCTCCGCTGAGCGGAACACGGTGAGTCACCAACGGCTGGAGGTCGATGGCGCCCGACGCCATTGAAGCGATGGCGGCCCGCCAGTCATCGTCGTCGCCGGCGACGTGGAAGCCCGAGTTCCACGCGCCGACAACGTCGATCTCCCGGCGCATCCATCTGGATATCAGGGCGGAAGGCAGCGTGACGTCCGCCGAGGGGTTCCCCAGAACCACCACGACACCGCCGGGCCGGGCGCACTCGATGGCGGAGACCAGCGCAGCCGGGACGCCCGCCGCCTCGATCGCCACGTGCGCCCCGTGTCCGGCTGTTTCGCGCTCGACCACAATGAGGGGCGCTTCGTCGGCGCTGCAGTACGCGCCCATAAGGCCAAGGGAGCGGGCGAGCTCGATGCGGCGCCGGTCGATGTCAAATACGAGCGGCGAGGCGCCCATCGCGCGGGCCCACTGGGCCACAATCAGGCCGATCGGGCCTGCGCCGAAGGTGGCCACCGTGCTGCCATACAGGCTTCGCTGTGTGCGACGGAGCGCGTGGAGAGCAACGGCCGCCGGCTCACACATAGCCGCCAGCTCGAGAGGGACGCTCTCGGGTACTCGCAGCAGGTTGCGCACGGGAGCGACGACGTACTCCGCGAACGCGCCGTCGCTCCGGGAGCCCAGATAGTCATAGCCCGTGCACTGCACATAGCGGCCCTGCTCACAAGCGGCGCAGCGCGCACACCAGAGGAGAGGGAACACGGCGACCCGGTCGCCGGCTCGCCACGGGCCGGCCTGGTCCCCCGTGCTCTCGATGACGCCCGAAAATTCGTGGCCGCACACCGTGGGGAAGCGGGTGGTACCCTTCTGGAAGATGCGTGGGATGTCTGAGCCGCATACGCCGCAAAATCCGACGCACACCAACGCTTCGCCACGCCCAGGCGTGGGCACCGGGATGCGCTCGTACCGCAGATCGCCAACGGCGTGCAGCACGAGGGCCTGCATCGTTCGGGCGCTCACGCAGGGGCGCCCGCGAGGAGGTCGAGCACGCGGCGCATGTTCGCCGGCACGCTGCCGGACGGGTGGAACACGCTGCTGGACCCGGCCACAAGGATGCCCGCGCCGAGTTCCACCATGCGCGGTATGTTGGCGAAGCTCACGTTCCCATCGACCTGTATCGGGATGCCGGGGCGCCGTTCATCCAGGAAGCGCCGGCAGTCAGCGATCTTGCGCAACGCCGCCGGGATGAGCGCCTGACCGGCGAAGCCGGGGTTCACCGTCATCAGGAGCACGAAGTCCAGCTTGTCCGTGACGTACTCGAGCACGCCGAGGGGCGTGCCGGGGTTGAGCGCTGCGCCCGCAAGCGCGCCGGTCTGCCGGATCAGGTCGAGCGTTCGGTCAAGGTGTAGCGAGGACTCGGCGTGGACAGACACCATGTGCGGTTTCAGCGCGGCCACACGGCGCACGAACCAGTCGTTGTCGTGTACCATGAGGTGGATGTCGAACGGCATCGTCGTGCGATCGCGCAGTTGCTCCATCAGCGTGAGCCCGACGGGCATGTTGGGCGTGAAGCGGGCATCCATGACATCGAAGTGGAGGAGGTCTGCTCCGGCGGCCTCCAGTTGCTGGACACTGTGCTCGAGGCGGCACAGGTCCGCGCACATGACGGACGGGGCGATCCGAACGCCCGTATCGCGCGCCCGCATTGGCGCCGGGTCGAAGGGAATACCGTCGCCGACGCGAAACGTGTCTCGACAGTGACCGATCGACTCGCGGAGCGCTCTCTCGAGGAGCGGGTCCGTGTAGTCGCGACCCAGCTTGGGGCCGCCGATTTCCAGATAGCCCACCACGTCATCAACGGGGAGCCTGTCGGCTGACGCAAGCAACAGATCACGGACTGTGGAGAGGTCGACGATCCCGCGCACGCGCTCGTCCCTCGAGAACCCGAACGTCGACTCGAAATGGGGGTCAGTGTTTTTGAGATGGATCTCGTAGAGGTACGGGACCGCCGCTTGCAGCAACTCCATCGGCCCGTGCCGGACAACGCGGTTGGCGTCCGCATAGCCGTGGGACACGTCGACGCACAGGCCTGCCCGTGCGGTCTCCTCCGGGTGCGCTGCGTGGTGGTCCGCCAGCTCGCGGCACACCGCGTCGACCTCCTCAGGGAGCGTAGGCGGCTCAGCGAGGGAGGACATCGGCTCGATCGTGAGCCAGTCGATCCCGCAGCGCGTGGCGTATGCCATCAGGTCCTTCATGTGGCGCACGTAGCGCGCCACAGCCGCCGGCTTGTCGGCCATCTGGTCTCGCAGGACGGCGCCGGGGTTCGACCCCACCGAGCGCGCTCCAAGGAGCGCGCCAGCCTCGATGAAGCGCTCATAGGCCCGGCGTGCAACCGCCTCGAATCCTTCCTCGTGACGGAGGAAGCCGCCGAGCTCGCGGTGCGCCGTGAAGAGGCTGCGCACTTGCACGCCATGGTGTTCGGCGATGACGCCAAGCTCTCGGTAGAAGCGATCGGGCAGCCAGTACGCCTCGAAGAAGCTGCCGAGTTGCACGTGTCGCACGCCCTCATCGCCAAGGATCCGGAAGAGCCAGGGGAACGAGTAGCGGTACTCGATCGGGTCCGTCTTGACGCCGACGTCGAGCCTGAGGGAGGGCAATCCGGCGCTACCTCCGGAAGTCAGCCCGGGGAGCTCCGGACCGCGCCGGATTATAGCATCCGGCTCGCCGGACGAACAAGGAGCCGTGTCCGCACGCCGCGTGGCCGCCGCACATTGCAATTCGCGGGGGCCTGTGATATGATGAGCGCACTCTGTTGGTCCGCCTCGCTGCACCAGCTACGCTCGGCGCTTCCGCCGGCTTGGGTGACGTGAAAGGAAAGCGCGAATGCCATCCACCGGTGCAACCAGCCTGAGGGTGTTCCTGCGTGTTGCACTTCTGCTATCCCTCACTGCTGGGGCTGGGGCGGCGGCGCATGCGGACGCGGCGACGTACCGGAGACTCGCCGCGGAGGTCAGCCCCGAGAACATCTCAGAGACGATCCGGACGCTGTCCAGTTTCGGGTCCCGTATTGCCGGGTATCCAGGGGACGCGAAGGCGGCGGCCTACGTCGAGAGGCGCTTCCGCGAGATCGGCCTTGAGCAGGTTCGGTCGGAGAGCTTCGGCGTCGTGGTTCCGGTGGACCGCGGATCCTCGATCACCGTGAACGGCCGCACCAAGAAGCTCCACGCGCTCTGGCCCAACCTGGTCCGCACTTCGCAGCTCCCACCGGACGGCATCACGGGCAAGCTGCTCTACGTTGGCGACGGCGAGCTCTCCAACTTCAACGGGAAGGATGTCGAGGGCAGCATCGTCCTCGTGGACTTCAACAGCCGGGCCGAGTGGATGAACGCGCCGCGGCTTGGAGTGCGCGCGGTGATCTTCATCGCGCCCGAGGAGACGATGAGGGGCGAGGCGGAAGCCAAGTTCATCTCGATCCCTATCAACATCCCGCGGTTCTGGATCAGCCAGTCCGACGTTCCCGAGTTGTTGGCTGCCACTGCTCACCCGACCCCGCCGATGGCCACCGTGAAGTGCGACATGCCGTTCGAGCGCCGCGAGGCGAAGAACATCTTCGGCATGATCCCGGGCACGGACCCCAAGCTCAAAGACCAGATCATCGTTGTTCAGGGCTACTACGACTCGATCTCGGTCGTGCCGTCGCTCGCACCCGGCGCGGAGTCCGCTGGCGGGATCGCGGCACTCCTTGAGATAGCCCGCATCTATCGGCAGAACCCGCCAGGCCGGACCATGTGGTTCGTGGCGAACAGCGGCCATCACCTCGCGCTCCAGGGCGTGCGCGAGTTCGTGCACAGGCACATCGATGACTGGGCGCAGCCCAGTATGAGCGAGAGGGCGATCTCCGCCGAATACTCGACGAGGACCGCCATCTGGCTCGTCGGCCTGCTGGCGGTGTTTGCGCTGTGGCTGATCTCTCGGGCCATCCACGCCCGCCGCGAGGGAGCCCGCGTGCTGAACCCTGGCTCGGCCGTGCTGGCCGTGCTGGTCCTCGCGATGATGTCGCTCAATGCGGGCTTCTGGCTCAGTGATCGCACCAACCCCCTTCGGAAGCCGCCCACAATCTATCTCTGGACCGGGCTTGACCTGACGAGCCAGACGCGCGGCGTGGGCATCTTCTACAAGGGCTGGTTCTACGACTTCCGCGAGGACATCCAGGGGCGTTTCTCCGACATCGCCCGGGTCTGCCGCGAGAACGCCGACAAGATCGGGGCAGCGCTCGGCTTCGACAGCCGGAAGGCCTTCGCCGACGGCGTCAATCCGGTCGACGGCAAGAACTGGCGGAACTTCATCCCCGGCAAGCCGGCGTTTGCCTCCGAAGTGGTGACGATGGCGCAAGGCAACGGCGTGACCTTCGCGTCCATCGACGACGCCCGCTCGCTGGTCGACACGCCCTTCGACACGCCCGACCGTGTCAACATCGCCAACCTGGCCTTTCAGACGCGCCTGCTGGCCTGCCTGTACTACCATATCGTCACCGACACCAACGAGCCCGGCGACGTTGATGCCCAGCGCATGCCGATCACCGAACCCAGCAGGTGGTCTCGCATGGCGCTGCAGGGCGGCTTTGCTACGGTGAGGGGACGCGTCACGCTCTTCGATCCCAAGGAGAGCTTCATCGCGTTCCCGGACCCGCGTCTGGCCGAGTCTCTCGTGGTCATCCGGAACCGGACGAAGAGCTTCATGGGCGTTCGTGGCAACATGATCACCGCGGTCAGCGACAACCCGGTGACTGGCGAGAAGAACGCCTTCGAGTTCCACGGCGTGGCGCCCCTGACGGCATTCGGCGGCAATGCTGTGACTCGCCTGCTCGCGTTTCACATAGACGACCGGGAGACGGTGGTAGACCGCGCCACGGGCGAACGTGTGCCCAACCAGTCGCTGGGCGAGATCGACTACGCACCGGATCTGGGTGTTACCGGCGCGAGGTTCATGCCGCTCGACGTCAGCGTGACGACGGCCACCAAGGAAGTGAACATCATCCTCTTCCGGTGCGTGCCGACCGCGATCTTCGACCTCGTGGACCAGCAGTCGCTGCGTGCGCTCACGACGATCAACATTCTGGACGGGGCCACGAACGGCGAGCCTCGCATGTTCGGCTACGCGATCGATCCGCAGGACCCCTGGATGGTGGGCTCCTACGTCGAGGACGTGGCCGTGATCTTCTCCCAGCCGGGATCGCGTCTCAAGATCCTCATGGGCGCCGGCCCGGCGGCCACTCGCCTGTTGCTCATTAACCCGGACAGGGAGAACCCGGAAGGGATCGGCTACCTGGTGGGTGGCGATCCGCGAGAAGCGCAGGACGCTGAGTTGCGCGGCGCCGTGACGGTCGAGGAGTTCGACCCGACGCGCGAGATCGCCCGGGGCGGCGCAATCTACCACACGGCGCTCCACGTGGCGAAGGACATGTGGCACCTCAACGACTACCGGATACAGCGGCTCGCCCGGTACCGGATCGTCAACGAGGGGATCAACGCGCTCCACGAGCGCTCCAGAGGTTCCATCGAAAACGCG
The DNA here is from genome assembly GCA_035477595.1 of Chthonomonadales bacterium. Classification (GTDB taxonomy): domain Bacteria; phylum Armatimonadota; class Chthonomonadetes; order Chthonomonadales; family CAJBBX01; genus DATIKM01. Next base: position 38,909 of record DATIKM010000042.1, read on the forward strand.
CAGGAGGCCGCTGCGACGCTCGATTGGGAGCGCTTCCACCACGAGTCGCGCGCAGCGTGGGGTTTCGCGTCGCGCGCGTACCCCGACGTGAAGCAGACAGCCCTCGACGTGGTTCAGGGCGTGCTGTTCTACCTTGCGCTGCTCATTCCGTTCGCCTTCTTCATGGAGCGGCTCGTTTTCGGCTCCTACGATCTGAAGCGCCAGCTCGGGTACGCGTTTGTGATCTTCCTGCTGATCTTCTTCATCTTCAGCCAGGTGCATCCCGCGTTCGACATCACCATCAACCCGGTGATTGTGTTACTGGCCTTCATCATGCTGGCCCTCTCCTGCATCGTGATCGCACTGATCGCGGGCAAGTTCGAGGAGCAGCTCAAGCAGATGAACCGCGAGGTGTCGGGCGTCCACAAGGCCGACATCGGGCGCGTGTCCGTGGCGCTCGCGGCCTTCAACCTGGGCATCTCCAACATGCGCCGGCGCAAAGCGCGGACAGTGCTCACCTGTGCCACGCTGGTCCTGCTGACGTTCACGGTACTCTCGTTCACCTCGATTGTGCAGACCATGCGCTTCAACCAGGTGCCCGCGCCAGGAGTGCCGCGGTACAACGGCCTCATGGTCCGCACAGCGATGTGGGACCCACTCCAGGAGCCGGCATACCGCCTGCTCGCTGACGAGTACGGGCGCACGAATGCCGTCGCGCCGCGCGCGTGGTTCTTCGGCACCCAGCTCGGGGAGCAGTCCTTCCTGACGATCCGCCGCGCTGACCGTCAGTTTGACGCCAGGGCGCTCATCGGCCTCACGCCTCAGGAGGAGAGGGTCACCCGTCCGCAGGAGGCCCTGATCGCCGGGCGATGGTTCCAGCCGGGCGACATCTACGCGGTGATAATCCCCGACGCCATCGCTGCAGCGCTCCGGGTGGAGCCGCAGGAAGTCGGACGCGCGACGGTCACGTATGCCGGCGTTGAGTACACGGTGATCGGCATCTACGACACGCAGAAGTTCAAGGACATCACCGACCTCGACAACGAGATCCTCACGCCCGTCGACTTTATCATGATGCAGAGGCTCGCTCGGCAGGGCAGGGCAGGGGGCGAGACCGGCTTCCGCGAGTACACGCACCTCGAGCCAGACGCTGTTTTCATCATCCCGTTCCAGACGGCCACGAACCTTGGCGCGGAGCTGCGCTCCATTGCCATCGACTTTGGCGACCCGGAGCGCGTGACGGCAACGCTCGAACCCCTCATGCACCGCCTCGGCCTCAACCTTTACGCAGGGCGGATTCCGGAGGAGGGCAGGCCGACCATCACGCGGTACTCGTCGATCGCCGCCACCACGGGCCGTGGCCTCGAGCTGGTGATCTTCCCGGTGGTGATCGCCGCACTGATCGTCCTCAACACCATGCTCGGCTCCGTGTTCGAGCGGGTGAAGGAGATCCACATCTTCTCGTCAATCGGCCTGGCCCCGGCGCATATTGGGATGCTGTTCATCGCCGAGGCGATGGTCTACGCGATCCTGGGGTCGGTCGCAGGCTACCTGCTTGGCCAGCTCACGTCGCAGATCCTGATGATCACCGGCGCGTTCCAGGGCCTATATCTGAACTACTCGTCGGTGTCGGCGGTGCTGACCACACTGGTGGTCGTCGGTGTCGTCCTGCTTTCGACCCTGTACCCCGCGCGCAAGGCTGCTGAGGTGGCCACTCCCGCCATCGACCGCACGTGGCGTGTGCCGGATCCGCAGGGCGACGAGTGGGCGATCCCGCTTCCGTTCTCCGTCACCAGCGAGCAGGCCCACGGCCTGAACCAGTTCCTCGCCGAGTGGTTCTCCGCCTATGAAGAGTACAGCATCGGCGACTTCGTGACGCAGGACGTCCGCACGTCGGAGTTCCAGGCGCAGCCCGTCGCGCTGGCGGCGGCCGATGGGCTAGCACCCGAGGACATGCCGGAAGCCTGTACTGCCTATCGCATCGAGTGCATGGCTTGGCTGGCGCCATTCGACCTGGGCGTCAGCCAGAAGGTGGGCATCGAGACGCTGCCCACGCTGATGGCCGACGTGTACGAAATCCGGGTGATCATCCATCGAGAGAGTGGCGACATCTCGAACTGGAAGCGCGTGAACCGGCGCTTCCTCAACACGCTCCGCAAGCAGTTCCTGATCTGGCGCACGCTGAAGCAGGGCGAGCGCGACCGCTATCTGAGGAGCGAGGATGGCGCGCCCGTCGCCAGCGCGGCGCCGGGCGGGAAGATGGTGCCGCAGCCGGCGGAGTAGCATCACCGCCACATCAGCACGGGCGCGTACCGGGAGCGGGGCAGGCTGTGCTACAGCCGGTATCCCGCAGCCTTGGTCGAGCCACGTCGACGCTCCAGGGTGTTCGCTGAACGCTTCTTGGTGGCGCTGGCGGCCTTGCCGCGGCAGGCCGCCGCTGCAAGGGGGAGGCGTGCTGATGAAGGGACGGGCCATGCCGTGCAGCTTGCCCGTGTGGGAGGACTCGCTTGGCAGTTGATGATGTATCACGGGCACGGGCCCAAGTAGAGCAGGCGTCTCAGGAAGAGGGACCGCAGGATGCCACGGTCCGCTTCGAGGAGGGCTTCACCGGCAAGACGGTCGTCGGCGCTCTGTTCGTGGGCTTCATCATGCTGCCGGGCGCCCTGTACCTCGGTCTGGTTGCCGGGCAGGGCCTCGGTGACGCGGCGACCTGGGTAACGATCGTCCTCTTCGCGGAGGTGATGCGGCGCTCGTTCCTGCCCATGAAGCGGCAGGAGATCTACATCCTCTTCTACGTGGCTGCGATGCTGGCGAACCTGGTGCTCGCCGATCGCGGCATCTCCGGCGGACCGTTCGGCCATCTCATCTGGAACCAGTACTTCCGCCAGGCGCCTCAGGCAGGGCTGGTGTCTGCCGAGATCCCGACATGGGTGGTACCCGAGGCGGGATCGCTGGCGCTGACGCAGCGGAGCTTCTTCCACCCCGCGTGGATGATACCCATACTCCTGCTGGTGCTGAATGAGGTCCTGGGACGCCTGAACTGGATGAGCATGGGCTACGTGCTCTTCCGGGTTACCAGCGACGTCGAGCGGCTCCCGTTCCCGATGGCTCCGGTTGCGGCGTCGGGTGCAACAGCGCTGGCGGAAGCGGCGAGCAAGGAGGAGTCCTGGCGCTGGCGTGTGTTCTCGATCGGGACGGTCATCGGACTCATATTCGGCTTCTTCTACGTCGCGATACCCGTCTTCACCAGCGTCGTGTTCAACAGAGCGCTCACCCTGATCCCAATCCCGTTCTTCGACCTCACTTCCAGCACGGAATCGATCCTGCCTGGTGCGTTGACGGGGATCTCGGGCAACCTGGGCTCGGTGCTCGTCGGGTTCGTGCTTCCGTTCCCGATTGTGGCCGGCAGCTTCGTGAGCTCGCTGTTCTGCAAAGTCTTCCCGATGCCGAACATCCTCTACAGTCTGGGGGCGTTCGGGACCGCTGCGACGAACGGCTGGACCCCGGGGATGGACGCGATCAACACGCGCATCATCACCGACATCAAGTTCTGGATGTCGGTCGCCATCGGCCTGCAGCTGGCTGTGGCCGCGCTCGGCATCGTGCAGGTGGTTCGCGCATTCGCGTCGCTCCGCCAACAGGCCAAGGGTCGCGGCCTGATGCTCAAGGCGCCCGCAGGCCGCGGCGATGTGAATATCTGGATCCCGCTGCTCGTCTGGTTCACCATCACCTGCTTCTACATCGTCCTGACGCAGGTGCTTCTGCTGGCGGACGGGCATGGGGGTATGTTCCCGTGGTGGATCCTCATCTTCTTCGGCCTCGTGTGGACACCCATCAACTCGTTCATCAGCGCGCGGATGATGGGCCTGACGGGGCAGGGCGTGGCCTTCCCGTTCCTTCGGGAAGCCTCGATCATGAAGAGCGGGTACCCGCATGTGGACATCTGGTACGCGCCTATCCCGCTTGCTGACTACGGCCCCCTTGCTCAGCGCTTCCGCGAAGTAGAGCTGACGGGAACGAAGTTCACCAGCGTGGTCAAGGTCGAGTTTGCCGTACTCCCGATCTTCCTGGTCGCCTCGTTCGTGTTCTGGGCGTTTTTCTGGTACACCACGGCCATTCCCTCGGCGCAGCACCCCTTCGCCCAGAGGTTCTGGCCCTTGGCGGCAACGTTCCAGGCCATGTTCCAGACCATCAACAGGCCCGATGGGCCAACGTGGGTACTTGAGGGCATCAACGCTGGGCGGATCGCCGCCGGGTTCGTCGTTGGTATAGGCGTATTCGGCGTCGTGTGTGTACTGAAGCTACCGCTGCTCTTCTACTACGGGCTTGTCGGAGGTGTGGGCGCGTGGCCGGCGGATGTGATCCCGCTGTTCTTCGGGGCGTGGCTCGGTAAGCGCTACTTCGCACAGCGGTTCGGTATGGATCAGTGGAGCATGTACACGCCGGTGTTGCTGGCAGGCTTCTCCTGCGGCACGGGTCTCGTTGCCATGGCTGCCATCGCGCTATCGCTCATCGCCAGATCGGTGAACTACCTGCCCTTCTAGCGGCACGTGCAGGCCATGGGAGCGTCGATGGAGGAGCCGGTGGCGGTTGAGCGCAGGGGGAGCATCGCGGGCGGAGCCGTCGTGGCCTCGGTGCTCTCCGTCCTGCTGTGTTGGTTGCCGGTGATCGGCCTCATCGCGGCCGGCTACGTCGGAGGGCGGCGGTCTGGTGGAGGCCCTGCTCGGGCGCTCGGGGCCGCGGCAGTTCCGGCGGCTCTGTGGGCGGGCTTCATCTGGTGGCGCGGTGGTTCTCCGGTCGTGGTGAACGAGCAGGAGATCACGCTGGCAGCGGTCCGCTGGGCGATTCCCGCGTTCGTCGGCTGTCTGCTGGGTGGCGCGCTGCTGGCGTCAGGGACCTCTGTGTCCCGCCTGCTGGGAGGCCTCGTAGCCGCTGGCGGCGTGCTATGGACATCGGCGCAGTTCGGCGACGCGTGGCGCAGCGTGGCCCCTCTGCTACAGAGGCAGGAATACCAGGCGGCGATGAACCAGGAGTGTCCGCAGCGACTGACGCAGCTTGGCATTGCGCTGCGCCTGTACGCGGGTTCCTGGGACGGGTATCTGCCGCCTGCCGACCGATGGATGACGGCGATCCGGGACCGCGTGCGGGAGGACGAGTGGCTCCACTGCCCGGACGCCTCGCGCGTGGACCCGTCGGCCCACGGCTACGCAATGAACAGCGCCCTGAGCTCGGTCCGCTTGGACAGCGTGGAGAACAAGGCGTCTACGCCGCTGCTGTACGACTCGACCGCGACCGTTGTGGATGCGCATGACGCAGTGACGTCACTTCCAAGACCTGGCAGGCACATGGGACGCAACAACGTGCTAATGGCCGATGGCGAGGTGCGCAGCGAGGTCCCCCGATAGCTCGGCGGGTGACCGGCAGTGCCTGGTGCGGCAGTTCCCGTGGGTGGTCGCATGCCATGGCGTGAGCCGGCGACAGGCCGGTGGCTAGCTCGGACGTTGTGCTGGGCCGCTGCCGTGTGCGTGGTGCTGTATGGCGCTGCATACCTGTTGGGGCGCGCGCTGGCACCCACGCGGCAGATCGGCAAGACGCAGGTGTGCGTGAGCAACGTCCGGCTCTTGGCGCGTGCGTTCGCACTGTATGCGGACGACCACGAGGACCGCTACCCGCCGTCGGTTGTGTGGATGGACGCTACCGGTCCTTACGTGGTGCAGGAGCGCCGCTTCCGGTGTCCAGCAGTGGAGGTCGAGGGTGCTGCAGCTTTCGGGTATGCCGCGAGCGCGGCGTTGGACGGCAGTGCCCGAGCAGACCTGGACATGCCGGGTGAGACCCCGCTAGTCTACGACTCGACATTGCTGGGGCGAAACGCCACCGACGATGGGGAGTCCCTGCCGATGCCGGGGCGCCATGTGCGGAGGTTGGCGCGCGACGGGCCCTGGGAGCCTGCGAACGTGGTGGCGTACGCCGACGGGCGCGCGCGATTGGAGTGGCGCCGCTGAGCGCCGCGGAACGAGGCCGCCAGGCAGTTCGGTCGGGCGGCGGGAGACGCAGACGATAGCATGCCGGAGGTGACACACCGGGCGGCCAGACAGGAGCCGCGGACGCTTGTGGGCTGGCACGGGCTGACGTTCGAGCTCCCGGCAGACTGGAACGTGACCGGCTTCTCGATGGACCGCGACGACGGGTACCTGAAGGTCGACTCGCCGGGCACGATGTTCGTGCAGGTCAAGTGGTCGAACAGGACCGGGCGGGCTCCGCGGTCACCGATAGAAGCGCTGTACGCCTGGTGGAGGCGTCGCCGGGATGCCAACAGGCAACTCCCACTCGAGCCGCCCAACCTGCGGGACACGCTGGACCGTTTTCTTAAGCAGACGCAGAAGCGTGCTCGGAAGGCGCGCACGCCGTTCGAGTGCAAGGTCAAGCCCGAGACGACCGAGCACAATGGTGAGCGGGTTGCGCACAACTTCACATGGACTGGCGGCGGGCATGCACAGGGCAAGATCTGGTTCTGCCGCACCTGCGGTCGGTCCGTGGTGGCACAGGTAGTGGGGCAGGGACGCGACAACGTTGGCGCCATCGCGAGCGCGCTGTTCAGTTCGATACGCGACCATGGCGATGGCGGCTGGCACGTGTGGGCGCTCTACGACCTGGTGGTAGCCGTCCCTGAGACGTTCAACCTGCGAGCGCAGAAACTAATGTCGGGCTATCTGCGCCTGGACTTCGAGCGCTGCGGAGAGCGGATCGCTATCGAGCGTTGGGGCCTGGCGAACGTGACACGACGCAAGTTCACCATTGCTGAGTGGCTCGAGACCATGTGCGGCGCGGCGCGGTATGGTGCGCGCGGGACGCTCGCCACCGTGCATGGGCATGAGGCGGCATTGGCCAACGGCAGGCTGCGCAACGTGGGCGCCTGGGCTGTGGCTCTGTTCGACGCGTTGAGGACCATGCGCGTGGCCTCGATCTACGAGGGCTGCGCCTGGGAGTGTCCGGAGACCAACAAGATCCACGCCATCCAGGTGTGGCGGATGCGGACGTCGGAGGGTCTACTCGACGAGGTGGCAGCGCGGTGCGAGTGCCACTGAGCCTGAGGTTCCGGATGGTGGCGGGGCGGTTCCTGCCATTCCTTCGCGTGAACCCTCCCGATCGCCAGATGGTGTTCACACTGAGGCCCATGCGGCACACCGCTGTCGAATGGGACATCGACGAGAATGGGGAAGCGAGGCTGCGAGTGCCTTACAGGACGGACAGGGTAGGTCGCGCGGTGAGCTTCTGGTTCCGGCTGCCCGAGGCCCGAGACGTGCAGCTCGACGAGGTTGGCTCGTTCGTCTGGGGGCTGTGCGACGGAGAGCACACCGTCGAAGGTATCGTGCAGAAGACCGCGAAGCACTACAAGCTGAACCGCCGCGAGGTGGAGGTATCGGTGACCACCTATCTGCAGATGCTGGCACAGCGTCGCTTCATCGGCTTCTATCAGCGAGGGGGGAGGGCACAATGAGCGATGCGGGCACCAACGCGTCACGACCTGGCGTCGACAAGCGACGTCAGATGCAGTTGCCCTTCTCGAAGGCGGTGGAGATCAGCCTGAAGAGCGTGCGCATCCGCTTCGCGCGTTCCTTGATCACCGCGGGCGGCATCTTCCTTGGCATCGCGTTCTTCAGCTCGGTTCAGACGTCGGCCATCTTCTCCGACATTCATGCCGACCTCATCAGCGTGAAGCGCGAGCGACTGGCAGCTGGGGAGAAGCTGACGGCCGAGGAGATCCGCATGGTCTCAGCCGCGGATGCCAACAAAGCCGAGGAGGCCAACGCGCGGACTCGGCTCCAGTGGCTGTCCATTATGGGCCTCCTGGTCTGTACCGTCGGGATCACCAACGCCATGCTCATGTCGGTCACGGAGCGCTACAAGGAGATCGGCACGATGAAGTGCCTGGGCGCGCTAGACTCGTTCGTGGTGAAGCTGTTCTTCATCGAGTCCTGCCTGCTCGGGTTCCTCGCCAGCTTATCCGGGTGTCTCATGGGATGGTTCTTCATATCGCTGGTGAACGTGATCGGTCTCGGGTCGGCGGCCCTGAGCGCGAGCTTCTGGGAGCAGTCGCTGGTCCTTATCGCCACGTCCACGGCCCTGGGAACGCTGCTGACGTTTGTCGCGACGATCCCGCCTGCCGTCCGAGCTGCCAAGATGCCGCCGGCGGCAGCGTTGCGCGTCGAGATTTGACCACATCCGGACCCCCACCAGAGGGGGCCGGCGCCGTCCCAGAGGCGGCAGAGCCCAAGCAGGAAAGGGTACACAGCCGATGGCAGCCAACGAGTACATCGTCCGGACGAAGGGCCTGGTCAAGGAGTACACGATGGGCGACCAGATCCTGAAGGCGCTGAACGGGGTCGACCTCGACATCTTCCGCGGCGAGTACATCTCCATCATGGGTCCGTCGGGGTCGGGCAAGTCGACGCTGTTCAATGCGATCGGGGGGCTCGACAAGCCTTCTTCCGGATCCGTATTCATCAACGATGTGGACATGGCGCAACTCGACGCGAAGGAGCTGGCCTACCTCCGGTGCCACACCATCGGCTATATCTTCCAGACCTTCAACCTGATTCCGGTCATGACGGCTCTCGAGAACGTAACGCTGCCCACCGTGTTCGCCGGCCTCTCCACGGACGACGGCATCGAGCGCGGGATCGAGCTGCTGGAGCTTGTGGGCTTGGGCGAGCGCCTGCACCACAAGCCCTCCGAGCTGTCAGGCGGCCAGCAGCAGCGGGTCGCCATCGCTCGCTCGCTGGCCAACAACCCGTCCATCCTGCTGGCGGACGAGCCGACGGGCAACCTCGACCTGCGGACGGGAACCGAGATCATCGAGCTCCTGCGCAAGCTGAACGACGAGCAGGGCGTGACCATCATCTCGGCAACCCACGACCTCAAGATGCTCGACGTCTCGGACCGCATCGTGTGGATCCGCGACGGACGAATCGCGAAGATCGAGGAGCGCAAGGACATCGAGATCCGGGTGGGCCAGATGCAGCGTGAGGACGAGAACGAGACGGGGCACTGACGTACGGAGCTCGAACAGCGACCGCAAGTGTCGGCCCGGGCGGGACCGCCGGCTCGGAATCCTCCAGGCGCTGCGCCATTTGCCAGGGGTCAATGGATGCGCAGGGACCGCACTCCGTCCAGCGCGCTCAGCGCCTGAGCTAGATCACTGATGGACATGCCGGAGGGCAGACCGAGCGAGAGCCGGATGGTGCGCTCCCGCCTTCCCTCTGAACGGTCGGCTCGGAAGTCCGACACTGCCACGCTTCGCGACTCCAGTGCTGCCAGAACCGTGGCCGGCGATGTCTGGGTACCGTCCAGGACCACCTCAATACGTGCTGCGGAGCCACTGCGTCTATCAGCCCAGCGACTGGCGGCGTGAAGCGCCCAGAGCGTAAGGAGGGCGGCGACAGCGGTCAGGACGGCCATCCATACCCCGGCGGCGCCGGAGCCCACCGCGATGCCGATGGCTGAGGTCGTCCAGATGCTCGCCGCCGTAGTGAGGCCCTTGATGCTCGCCCGGTCGCGGATGATGGCACCCGCCCCGATGAAGCCGATGCCCGCCACGATCTGCGCTGCGATGCGGCCCGGATCGCCCCCGAAGGAGGCGGCGACGCTGATTGAGGTCAGTGTCAGCAGCGTGGAGCCCAGGCAGACCAGTATGTGCGTACGCAGTCCTGCCGGATGACCGTGAAGCTCCCGCTCAAGACCGATGAGGCCGCCCAGGATGATTGACAGGCCGAGCGCCAAGGCCGCCGGGACCACTTCCGGCGCGACGGGATGCAGCATGCGATCCTCCGGTTGGCTCTCCGCGGCCACCGAGGCGGAGTCGCGCCGTGCGCGGGGAGTGGAGGGCATTATACGGCCGAAGTCCGGCCGGGTCAAACGGGGCCTGCCTGGGAACGAAACCGTGGTGCATCGGGCGCCGTAGTTGCCGTTGACGGTCGCTTCGGGAACTCAGGAGAAGGCGAGCGAGGGGGCGGAGATGGGCGCAGGCAATATTTGGCTCCGGGTGGTCTTGGTCATCATCGCGGTGCTGGTGGCGATCAGGGTGGTATCGTGGGCGCTGGCGGCCATCAGCAATGTTGTGAACACCGCGCTGACCATCGCCATCGTGGTGGGGGTCGTGTGGCTGGTGTTCCACCTGCTCACGCGTCGGAAGCAGGCCGCCTGATACATCGCCGACGTCGGCGCCTCCATCGGAGCAGACCATCGGGCCGCCGGGCTGCCGGCGGCCCGAACGCTTGGGCGGGGAGGCGCGTCGCGCCGTAGGCGGCCCTGCTGAGCGGAGGCTGACGTGCCGACACTCTAGGCCGAGGCCGTCGCGCGCGCGCGGCGTGTCGCGCCAGCCCGCGGGTGGGTCCGCGGCTCCAAGGAGCGGCGTGCATGGCGAGCGGTGTGGAGTGGCCGGTGGCGATCGGGGCAGTCTCGCCTGACACCCATGCGCCGGCGCTGCAGGCGCTCACGGAGCCGCTCGTCGTCGGCGCCATTGCGGTGACCCTCAGCGGTGTGATGGTTGGACTGCTGCTGGCCCGCCGGGGCATGTCACGCGAGCCCCGCGCAGCGCTGTCCGAGGATGTGTCAATCGTCGGCTCGGAGCGGCTGCGTCCTGGAGCTCAGGCCACACTGGAGGCGTTCACCGTCGAAGGAGCGCGAAGCTGCGCGGCGAGCCTGATTGCGGTGGATCGGCGCCACCTGCGGCTCGCCGTGCCTGCCACCGCGCTGCCGATCCGATGTGGCACACCGGTGGTGGTTACTTCGCCCGACCAGTCTGCGCTCCTAAGATATCGAACATCCGTAGTGGGTCACAGCGCCAAAGATGGCACTGTGGTGCTGCACCTGCGTCGTCCCGCCTGGCTGGAGCGCGTCCAGCGGCGTCGGTTCTTCCGCGTGCCGCTGGACGTTCCAAGCTTCCTGGCGCCGGTACCCGCGCGCTGTGAGCGTCCGGGGACATTCCGCTGCCTTATCACCGAACTGTCGGCATGTGGCTTCCGCATTGCCACAGCCACGGCGTTCCGCGCCGGAGATATCGTGCGGGTTCGGGTGCCGGTCCATGGCATGGGGGAACCTGCCCTCGACGCGCGCGTGTTGCGGTGCGGTTGCGGCGATAGGAGGGGCTACCCGTTCAGCCTCGCATGCGAGCTGCTGCAGCTACCCGACGAAACACGCGAGGGCATCGTCCGGTACTGCTTCGACGCTGAGCGAGCCACACGTCGCCGCGGGCGTGAGAGCGCGGGGAAGTAGACCGCGCGGGCACCGGCCGGGCCGAGGCGCGCGCAGCCGGAGCAGGCAGGCGCATCACGCCCCGCCGCACCGCAGAGTGGTCGGTACGCGGGAGTGAAGCACGCAGTAGAGAGCGTCTCTGGGAACTCCCGGCGCCTCGCCGCGGGGCGCCTACCGCTGGGTCGCTGGCGGGCGCAGCTCCGGTCCGCGCCGGGGCCCGAGCCCTTCGCGGATCTGCGGCTCGTCCGTCACCTGGGCGTTCAGGCCGGCGACGAGTTGCACGAGCGCCGTCGACAGGTCCGCGCCGGTCACTGGCGCCCGCAGGTTCGCCGAGAACGGTGATCCACTCCAGATCAGGCGCATGCGCACGAGGTAGTCAAGGTCGGCCCGCTGTGCAGCCGTGAGCCCGGTGCCTGCAGGGCGCAATGCCGGCGGGATCGCCACCGACTCGCCGACGATGGACGGGGCTGTCACGGGAATGCCGCGGGCCGTATAAGAGCCCATGCGCGCCAGCACCACCGCGAGCTCATACCGGGTCACGGGCTGCCTGCGCCAGGCAGCGTTCCGCGTGGCAGGGGCGACCCCGGCAGCCTGCTTGTCCTCCCACCGACCCGCCTTGAGGGAGCGTGTGAACTGCGCGAGGATGGTGATCAGCTGCGCGCGCGAGACGGTCTGGTTGCCCCCGAACCTGCCCGACGGGGTGTCCATCACCTGACGGTCTACAACGGCCGTTACGGCGGCTGCGGCCCAGTGGTTGGCGGGCACGTCCGCAGGGCGCGTCTGGGCACACGCCGCGGTCGATGCGGCCGCAACAGCCAGTGCGGCCAGCCATACGCGGTACCTCATCGTCGCTCCCTCTGTGTCCGCAGCGGGCGGCTCAGCAGGGCGGCGGACATGGGCCCGTTACTCAGGCCTGGCCGCGCACGATCTGGCGCGCCTCGCTGTGGCGGATGGCCGGCAGCTCCTCGAGCGCTCGACCCGTTCCGATGGCTACGCACGACAGCGGATCCTCGGCGACGTGCACCGGCGTATCGGTCGCCCCTGAGAGCAGGCGGTCGAAACCCCTGAGGAGGGCGCCGCCCCCGGTAAGCCATATGCCCCGGTCGATGATGTCGGCTGCGAGCTCGGGCGGCGTCTGCTCGAGCACGGCCTTCACGCGATCGACAATCTGAAGGATGGGCTCATTCAGTGCGTCTCGAATCTCCGCGGATGCGACCTGCACGGTGCGCGGCAGGCCATGTACCAGGTCACGGCCGCGCACATCGAGGATCACCTCCGGCTCCAGCGGAAAGGCGGAGCCGATCCTCACCTTTATCTCTTCGGCCGTGCGCTCCCCGATCATCAGGTTGTGAGCGTTTCTTATGTGGCGGGTGATGACCTCGTCCATCTTGTTGCCCGCGACCCGGAGGCTGCGCGAGATGACGATCCCCTCCAGTGAGATGACGGCGATGTCCGTCGTGCCGCCGCCAATGTCGACGACCATGTTGCCACCAGGGTTGGCGATGGGCAGTCCGGCCCCGATGGCGGCTGCCATCGGCTCCTCGATGGTGAAGGCCTCGCCGGCGCCCGCCTCGCGAGCCGCCTGGATGACCGCGCGGTGCTCCACACTGGTGACGCCGGAGGGCACACAGATGAGGACCCGGGGCTTGAACAGGCGCTTGTGCCCAACCGCCTTCCGTATGAGGTGCTGGAGCATCTTCTGGGTCGTGGTGTAGTCGGCGATGACCCCTTCGGACATCGGGCGGATAGCCACAATGCTGCCCGGCGTTCGCCCGATCATGAGGCGAGCTTCCTCGCCAACGGCAAGGACGCGCTTGGTGTGGGTGGAGATGGCGATGACGGAAGGCTCGCGCAGGACTATGCCCTTGCCGCGCTGATACACGAGGATGTTGGCAGTGCCGAGGTCGATGCCGAGCTCCGGCGTGAGCGAGAACACGGCTATCTCCTTGCCAACTGCTCAACCTCGCACCGCTCGATGACGGCGCCAAGGCTGCGCAACTTTGGTACGAGGTCCGCGTACCCACGGTCGATGTGCTCGACGCCGGACACCTCAGTGTCGCCTTCGGCTGCCATTCCCGCACAGATCAGAGCCGCGCCCGCGCGCAGGTCGGTGGCGGTCACCGGTGCTCCCGTGAGGCGGCTAACCCCGCGGATGACGGCGGTCCGTCCCTCGACCCGAACATCGGAGCCCATCCGGTTGAGCTCATTCGCGTACCGGAACCGGCTCTCATAGACGGTCTCGGTGATCACGGACGTACCGTCCGCGATGCTCAGCATAGCGGCGAAAGGCTGCTGCATGTCGGTCGGGAATCCCGGGTGCGGCATCGTCTTGATGTTCACTGCGCGAGGTCGGCCCTCCGCACTTACGCGGACACCGTCGGTGGCTTCCCGCACCTCGACGCCCGCCTCCCGTAGCTTGCGGGTGAAGGGCCTCAGGTGGTCCGCAGTGGCGTGTCGGATGAACACATCACCGCCCGTGATGGCAGCGGCCACTGCGTATGTGCCAGCCTCCATGCGATCGGGAATAATGGAATACTCCCCGCCGCTGAGGCGCTCGACGCCCCGTACAGTGATGGTGGTCGAGCCTGCGCCTGTTACCTCTGCGCCCAGAACGCGTAGGAACTCGGCGGTGTCCACAACCTCGGGCTCCGTAGCGCAGTTCTCGATGATCGTGACGCCGTCCGCGAGGCATGCGGCGGTCATCAGGTGCTGCGTCGCGCCTGCGCTCTGGAAGTCAAGATAGATGCTGGCGCCGATCAGTCGGTGAGTCGAGGCGGTGTAGACCCCGTGCTCCACCTGGATATCGGCGCCGAGCTGCCGGAGCCCGTCGATGTGAAAGTTGACCGGACGGGCGCCTATGTCGCATCCGCCGGGCACCGGCACCCGCGCAAACCCGAATCGCGCCAGCAGTGGCCCCAGCACGCTGAAGGAGGCGCGCATCATGCGGACGAGCTCATACGGGGCTTCGAGACAGTGCACGTTCCGTGCGTCGATTCGAATGGTCTCCGGTCCGACGAAGGTGGTGGCGGCGCCGAGGCCGTTCAGCAGGTCCACCATCGTCTCGATGTCGCCGATCCGGGGGATGTTGTGGAGTGTGACGGTACCATCGGCCAGCATGGCGCCTGCCATGATCGCCAGGGTCGCGTTCTTGCTCCCGCCGGTGGCAACCGAGCCACACAGCGGCTTTCCACCGACAATGCGCACTTTGTCCAAGTCTGGGCCGCCCTGTGGTCGGAATGTCAGCGGAACGCCGCGTTGGAAGGCGTACCGGCGCGGAGGGGCGACGGGCGGACTGCCGAGCGACCCGCCCGCGGCGGCTCCCCGGCGACTCACCGCCGGCAGCACCAGGGGCAACGATGCGCCGACGCAGGAGGATCGCCCACCATCACGTCGTCCACAGTATACTGCGCTGTCTGCCTCGGGGTCAACGCCGTGGTCGGCCCCACGCAGGAAGGAGTCCCATCGCCAGCAGGGCAATGCAGAGCGTGAGCAGTGGGGCGTTCCCCCACAGCAGGTAGGGTGTGCGATCGGTTCGCGGCGTCACGGACGTCGTCAGGAGCCCTAGCTCGTAGGGTGGCAGGCGCTCGATGCGTCCGTACGGGCTGATCGATGCCGTTGGGCCCGTCAGGCCGGCCACAACCATCGGTCGTCGCATCTCCACGGAGCGGAACACCGTGATCGCGAGGTGCTGCTCAAGCGCCGAGGACCTCCCGGCCCACGAGTCGTTCGTCAGGTTCAGCAGGAGGGTCGCGCCGCGAGCCGTGGATCGTCGTGCTAGCGCCGGGATGACGGACTCAAAGCAGATGAGGGCGCCGATCCGGAGCCCATCGATGAGAAGCACCCCGTCGCTGGTCCCGGCGACGTCGTCCTCCACGAAGCGGAACCAGCGCTCGAGCGGCACGAACAGCCAGCGCGCGGGCGTCCACTCACCGAACGGCACGAGATGTCGCTTGTCGTACCGCGCCACTATCTCGCCCCGAGGGCTCATGACGAATGCAGAGTTCGTCGGTCGTCCATCCGGCGTGGCTCCACCCGAGCCGATGATCTGCCAGGCCCTCGTCAGTCTGGCCGCCTCCGCGAAGAGCGACTTTTCCGTGAGGTCGCCCGCCACATCCTCGGCGGAGCTCTCTGGCCAGGCCACCACAAACGGTCGGTCCGGGGCGGCGCGCGTCGGGAGAACGACCACGGCCTCTCGGCGCGCAATGTGCCCCTCCACACCCAAGGGATTCGTGTTCACGTTGGGCTGCATGGCGGTGATGCGGATGGGAGGCAGCGCATCAGCGTGCCGACCATCGCCGTCCGCCAGAGAGACCCAGCCATAGGTCAGCAGACAGCCGACCGCGCCGACGGGCACTGCGGCCCTGAGGGCTTGTACGAGGCGTGCGCCGTTGCCTGGCCGCGCTGCCAGCCAGATGCTGGCGTTCGACAACACGATGCAGAAGGAGATGAGGCCGGCGCCCATGAGCGATGCGGCCTGGATCACGGGGAGCACTTCGTACTGCGTGTGGGAGAGGAGGCACCACGGCATGGCGAGGGCCCCGAGGGTGCGCGCCCACTCCATCAGGGTCCAGCTCGCCGCGAGTGCGAGGGCAGCGCGCAGGCCGGGCCGCTGGCAGATGCGCCAGGCCAGCGCGCCCCATGCGGCGTACCAGAGCCCCTGAATCCCGCACAGGAGCACCCAGGCGACCCAGCCGATCGGCGACTGAAGGAAGCTGGCTACCGATACTCCGATCCACGGCACGCAGACCGCCCAGGTCGCCACGCCGAAAGCGTACGCGGGGACGACCGCTTGCCGCATCCCCGTGCAGCGGGCCAGCGCCGCAAGGAGTGGCGCCAGGACCACCCAGCTCAGCCACCAGGCGCCGACAGGCGGAAACGCAAGGGACGCGAGGAGACCGCAGGCGGCCGCCACGGCAACGCGGCGCGCCTGAGTGCCGAGGAGCGCGTCGGTTATACTGGTGATGGGTACGCGACCGGAACTCTGGGGCGCCCCATCGCGCCCGCCGTTGCCTGGATCGTGGGGTAGGGAGGGATGCATGGTGTCTCGTCGAGGGCGTCAAGCTCGCTTGGCTGCAATGACGGCCGTCCTGGCCAGTCTGGCTGTGGCGGCAGGCTGTGCACGGACGCCCCAGGACGTAGAGGCGGGCACTCGCCTGATCGTGCAACTGCGGTTCGCAGGACCCGTTAACGACAACTACCACTACTACGTGCTGATCCGCAACGCGGCGGACCCTCTCGGCCAGAACGGCCCGATTCCGGTCATCGAACCACCCTACGGCAACGGGTTCGCCACGGGCCGCAACACGGCGACGGCGGGGTTCACGGACTTCGTGGAGTACGGTCGCGGTCAGCCTCAGCCCATGGCTTCCGGTTACGGAGTGTACCACGTCCCTCGCGGGGTGCTCGGCGACCCGAACCGGGGCGTCTTTGTGGCCCGCGGCGAGCCGGACTCCGCGCACCCTCCGCTCGGCGGCACCACGCTCCGCTTCGAACTGGGGCTGGATAGGCTGGCCCCCGATGCCGGTGAGCCGGACCCAAACGACGGACAGACGCCGCGATTCCTCCAGGTCAACGTCGTTGCCACCACGACCAGGCCGTCGAACCCAGTCGTTATTGATCCGGACAAGGTCGTGGACGCATTCGGCGACCGAACGAGCCTCGGCAGTGGGTTCATCACGCTCGACACTGCGCAGGCCGGGCGCGTCTACCAGAGCAACCAGACGCCCGGCGACCCTTTCTTCGAGCCGGAAGGAGACCCTTACCCCTCCGACAGGGACCCTGCCATTGACCTGGTGGCGTGGAGCATCGAGATCGCTCAGCGGTAGAGCGCGGGTTGCGGGCGGCCCGCCTGCGCCACAGGGCGGCTGTGGCCACACGTCGCTCCTCGGCGGTTTCCCGGCTGGCCGGCGCCCTGAGCGCGCGGCACGGCGCGTTCAGCTTGCTGGCGCACGCATGTGGGCCTCGGGTACACGGCCGGCTCGTCTGGCTCCGGTTTGACAGCCTCTCGGCGCGCTCGCTATACTCGGCCCGGCATTCCACGGAACAGGGGGCTGGCGCATGGGGATCAGTACGTCGCCCGTTGCCGACTACCAGCGCGGCGCGTTCGACAAGGTTGTGGCGCAGGCGCGCGAGGACGGGTGGCTCAACGGCGCCGAAGTCGTATGTGCGCGCTCTCCGGGCCGCCTCGATGTGATGGGTGGCGTCAGCGACTACCAGGGCGCTATCGTCCTTGAGGGAACCCTGCAGGAGGCCAGTCTTGCCGCCGTGCAGGAGCGGGACGACGGCGCGATCTGCGTGAGGTCGGTCGGCGTGCGAGACGACGGCCTCGATGAGGAGGCCTTGATCGAGGTAGCCGACCTGGTGGACTGCGGGGTGGCGGTGCCGTTCGATCAGGCAGCGGCCCGGCTGCGCACTCCGCCCTCGTCTCGCTGGACTGGCTATGTCGCTGGCTGCGTCCACGTTCTGGTCCTCTCCGGATGGCTGCAGCCGGAGCGCCTCAGCGGATTGAACATCCTGCTGTCAAGCAACGTGCCCCTCGGAGCAGGCGTGTCGTCGTCGGCCGCCATCGAGGTCTCGACGATGCACGCGCTCTGCGGGCTCTACGGCCTTACGATGGACGGCGTGGAGCTTGCGCGGCTGTGCCAGCTCGTCGAGAATCGTGTGGTGGGCGCCCCGTGCGGCATCATGGACCAGGTGACATCGGCCCTCGGCAGGGATGGGTATCTGGTCGTGCTGAAGTGCCAGCCGCACGACGTGCTGGGCCACCAGGCGGTTCCGCCCGGCTGGCGCGTGCTGGGGATCGACTCCCGGGTCAAGCATTCGGTGGGTGGCGGCAACTACACACACGCGCGCGTGGCCTCGTTTATGGCGCTGGGCGTGGTCCAGGCGCTGTCCCAGGAGACGTGGGGCGGGTACCTCTGCAACATCGCCCCTGAGACCTGGTCGGGTTGGAGGGAGCGCGTTCCGGAGTCCCTGACCGGCGCCGAGTACCTGCGGCAATACGGAGGGTGGACGGACCCGGTGACGGCCATCGACCCCGAGCAGACCTATCGGGTCCGTGACGCCGCGGAGCATCACATCGTGGTGAACGACCGCGTTCGGGAGTTTTTGGCGCTCATGCAGTGCGCGGGCGAGGGATCGGACCAGCAGTTGCTCAAGGAGGCCGGAGCGCTGATGCTGGACACGCACCGCAGCTACTCGGACCGCATCGGTCTCGGCTCGGAGGAGACCGATCTGATCGCCGACCTTGCCTTGGAGCGCGGGCCGTCGGGCGGCCTCTACGGCGCGCGCATCACCGGCGGAGGATCGGGGGGAACCGTGGCTGTTCTGGCCTCCGGGCCGCGCGTGGAGGAGAGTGTGGCAGCAGTCGTTGACGCATACCGTGCGAGAACCGGCATAGAGCCCGGCATCATGGCGGGCAGCTCGCCGGGGGCGCTGCAGTTCGGGCACTGGCGCATCTGACGCGTCGGAGCGGTTGTGGAGCGGAGGGAATCACGATGACTCGATGGCAGAGGAGCGCAGGTCTCCTGACGGCGGCGTTTGTGGCAGCCGTGGGGCTTGCCGGCTGCAGGGGAGCCCAGCAGGGGACCGCTGACGCGGGCGCCGGCGGCGGTGGCGGAGGCGGTACCCACTACACGATCGCCGTCATCCCCAAGGGCACCAGCCAGTCGTTCTGGAAGGCAGTAAAGGCAGGCGCCGATGCCGCTGCGGCGGAGGCGGGCAATGTGACGATCGACTGGAACGGGCCGGCGGCCGAGACGGACGTAGACGGCCAGATACGCATCATCCAGAACGCCATATCACGGCGGGTGAGCGCCATTGTGCTTGCGGCCTGCAACGCCAACAGCGCGGTGCGGTATGTGGAGCAGGCTCAGCAGCAGAACATCCCGGTGATTACGATCGACTCCGGCATTACGCCCGACATCAGCCTGGCCTATCTCGCGACGGACAACGTGAAGGGCGGCCAGGTGGCGGCGGACGCGCTGGCCGAACTGATCGGTGGGAAGGGGAAGGTGGGCTGCATCCCGTTCGTGAAGGGGGCGGCATCGTCCGACCAGCGGGAGCAGGGGTTCCGCGATGGGCTGAAGCGCCATCCCGACGTCGAGCTCGTGCGCGTCCTCTACTCGGACGCTGACGTGTCCATTGCCATGGACCGGGCCAAGTCCATGATGGCCTCGGTGCCGGACCTCGCGGGCATCTTCGCGGCCAACCAGGCCAGCGCCGAGGGTGCGATTCAGGCCGTCGAGCAGCTCGGCAAGGCAGGGAAGGTGAAGCTTGTATGTTTCGACGCCTCGGAGGCGCAGATCAGGGCGCTCCGAGCCGGAACAGTGCAGGCGCTCATCGTGCAGGACCCGTTCAGAATGGGCTACGAGGGCGTTAGGACGGCGCTCCGCGCCGTGCGAGGTGAGAGGATCGAGCCGAGGATCATCGATACGGGCGTCACCAAGGTGACCATGGAAAACATCGACACCCCCGAGGTCCAGAGGCTGCTCAACCCTGAAGGCGTGAGGTAGCCCCGGGGACGCCGGGCTACAGCTCGATTAGGTCGGTGGAGGCCCGCGTGAGCACACGCGGGCCTTCTGCACCCACGAGCACATCCTGCTCTATGCGGACGCCGCCGAGATCGGGCAGGTAGATGCCGGGCTCTACAGTGGTCACCATGCCTGCCGCCAGCACGGTGGTGCTGCGCGCGCTGAGTGTTGGGCCATCGTGAACAGCCAGCCCGATGCTGTGCCCGAGCCCGTGGCCGAAGTAGTCGCCGAATCCCGCATCCGCGATGTGCTGGCGGGCCACGGCGTCCACGTCCCTGCCAGCCACCCCTGCCGCGATGGCGTCCACGGAGCGCTCCAGGGCCTCGCGGACCACCCCGTAGATGAGGCGCTGCTCGTCGTCAGCCTTGCCGACCACGAACGTGCGCGTGATGTCGGAGCAGTAGCCGTCCACGCGGGCGCCGAAGTCGAGGAGCACCAGGTCGCCGTGGGCGACGGTCTGCGGTCCCGGCCGTCCGTGCGGGAGCGCCGTCCGCCTGCCGGTGAGCACGATGGAGGGGAAGGCCACCTCGGCGCCGCACGTTCGGCGGATGAACCACTCGAGCTCGAGCATCAGGTCGCGCTCGGAGACGCCCGGACAGATGAGCGGCACGAGGTGATCGATCGCCCGGTCCGCGATGTGGCAAGCGGACTCGATGGAGTGGAGCTCGCCGGCGTCTTTCACCAGCCGCAACTGGTCCACCAGGCTGTCGGTCGGCTGAAGCGTGGCGCCATCGCCCAGCGCATCGGCGTAGGCGCCGTGCAGGTGCACGCTGACCCTCGACGCCTCGAAGCCGATGCGGTGGGCGTCGCAGCCCTTCAGCACCTCCGCGATCTCGTCCGGCGCACTCGACCGCAGCGTGACGAGCTCGAGACCGTCGCACTCTGAGCGCGCCTGCTCGGCGTACCGGGAATCGGTCGCGAAGACCGCACGGTCCTGGCTCACGAGCACGAAGCCGCTTGAGCCCGTGAACCCGCTCAGCCACGCGACGTTCGTAATGTCCGTGAGGAGGAGTGCCGGAAGATCCACGTCGGTCATCCGCGCTCGGACCGCCGCCAGGCGTGCTGCGCGTGTCTCCGCGGTCATCACCGGCGGCTGTCGTCGACCACTGTGCGGGCCGCATTGAGGGCGAGGAGGTAGCTGTTCGAGGCGAACCCGATGATCTGGCCCGTGCACACAGGCGAGATCACCGAGTGACGCCGCCACTCCTCGCGCCCGTGAACGTTCGTCAGATGAACCTCGATGGCAGGCAGCCGCACGGCCGCGATGGCGTCGCGAATCGCGTAGCTGTAGTGCGTGTAGGCGCCGGGGTTGATGATGATCGCGTCCGCCCAGGGCAGCGCTTCGTGGATCGCATCAACGATCTGGCCCTCCGAGTTCGACTGCATAATGCGGGTCTCGATGTCGAGCCCGCGTGCATGCTCCTTGATGCGGATATTGAGCTCGTCGAAGGTGTCCTGCCCGTAGAACTCGGGCTCACGCTGGCCCAGCAGGTTTATGTTCGGACCGTGGATCACGTAGACCTTGAGGGTCATTGAGCGCTCCCAGCCGTGTCGCCGCTGACCGACCGCTCGGGCATGATCGCGGATTCGACCAGCATGTCGGGTATTCCATCGCGGATCGGGTAGGCGCGTCCGCACGCATCGCAGCGGAGGGTCTCGCCCTCCAGGCGGACCGGTGGCCGCTCATCGCACGCGGGACACGCCAGCACATCGAGCAACTTCGGGTCGATCATCATCTGCCACCTTGCACCGATGTCGACGACGCGCGCCCGGCGACTGCGTCGGCGTACACCTGGGCTGTCAGCGCCGCAGTCCGGTCCCACCTGAAGTCGCCGCTTCGGCGGCGCCCGCGAGCGCTCCACACCTGGCGAAGCGCTGCGTCCGACGAGATGCTGGCCATCGCCTGCGCCCACGGCCCGGGCTCGCGGGCCGGGAGCACCCATCCCGCCTCACCCGCTACCTCCGGCATGGCGGGCGCATCGCTCACGAGCGCCGGGCACCCACAGGCCATTGCCTCGAGCGGCGGCAGTCCGAATCCTTCGTAGAGCGACGGGTACGCCAGCGCACTCGCCGCCGAGTACAGAGCCGGCATGTCCTCGTCATGGACGTAGTCGGTCAGCACCACATGGGGCCCGATCCCGAGGCGAGAGACCGCGCCAACGAGGCTCTCGTATCCCCAGCCGCGCTTCCCGGTGAGGACAAGGGGCGCGGTGAGCCCGTAGTCCTGTCGTGCGCGAGCGTATGCCTCCACCAGCAGCCCCAGGTTCTTTCGCGGCTGCAGCACGCCGACGCTCAGGAGGTACGGATCGGCCAACGACCACCGCTCCTTCACCAGCGCCCGCGCCGTTTCCTGCAGCACGGGTTGGTAGGCAGGCCCGGCGGCGAGCGGCGTGGCAACCACCGTGCCCGTGGCACACCTGTACGTGCGGAGGATGTCGCGCCGACTGCTCTCGGAGACGGTGAGGACCCGCGATGCCTGACGGAGCGCGATCGGGACCGTCAGGTTGAGCAGCAGTCGGTCACGCAAGGGGAACCAGGGAGGATGCAGCCTGAACGAGATGTCATGGATGGTGGTGACCACGGGGCAGGGCGGTCGTACAGGCACGGTGTACTGCGTGTGCGCGACGTCGATGCCGGCCGCGCGAAGGGCGCGAGGCCAGGCGACCAGCGTCCAGAGCCGGTCGTTCGCGGACGGGACCACGTGGACGATCACGGACGAAGCGACGGATAGGAGGCCGTCGGGAATGGGCATCCGCGTGTAGAGATGGTAATCCGGGCAGCCGTCCTCGCCGCGCTCAGCGCGCTGGAGCAGCGCGGCGATGAGGTGCAACCAGTACGTGCGGTCGCCGGTGAAGCGCCCGCAGAGGGCGCGCGCATCGATGCCGACACGCAGGCGGTCGCGCCTCATCGCCACTCCATCAGGCGCCTGGGACCCCGCTCATCCATGGGCGCGTCGGTACAGGCCAGAACAGGGAAGGAGG
>DATIKM010000043.1:0-7764 GCA_035477595.1 Chthonomonadales bacterium
CCCACCGACGGTGAGCCATGGACCGGACCCATGGGGCCGACCTGCGGAACCGCAGCCAACTCGGCGAGACTGCCCGTGTAACCGTCAGGGCCCGGATGGAACGCGCTCAGTCCGTTCCGCGGATCGATCGCCACAACCCTGCCGCCTTGGCCCGTGTTCACGCCCACGAAGAGAACGCCCTCGCTCCACGCGGGGGCCGGTATGGGCAACCGCGACGCTGCTTCGATGCCGAAGTCCTGAGCGCCACTCACCCGAACCACCCAGTCGGCGACGGTCGCCGGTGCGAGCGGCATGCCAGGCGCATTCGCCGCGCGCGGCAACGCCCTCACCGCGACCACCGTGCCGTCGGACAGCGTGACCACCACGAGCTCTCGCTGGT
Organism: Chthonomonadales bacterium; assembly: GCA_035477595.1. Lineage (GTDB taxonomy): Bacteria > Armatimonadota > Chthonomonadetes > Chthonomonadales > CAJBBX01 > DATIKM01. The sequence continues at coordinate 380 of DATIKM010000043.1, forward strand.
TGAAGGGGGCCAGCGGGACGCTCGGCGCAGGCCCAACGGAGGGCCCGCCCGACCCGAAGTTCGGGTCGTAGAACTCCACCACCGTTGGCGCAGAAGCGCCGGTGGCCCCAGGGCTGATCGTCCTGAGGTCGAAGCTCCAGAGCTCATCGAAGCCGGCGCCGGGCGGATCGGGCCGCCCGTCGTCGGTGTTGCCGTTACCGTCCAGATCGAGCGCCGGATGCGTCTTGTAGGCCCGCAGCACCAGGTTGCCGTCCACCACGTACACGCAGTGGCGGAAGAACGCCACTCCTCCTACCCGGCTGTCCGCACGGGGCGCCACGTCCTGCCACTTGGGCTCCAGGCGCGCTGCGATCCGATCCGACGTGGCGCCGGTCCGCCGCACGTTCGTGCGCCCGGTCATGTGCGCGGTGGCCCATGCCGCGATGTTGTATGCGAACTTCAGGTCCGCGGGACGCGCTCCGATGAGCACGTCTCCGCTAACCGCGCCGCTGTTGCCGCCGTAGCCGACGTTCACCCCGCCAACGTAGTCGTTGATCGCGCACGCCGAGTCCTGGCTGGAGACTACGAGGCGACCGGCGCCCACCTGCCCTGCAAGCACGTAGGCGCGCCAGTTCGCGTGAGGCACCGTGGGGCTGATCGGGGCGTACCCGCGGGTGTTCCAGATGATCGGTACGAGCGTGTGGCCGCCAGGAACTGGACGGTTAGCCGCTGACGCGTCGAACAGCCAGTAGTCGTTGACGAACTTGTCGCCGAATTGCTGGATCTCCTGGGGCGTCAGCACATACGGGTAGGCCAGCAGCGGGTGGTTCGGCGTCGCGATCACCGCCTGCGCGTCCGGGTTTCTGCCGCTATTGAACTGGATGTCGAACAGGAACGGCGAGTGCGGGGCGAATGAGAACCCGCCGCAGTTGTCGAGCCACAGAGTGCCGCCGCCGTCGATGAACCGCAGCAGCTTCTCCCGCTGCTCCGCGGAGAACGCGACGTTCGTCCGGTGCGTGTGGATCAGCAGGAGGTCGAACTCGCGCAGGTCGTCCGGCGACAGGTTATCGAGATTGACTTCCCAGTAGGCGCCTAGATTCTTGGTGACACGAGCGCCGACGCGGAACACCTGCGAGACCGGGCTCGCAGGGTCAAAGGCGGGGTCGTACGCGCCCAGCCGCGCCCGTCGCTGCCACCGCTGGTAGATGTCAGCCGTGATCACGGGCGGCGCCAGCGGGTTCATGAACTCCATGCCCAGCGGCTTCAGGTCGGTGCGCGAGTCCAGCACGTAGAACACGTGCGGGTCCGGGTTCTCAGGCCCCGCGTTCCCGATGTCCAGCGCGCTGCTCACAAGGATTCCAGCGCGCACGATCCTCCGCTCACTGGAGTAGGTGAACGCGTCGGCGTGCGACCGTTGCACCGCCGCTGAGAAGACCATGGCGAGCGCCGGAACGACCAGCACGGGAAGTTTTATTCTCATAGCAGCATCCGTGAACTGCGCACGCCGCCGGCGGACCGGCGTCTCACGCTCTCGATGGCTCCCCCGCTTCGCGGCCGACCGGGGCGCCGAGCATATTCGGCGGGCCCTTACAGGCCCGTCAGCCGCTCCTCGCCGATGTAGATGAAGCCAGGTGACACAGGCAGCCGCGGTATCGGCGGCAGGTAGCGCCCAAACTCGTCCTGTCGGAACGTGCCAGCAGCGCTGTGCGCCCACCGCCCTGGTGGAGCAGGCAACGGCTGCGGTGTGAACGTGTACGATGGAAAGGGGGCGAGGAGAGCCGGGTCAAACAGGAACCGCAGGCCGCGCGTAATACCTCCCACGCCATGTCCCACGCTCGCAAACCAGTCGCGCTCCGCGCTCGTGCGCTGGTCCGGCCCATTCCCCCCCACCTCGTCCACAAAGGCGTGCGCCCGCGGCACCTCGATGGTGGACGATCCGTGCCTGTCCGGAATGTAGCCCCAGAGCTGCATCCATGCCGCCTGGTCCGCGATCGAGGCCGTCCGGTTCTCCGAAATCGCGCCCACGATGGTGATCCGGCAAGCCACGGGCTCGTTGAAGAACGGGAACATCGGGTTCGTGCCCGGCGGCCGGATCAACGCGCCCGACGGGAAGCCCAGCGCTGCCGCGCGGCGTACGGCTGCATCGCGCGTGTCCGCCGGGTTCGTGTTCATCGGGTAGCCCGGCACCACGAAGAACGAGCCCGTCTGCGCGTAGATCACCGCCTCGATGCGCACATCCTTGGGCACCACGGCAGCGCGCGAGAACAGGTAGTCCTGTACCCCCATCCCGCCGGTGAAGCTCAGGTCCACCTGCGGCCGGAGCGTGTTGCGCGCACCGGCGGCCGTAAACCACTGGTACTGCACCTGATCGAACGGACTCGATGGCGACGGCGGCGTTGGGTAGAGCGGAAACACCGCGTTCTCGAACAGGTCTGAGCCCTGGATCGCGTTCGTCAGGGCGTACACGGTGGGCGGCGGGTTCAGCGCCGAGAACGGTTGCGCGTTGTTGTTGAACGCATAGAGCGGATGGCGGCCCACCGGCGGCAGCGCCTCGTTGATCAGAAGGTTCAGGTAGGTCAAGCCGGGCGCCGTGCCGTGTCGCAGGAGCAGATACTGCTGGCCATAGACGCTGGCATCGTCGCCCTGCAGGAAGTCGAGCGTGAATGGCGGCGTTCGGGACGGCTCGTCGAGGGCCACATTGGTGTGGAACGGCGGTGCCTCGTCCTGGTTGGTGCTCGCGTAGGGCATCGCCTTGTTCGGCGAAAGGAACATGGTGGTGTTGACCACCACGTAGTTCTGCGCCAGCAGCCCGATCATCGACTCCGGCTGCTCGCGGACCAGGCTTCCCTCGATGTAGATGTTGCCCGCCGACACGATGTTCATCGCTGGCGGGTTCACGCTCGCCCGGATATCGGCGGGGCTCATCGCGTCAGGGTCGCCGCTCTGTACGCGGATCGGGATGTTCTGACGCGAGGGCAGGAGACCGCGAACCCGGACGTTGCCCTCCGCAAAGACCACCCCATTGAACGGCGGCAGGAACCGATCCACATCGGCGTCGCTGAGGCCATGCTCTCGGGTCAGGAACCGCCGGAAGGGCTCGTTGTCCAGCTTCAGCACGGGCTTCTGGCCCGCGGGCTTATAGATAAAGAAGCCGAAGACCTGTTCGCGGAGCGCGACGGCGCCGCTCGGGTCGCGGAATGGACGGTCGTTCGCGTCTCGCACCATGCGGAATCCCGGCCGCGCCACGAAGCGCCCGGGCAGAGCGGCGCCATCTTGCCCGCGCTCCTGCATGACCGGGTAGCCGAACTCGATGTAGACTCCCGGCGGCACGAAATGGGGGCCGTTCCAGAACGGAGTGTGAGGACCTGGCTGCAGCCAGATGCTGCGCAGGGACTGGCCGCCGGCGACGTTCAGCGTCTCGCGCTCGGTGTTATTGAAGTTGTCGACGTAGATGCCCTGGCCCAGCCCATACCGCCCGGTGTTGAAGCTGCTGCCGTTCGAGCGGGTCAGCCACACGCCGGAATCGCGGGTGCCCGCCCTGTACCGCGTCACCCCCGTCGCCGGGTCGGCAACAGCGTCGATCGCGGGGGGGTTGATGCGGACCGCACTCCGCCCCCATCCCTCGGCATCGGGCACGCCAGCGTTGTCCACCAGTACGCCGCCGAACGTAGAGAACGCGGGGTTGCCACCGGCGGTCTCCGTGCTCCCGAAGATCATGTGCTCACCAGGCTGATCGACGCGCTCGAGACGCGGCCTGCCCGCGGCGGCCTGGTTCGCGTTGTCCACGATCACCGGCCCCGCAGCCGTTACCCTCTCGTGCAGCGCGGGATTGAGCGCGAGCACCACGTTATCGAGCAGGCGCAGGGGCCCGTTCACGTGGATCGGGTAGCCCACGCGCAGCAGTGGCCCAGTGGCTCCTGGCGCCCGAACGGGCAGGTCGCCGAGCTGCATCTGCACCGGCACGCCGATCGGCGGCACGCCAATCGCCGCCTCAAACTTGCTTTCCCGGTGGAAGTTCGTGACGAAGCGACCGAAGTCCGTGAGCCCGACCGTCTTGTAGCCCACAAGCTCCCGGCGCAGTCTGGGGGCGAAGCCCGTGATCGGGTCGACAAACGTCGTCGGATCGTCTACGTCCAGCTCGCCGGTTCGGCCAACCGCGCTAACGCGGATGAACCTGCCCAGCGGGTTGGCGGGGTCTGGCACGTGGTCCACGCGGATCAGCGCACGCCCGCCCGGCAGCATCACGCGAGAGTAGCCATCGCGCAGCCAGAGGCGGTCGGGGTCCGCCTGGAACAGACGCAGCATCCGCACGTAGTCCGGATCCGAAGGGTCCGGTTCGCGCGCCGGCGGCTCCGGGCGCCAGTCTGCGCCCTCCGGGCTGTGCTGCAGGAAGTGGCCCGCATAGTGGATGCCAGCGTTCGCGAGTTGCGTGGCCTTCTGAGTGTCCCGCGCGCGTCCGGTGTTCAGCAGGTTGCGGGCGACCATCCCCACGAAGATGGCGCCTAGGAAGAGCAAGACGAACATCACGACGATGGCCACGACGAGCGACTGGCCGCGGCTTCTCCGGCCACAGCGCAGCCCCTCGAGGCGGACGCAGTCGCCCCTAACCGTCGCGTAACTCGTATCCATGCTCTTCACGCTCCCACCCACGCCCGAACGCCGGATATCACGCATAGCCGCACCGCTACCGCTGGAGGTTGCGCACATGGATGCGCTGAGCCAGCGTGACCTGCTGCGGCTGCCCCGACCGCGGGTCATAGAGACGCACGCCCACCGAGAGGTTCATCAACTGGCGCGTCAGGTAGTCCGCCTTCACGGCGTCGGTGGGCAGGTTGTTCTGCAACTGGTACGTGACGGTAATGGGCACATCCGGCCCGGCGACGCCGTCCTGGTCGAGCCGCGGCAGCGAGTTGGTGACGCCTGGCATGTCCGGCCGGCTGTTGAACACCACCGTCCCCCGTCGCTGCATCGGGTCCGTGAGATCCACGGCGTTGCGGATGTCCGTGTAGTTGATCATGTACTCGTTCAGGCCGAGCGACATGGGACCGCGGCCGCGCGGCACACGCGTGTAGACGGTCTCACGGCCGTAGTTCGGCCCCGGGCGCTGATCCGGACCGCGCACCACTTCGGACCCCGGCACAATGCTCGCATTGGGGATCGCAAAGAGCGGCGACATACGCCCGTCGGAGAGAAGACCCGTAACGGGATCGCCCGCCAGGCTCACGAACCGATATGCGTTGAGGGGCCCGCCGGCCTGAACGATGAGGTCGTAACGCTGGTTCGCCTCCGCCGGGTCGAAGCGTGAGGGGACGTGATTGCCCCTGCCGTCATGCAGAAAGATCGAGTCCGGGAACGCGAAGCCCACCGCCCCCTTCTGCGGGTTCACGGTGAACATTATCTCCGGGGTGTCTCCGGGCGCCAGGAGGGGATTGGCGGGGTTGAAGCGCGCACTGCGGTCCAGGGTCACTCTCCACTCCCTCGTGCCGACGTCGAAGGTGGCCTCCTGATACCGTATGTCGCCGATGCCCGTGTAGAGGAAGTACCGCAGGGGGTTCGCGTCAAGCGCGCTGCGGAAGACGTACACGCGGTAGGGCGTCGTCCAGTGCCCGTAGGTCTCCCAGAACGCGCTCGGGGCCACGTCGGGCGCCTCGTTGCCTGTGTCGCCCGTCTGGCTCGGAGCCCCAGACTCGCTGCCTACGAAGCTCGGCTGGAACCGCACCAGTGGGCTCACCCGGCCGTAGTCCGGACTGCCATCCGCACGAATAGGGACGGCGACCATGTCCGCTCGATCCGGCGGCACCAGAGGCGTGGAGGCCGCGCGCCAGTTCTCGCTGAAGTTCGCCGCGCCGTCCCGGTTCAGATCGCGCCAGCCCGGGTACGCCGCCGAGGCGACCCCGTTGTCATAGAAGAAGTTGGCGTCATACAGCACGGGTCGCCCGCCGGGGCCCGTCCTGAACAGCCGCCCGTCGACCTGGCCGTTCGGCAGGTAGGGCGACACGACCGCCCTGTACAGCAGCACGGTGTTGTGCAGTTCGGCAGGGACCGTGCCCAGGTCATGGAAGCGGTTCCGGTAGACCCGGTTCACGCCGTTGACAACCATGGGCCTGCCCGTCGTTCCGCCGGGATCGTCCTCCGAGCCGTTGTAGCGGAGGCCGAGGAAGTAGCGCACGATGACGCGCCCTGGACGCACCGGCAGCGCGACGGGCCCGCGGTTGATCGCCAGCCCGGTCGTCGGGTCGATGTTCGCCGGGTCGAGACCAATCATCTGATCGTTGACATGCGCCGGCGGCACCAGGTCGAGCATTGCGAAGGGAATCTGGACAACCTCGGGGGCGCCGCCCCCTGCGCCTTCGATCCACAGGTTCACCGCGGAGCCGCTGTTGTCGAACACGAACGCGCCGTCCGACACCTGGCGCTGCATGGTCTCCATCACGGTGCGCGCCGTGTCCTGAGCCAGGATCTGCAGGCGCGCACGGTTCGTGAGGTTAAAGCCCTGAACGAGCGGGCCAAAGATCAGGCCCAGCAGGATGGCCGTGATCGCCATCACCACTAGCAGCTCGACCAAGGTGAAAGCACGCGGGTGCGCTGGATTCCTCGCAGTCATCACGCTCATCGCCTCGGGTCCGCGACCCGGCGCCCGCCGGTCCGCTCCGCCCCGGATCGCGGACGCGTCCTCGTGTAGGATGCCGCCCTTCGTCGCCTCAAGGTGCGCCACGGCTCAGTTCCCCGCTCGCGTCAGGATGGTGTCCAGGTCGACCTTGCGCCAGCGCGTCCGGAGCACGTTGCCCGCCACCGTCTGTCGAACCGTTGCGCCGCCCGACCACACAACGCGAGCGCGGAACGACAGGCCCTGCATCCCCACAACCGGCTCGACAGGGTGCGGAAAGGCGCCAGCCGGGCCAGTGGGCCAGTGCAACGCGTCCTGGAACCGCCCTTGGCTAGCCACGTCCGCAAACGTCAGGGTTCGACCTGCAACGGAGATGAACCTTGCGGGATCGTCGTTGATCCTGAACGTCGCATTGCGGACCGTCCTAACCTCCACAGGCGCGCCGGTGCGGGTCACGTACGTAAGCTCGCGGACGCTCACCGTCTTGCCCGCCTCGCTGAGGGAAAAATACATGGTGGGGACATTGCGCCTCATCTCCGGGCTGAAGCGATACCCCAGGAAGAAGTCGTCGAACCCCACTTCTGACGCCCGGTTGCGGCGGTAGGTGGACGTCGCCTTCTGTACCTGCACCGCCCACTCGCCGTGCGCCTTGTAGAGGAACCGGAACATGCCAGCCGCGTTGGCGGCGCCGAACGCGTCGCTGAACACGACGAGCCCGTCCCTGTAGTCCACGCGGTACTCCGATGGCGGCACAACGAGCCCGCTCGTTGTGTCGTAGACCAGGAAGTCCGGGCTGCCG
>DATIKM010000044.1:0-1615 GCA_035477595.1 Chthonomonadales bacterium
GTCCTCGCCGATGGTCTCGTGGATCTCCTTGATGCGGCCTTTCAACACCTGCTGCAGCCCAAGCTGCTTCTCCAGCGCCTTCTCAGGCAGGAAGTTGAAACCCCACACCACGTCGTTCTGCGACCCGATCCGGTCGATCCGGCCGAAGCGCTGGATGAGCCGCACCGGGTTCCAGTGCAGGTCGTAGTTCACCACCACGTCGCCGTCCTGCAGGTTCAAACCCTCCGACATCACGTCCGTGGCGATAAGAATCCGCACCTCATCGCCCGGCGCGACCTTGATCTGGGGGTTCGCCTTCGGGGCGAAGCGGGCCGCGGTGCGCGCCTTGCTCTTCTGCGTGCCGAACACGCAGTCGATGTCTTTCGCCTGCCCGCCCGGGTTGATCTGCTCGAACAGGTACTGCGCCGTCTCGGCGTACTGCGTGAACAGGAGCACCTTCCCCGTGGCCTTCGGGATGCCGGCCCGCAGCTTCTCCTGAAGCACCTGCAGCTTGGCGTCCTCGTCCGGCCCGATGGGCCGCACCAGCCGCAGCATCTCCCTGATCAGCTTCCGGTCCGCGTCGATGTGCGCGCGCAGGCGCGTCGCGTCGAAGTCCGCCAGTCGGTAGCGGTCGGAGACCTGCCGCAACTGCTCGACCAGATCGGCCTCCGCCAGCGTGTCGGACTCGTAGAGCAGCTCCTGCGCCTCCTCGCCGGCCGGCACGAACCCTTTGTCCAGCGCCAGCAGGAAGACACGGTGGATGCGCTCGAGCCGCTCCAGCGTGCGCCGGAACGCGTGGACGCTCGACTCGAACCGTTTGAACAGCATCACCCGCACCAGCCCGCGCAGGTTCATTCCGGCCCGGTGCAGATCGGGGTAGGGCGCGACCTGCTGGCACTCGGGGAGAACGTAGTGCCACAGCCCATACCGCGCGTAGGTCAGCTCCTTGCCCGGACTCGGAGCGCCGCTCGCGCCGGCCGGTCGCCCCAGATAACGGCGCAGCCGGTCGTAGAGGCCCGCATAGGTCTCCTCGATGCTGTAGCGCAGCGTCTCCAGTTTGCGCTGGGGGAAGTAGCTCGGCTTCCCCTGCACCAGCACGTGAGCGCGCTTCCGCCCGTCGAGGTAGGGCACGGCCTCCCCGTCGGAGAGCTCGCGCATCGGGCGGCTCGGAGCGTCGTCCGTGATGCCGTAGTACCGCAGGATGTGCTTCCGGGTGCGCCGGATGAGCACGTGGACCAGCAGGTCCTGCAGCCGGCGCCGCCCGGCCTCCACCTCCCGGAAGTACTCCTTCAGGTTCGGCGGGTCGATGGGCAGGAGGGTGACGTCGTCCGGGTGGAAGAGCTTGATCTGGTGGTACACGTCCGTTGCGGCGCGGTTGCGAGGGGTCGCCGTTAGCAGGCATACGCGGCGGTTCTCGCGCGCCAGGTAGGACTGCAGCGCGTCGTAGCGCTGGCTGGAGTGGTGGCGGAAGTTGTGGCTCTCGTCCACCAGCACAAAGTCCCGGTCGCTGCAGAGCGGCCCGTCAAGCGCGGACGCGCCGCTCCTCAACAGGCCCATCGAGAGGACGCGGGCGTTCAACTGGAACTGCTCGTTGTAGGCCTCCCACATGTCGGTGAGCGAGGCAGGGCAGATGATG
>DATIKM010000045.1:0-14828 GCA_035477595.1 Chthonomonadales bacterium
GGATCGCCGGGCACGGTCGCCCGATCAGGTTCCTGTATACGCGTCGCCGATGAAGGGACCGCTAAGGGCCGGTTAAGCTTCAGTTAAGCCTGCGCCGCTGGATGGCGGCCCGGTGGGCGCGGCGCGACAGGAGGCGGCTGCGGCGCCCCTGACCGGGAGGGCGCGGCGCCTCTGACAGGGAGAGGCGCCGCCGGAGTCCGTGCGCGGGGCCGCTGGCGCGGTTGCACGCCGCGCGGCGGTGCTCTATGATGGGGGCGCCTCGTCCCTTGGCGACCTTCCCGGCGCGCCATGGGCACGGCGGTTCTGCGCCTCTCGGGCATCGGGATGAGCTTCGGCGGCGTGCAGGCACTGCGCGGCGCCCATCTCGGCGTCCGGCCCGGCGAGGTCCACGGCCTCGTGGGCGAGGTGATGGCCCGCAGCGACCGGGCGCTCACGCTCTCCGAGGGCCGGCTCACCGGCTCCTTCGGTCCGCGCGCGCGGACAGACCGCGGAGTGACAGCGGCTGCCGCGCCTGGCGCCGGGCGGAGCTGGCTCCGACGGCTGGCGCTCCGGGCGGCGAGCTCGCGCGAGCTCGGCTTCGACACGGTAAAGCTGCATCAGGGGGCGGGGAGGCCGATGGCCGCGCCGGCCGACGCGAAAGCGCGAAAGGAGCGCAGGCGTGAGACGAACGATCCTGCTGCTGGTCGCCGCCATAGCCACCTCCGGCTGCGGCCGTAGGGAAGAGAGCAGCGCGCCGGCAGGTGCGGGCGAGGGCGCCGGGGCGCCGGCCGCCGCAGCGAGGCTGACCGTGGGCCTAATGCCGAAGCTCACCGGCACCAGCTTCTCCAACGCCGTGGAGAAGGGCGGCCGGGAGGCCGCTGCGGAGCTGGGCATCGAGCTGGCGCACGACGGGCCGGCCGACGGCGCCGACGCGATCGAGGAGCAGATCCGGCTCGTGGAGACCTGGATCGAGCGCAGGTTCCACGCGGTCGCCATCGCGCCCAACGACCCCGATGCCATCGCCCCCACGCTCGCGAAGGCGCGCTCGCGCGGCATCGGCGTGATCGCGTGGGACGCGGACGCACGCGAGGACGTGCGCGACTTCTTCGTCAACCCGTGCACCCCGGAGAGCCTCGCCAGGGCGCTGATGGACAGCATGGCGCGGGCCATCGGCGAGGACGGCGCCTACATCATCATCACCGGCGCTCTGACCGCCGCCAACCAGAACCTCTGGATCGCCGAGATGGAGGAGTACCGCAAGGCGCGGTACCCCAGGATGCGCAACCTGACGCCCGCTCCCATCGCGCCCGGCGAGGACCAGGCCCGCGCCACCCAGATGGCGGCCGACGCGCTGAAGACCTTCCCGAACGTGGAGGGCGTCTTCGCCCTCACGCCGGTGGCCCTGCCCGCGGCAGCCGAGGCGCTGCGCAGAGCGGGCGCCGCGCAGCGCGTGTTCCTCACAGGCCTCGCCACGCCGAACGACATGCGCGAGTACGTGCGGGACGGCACCGTGCGCAGCTTCGTGCTCTGGAGCGCGGTGGACCTGGGCTACCTGGCCGTGCACGCGGCGGCCGCCGTCGCCAAGGGCGACCTGAGGCCGGGCGCCACCGAGTTCCGGGCCGGACGCCTGGGCGCGGTGAAGGTCGTAGACGACCGGATCATCCTGGGCGACCCGATCGTGTTCGACAAGAGCAACATCGACGAGTACGACTTCTAGGCGCGGGCGACCACGTGGGTCGGGCCGTCCGGGCGGTTGATGCGCTGCCCGGCTCTTTGACAGCCCGACCGCCGCGGAGTACAATGCGGGACGCAGACAACTGAGTAGACGATTCCTCGGGGGCCCGGACAAACCAGGCTGAGATATCCCCTTGCGCATGCTGTGGGGGTGACCGACGAACCTGATCCGGATAATGCCGGCGAAGGAAGGGATGGACGCGAGAGCCAGCCTTCACCGGCGGGCTCTCTTGTTGTATGGGTGCTCAAGGAGGGATGACCACGATGCAGTTGAGCGTCGCCGCTATCTGGGCCGACATCGAGCGCATCAGACAGCAGGCGCCCCTGGTGCACAACATCACCAACCACGTGGCGATGAACAGCTCCGCCAATGCACTGCTCGCCCTCGGGGCATCGCCCGTCATGGCGCATGCCGAGGAGGAAGTGGAGGACATGGTGGGGCTTGCCGGGGCGCTGGTGATCAACGTGGGCACGCTGAGCCCGGCGTGGGTCCGCGCAATGGACAAGGCCGCACGGAGGGCGCGAGAGCTCGGCGTGCCGGTGGTGCTCGACCCAGTGGGCGCCGGCGCGACGCCCTATCGCACGCAGGCGGTGACGCAACTGCTGGCGGCTGCCGCGCCCACCATCCTGAGGGGCAACGCCTCCGAGATCATGGCGGTCGCCGCGGCTGGCGGGGCCACCAAGGGCGTCGACAGCACGGCCGCCTCCAGCGCCGCCATCGAGGCCGCCCAGCGGCTGAGTCGGTCCCACCAGTGCGTGGTCTGCGTCAGCGGCGCCACCGACTACGTCATCGAGGGCGAGGAGCTGGTGGCCCTGCACAACGGCCACCCCATGATGCCGAGGGTGACGGGGTTGGGCTGTACGGCCTCCGCCCTGTGCGGTGCGTTCGCCGCCGCCAACCCATACCCGCTCGCCGCTGCGGCGCACGCCATGGCCGTGATGGGCATCGCGGGGGAGGTGGCTGCCGAGAGAGCCGCCGGTCCGGGATCCCTGCAGCTTCACTTCCTGGACGCGCTCCACAACCTGAGCGAGGAGTGCATCGGGTCTCGCCTCAAGACAGGGGACTGAGCATGTGGGAGCTCTACCTGGTCACGGATCGGGAGCTGTCGCTGGGTCGGCCGCTTGAGGATGTCGTGGCCGGGGCCGTCAGAGGAGGCGTGGCAATCGTGCAGTTGCGCGAGAAGCAGGCCTCCACGCGCTGCCTCATAGAGGAGGCGGAGCGCATCAGGCGCCTGCTGGTTGGCAGCCACGTGCCCCTGATCATCAACGACCGCGTGGATGTCGCCCTGGCCGTGGGGGCCGACGGAGTGCATCTGGGCCAGGAGGACATGCCCTACGCCATGGCCCGGGCGCTGCTGGGCCCGCAGGCCATCATCGGCCTCTCTGTGGAGACGGTCGAGCAGGTGCTGGAAGCCGAGCACTGGGACGTCGACTACCTGGGCGTGAGCCCGGTCTTCGAGACGCCCACCAAGCCCGACACCCGCGGGAGCTGGGGCCTGGAGGGGCTGGCGCTGGCAAGGCGGATCTCCCGGCATCGCCTGGTCGCCATCGGCGGCCTGCACGCCGCCAATGCGGAGAGCGTGGTCCGGGCCGGCGCGGACAGCGTCGCCGTGGTCTCCGCCATCTGCTCGGCCCCCGAGCCCGAGAGGGCGGCCGCGGAGCTGGACCGCATCATCCGGTCCGCCCTGAGCGCCCGAGGAGGTGAGCCGTGAAGGACTACCGCAGGGTCCTGACCATCGCCGGTTCGGACAGCGGCGGCGGCGCGGGCATTCAGGCCGACCTGAAGACCTTCGCCGCTCTGGGCTGTTACGGCATGTCGGTGATCACGGCGCTGACCGCCCAGAACACGGTGGACGTGACCGGCATCCACGCCGTGCCTCCCGAGTTCATCGCCGAGCAGATCGACGCCGTCCTGGGGGACATCGGGGCCGATGCCGTGAAGATAGGCATGCTCCACTCGCCCGCCGTCATCGAGACGGTCGCCGAGCGCCTCACGCGCCATGGCGCCCGCAACATAGTCCTCGACCCGGTCATGGTGGCCAAGAGCGGCGCCAGCCTGCTGCAGGAAGAGGCCGTCCAAGCGCTCAGGGACCTCCTGCTCCCCATCGCCGCGGTGGTGACCCCAAACCTGCCCGAGGCAGCCATACTGCTTCAGATGCCCATCGCCGGCGAGGAGCAGATGCAGGAGTGCTGCCGGCGCCTGGCCAGCATGGGCCCGGCCGCAGTCCTCCTCAAAGGTGGGCACCTTCGCGGGGACCGCAGCCCGGACCTCCTGTACTGCCGCGCGGAGGATAGCTGGCTGACGTTGGAGGCTGCCAGGGTGGAGACCTCCAACACGCACGGCACCGGGTGCACCCTTTCATCGGCCATCGCCGCCGGGCTGGCAGGCGGCTGCAGCGTGCAGGAGGCGACGCGGCGCGCCAAGGCCTACATCACCGCCGCCCTCACCGCGGGGGCCGGCTACCGTCTGGGCAGCGGGCACGGCCCGGTGCACCACCTGTTCGCCCTCTGGGAGTAGACGCAGTGCGCTACACCGATACGCTCTGGCAGCGGATAGGGCCCATCTACCAGGCCATCGTCGAGCACCCCTTCAACCGCGAGCTGGCCGCGGGCAGCCTGGCGCGAGAGCGGTTCGCGTTCTACATGCAGCAGGATGCTCTCTACCTGGCCGATTTTGGCCGCGCGCTGGCGATCCTTGCCGGACGGTCGCCAGGCCCGGCAAGGATGCTGGACCTGCTGCGCCTTGCCGAGGGGGCGGTGGTCGATGAGAGGGCCCTGCACGAGCAGTACTTCGCGCTCTACGGCATCACCGAACCCACGCCCGTGCAGTCGCCCTCCTGCTTCGCCTACACCAACTTCATGATTGCCACCGCGACGCACGCAAGCTACGAGGTGGGCGTCGCCGCCCTTCTGCCCTGCTTCTGGATATACGGGGAGGTGGGAAGGCACATCCACGGGAGCGCCTCAGCCGGCAACCCCTACCAGAGATGGATCGACACCTATGCCGGCGACGAGTTCGGCCGCGTCGTGGAGAGCGCCATCGAGATCACCGACGAGGCGGCGAGCGGCGCTTCGGCGGCAGGCCGCGAGGCGATGGGGCGGGCCTTCGTGACTTCCAGCAGGCTGGAGTGGATGTTCTGGGACAGCGCCTACCGCATGGAGCAGTGGGAACCGGAGGCCGGCCGGGCAGTGTCATGACCCGCGCTTGGCCCGACCGGATGCTGGTGCTGGACTTCTCCGGGACCCTGAGCCTCGAGGCGGCCCTGTTCGCAAGGGACGAGAGCCTTGCCAGGGCCCTGCGGGAGTCGGGGCTGTGGCAGGCCGGTGTTGACAGCCGGGAGGCGTTCTGGGACGGCATCGTCAACCCCACGTGGCAGGAGGGCAGCACTACCGCCATCGGCTACGCGCAGCTTCTGTTGCGACACCTCCTCCAGATGGCGGAATCCCGCGGCGAGAGCCCGTGCCGCAATGACTTGCTGGCTGCCGCCTCCCGCTTCGTCGAGGCGTATCTCCGCCACTCGCCGATCGATCCCACCTGGGGGCAGGCGCTCCATCGGCTTCTGCGCCACCCCGGCCTGGTCATCGTCGTCGCCACGGACCACTATGCGGAGGCTACCGCACACATCGTGGGCCAGCTAACGCGGCTCGGCCTCGCTGGCGCGCCGGCGCTCGAGGCGCGTGCGGAGCGCGTCCTCGTCGCCAACTCGGCCGACCTGGGCTATCGCAAGGCCACCGAGCGCTTCTGGGCGGCGCTCCAGGGCGCGCGCGGGCTTGCCCTCGAGCGCGTCGCGCTGGTCGACGACTTCGGCGCCCACGAGCAGCCGCTGGACGGCTATGCCCGCCCGCAGGACGTCGCGCGGCGGCGCGAGGCGACGGTTCAGGCCATCACCGCCGTGTTCGCCGCGCCCACCAGTGTCTTCCCCTTCCTGCTGGACTCCGTGCCTCCCCCGAGCCGCGAGCCGGGCGACGGCACTCGCGGCACGGAGCGCGAGCAGGAGGCGCTGCGCCCGTACCGGATGCTGGTCGGGAAAGCAGGCGACTTCGTCGCCCGCGAGCTGGCCCTCGTCGGATAGCCCGAACCAGGCCGCGGCGCGGGCGCGCCACCCGTCCGCGGCGGCTGATTCCGGGCCGTTGTTGCCGCGTCGGGCGGCGGATGCAGGAGGCCGCCTCGATGGCGGCGAAACAGACTTCACCCTCTGCGCCCGGTGCGCCAGCATGCCCGCCGACTCCACAGCCCCCGTCCGCCCGAGCCGCGTTCGCCGACTGGCTGCCGCGCTTGTCCTCTCGGCGCTTGTCGCGGCCGCTGGCTGGGCGTGCCTGCGCCGCGCCCTGCCCGCGCGACCGGAGCCCTGGGTCCGCGCGGGCGCCATGCCCTTGTTGGCGCGCGGCGTCGGCGACTCGTGGCTCTGGGTGGAGCGCCCGAAGGATGGCCCGAACCGCCTGGTGGTCGCCCGTGGACGCCAGGCTCGACCGATCGCCGAGGCGGAATCGATCACTGCCTACGACGCTGACGGGCGGCGCGCAGCCTGGATCGCCCGATCCGGGGGCCGCTGGCAGGTGTCCGTCGCGGACCTGGACGGCGCTCCTCCGAAAGTGCTCTGGGAGGGGCCGGAAGAGCCGTGGGGCGTGCGCCTTGCCGGGCCGGGCGTCTGCTGGCTGCGGCCTGCGCCTGCGGAGGCGCCCGGCCTGAGCGCCTTTCCCCCGCTCGGAGCGCAGACCGAGGTAGTGCGCGCCGATGCGTCCGGCGGGCCCCCCGTGACGGTCGGCAGGCTCCGAGAGGAAGGTCCCGGCGAGATCGTGGGCTATCACGGCGGCGCACTGGTGGTGGCCGCCTGGCGCATCGGCTCGCTGGGCAACACGGTGTTCCACCGCGTGCCGCTGGACGGCGAGCCCGCGCGCCGTCTGGCCGGAGAGCTGGGCGTAAGGCGCGGCGTGCTTGAGCGCGACGGGTCGCTGGTCTGGACCGCTTTGAGCCGGGAAGCGACCATCGAGGCCGCCGCTTCCTGCCTCCGGCGGCTGCCCGCGGGGGGCGGCGCCATCCAGACGGTGATGGAGTGGCTGCCTGCGGGGGGCGCGCTCTTCGCCACGCGCGGCGGCCTGGTCTACGTCGGTGGCGAGTCGCGGTCGGAGGCGTGGGTTCCCGGCCGTCGCACGGAGTTGCCCCGCCCGGAGCCGCTGCACCGGGATTACGCGATCGTCGCGGCCGGTGAGCGCGATCTGCTGCTCGTCTCCGTCGCCGCGGTCTCGGGCACACCCATGCTCTACCGGGCGCCGTTGCCATGAGGGCGGGGGGCGCGCTCCGACGGCAGGTGAACCCGCGAGTGACCGCGGTCGTCATCCTCGCGGTCCTCGCCGCGGTGCAGGCGGTCTGGTGGCGCGGCCTCGTGTGGAGAGCGCCGCTGCCATCCGGGGTCTCGATGGGTGCGGGCGGGCCGTCGGGCGGCGTGACGCCAGCGCTCGGCCGGCGCGATGTGCTGGTGGACACCCTCGCGGGGGCGCCTGACGCGGGCGACGCCGACGGCCCGGGCCGCCATGCGCGGTTCGACGGGCCTGCCGGCGTCACCGTCGGACCCGACGGAGCGCTCTACGTGGCCGACAGCCGCAACCACCGCATCCGGCGCGTCGCGCCGGATGGGCGGACCACCACGGTGGCGGGAGGCGAGCCTGGCTACGCCGACGGGCCGGTCGCCACGGCGCGGTTCCTGTACCCATGCGGCATCGCGGCGGGCCCCGACGGAGCGCTCTACGTGGCGGACACGGGCAACCATCGGATCCGGGTGGTGCGCGACGGCGCGGTCACCACCCTTGCCGGCTCGGACCCTGGCTTTGCGAGCGGGCGCGGTTCCGCCGCGCGGTTCCGCAGCCCGGCAGCGATCGCCTACCAGGGCGGCGACGCGCCGAGGCTCTGGGTCGCCGACGTCCTCAACGAGCGCATCCGGCCGGTCGGACTGGACGGCGTGGTCGGCGATGGCTGGCGGACGCCCGGGCCTCCCGCCGGCGTAGCCGTTCGTCCCGGGCACGCGCTGGTCGCCGCAGTGCCGGCGGCAGGCCTACTCGAGCAGGGCGGCGCAGCAGCGCAGCGGAGCCGCATCGAGGCGGGGGACACGATAACCGAATTTCCTCCCACCGACCTGGTGCTTGCGTCACCGACGGCGATCTGTGCGGGACCCGAAGGGCTCTACGTGGCGGACGACCGCCACGCCGCGGTGTTCGATGTGCGCGGCGGCGTCGCGCACGTGCTGGCGGGCGCCGCTAGCTCCGCGGGGCGCTTGGAGGGATGGATCGAGGGCAGCGGGGCGGCGTGCTCGTTCGGCCGCATCGGTGGCATCGCGGCGGACGGCAAGGGCCGGATCTATGTTAGCGACACGAGCAACAACGCCATCCGGCGCATACTCCTCCCGGAAGCGCAGACGCCGGACGATCTGGAGGACGACCCTGGAAGTCGAGATCGATGGACTGACGAAGATCTACGAGGGGGGGATCTGTGGGATCCGGGATATCAACCTCCAGATAGAGGACGGGGTGTTCGCCCTTCTGGGCCCCAACGCGGCGGGCAAGAGCACCCTGATGTCGATCCTCGCAACCCTCCTGGACCCGACCACCGGAACGGCACGGGTCGGCGGCCATGACGTCCGCCGCGAGAAGCGCCAGATACGCCAGATCCTGGGCTACCTGCCGCAGGACTTCGGCCTCTACCCGACCCTCACGACCTTTGAGACGCTGGACTACATCGGGCTCCTCTACAACATGACGGACGCTGCCGCGCGGCGCCGGTGCATCGAGGCGGTCATGGAGCGCGTCAACCTGACTGGCGTGGCGGACCGGCAGGTCGGTGCGCTCTCAGGCGGCATGCGGCAGCGTGTGGGCCTTGCTCAGGCGCTGCTGAACGAGCCCAGTCTGCTGATCGTGGACGAGCCGACGGCTGGCCTCGACCCGGCCGAGCGCATCCGCGTCCGCTCGCTGCTGGCCGAGCTCGGGGGCCAGCGGGTCATCATCCTGAGCACCCACCTCATCGAGGACGTGGAGGCGGTCGCGGACCGGGTCGCCGTGCTGCACCGGAGCGAGATTCGCTTCGAGGGCGCCACCGCCGAGATGCTGGGCTCCGTGCACGGTAAGGTCTGGGAGATCGAAGCGGCGCCCGCCGAGCTTGCCGATCTGCGCGAGCGGCACATCGAGACCGGGCTGCTTCGCACGGGGGACCGGGTACGCCTCCGGATCGTCGCGGACGCGGCGGACCACCCGGCCGCGCGGCCCGTGGAGCCGACGCTCGAGGACGCCTACATCTGGCTGATGCGCGAGGATGCAGGTGTCGCAGCCTGACGTGGCGCGCGCATGGTCCGTGGCGCCTGCGCTCGCATGGCGCGAGCTGCGCGCCGGCCTGCGCAGCGCGGCATGGCGCGTGCTGGCTGCGCTCGCCTTCGTCTACGGGTGGTCCACCGGCAACGCGCCGGGCCGCGGCGCCTCGGTGTCGGCCTATGCGACCGGCGAGGCGGCATGGGTCGCCCTCGGGCTGGTGGCGATCCTGTGGATGTCGCTGGCAGCGGTCCGCGAGGCGCAGATGCGCACGGAGGCGATCATCTACGCCAAGCCTCAGACCACGGAGCGCCTCGTGCTGGCGCGGTTCGGCGCCTCCATGGCACTGGCGCTCCTCCTGGTGGCCGCGATGTTCGCTGGCGCGGCGTGCGGACGGCTCTCGGTGTCAGGCAGCGTGGCGGGGTTCGCGGCCTATGGGGGGCAGTTCGCGCGGGCGGGGGTGGCCGTGTTCTTCGGTGGCGCGGCGAGCTACTGCCTTGCGCTGCTCACGGCGAGCCCCGTGGCGGGCGCCGTCGTCGGCCTCTACTGGGTGGTGATGATCGCCGGCCGGGAGCACCTGGCGAAGGTGTTCTACCCGGCCTACACCCAGAACCTGGCCCTCTACGTGGGACTGGGCGTGCTGCTCGTGTGCGTCGCCGCGATCTTCCACCGGCGCGGGCGGCGCGGCGCGGCGGCGGCTTCACCGTGGGTGCGTGGCGCGGCAGCGGTGGCGCTCACATTCTCGCTCTGGAGCGGGTGGGTCGTCCTGCGCGACGGCCACGACCCGCAGGTGTGGACGCACCCGACCCTAGAGCGGTTCGGAATGCAGAACCTCGTGGTGGGCAGGCGCGCGCCCGGCTTCCTGCTGCCCGACCAGCATGGTCGCCCGACCTCGCTCGCGGGGCTCGGCGACCGCATCTTCGTCGTGGCGCTCTGGTCCCCACGCAGCCGGGAGTCGGCGGTGCTGCTCGAGCGGCTGAGCGATCTGTACGCGCGGTATGGCGAGCGCGGCGTGCTGCCGGTGGGCATCTGCATCAGCGAGGACTCCGGCGCCGGCGTCGCCTTCGCGCGCGGGGAGGGCATCCGGTTCCCGATGGTCACGGACCGCGGCGCGCACCACGCGCCGAGGGGCGCCGAGTCGTCACCCCTCGCGACGGCCTACCGGGCGTCGAGCCTGCCGTTGGTCGCCGTGACGGACCGGCGGCGCCGCGTCCGCCGCACGTTCTCGGGGATAGAGGCATACGACGGTTCGTGGCTGGAGCTCGAGATCGAGCGCCGCCTGCGCATGGAGCCCGAGTAGAGCCGCGGCGCGGCGGAAAGCGAGGGGCGATGGGCGGGGTGGCTCTGTTCCGCTACAACTTCCGCGTGCTGATGGCGAACAACTGGTGGCTGCCGGTGCTGCCCGTCGCGGCGAGCCAGCTCACCGTGTTCTGGAACATCATCACGCAGCCCTTCACGCCGGCGCTGCCCGCGCGCAGCGTCGAGATGATCACGCCGCTCCTCGCGGCGTTCCTCAGCGCGCACCTTCTTTCCGCCGAGTATCAGGCCGGCATGGGCGCCATCCTGGCGAGCAAGCCGGTGCACATCGGCCGCATCGTGCTGCGCCGGCTGGCGGTTGTCATGGCGGTGGTGTGGACGCTCGCAGCGCTCTCGCTCGCGGCCTACTGGTACGGGATGGAGCCGTACGGCGTGACCTCCGTCGCCGCGGCCGGCGCGGTCTCCTCGCTCTACCTCGCGCTGCTCGCGCTCACGTTCGCGACCTGGCTGCGCAGCCCGCTAGCCGGGTTCGGTGTCGCCGCGCTCGTGTGGGCCCTGGACTTGCCCCCCGGGCC
The DNA here is from genome assembly GCA_035477595.1 of Chthonomonadales bacterium. GTDB lineage: Bacteria > Armatimonadota > Chthonomonadetes > Chthonomonadales > CAJBBX01 > DATIKM01. The sequence goes on from DATIKM010000045.1 coordinate 10,839, forward strand.
GCCGATGAACCCGTACCTCTCGCTCAGCACGCTGTCGTTCGCCCTCCAGCCGCCCGACATCGCCAGCGGCGCCGTGCTGCCGGGCTCGTGGTGGGCGGCGAAGCTCGTCCTCCTCGTCGCCACCGTGGTCCTCTACCGGGCGCATGGGAAGCTGCTTTTCCGGCTCGGCTCTCCCTTCACGGTGCTTGAGCGGCGAAGGGCCGTGAGCGCCGCGGGCGCCCTGCTAGCTTTCATCGTCATCTCCGGCGCGGGCGTCAAGGTGGCCTACGGGTACGCGATGCGCGGGTCGCTCGAGCCGGATGACACCACGTGGTTCCGTCGCCAGTTCGCCGCCTACGGCCCAATCCCCGTCGCCGCGCTCTTTGGTGGCGCGTTCCGGAGCTACGTGGGCCCGATCCCGAGCACTTGGCGCCTGCAGCAGCAGAATGAGGCGGACCGGTGGGGCGCCACGGCGCAGCGCGTGCGCGACCTGCGCGAGGTCGTGGACCGCATGCCACGCAGTGTCTGGGCGCCCAGCGCGAGCGAGGTCCTGGCCCGCATTGACCCGCCCTCCGCGGAGGAGCACCTTCGGCGCGTGCTGGAGCGCTACCCGCAAAGCCCGCTCGTGCCGGGCGCACTGAACCGGCTCGCCCGCATATATGCCGACGATGGCCGGGACGACCAGGCAAGGGCCGCCTACCTGGAGCTCCTCGAGCGCCGGCCGCGGAGCCGCTACCGGACCGAGGCGCTCCGCTTCCTGACGGCAGACCACCACCGACGCGGCGAGTACGACGCGGCGGAACGGTGGGCGCGCGACTGGATCGCGGCGGCGTCGGTGCGCGAGAGGGCCAGCGCCCATATGGCGCTCGCCGATATCCTCCACCAGTCCGGCCGGGACGCCGACGCCCGAGCCGCCGCGGAGCAGGCGTTGAGAGCCGTGGAGGAGTTCGACCGCGCGGCTCGCGACGACGCGCTCGACATCGGCTTGCGGGCGGCGACGCGCTGGAAGCAGGAGGCGGCCCGGGTGCGGGAGGCAGCCAACCGCCTCCTCGGTCGCTGAGCCCGAACTCGCTCCTCAGGAGCGGCAGGGACCCGCACCGCGACGCCGAACCGCCAGCAGCGGTAGCGCGACGGGCGCCCGGCTGTCGCCCACCCCACGGCCCCGGCGCGATCCCTGCCTCGTCACTGGGTCGGATACCATGCGGCGCCAGCAACCAGGCGCAGGAGAAGTCGCGGGGGGCTGGTGAAGGCGCGCTTCGGCGGCCGAGATCCCCGCGCCCTGCGTTCAGCGGCTGAGGACCGGGCGGGCGTCCGCGTGCGCCGATTGCCGTGTGATGGTGTAGAATACTCCTCGCCAGTGCCGGGCGAGACGCCCGGCGGGCGCCTGGAGACGCCCATGAGGCCTGAGCAGATCGTGACGTTCGGCGTGCACGACGAAGCGACGCTGACGCAGATCCGGCGTTCCGCAGCCCACGAAGCGGTGGTGGCGGCGGCCCTGTGCGCCGACGGCCACAAGGGCTACGCGGTGCCGATCGGCGGCGTGATCGCCTACGACGGGCACATCAGCCCGTCCGGTGTGGGCTACGACATCGCGTGCGGCAACAAGGCGGTGCGGCTCGACGCACACGCGTCCGAGATCCGGCCGCGAATCGGCAAGATCATGGACGACATCTGGCAACGGTTGTCGTTCGGGATCGGTATGAAGAACAAGGAGAGAGTCGAACACCCGCTGTTCGACGACCAGACGTGGAAACTTCCCGCGGTGAAGCCCCTGCGGGACCTGGCCCGGCAGCAGTTGGGAACTATCGGCAGCGGTGTTAGCCGCCCCGCCCGGCAACGGGCGGCGTGAAAACCCGTCCAATACGGGGGACGCCTGCGACGGTAACCCCGTGGGAAGCGCCTCGTGCGCCCCGTAGAGAGCAGAGGGACTTGGGCAGCCCGCCCGGCGCGGGCTGAAGGTGTGCTCCGAACTGCACGGAACTCGGAACGTGCAGACCCGGGCGGAAACGACCCGGGCGGCCGGCGAGCGGTCCTTCGCTGGCAGGTAACAGACTGAACCATTACTGCGACGTCTTCGCCGACGACCAGGACCGTGTCTGGGTCGGCGTGCATCTGGGCTCTCGCGGCTTGGGACACAAGACGGCGACGTGGTTCCTGAAGGCTGGCGGCGCTCGCGACGGCATGGACGTGGACCCGCTGGTGCTTCGGGCGAGCTCAGCACTGGGAGCCGAATACATCGCGTGCATGGGTCTCGCGGGCCGCTATGCATACGCTGGCCGGGACTGGGTCTGCGGTACGATTGCGTCGATCTTGGGCGCCCGCATCGTGGAGGAAGTGCACAACCACCACAACTTCGCGTGGAGCGAGGTGCACGACGGGCGGGAGGTGTGGGTGGTGCGCAAGGGCGCGACGCCCGCCTTCCCGGGCCAGCGCGGGTTCGTGGGCGGCTCGATGGGCGACGTATCGGTCATTCTGGAGGGTGTCGACACGCCCCTCGCCCGCCGCGCGATGCGGTCGACGGTCCACGGCGCCGGCCGCGTAATGAGCCGTACGGAAGCGCGGGGCAAAGTGCACTTCCGCACGGGACGCTCCATCTCACCGGGCAAGATCAGCCGGGAGATGATGGAGGACTGGGTCGTGCGCCGCATGGGTGTTGTCCTGCGCGGATCGGGGACCGACGAGTCGCCGCACTGCTACAAGCGGCTTCCCGATGTGCTCAGATACCATGGCGACACGATCCGGGTGCTGCACACGCTGACGCCTCTGGGCGTGGCGATGGCCGGACCAGATGAGGTGGATCCGTACAAGGACTGACCGCCGAGCCGCGCCGCGCGGTGCCGCCCCTGGCCCTGCGTGGAATGCGTGTATCGGGAACGCGACGGATGGGGGAGACGCCGCGATGGCCGAGCTAGTTCGCTTCAGTGTCTCACTGCCTCGGGAGCTTGCCTCCCGCTTCGATCAAGAGACGATCGGCCGCGGGTTCGCAAGCCGGTCGGAGGCCGTCCGCGACGTGATGGAGCACTTCCTCACGGAGCGGGAGTGGAGTACCGACGAGACGGAAGTCATCGGCACAGTGGTCATAGTCTACGACCACCACGACGCCGAGCTGGGCCGCCGACTCACGCGCACGCAGCACAAGAGGCCGGGCAGCGTGGTATGCATGACGCACGTGCACCTCGACGAGCGCTGGTGCATGGAGGTCATCGTCCTCCGCGGCCGCGCACTCGACCTGCGGGAGATCGCTGACCACCTCGTGGGCGCCCGCGGCGTCCGCCACGGCAAGCTCGTCTGCGCAAGCCTGACGGATCCCGAAAAGGCGCCGGCGTAGCCCGGATCACGCGTGAGTAGAACAAAGGGAGCCCGCTCTGTCGAAGTGACGGGTGACAGACCAGATCTTCGACGGAGGGGCTCCCAATGGTCGTCTCCTGTTGCGACCTCGTGTTTCCTGCGGCTGGCGGCAAGCGGGTCCTGGCGCGTTTCGACCGAGGCAACCTGACCTCGGACGCCGGTCTGGTTGCGCTTGGGCAGGCGGACCGCCGGATGGGACCTGACGGAGGCGATGTGCGCGGGCACGCGTGGTGGCGCAGCCGGCAGCGGACACACGGCCCCACCATCGGCGTGTCATCGTCAAGGTAGAGGTCACCCAGGGCAAGCTGCACCCTCGCTTTCTGGTGACCGACCCGCGGGGCGCGCCCGAGCAGGTCAACGACCTCTACTGCGAACATGGCGACCGGGAGAACCGGATCAAGGAGCCAAAGCTGGACATTGCCAGCGGTCTCGCGAGGTGCCATTCGGTTCGTGGCCAGCCATGCCCGGCTGCTCCTGCGTACAGCGGCCTGCACCCGTGGCAGATGGTCCAGCAGGCGGACTCGGGCACACGCGGTGGGCGACAGCCCAGATCGGCGCGCTGCGGCTTCACTTGCTCACAGTTGCAGCGCGGGCGGTGGAGAGCTGCCGGCGCATCCGGCTGCACCTGCCGACCTCCTATCCGAACAAGGACGCCTGGGCGCA
>DATIKM010000046.1:0-107731 GCA_035477595.1 Chthonomonadales bacterium
AGCAACTTCGGGTTCTACGACGGCCACGTCAGGGCGATGCGGCTCGGCCAGACGCTCGGCGCCCTCACTTATCCTGAGCTTGGCATACCGACCGAGGACAACCTCTGGGCGTGGTTCAACGGCGGCCACTGGGAGAGACCCTCGTACCTCCGCAGGTTTCGCGACAACATGGCGCCGGAGTACCGGTAGCCGGTACCGCCTGACCGGTGGGGGGCTGACAGGATGCGGAATCAGGTAAGCCCGGCCGTCACCGCGATCGTGATCGTCGTGGTCCTGGCCATCATCGCGTTCGCAGGCTACCGGTTCGTCCTCGCGCCGCAGGGCGCACGGACGGCGGACCCTGAAGATGCCAGGGCCAGGGCCATGCAGCAGATGCAGCAGGCCATGCCGAGCCCGGGGATGCCCGGCGCCCCCGGCGCCATGCCCACCCCCGGCGCCATGCCCGGCGGCGGCGCGCCTCCCTGAGCGCTGCGGCGCCGGCCAGCAGAGGAGCGGGCAGCGCTCGGACGCGTGCAACCGCCTGCTCCGCCACACACGAACGCCCGCTCCGAGCGCATCGGAGCGGGCGTTCGCACGCCGGGCGAACGCGCACGACGGCAGTCCTTGACAACCCGGCGACCATGCCCTATAATCGCGCCATTACTGACGTGAGGCTCAACGAAGAGCTTGGTCACGGGTCGGCGACGTCGCCGGGTTCACGCCACTTACTGCTGCTACCTCCTGTTCCTGTTGCTACCGCTGACATGGCAGAAGGGCTCCCAGACCGATGGGAGCTCGCACGTCCTGCGCGTTCGCACCCCGCATGCTCTCGCGGAGCCTCCTCGATTGCGGGCGCGTTCCGCCCGACCGTCACCCATGGCGGCCGGACGAACGCGTTCACGCAAGGAAAGGACTGATCCACGTGAGACGGCGTGCGTTCACCCTCATCGAGCTGCTCGTCGTGATCGCCATCATCGCGATCCTAGCAGCCATCCTCTTCCCAGTCTTCGCCCGAGCTCGGGAGTCAGCGCGCAGGACCTCCTGTCTCTCCAACATGAAGCAGTTGATGCTCGCCTTCCACCAGTACGCGTCGGACCATGACGGCCGGGTGCCCCACGCGGGCAACGACTGGTGGTGGCAGGTCAGCTACTGCGAGGACGTCCCGATCCCCAACCGCGGCCGGTTCTGGGACTGGGGCCCCTGCGGCAACCGCTCTACCGCCACGTGGCGGAGCATGATCTGGCCGTACGTCCGGAATGCCGGCGTCTACACCTGCCCCAGCTTCGAGATGCCGGACGAGCCCCTCTGGTTCGACATGCGCGCGGACCAGATGTTCAACATCCGGCGCGGTTACGCGGTGAGCTACACGGCGCTCCACAACTGCTGTGCGCGCAACCGCCTCGAGGGCACTCCGCGGCCCGCATCCACGATCTTCCTCGTCGAGTCCCGCGAGTTCCACGTTGACTGGAAGCAGGACATGATCTCCTGGCGCGCGTGGTTCGACAACAGCAAGGGCATCATGACCACGCACAACGGCGTCAGCAACTTCGGGTTCTTCGACGGCCACGTCAAGGCGATGCGCAAGCGCCAGACGTTCGGCGCCCTCACCTATCCGGACAACGGCATACCGACCGAGGATATGCTATGGGCGTGGTTCAACGGCGGCGGATGGGAACAGCCCTCGTGGCTTCGCGCGAGGCTCGCCGACGTGGCGCCGGAGTACCGGTAGCCGGTATGGCCTGACCGGTAGGGGGATGACAGGATGCGGAATCAGGTAAGCCCGGCCGTCACGGCGATCGTGATCGTCGTGGTCCTGGCCATCATCGCGTTCGCCGGCTACCGGTTCGTCCTCGCGCCGCAGGGCGCACGGACGGCGGACCCTGAGGACGCCAGGGCCAGGGCCATGCAGCAGATGCAGCAGGCCATGCCGAGCCCGGGGATGCCCGGCGCCCCCGGCGCCATGCCCACCCCCGGTGCCATGCCCGGCGGCGGCGCCATGCCCGCTCCCGGTGCCATGCCCGGCGGTGGCGCGCCTCCGTAGGCGCTGCGGCGCCGGCCAGCAGAGGGGCGGCCAGCGCGCTTGGGCGCGCTCAGCCGCCAGTACCGCCACACACGAACACCCGCTCCGATGTGCTCGGAGCGGGTGTTCGTACGCCGGGCGCGCGCGCCCGGCGGCAGCGCCTTGACATTCCCTCGACTGTGCCCCCATAATGGCCTCAATGGTGACATGAGGCTCAAGGCAGAGCTTGCGCCGCGGTCGGCAGCGACGCCCTTCGTCCACTCTATCCACCACCGTCACCTCGGGCGTCCACAGACGAGCGCCCAGGCCGCTGGGAGCTCGGACGTCCTCTGCGTTGCGACACCGCACGTTCTCGTTGAGCCCCTGTCATCGCCCACAGCGGTCTGACCGCCCGTTCTCGACGGCGGCCGGACGATCGCGCTTCAGCAACGAAAGGAGTCGTTCACTTGAGACGGCGCGCGTTCACCCTTATCGAGCTGCTCGTGGTCATCGCGATTATCGCGATCCTGGCAGCTATCCTCTTCCCTGTCTTCGCCCGAGCTCGGGAGTCAGCGCGCAGGACCTCCTGTCTATCCAACATGAAGCAGTTGATGCTCGCCTTCCACCAGTACGCGTCGGACCATGACGGCCGGGTGCCCTTCCACGGTCGCGACTGGTGGCACCCGCACGCCTACTGCGAGGACGTGCCGATGCCCAACCCTGGCCGTTTCGGCACCTGGGGTGCGTGTGGCAACCGCTCGACCGCCACATGGCGGAGCATTGTCTGGCCGTACGTCCGGAACGCCGGCGTGTTCACCTGCCCCAGCTTCGAGATGCCGGACGAGACGCTCTGGCACGACATGCGCGCTGATCAGGGGCTCGGCATCCGACGCGGCTACGCAGTGAGCTACACAGCATTGCATGACTGCTGTGCACGGCACCGCCTCGAAGGCACCCCGCGGCCCTCCACCACTATCTTCCTCGTCGAGTCCCGTGAGTACCACCCTGACTGGAAGCACGACATGATCGACTGGCGCGCGTGGTTCGACAACAGCAAGGGCATCATGACCACGCACAACGGCGTCAGCAACTTCGGGTTCTTCGACGGCCACGTCAGGGCAATGCGCAAGCAGCAGACGTTCGGCGCCCTCACCTATCCGGACAACGGCATACCGACCGAGGACATGCTCTGGGCGTGGTTCAACGGCGGCAACTGGGAGAACCCCTCGTGGCTGCGCTCAAGGCTCGCCAACGTGGCGCCGGAGTACCGGTAGGCGGGGAGCCGCTACCGGCAGGGAGGTAACCATATGCGGACCCAGTTAAGCCCGGCCGTCACGGCGGTCGTGATCGTCGTGGTCCTGGCCATCATCGCGTTCGCCGGCTACCGGTTCGTCCTCGCGCCGCAGGGCGCACGGACGGCGGACCCTGAGGATGCCAGGGCCAGGGCCATGCAGCAGATGCAGCAGGCCATGCCGAGCCCCGGCATGGGAGGCCAGATGCAGGGCGCTCCCGGGGGTGGCATGCCCGGCGCCCCCGGCGCCATGCCCGGCGGCGGTGCCATGCCCGCTCCCGGCGCCATGCCCGGCGGCGGCGCTCCTCCCTAGGCGCTGGCGCAGTCGACCGCCCGCTCGAGGTGCATTGGAGCGGGCGGTCGCACGTCGGGCGCGCGCGCCTGGGCCGGGGCCTTGACATTGCCCGCGACCGCGCCCTACAATCGGACCGTATATGTACGTGAGGCCCATCGGAGAGCTTGCACCGATGCGATGCGCAGGCAGCAGTTCGGCGCCCTGGCCTGCTGCGACGTGTGCATACCGACCGAGGACACCCTCTGGACGTCGTTCTACGGCGGCGGGTGGGGGAGTGTCCCTCTTAGCTGCGGGCGAGACATGCCGGCGTGGCGCCGGAGTACAGGTAGCCGGTTGTTCGTGACCGGCAAGGGGATCATACGATGCGCAAGCAGGTAAGCCCGGTCGTCGCCGCGATCGCAGTGGTGGTGGTGTTGGCCGTCATAGCGTTCGCCGGCTACCGGTTTGTCGTGGCGCCGCGAGCCGGACAGGCCGCGGCTGAGGAGGCGAGCGCCGAGGTCCTGCAGCAGCTTAAGCAGGGCATGCCGAGCCCCGGCATGTCCGGCCCACCCAGCAGCATGCCCGGCAGCATGCCCGGTGGCATACCCGGCACTGGCGGACCCGCGCCGGGAGCCGGCCCACCGCCTTATTAGGCGCTGCCGCACCGACCACCAGACAACGAACGCCCGCTCCGGTGATGTGTTTGGAGCGGGCGTTCGCACGTCGGGTCCAGCGCGACGGTCTACCTCAGTAGTTCGGTGATGGCCGTGTTGAGGGACTCGAGCCCCCTCTCGTCAGCCCTCAGGTTCATCAGGCGGGCGCGCACGGTGCCCTCGCGGTATAGAAACACCGTGTTGCGGACCCGGACGTCCAGACTCACCCTGTAGTCGGCGACCGGGCGAGCGTTGGGGCCCGGCAGGAAGGAGATCGAGACCCGCCTCCAGCCATTCCTTTCGCCCCAGGCGGCGAGCTCCCTGCCAATCTCCTCGGCGGGTTGCTCAAGGTGGTTGATGAAGATCACGAACGCGCGGAGGTCCTTCTCGCCGCTGGCCTCAGCGGCCCTCTCGAGGGCCGTTATGATGCCAGCAACGTTCCTCCGGCTGTCCGCGCTGACCCAGACCTGCACCGCAGGTCTAGCGCCATAGAGTCAAGGGGGACAGGCGGTGGTGCCCCGGTCGGGGCCCCATACGTGGGTGGGGTTGAACGCGGGAACTGGCGCGCCGACGTCGATGCCGGACGTCAGCCTCGGCTGCTGTGGCTGCGCAGGCTCTTGAGCAGCCACCGGGCCGACGGCGGCCAGGCCTGCCGTCGCCGCGAGGAGCGACAGGGCGTGTCTCACCATGGGCTCTCCTTTCCGGCGCTTGATCGCGCCATCTATGCTCTATAGCGAGACCGGACGGCCCGTGGTTCCAGAAGAACGCAGCCCCGACGCGACCATCGCGCGCCGGGGCCGGTGAGGCCACGAGGACGCCGGGATTACTGCACCACCCGCCTGATCGCCGCGCGGAGCTGCTGGAGGCCCCTCTCGTCCGCCGTCAGGTTCACGAAGCGGGACGACACCCTGCGGTCGCGGTAGACGAAAACCGTGTTGCGCACCGCCTCGTCGGTGTTGATTCGGTGGCTCCTCACGGCAGGGTCCTGCGGGCCCCGCGGAAGGTAGGTGATGGCGACGTTCTTCACCCCGTGCTTCTCCGCCATCTGGCGAAGCGTCTGCTCGAACGCCTCTGCGGACTGGCCCCCGTGGTTGAAGAACGTGACGAACGCCTTCAGGTCGCGGTCCCTGTGGGCGACGATCGCCGCCTCCAGAGCCGCGACTATGCCGGCCACGTTCTTCGGGTCGTCGGTGTTCACCCACACCTGGACGGCGGGCCTGCCGCCGTACTTGCAGACGGGACAGGTGTCCGTGTCGCGGTCAGGTCCGGCAACGTGCTTTGGATGGTAGGCGGGCAGCATGCCGCCGCGCTCTATGCCCGACACCAGCGCGGCCGCTCTCGGGGTCTCCGCCTGAGCCGGAAGCAGCGCGGCGGCCAGGATCAGGCCGAACGCCCATCGTATCGCTCGCATCTCTCGGGGTCTCCTTCGAACGTGCTCTGGCCACCACAACACCCACGAGGTGGCAGCCGGCAACTCACCAGAGCGTACGTCCTTAGGCATGCTACATGTTCCGCGGGCATTGCTGCCATCCGATGGGCAGGGATCGCTATCGGGGGTCGCGCCTCCTCCGGGTCAGGCCTCAGGCGTCCACCAGGGATGGAAGCAGACTTTCACCGCCTCCTGGCGCTCCAGCAGGTCCACGCCCTCGGCGTAGCGTTCCAGGGGCAGGTGGTGGGTCACCAGCGGCGATAGGTCCAGCAGGCCCCGCTCGATGAGCCCGACGGCGTACTCCGCGGCCTCCCGGCTATGGCCCCGGTAGCCGCAGAGCCGCAGACCGCCGTAGTGGCGCACGGCGAAGGTGTAGTCCTCGCGCTGCACGCCGAAGAGCGCCACCACGTCGGCAGTCCGATCCATGGCCCACTCGACGGAGGCCTTTGCGCCCACGCAGTCCACCGTGGTGTGCAGGCCGGGCCACGCGGGCCGCGCGGGCAGCTCGGCCTCGGGCGCCTCGCGCGGGTCGTAGGCGGCCGCTGCGCCGAGGGCCAGGGCGCGCTCGCGCCGGTCAGGCGCAAGGTCGAACCCGACGACCGCTCCAGCGCCCTCGGCGCGGGCCATCTGAAGCGCGACGAGGCCGGCTGGCCCGAGCCCCATCACCCCGAAGCGCCGTCCCGCGATCGCTTTCATCTCGCGCAGCAGCAGGAAGACGCTCCCCACACACATGGCGAGCTCCACTGGCGCCGCCGCTTCGAAGGACACATGCGCCGGTACCCTGATGAGGTCATCCGCCCGGTGCACCACGTACTGGGCGTAGCAGCCCGGCACGTCGTGCCCAGCGTCCCGCCACGCGCTGACCCGGTCGCCAGGCGCGAGGTCCGAGACGCCCGGCCCAACCGCCTCGACCACACCGCTGGCTTCATGGCCCGGCTGGCCCGGCGTGTAGGGGTAGTGGAACCGGTGCCCCACGAACATCGGCGCGCCGTGGCGCAGGTGGAGGTCCCACTGCGGACAGGTGGTGACCGCCTCGATGCGCAGGAGCGCCTCGCCGTCGCCTGGCACGGGCACGGGAGCTTCGGCCACCCGGAAGTGGCGGCCGGGCCCAATCCGGAGGATCTTCATCGCTCGATCACTCCCAGTCCAGCACCACGCCAAGAACGGGCTCGCGCCGCTTGAGGATGAGGTCGAAGGCCTCGCCCACCTGCTCGATGGGGAAGCGGTGCGTGATGAGATGTAGCGTGGCGAGCGCGCCGCGCGCCAGCCAGTCCAGCGTGGCATCCATGCGCTCATGGCTCCATCCGGAGGGCGCGTGCAGCGAGAGCTCGCGCTCACGCAGCTTCTGGATGTCTATGCGACCCTCGTGGCCGTAGAAGCCGGCGGACGAGATGTGGCCGTGGTGACGCATCGTGGGGATGAGCGCCTCGAGCAGAGGAACGGTCCCGACGGTGTCGGCGACCAGGGCGACACCGTCTGGCGCCCAGGCGCGCACCGCGTCCACGGGCGCTCTCCGGGTCACGTTCACCGCCCGGTCGCCGGCCATGAGCGCCAGCAGGGAGAGCCGCTCCTCGTGCTTCCCGAGCATCATCACGCGAGCCCCTCGGCGCTGAAGCGTCTGCGCGGACCAGTGCCCCACCATGCCGTCACCGATCACCACCGCTGCATCGCCCTCGCCCACCGGCGCACAGGTGCCCACGTTGTAGCCGACCTGAGTGAGCACGAGCCCACTCGCAGCAACGGGGTCGAGCCCCTCGGGGAGGCGCCATATCTGCGAGCCGTGGGTCACCGCGGGCGACACGTGGCCGCCGAACGAGTAGAACATCCCCGCGACGCTGGAGACGGTGGCGAACACCGTGTCGCCAGGCTTCACATGGCGGACGTTGGCGCCGCATGCCTCTACGAGGCCGACCTTCTGGTAGCCGGGGACGTGTGGGAAGGGCAACGGGTCCGTCTCGGAGCGCGGGGTGTCGCCCGCGATCCGCTCGCCGCGAACGAAGGAGCCCTCCGTCCCGTTGCTGATCCACGAGTGCGTGACCCGCACCACCGCGTCGTCGGCGGTGGGTTCGGGCACATCGACGTCCCGCAGCTCGACGCGGCGCGGCTCGAGGGCGACAGCGGCTCTGGCTCGCATCAGGTGAACCTGCCTTCCAGGGGCCGCATGGCGGCGGCGCGGCCTCGGGCGCCCATTCGAGGCGCTCCATGGTGCTTCCTGCCGGCACGGTGGCCCGCCAGAGTCGGGCCGCGCCGAGGGAGCGGGCTCCGTCACGACGCTCCGGCGGCGCCACCGTTCGCGCCGGCCGCGGCGCTCCACGTGAGGTAGGCCCCCGAGAGGTTCCGGGCACTGAAGCCGCGCTGCGTCAGGATGCGGCAGGCGTAGTACGACCGCTGGCCGGACCGGCAGTAGACCACGATGTCCCGGTCGCGCGGCAGCTCTCCCAGCCGGTCGCGCAACTCGTGGAGCGGGATGAAGATCGAGCCGGGAATGTGGCCCTCGGCGCGCTCCTCGGGGGTGCGCACGTCCAGAAGGAGCGTGCTCTCCTGGGGGAGGCTGAGCGTCTCGTCCCAGGTCGCGACCTGCACGTCGCCGCGCAGGACGTTGCCGGCAGCCCATCCAGCCAGGTTCACCGCGTCCTTCGCCGACCCGAACGGGGGCGAGTAGGCCAGCTCGAGATCGCCCAGCTCGTCCACGGTGAGACCTGCGCGTATCGCCGTGGCCAGGACGTCGATCCGCTTGTCCACGCCGTCGCGCCCGACGGCCTGCGCACCGAGCAGCTTCCCGCTTGCGGGGTCGAACAGCACCTTCATCGCGATCGGCGCTCCGCCAGGGTAGTAGCCCGCGTGCGATGGCGGGTGAAGGTGCACGGCGCGGCAGTCGATGCCGGCGGCCTTCAGCCGGCGTTCCGTAGCGCCCGTTGCGGCCACAGCCAGCCCGAACACGCGCAGGATGCCCGTACCCAGCGTCCCCTCGTAGCGGGTGTCGCGGCCCTCGATGCAGTCCGCCGCGATGCGGGCCTGGCGGTTAGCGGGGCCGGCCAGTGCGATGAGGCACGGCTCACCGGTCACGAAGTGGCGCACCTCCACCGCGTCGCCCACGGCCCAGATGGCGGGGTCGCTCGTGCGCATCCCGTGGTCGACCCGGATGCCGCCGCTGGGGCCCATCTCGAGGCCGGCGCTCGTCGCGAGCATGGTCTCGGGCCGCACCCCGATCGCCAGCACGACCAGGTCAGCCGGAAGCCTCGCGCCCGAGCGCAGGATCACGGTGCAGCAGCGCGCACGCTCACCCGTATCGGGCGCGTCGAGCGCGGCCATGCCGTCGTTCAGCCGGACCCCGACGCCGTGTGCGCGCATCTCGCCGACGAGCGGGGCGGCCATCTCGTGGTCGAGGGCGGCCATCAACTGCCCAAGCGCCTCTGCGACCGTCACCTCCAGGCCCCGGCGGCGGAGCTGCTCTGCCATCTCGAGACCGATGTACCCGCCCCCGACGACGACAGCGGTGCGCGCGCTCTTCGCCTCGATCCAGCGCACCATCGCTGCCACATCGGGCACGCTGCGGACAGTGAAGATGCCCTCCCGCTCGATGCCGGGGATCGGCGGCCGGATCGGCGCGGCGCCCGGCGACAGAACCAGTGCGTCGTAGGGCTGGCGGAACGTCGCGCCGGCCTCCAGGTCGCACACCTCCACCTCGCGGGCCGCACGGTCGATCGAGAGGACCTCGTGCCGAACGCGCACGTCGATGCGATATCGGCCGCGCAGGCTGTCGGGCGTCTGGAGCAGCAGGTCCTCCTCGCGGGGGATCTCACCGCCCACGAAGTAGGGCAGGCCGCAGTTGGCGAACGAGACGTGCGGGCCACGCTCGAAGACGGTGATGGTGGAGGCCTCGTTCAGCCGTCTCAGGCGCGCGGCCGCCGTCGCGCCGCCTGCCACGCCCCCCACAATGACGATGCGCTTCCCACTCACGAGGCGGTCCATCCTTTCCCGGGCTGTCTGCCCTACCGCACCGCCCGCAGCCCGAATGTCCGGCCATACTCGACCACGGAGTGCGCGAAGGTTCCCGGGCGCGCTTCCGGCACGGCGTCCTCCGGTACGTGGAGCCAGCTCTGGATGACGATCTGGTCGGGGCGCAGCCCCGCGCGCCGCATCTCCGCGCCCTGGCTCAGGATGCCCTCCAGCCAGGTCGCGCTGTCCTTGCGCCGCTCCTCGGGGCATCCGCGGGTTCTGGGCCGCCCATACGATCATGCTGAAGCCCAACCCGCGGCGCCTGCACCACTCCTCCAGCCGCGTCAGCTCCTCCCACGACCCCTGGCCGCCCGGCCCCATCAGCCCCCAGTCGGGGTCGATCCGCAGGAAGTCGAGCCCGCGCACGCCGAGCCGTCGGCACTCGTGCTGGATCGTCTCCACAGCCTGCTGTATCTCTCCCAGGGACAGCGCCGGATAGGGCTCGATGAGGCCCACGCGCGCCCGCGGGTAGTCCCGCCGCAGCATCGCCACGAACGCCGCCGTCTCGCGTGCCCCGTAGGCGATGCGCTCCGCCGCGGGCGTGGCCTGCGTCGGCCGCCCGGGCGCGTCCGGCAGGGCGCCGGCCGGCTCGTGCGCAGGGATGACGTGGCGCGCCGCATAGACCGGCTGGTCGAACACGAACGAGTCCACGCGTCTCATGCCGCAGCGCCGGAGGCGCTCCGCCTGGGCGCTCCAGTACGCGAACGCGCGCCGTGCGTCGAGCGGCATGGCAGCGCCCCACGCGGGCGCTTTGACCACCGGCAGCTCGAGGCCAAGTCGCAACCGCCAGCGCCTCATGGCGACGAAGAAGGACCGCAGCTCACGGTCCGAGTACCACGCGTCGAGAAGCCAGGGCCAGTAGCCGAGCCCGTCCGCCAGGGAGCGCGCCTCGGCCCACTCCGACTCGCGCTCCACCATCTGGCGCAATCCGCGGCCGTTGCCGGGCCAGGGCGCCGGGAACACCCACGCCTCTGGACGCGCCGCGCCGACGGCGGGCGCTGGTGGGCCGGCGCCGCCAGACGCCAGCGCCGCGCAGGCCGCCACCACCAGCAGCATCGCGCACTTCCTTAGTTCTGTGAGACTGCAGAGGAGGAATCGCCGCTCGGGGCGCGCACTCCTACAGCGCCGCCCACTCGCGCGCCAACGGCGCCCTCCTAAGAGGAGACACTGGCCGATGCTCTCCGTCACCACCGACTACGCCACGGACCGCGGATGCCCCGAGCCGTACCTGCGCCGCATCGCCGACCACGGCTTCAGTCACGTCCACTGGTGCCACCAGTGGAACACCGACTTCCTCTACAGCGAGCCGGAGATCGCCCAGATCGAGCGCTGGATGCGCGAGACCGGGCTGGGGCTCACCGACCTGCACGCATCCGAGGGGGTCGAGAAGCGGTGGACCTCCGCGCGCGAATACGAGCGGCAGGCGGGCGTCGAGCTCGTGCGGAATCGCGTCGAGATGACCGCGCGACTGGGCGGCGACGTGGCCATCATGCACATCGGCAGCGTCCCCGAGGGCCCCGACGCAGCCGCACGGTTCTGGGACCAGCTCTGGCGCTCCCTGGACGAGCTCACCCCCGTCCTCCGCACCACGGGCGTACGGATCGCCATCGAGAACGGCGTCTTCGCCCACATCCGACGGGTGTTCGAGCGCTACGGTCCCGATGTCGTGGGCCTCTGCTACGACTGCGGCCACGGCAACATGTCGGGCGACGGGCTGGACGAGACGGAAGCGCTGTCCGACCGCCTCATCTCCCTTCATCTGCACGACAACGATGGGACGCGCGACCTCCACATGCCGCTCTTCACCGGCACCGTGGACTGGCCGCGCCTCGCGCGGATCATCGCTCGCGCGCCCTACAGCAAATGGGTCAGCATGGAGACGACGATGGGGCGCTCGGGCATCGCCGACGAGGACGCATTCCTCCGCACGGTCTACGACACCGGGATGCGCTTCACGGCGATGATCGAGGAGGCCCGGGGCGCCGCATAGCGCCCCGGTCCATTCACTGCCGGACGGCGCGCACGGCCAGGTCACGGGCGAAGTCCGGCGGCGAGAGCCGCAGCAGCCCGTCGCGCGCCTCCGCCGTCTCGCGCTTCACCACGCGGCCCGTCCACGTGTCCCACCACTCCACGGCCCAGCGGCCCGCGGCGGCAGGCGTCGTGACCGTCAGGCCGCGGAGCGTCCCGGGCTGCCGCCCCTCGTAGTCGGTCCGCCAGGTGCTATCCCGGTTGTGCACCCAGAGCAGCAGGAGCCGATCGTCGGCCAGACCGAGCGCGTTCACGTGCGGGAATCTGCTGCTCCGATAGGCCGGCAGGTGCAGCGAGCGAATCTGGAGCCAGTCACCGGCAGCGTTCTCCACCACGATCTCGCTCGGCCCGGAGCTCAGATCGAGCGGTATGTCCTCGTCGTAATCCGAAACCCACACGCCATACCGCTCTAGGAAGTGGGCCGACTTCCACGGACCCTCGCCGGGCGGGCCGGCGGCGAGCTCGCGGTCGACCCGCGTCTGGCCGTTCACGCGGACCACCAAGCGCGCGTGCGTACACACGCTCCCTAGTCGGAGCGTTGCGCGGCCCGCCGCGGGCATATCGACACGCCACGTCAGGCGGGTGTGCAGCTCACCGGCGCGGCCTCGCTGGACGCTCCCGATGGTCGCGGCGACCGGCCCGCCCGCCACGCGGCCGTCGCGGCGCACCGTGTAGACCGTCGACGGCGTGGCGCCCCACTCGACCTCCGCCGGGACCGTAAGGTCGTCGAAGGTCTCTGGCGCCCTCGGGTCGCCCTCGACCACGATGCCGTCGACCGGCTCGAGACGGTGCTCGGTCCAGGCCACCGCGTCAGCGAACCGGCGGACGGGCGTGAGGATGCGGTAGAGGTTGTTCGGGTGGATGTAGGAATCCCACCACCAGTTCATCGCGGTGCCCGCTCCACCGGCCAGGAGCGCCGCCCAGGCGCCGTTATGCAGGTTGACGCCCGTGCCTCGCGGGTCCCACCGGCTGCACGGGCCCTGCCAGTCGATGCCGAACTCCGCGAGCAGGTAGGGCTTGGGATGAGCGCGCAGCGCGCGCGTCTCCCGCACGATGCGCTCCGTGAAGTCCGCAGTGTTCCCAGCCTGCCCGTACATGTGGGTCATGGTGAAGTCGATGTTGGGGCAGCGCCAGACGGCGTCGGAGCCGAAGGTGGTGCTGACGAGGTGGCCGTAGGGGTCGATCCCCTTGAGGTGGGCGGCCATCTCGGAGTTCCATCGCTCCTGGGCGGGAGTGGGCGGAATCTCGTTCCAGAACTGCCACGCGAAGAGGTTGGGCGCGTGGCCCCAGCGCGCCACCAGGTAGCGCAGCCTGCGCTTGTAGAGCGAGCGCGCCTTCGGGTCCGTCCAGAAGTCCTCCGGCCGGGCGCAGGGACCGCCGTTGGCCGCGTTATAGGGGTTGCTCACCCAGGAGCCCTCGCCGAAGAAGCCTCCCACCGTGAACTCGCCATACGTGCCGAAGCACAGCATGAGGAACAGGCCGTTCTCGCGGGCGAGCCGGACCACCTGGTCCAGGCGCCAAGCGTTGTCCTGCGCGTAGCGGCCGAGGCCTAGGAAGGTGCCGGTGCCAGGCTTCGGCGTGGGCGCCGGCATCCACTCGAGGCCCTTCTCGTTGAAGGCCAGCCAGAGCCGCGCCCAGTTGCCGCCCGCCGCACCGAGCCCGCGGAACCACGCCTCGTACGCAGCCAGGGGAGACGGGCCGCCGGCCCAGCAGACGTTCAGCCCCACCGGGATGAATGGCCGCCCGTCCGGAAACGCGAAGTGGCGCGGCGAGCGGCGCGAGATGCCCAGGAAGCCGTCGCGCGTGCGGGCGGGGCCGGCTGTCAGCACGATCGGCGCCGCGCGCGCCACGCGCCCCCGGTTCTGCACGCGGACCGTCACGCGGTACACGCCGGGCACGCGCGGGGTGAAGCGGACGCGGAACCCCGGCCGCCCTGCGACGGCGAGGCGCTCGAAGCCGGCAAACTCGGGCCGTCCCGTACGGCGGGTGGGCTCGGGGCTGTCAAGCGTCTCGAGGCGCATGGGCACCTTAAAGAAGCCCGGCACGCTCCAGCGACGGCCTCCGGGCCCCCTCACATCCGCGTCCACCGCGATCTGGTCCGGATCGAACGGGTTGTCGTACGTCGCCGCCAGGTCGATCGTCAGCTCCGCCGTCTCAAGCGCAGGCAGGCGCGTGCGGTCCGCCGTCACCCGGCCCACGCGGAGCGGCCTCCGGTCGGTCATGTCCATGCCCGCCAGCCCCCCTCGCTCGATCCGCCGTGCGTCTGCCTCGAGGCCGGCGAGGGTCGCGGGCGCCAGAGCCAGCTCGATGCGCACGGACTCGCCACCGCGCAGCCTGCCGCCAGGCGCCGCCGCCATCAGCGTGAATCGGGGCAGCTCGAACCTGCGGTCGTCCTGCAGCTGAGTGCCCGCGCCGCGAACCGAGACGCGGAGCGCCGGGCTGCCCGGCCGGCCAAGACCCACCCACTCGCGAAGCCCGCCCCCCACCAGAAGATGCGCGTCGGCGGCTGGCTCCGTCGGCAGCGTGCCGCGAACAACGTCCGCGCCCGTCGCCACAAAGCGCGTGATGCCAGCGTTCCCCTCGACGGGAAGCGAGCCGCGCACCAGGACGCTCTCGGCCTGCACGTCGCGGTCGGGGGTTACCTGCCAGACGAGGACAACGCGGCCCGCCTCCACGCGTGCCGTCGTGCGGAAGCGGACCGTGGCACCATCGCCCACGACCGTGACATCAGCCACCGAGACGTTGCCGCGGCGCGCCACGTTCCCCGATCCGGCGGCAGCAGTCTGCTCGGCGACGGCCCCGGACCAGCCCGGCTTCACGACCTGTGCCGCGACGTCGAGGAGGTAGACCGCGTCGCCCACGCGCACCTCGGGAACGACGCCGCGCGCGTCGATCGGTGCACGGACCTGCCCCGGAGCGGGCGCAACAGAGAGAGCGAGCAGGAGTGCGAGCGGCGCGGCGGCTCGGAGCATGGCGTGACCCTCCTTCAGCGGCAGGCGGTGCGTGCCGCCAGTTTCGCCGCGCGGGGCCGCGATCCCTGTGCATGCGGCCGCGCGAAGGCGTGCCGCGGGGCACGTACTGCTGAACCCGCGGGGCACGTGGCGCGGTCTATTCTACGATGCCATGCTCGCCGGCAGGGCACCATGAGGCGAGCGCGAACTCCCACGGAGTGTGCCCATGCGGCGTTGGAGCCGGTGGATTATTGTGGCCGTCCTGGTGGGCGCGGTGGTCGTCTGGCAGTGGCGCGCCGCCACGCGGCCGCTGGCGGTGGAAGTCGGCGAGGTGCGCGAGGGCCCGCTCGTGGTCGACTGGTCGGCGGTCGGCTACGTCGAGGGGCTCTACGCGGACGTCACGTCGCAGCACGTGGCGCGGGTGGTTCGGGTGGCGGTCCGCGAGGGGGACGTCGTGCGCGCCGGCCAGGTTCTGGCCGAGCTGGATGGGCGCGCCGCTAGCGCCCAGGTTCGCGAGGCCGGCGCCGGTCGGGATGCGGCCTCGGCGCGGGATGCCGCCGCGCGGGCGCTGCTCCGGGAGGCGGTGGCTATCCAGGACGAGCGCGAACGCGCTGCTGCGGCCGAGGTCGTGGCCGCCCGCGAGCGGCTGAGCCAGGCGAGCGCCGCGCTGGAAGCCGATAGGCAATCTGTCCCGGCCCGTGTGGAGGCCGCGCATGCTGAGGCGGAAGCGGCCCGGGCCGCTCTCCGCGACGCGGAGCGCGGAGGCAGGCCGGAGGAGGTGGCGCAAGCCGATGCCGAGGCGGCGGCGGCTGAGGCTTCCCTGGCGCGCGCGCGGGCGGAGCGTGAACGCGCGCATCGGCTGCTGGCCCAGGGCGCCGCCGCGCAACGCGACCTCGACGCCGCGGACGAGGCTGTCGCGCTCGCCCAGGCCTCGCTGGATGTTCGGCGCAGGGCGGCCGCGCTGTTGCGCCAGGGGGCGAGGGAGGATCAAATAGCCGCCGCACGGGCTCGGGTTCGGGCGACCGAGGCGCAAGTCGCCGTGGCGAACAGCCTTGTGCCCGGCGTCGCGGCGCACACCCACCGGGTCGCGGAAGCCCGTGCCGCGCTGACGGCCGCGCTGGCGTTGCAGGCGCAGGCGCGCGCGGGCCGCTCCCGGGTGGAGTCGATCCGTCAGGAAGGGACCGCTGCGCGCGCGGACGCCGTGCGGAGCGAGGCGGCGCTAGAGCAGTCGCGGGTGGGTCGCGACGAGGGGTGGGTGCGCGCACCCTTCTCCGGCGTTGTGGGCCGCCGGTACGTGGACCCTGGCGCGATGGCATCGCCGACCGCCCCGCTCTTCACGGTGGTCGACCCGTCGCGCATCTGGGTGGCCGCCGAGGTAGACGAGCAGGACCTGGCGCCCGTGCGCGTGGGCAAGGAGGTGACGGTCACGGCGGCGGCCCATGCGGGCCGCGCGCTCCGCGGAGTCGTGGAGCAGGTCGGCGCGGCGGCCATCCCGCAGACCGAGATCCGCACAGGGGCGCGCATCGTGCGGGTGCGCGTCGCGATCCTGTCGGGTTCTGAGCGCGCGCTGCTCAAGCCCGGCATGGAGGTACACGTCGCCGGGAGGGCCACACTTGTGGACCGGGCCGTGCTGGCGCCATCCGATGCCATCGTGGACGATCACGAGGGCTCGTCGGTGTGGGTGGTGGAGGCAGGCGCGGCGCGCCGGCGGGCGGTGCGCGCCGGCCGCATCGTGGGCCGCGACACGGAGATCGCTGAAGGCGTCCGCCCGGGCGAACGCGTGGTGGTCTCGGGCAAGGAGCAGGTCCGCGAGGGCCTGCGCGTGCAGCATGCCCCTGCCGCGGGAGCGCGCTGATGCTAGGGCTCTTCGGCCGTCGCCGCAGCTCCAACGGCTCTGGCGGCGCGCCTGACGGCATCCTCGTGCGGGCCGAGCGGTTGGGGAAGCAGTACGGGCACGGTGAGGTAGCTGTCCATGCGCTGCAAGACGTGGACCTCGCGTTGCCCGGCGGCGAGCTGACGGTGTTCGTCGGGCCGAGCGGCTCCGGCAAAACCACGCTGCTCAACATCGTAGGCGGCCTCGACCGGCCGACTGCGGGCTCGATCGTCGTCGAGGGCCTCGACCTCGGGGCGCTCGACGAGCGAGCCCTGACCCGCTACCGGCGCCGACAGGTGGGCTTCGTGTTCCAGTTCTTCAACCTCGTCCCCACGCTCACCGCGCGCGAGAACGTGGAACTGGTCGCCGAACTGGCCGAGGCGCCCGCCGATGTAGGAGATGTGCTCGAGTCGGTCGGTCTCGCGGATCGCGCGGAGCACTTCCCGGCGGCGCTCAGCGGCGGCGAACAGCAGCGCGTGGCGTTGGCGAGGGCGCTGGTGAAGCAGCCTGCCCTCATCCTTGCCGACGAGCCCACCGGCAGCCTCGACTACGAGACCGGCATCCGCGTGCTGGACACCATGCGCCGGGTGACGCGCGAGCGCGGCAACACGGTCTTCCTTGTGACCCACAACAGCGAGATCACGCGCATGGCGGACCGCGTGATCCACCTGCGTAGCGGCCGCGTCGCGGAGGTTCAGGTGAACTCCTCGCCGGTTCCGCCATCCGAGCTCCGGTGGTGACCTCCCGGCTGCACCTGAAGCTGGTGCGCGACCTGCTCGCCGCGCGATGGCAGTTCCTCGCCATCGCGCTCGTGGCCGCGCTGGGCGTTGCTTTGTACTACGGTCTCATGCTCTCCCTCGAGCGCCAGCGCGGCTCCTATGAGCGGACGTACGAGGTGCTCGGGTTCGCCGATGTGTGGGTCCCGCTCCGTCGCGCGCCTCGACCGGTCGTCGCGACGCTTGCGGGCCTGCCAGGTATCCGGGCAGTCGAGGGTCGGATCTCCCAGGTGGTGGAGGTGGAGCAGACCGGCGGGAGGCGTCCGCGTGTCATCGGCCGGCTCATCTCGATGCCGGTGGGACGCGAGCCCGCGATGAACCGCGTGAAGGTTCTGGCTGGCCGGCCTCTGGGCGCCCGTTCGCACCGCGAGGTGCTGCTCGAGGTCCAGTTCGCGCAGGCGAACGGCTACCGGCCCGGCGACCGCATATACCCGCGCTTCGGGGGCCGGCGGGTCGCGTTCACGGTGGCGGGGATCGTCTCGAGCCCTGAGTTCATCTACGCCGTCATGGGCGGCGGCGTCGGTCTGCCGATGCCCGGCGTGTTCGGCGCCATGTTCGTACCCGAGCAGACGCTGGGCCCGCTCACGGGCATGGCAGGACAGGTCAACGAGGTGACCCTGCTCACGGAGCCCGGTGAGGAGGCACGGGCCGGCAACGCGGTGCGCGAGCGGCTGCGCGCGTATGGGACCGACACGCCCGTCCTCCGCGCGCAGCAGCCGAGCAACAGGCTGCTGCAGTCGGACCTCGAGGGCAACAGGCCCTTCCTCGTCATCATGCCCATGCTATTCCTCGCCTCGGCCTCACTGGCCGTCGGGCTGATGCTCGCGCGCTGGGTGCAGGCGCAACGCGGCATCATCGGCTTCCTGCGAGCCAGCGGGATGGCGCAGGGCGCGGTCCTGCGCCACTACCTGGGCGTCGGCCTGCTGATCGGGATCGCGGGCGGTGTTGCCGGCCTTCTGATCGGTTGGGCATTCGGCGCGTGGCTGGGGGCGGCGTACGACGCCATCATCAAGACGCCGTTCAAGGCCGACGAAGCGCGGCCAGACCTGGCAGCCACGGCGTTCCTGCTGTCCATCGCAGCGTGCCTTGCTGGCGCCCTGGGGCCCGCGCGGAGGGCAGCGGCCATCCCGCCGGCGGAGGCGATGCACGGCGAGACGCCGATGCAGACGGGACGCCTCCCGCGGCTCCGCCTGCCGCTCTCCCTGGTGCTGCCAACCCGCAACCTGTTGCGCCGGCCGCTGCGCACCGCGGGCATGGCCGCCGGGATCGCCTCCGCCGTCATCCTCATGGTGATCGCGGGCACCTTCCGCGACAGCATGACCAGCGCGCTCGACGAGTCGCTCGACGACTTCCGGCGCTTCAACGTCACCGTGGCGTTCGTGCCGGAACGCAGCGAGCGGACCGTCCGCGCGATCGCGCACTGGCCGGGCGTGCTCCGGGCCGAGCCGACGCTCGACATCCCCGTGAAGGCCTCCCACGATGGGCGCCGCCAGGACACCGCGATCATGGGCATCACGGCCGACGCGCGGCTCAGGATGCTCCGGGACATGGACGGCCGGCGCGTGCTCCCCGAGGCCGGAGGCATCCTCTTCGCGGACCCGCTTGCCCGGCGCATCGACCTCGAGAGCGGCGACGTGGTTCGCCTCACCTACCCGCAGAATGTGGTGGGCCGCCGGGCCACCGGTCTCTTCAGGGCCGGAGTACGCATCCGGAGCATGGTGGGGCTCCCCGTCTACATGGAGATGGGCCAACTGCGGCGACGCTACGCGCAGCGTCTGCAGATGCCGCCGGACGCCGTATCGGGCGCGGTCATCGCGGTGGACAGCGAGCGGCTCCCCGAGACGCAAGCCCGGCTGTTTCGGACGGACGGCGTGGCGATGGTGCTCACCCTTCCGGAGCTCAAGAGGCAGATAGACGAGCTGACTGCGTTCGCGCAGACGTTCATCGCCGTCATGTTCCTGCTCGGCGCGGCCATGGCGTTCGCGGTGGTCTACACGGTGACCGACATCGTGCTCTGGGAGCGCACCCGGGAGCTGGCGACACTGCGCACCATGGGCTACGACATGGGGGGCGTCGCGCGGCTGGTGACCCTCGAGAACCTGCAGGTTGCCACTCTGGGCATCGCGATCGCGATCTACCCGGCGCTGGCGGCGGCGCAGTGGATGCTCGACGCGAGCAGCACCGAGGGGTTCACCATGCTGCTGGTAACAGGGCCCGGCACCTACCTGCAGGCAACCGTCGGCACGCTGGCGGTGGTGGTTCTGGCGCAATGGCCGGGCCTGCGCCGGATCCGGCGACTCGACCTCGCCGAGGCCATCCGACTGAGGGAGTAGCACGCACCCGCGCGCACAGCGCTCCGATCCGTGACCGCCGCTAGCGCCGGAGGCTTCCGACCACGCCGGGCACACCTTCCGGGCAGAGGAACTCGAGCGCCGCGCCGTACAGCCATGCGGAGACGGCCAGCCCGGAACCCGGCGGAGGCGTCACCAGCAGGCGCGGCCGCGCGGGCCACGACGGCAGGCGGGCGAGCCCCGCAGCCAGTGGCGCGGATTCCGGGACGGACGATCGGCTTGCTCCGCGCGCGAGGTCATCGGAGTGCACCGCCAGCGGAAGCTCCACTCTGAGCGTCCGCGGCACACCACGCTCCTCACCGGCCTGCTCGGCGAGGAGCGCGTGGAGGCGCTGGCCCACCGACAGCAGCAGCCGGCGAGCGGCCTCGCGCACGGCGGCGGACGCGCCGCGCACCTCAAGCTCGGGCAGGCCCAGACGGGAGAGACCGGCGGTGTGCGCCGCGATGCGTCGGTCTCTGTCGGCCCTCAGTCGCACGGACACCACATCCCCCAGAGCGAAGGCCTCCGGCTCCACCAGAGCGGTCTCGCCCGGCGTCAGCGCCCGACGCGCCGTCACGTCCACCACCAGCGCGTCCAACTCCTGCGCGGCGCGGCGCGCGCAGGCAGCGCCGAGGAGCGCGCCGAAGGGCGGCATGCCCGGCGCGTCCACGGCGCGGAGCCATGCCACCCGCGTCGCCGAGGCAGCCCGCCTGGACCCAGCCTCCTCCAGCCGGCAGGGCCATAGCGACGCCCGCAACGCAACCTCAATCGCCGGGCGCCGCCGATCGATCCGCACCCTCAGCAGCTTCGCGTCGAGGTAGCGCCCCAGCCACGCGCGGCCCGCGCCGGGAGGCATCGCCTCGACGGCGGCCGCCGCATGGTACAGCAGGGATGCGCCGGAGGGCGGGTCGCCTTCGTCGCGCCAGAGCAGCACCCAGCGCGACTCGCATGCCCGAGGAACCCTCAGGTCCAGCGAGGCGCGGCGCGGCTCGGCAGACCGCCCCGGGAAGAGCCGACGACCGGCTGCTCTCACAGTGGCGAGTCCTCGTCCGGCTCGCCCTCCTCCGCCAGAGCCCGTTGCGTGAATGCGCCCTCGACAGTACCGTCCGGGCGGGCGATCATCCAGTCGTACACGTTGTCCTCGGAGATCGCCACGGACTGCCCCGCACGGAGGTCATGCCGGTTCGCCGGCGTGTTGGAGAGGCGACCGCGCACGGTCCCTCCGGCCCACTGCGTCACGCCTATCCACATGAACTCGCTGAGCTCCTCGCTCACGGGGAAGCCGTGCTTCACGTAGAGGGTGTGCCCGGCGGGCAGGCCCAGGCGGAAGCGCCGGGCCACGTCGGCCAGCGTCGCACGAGCTCGCGCGTGCGCATCCGCCATCGCTTCGCTCCCGGAAGTGACGCGCATAGTCGGGTCCGCCCCGCCGCACAGGTCGTCGAGCGCCGCATAGAGCCATTCCCCGTGCGATCGCCGGCTCGGGTGCGGCGCCTCGATGCGAAGGAAGTCGTCGTAGCCGCCCCGGCCCGGTCGGAACGACAGCGCGACTTCGGTCCACCCCCGGGCGCCCTCGGGC
The DNA here is from genome assembly GCA_035477595.1 of Chthonomonadales bacterium. GTDB lineage: Bacteria > Armatimonadota > Chthonomonadetes > Chthonomonadales > CAJBBX01 > DATIKM01. The sequence continues at coordinate 21,159 of DATIKM010000046.1, forward strand.
GGCGGCTCGTTCTCGTTGCCGCCGCGGGCGCGTACCCCATCGCCATACCGAACACGGAGCGTGGGAGAGAGGCGTAACACCGAGATCTCTCCGCCCGCCTGGTCGCCCTGCTCCGACAGGGTCACGATCAGCCTGCGCGCCGTGCTGTTGACGAGCCACGCGATCTGGGTGCAGAGCCCGGGCGGCACGTCGCGGACCTCCAGGTCCGGCAAGCCGAACTTGCGCATCCCCAGCGTGGTCGCCCAGCCGAGGCCGCGCCGGTCGACGGAGACGAGCACGGCAATCTCGCGGATGAGTTTGAGGGGCTGCTCGTGGTCGAGGGGTTCCGCGTACCGGTCAATCGGCACGATGCGGCGACACGCGACGTCCAGGACCACGCCCCGCAGCCTCTCCGCGGCCACAAACGCCGCCTGGCGCGCGCATGCAGCTCCCACCGGCGCCATCCCGGGCGCGTCGACCGCGCGGGCGACGATGGCGTGCGTAGCGGCCTCCAGGCGCCGCTCTTCCAGCTCGCCGAGCGGGCGCAGATGGTCGATCGGAGGCAGCTCAGACCCGTCGGTCAGCGGCTCCACGTCGACCTGCAGGAAGTTGTCGTCGATGTAGCCCTCCGTGATCTCTCGCACGGGGCTGTGTGGAAGAGTCTCCAGGTCGGCCTTGAGCCAGTCGACGACGTCCTGGGCGGCGGGCGGCTCATCGGGGCACCGGAAGAGACACACGAACACGATGTGGATCGCCTCGGGGACCGGGACCACCAGCTGGCGCTTGCGCTGGAAGGGGGGCATGGCACTGCCTCCGTCGCGGATCAGCGCGGCCTGAGCTCGTAGCGCGCGCCACGCGCCGCCTGGAACTCGATGTCGCCGTCCTGCACCACGCGAGCGGCCACCTCCACGCCGTTGCGCAGGACGCGCAGCGGCACAGCGGAGCGCACCCGACAGACCCCGCTGCGGCGCGCCAGAATGCGCGCATCCGTCACGCGGCCCCCGCTCCAGGCGACGTCCACCTCGAAAGCGCCTCGCGCTCGCAGTCCGGTGACACGTCCGGAGGGCCACGCAGCGGGAAGCGCAGGCAGTAGATGGACCGCGCCCGCATGGGACTGCAGCAGCATCTCCGCGATGCCCGCGCCAGCCCCGAAGTTGGCGTCGATCTGGAAAGGCGGGTGGTTGCCGAACAGGTTCGGCAGAATCGACTGCGCCAGCAGGGCGCAGAGGTGCTCGTGGGCGAGGTCTCCGTCGCCGAGGCGGGCAAAGAAGTTCACCACCCAGGCGCGGCTCCACCCGGTGTGGCCGCCTCCGGCCGCCAACCGCCGCGTGAGCGACACCCGCGCGGCCCGCGCCAGGTCGGGCGTGCCGGAGGGCGTGATCTGGTCGCCGGGGTGCAGCGCGTAGAGGTGCGACATGTGGCGGTGACCCGGCTCCGGCTCGTCGTAGTCCTCCTGCCACTCCTGCAACTGGCCGTGCCGACCGATCCTCGTCGGCGGCAGCCGCGGCAGCGCGGCAGCGATCTCGGCGAGGAGCGGAGCGTCGCGGTTCAGGATGCCGCCCGCAGCGAGGCAGTGGCGGAACAGCTCCCGGATTATCTGAATGTCCATCGCCGGACCCGCGCATACCGAGGCGACCTGGCCGTCGGGGGTGCGGAAGCTGTTCTCCGGCGAGTTGGAGGGGGCCGTGACCAGGTAGCCGGTGCGCGGGTCCGTGACCAGGAAGTCCAGATAGAAGCGCGCCGCGTCGCGCATGGCGGGCCAGCCGCGCTCGAGCAGCCGGCGGTCGCCGCTGAACGCGTACCGCTCCCAGAGGTGACGGCAGAGCCAGCCCGCCGCGGCGGGGAACTGGCCCCACGACGGGTGCTCGCCGGGGCTGGTGAACCCCCACACGTTCGTGATGGTGTGCACCACCCAGCCCCGCGCGCCGTAGTGCACGCGCGCCGTGCGGGCGCCGGGCTCGCGCAGCGAGTCTATGAAGTCCGCGAGCGGCTCGTGACACTCGGCAAGGTTGGCGACCTCAGCGTGCCAGTAGTTCATCTGCACGTTGATGTTCGTGTGGTAGTCGCAGTTCCACGGAGTCTGGACGCCCTCCGCCCACACGCCCTGCAGGTGCGCCGGCAGGTCGCCGGGGCGCGAGCTGGCGATGAGCAGGTAGCGAGCGTACTGGAAGAGGAGCGCGTGGAGCGCGGGGTCGGCATCCCCGCGGCGGGCGGCTGCGAGGCGCTCATCGGTGGGAAGGTCGGCCGCCGGGGTGCGCCCCAAGTCGATGGAGACGCGCCGGAAGAGCCGGCGGTGGTCGGCCACGTGGGCGCGACGCAGAGCCGCGTAGGACCTCGCGAACGCGGCGCGCAGGTCGGACTCCGAGGCCGCCTCCGGGTCGCCGCCGCGCCAGTCGGTCCGCGCAGCGAGGAGGAGTGTGGCAGCGCGCGCGCCCGTCACGCGGACCTCGCCGTCCCGCGACTCGATGCTTCCGCCCTCCACGCGCACACGCAGCCGAGCCGCGAAGCGCATGCCGGGCTCGCCGTGCATGCGGCCGGACATCACCAGGCCATCCCGGCCGTGGGAGCGGACGGTGGCGCGCTCGATGCGGGCGAGCCGGGCGCAGAAGGAGAGAGCGCCGGGCCGGTTGGTCTCGACGCGCGCCACGATGACCTGCGCCGGGTGGCTCGCGAAGACCTCGCGGGTGTGGCGGACGCCGCCGGCCTCGAACGTCACGCGCGCGACCGCGCTGTCCAGATCGAGCTCCCGGCGATAGGCGGAGGGAGCGCCGAGACCCTCGAAGTCGATGTCCAGATCGCCCAAGGTCTGCGCGCAGCCAAAGGCCACCTCGGCTCCGTTGCCATGGCCGCTGCCGGGCCCGCGGCACACCAGCTTCTCGAAGGTGAGGCGCTGCGCCTCGACATAGCGGCCCTCGAAGAGCAGGCGCCGTATCTCGGGCAGCCAGCGGAGCGCGTCCGGGTTGTCGGCGTCCTGCCGGTTGCCCGACCAGAGCGACTTCTCGTTGAGCTGCAGGCGCTCGCGGGCGACGCCGCCGAACACCATGGCGCCCAGCCGGCTGCACCCTACGGGCAGCGCGCGCGCCCACCCCGGCGGCGTCTGCCACGTGACGCGCGGGCGCGGCTCGTCGAGCGGGGCGGGCTCGCGGTACCAGAGCGTGAGATCGCCCGCGACGGAGGGCGAAGCGGCGGCGAGCGTGGCGACCACGATGGAGACCCTCCAGGCGGTGGTGAGGAGATCAGGGGCGGTGAGGCGCATCGGGGGGCGTCCTCCTTGGGCGGGCGGTGGCGCCATTGTAGCGGTGTGGCGGGCCTGGGGGCAAGTGGGGGTCTGGTGAGCGGAGAGACGAGCCGGCGGAGGGACGGGAGTGACCCGACGCCCAATGCCGCGGGCGGGCAATGCGACTAAGGCCGCATCCGCATACCGCCGACGGTGGCGCCTCCCGCTCCTCGATAGCTTCTGGCGCGGCAGGTTCGCAGTGGGTGGCGCATGCGCAGTCTTACCAGTGCGACCTTCCAGTGGCAGATCGCGGCGGGAGATCCTCGTGCTGGACGCCCTGCGGGCTGCGCCCGGGACGTGGGTGATCTGCTACTGGAGGTACAGGTCGGGCCGCAAGGTATATTGCGTGCTATCCGGCGCTGCGGGCGAGGCGGAACTCGAGGTGAGGCACGCGCGCTACGTTGCCGCCGACCTGCACGCCTTTCGCGAGCCCTTCCAGCGAGGGCGCAACTGGCTGGTCCGCCCCCCACGGGATGGAGCCCTGGCGGAGGGCTTGGGGGATCTCATCATGGATGTGGCCGACGCCGCAGGCGTGCTCACGCATCGTGCCAGCGCGACAAGCAGAGGGAGCTTCAAGCCATGACAGAGAGCAACAGTCGCCTGACCGCCTCGCTCTGCTTCGACGTGGAGGACATCGTCGCGCCGGAGGCCGACGACGCCGCGCTCTGGATGGCCGAGGAGCTGCGCGCCCACGGGCTCCGGGGCTCCTTCTTCGTGATGGGGGAGCTCGCACGGCGATGGGAGCGGCGCGGCCGTCGCGACGTCATCGAGGCGGTCCGGCGCCACGCCGTGGGCTACCACTCCACCTGGCACTCGGTCCGGCCCACCACCACCGAGACCCTTCTCGACCTCGACTTCGCCGCCGGGATCGAGGCCATGCGAGCGCGGGACGGCGCCGGATGGGCCGAGACCGAGCGCATCCTCGGCGTTCCGCTCCTCGGTTGGGGGCGGACCGGCAACTCCTGGGGGCCCTCGGTGCACGGCCTGATGGCTGAGGTCGGGCGTGCCTACGTCTACAGCCCAGTTGAGGCCGCGGGCGCCGACGTCTGGTGGTACGGCGGAAGCCTGAGCTTCGCGGGTGCGCTCGCCGGCGGGTTCGATGAGGACCTTCGCGACGACGACGCCTTCGAGCGCCGACTTGCCGAGACCGACCGGGTACTCCGTGCCGTCCACGCCGAACGCGATCCCGGGCAACGCTGGGTCTGCTTCTTCGTGTGCCACCCAACCCGCGCCGTGCACGACGCCTTCTGGGACGCGGTGAACTTCGCGCGCGGCGCCTGCCCGCCCGAGCCGGAGTGGCGCCCGGCGCCCGCGCTCCGGCCCGACCTGCTTCCGGTGGTGAAGCGCAACTTCGCGCGGCTCTGTGCGTGGGTACGGGAGCACCCTCTGCTCGACGCGGTTGGCTGGGACGAGGCGATCCGCCGATTCAGCGGGCAGCGCGCGCTCGTCACGCGGGAGGAGGCCCTCGCGATAGCCAAACGCGTTGCGCGGGAGCGGCGACTGACGTGGGGCGACGGGCTGAGCGCGGCGGAGACGCTGCTCCTCCTGGCGGAGGCGGTCCTGAGCGGCGATGGGCCTTTCGCCCGACGGGACGTCCGTGGCCCGCTCCGCGCGCCGCCCCGCTGGAGCGGCGGGCGCCTCCCGCAGGAGGCGCTGCGGCAGGCGGCAGGCGCCCTCCTCGCCACGCGGCCCGGCGCCTGCCTGCCGGAGGCCGTTCAGACGCAGGTCGGCGTCGTCGGCATCGGCACGCTGCTCGTGGCGTTCGGGGACCACCTGTGCGACGACCCCGCACCGGAGGGCGTCGTCGGGGAGCCCTGGCCCACGGAGGCAGAGGCGATCGGCGCGGCGGTGGAGCGCGCCATCCCGGAGTGGATCGTGCACCCCACCGACTTCGACCTGACGAACCTGATCGAGCAGACGCGCCTGCAGTGCTGGACGCTGAAGCCCGCGCTGGGGGAGTGACCGCGCCGTTACGCTCCCCGCGCGTCGGCCAGCGCGCGCAGCGCGTGCAGAAGCGCGGTCATCGCCGCGGGGAGCGGGGCCTCGAAACGGAGCCGCTCGCCGGTGCGCGGATGGTCGAACGCCAGCTCCCGCGCGTGGAGCGCCTGCCCGCCGAGGGCCTCCGCCGCCTCCGCCGCGCGCGCTGCCGGGCCGCCGCGGCGCGCGCCCGGGAAGCGCCGCTCTCCGCCATAGAGCGGGTCACCCACCACCGGGTGCCCTATGTGCGCGCAGTGCACCCGAATCTGGTGCGTGCGGCCCGTGCGCAGCCGCGCCTCCAACAGCGCGCATGGGCCCAGCCGCTCCAGAACGCGCAGCTCCGTGAACGCCTGCCGCCCGCGGCCGGCCTGCGTCACAACCGCCATCTTCTTCCGGTCCGAAGGGTTCCGGCCGATCGGCGCCTCCACCAGCGCTTCCTCGAAGCGCGGCTGGCCCCAGACAGCCGCGACGTAGACGCGGCGCGCCGTCCGCTCCTGGATTTGCCGCTGCAGGCTGGTAAGGGCGGCGTCGCTCTTGGCCACCACGATCAGCCCGGTGGTATCCTTGTCCAGCCGATGTACGATGCCAGGCCGCACCTCGCCGCCGATGCCAGCCAGGTCACTGGCGTGCGCCAGCGCCGCATTGGCCAACGTACCGGACGGGTTGCCGGGCGCCGGGTGGACCACCATGCCGCGCGGCTTGTCGACCACGAGCACGTCGGCGTCCTCGTAGACCACGCTGAGGGTGATGGGCTCCGGCTCGAGGCGCGCCTCGACGGGCTCCGGCACGGACGCCTCGACGATCTCGCCGGTCCGCAGGCGACGGCTTGGGCGTGCCGGGGTGCCATCAACCGTTGCCGCGCCCGCCTCCAGCAGGCGGCGGGCCTCCGTGCGCGACACGCCCAGGCAGCGCGCGACGAAGAGGTCGGCGCGCTCCTGGTCGCTCTCCTGCGGCACGTTCCACCGTCCCGCCGCAGCGCTGTCGTCCGGCCGTCCTTGACGCAAAGTTGAGTTATCCGATATACTAACTAAGCCACACGATTCCGCAGGGCGATCAGGAGGACAGCCCCATGCCGCTCGACGAAGCGAGCCTCGCGCTCGAGACCTTGGCAGTGCACGGCGGGCAAGCGCCCGACCCGACCACCACGGCACGCGCCGTGCCGATCTACCAGACCACGTCCTACTGCTTCCGCGACACCCAGCACGCAGCGGACCTCTTCGCCCTGAAGGAGCTGGGGTTCATCTACACGCGCATCATGAACCCGACCCAGGAGGTCTTCGAGAAGCGAGTCGCCCTGCTTGAGGGCGGCGTAGGCGCGCTCGCCGCCTCCTCCGGCCAGGCCGCCCAGACCATGGCGATCCTCAACATCGTTCATGCGGGCGACGAGGTGGTCTCCGCGAGCTCGCTCTACGGCGGCACCTACAACCAGTTCCACTACACGTTCCCCAAGATGGGGATCGACGTGAAGTTCGTGGACCCGTCCGACCCGGCCAACTTCGCGCGCGCCATCGGGCCGCGCACCCGACTGCTGTACGCCGAGACCCTCGGAAACCCCAAGCTGGACATGCTCGACATCGAGGCGGTGGCAGCCGTGGCGCACGACGCGGGCCTCCCGCTGATGATCGACAACACGATGCCCTCGCCCGCGCTGGTGAACCCGCTGCGCTGGGGCGCCGACATCGTCACCCATTCGGCCACCAAGTTCATCGGTGGGCATGGCACCAGCATCGGCGGCGTGATCGTGGACGGCGGCACGTTCGACTGGGGCAACGGCAGGTTCCCGCAGTTCACTGAACCGGACCCGTCCTACCACGGCCTGGTGCTGCTCGACCTACCGGAGCCGCTCCGTTCGATGGCCTACGTCCTGAAGGCGCGCCTGCAGATGCTGCGCGATATCGGCGCCGCGGTCTCGCCCTTCAACGCCTTCCTCTTCCTGCAGGGCCTGGAGACCCTGCACCTACGCATGGAGCGGCACAGCGATAACGCCCTCGCCGTCGCCCGATGGCTGAAGGACCACCCGAAGGTGGCGTGGGTGAACTACCCCGGCCTGCCCGAGCATCCGACGCACGCGCTCGCCGCCAAGTACCACCGCGGCGGCAGGTTCGGCGCCATTCTAGGCTTCGGGGTGAAGGGCGGAGCGGAAGCGGGACAGCGCTTCATCGACAGCCTCCAGCTCTTCTCGCACCTGGCCAATATCGGCGACGCCAAGTCGCTGGCCATCCACCCGGCCTCCACGACCCACCAGCAGCTTACCGAGGCGGAGCAGCTCGCTGCCGGGGTCACGCCGGACTTCATCCGGCTGAGCGTCGGCATCGAGGCGCTCGACGATCTGCTCAAGGATCTGGATCAGGCGCTCTCCGCCGCATAGGCGGCTCCGCGCAGCGAGACCGCGCGCCCCCGCCCGGCCGTGCCAGCGGGCGGGGGCGCATCCGTCTCGGCCTCCCGCAACGTGTGGCCGAAGTGGCCCGGCGTCAGGCGGCGGGTGCGCCCACGCGCTCCAGGAACCCACGCAGCGGCTCGATCATCTTCTCCTGCTCCACCAGGAAGGCGTCGTGGCCATACTCGGAGTCCATCTCCCAATAGGCGGAGTCGATGCCGAGCGCGGTGAGCCGCCGGTGCATCTCCTGGATGTGGTGCGGATAGAAGAGGATGTCGCTGCGGATGCCGATGAGTAGGACACGCGCTCGGATCCGCTCGTAGGCGGCCCCAAGCGAGCCGTGGCCGCGGCTGATGTCGTGCAGGTCGATGGCCCTGCTGATGTAGAGGTAGGAGTTCGCGTCGAACCGGCGCACGAGCTTCTCGCCCTCGTCGTGCAGGTAGCGCTCCACGTCGAAGCGGGCGTGGAGGTCGTGCTCGATGGACGACTTCTCCATGGCTGGTTTGCGGGCGAACATGCTCTGCATAATCGGGTCGGAGAGGTAGGTGATGGTGCCGATCATGCGGGCGAGCGCCAGCCCGTCGCGCGGCCCGGCCTCGCCGTAGTAAGCCCCCTTCTTCCACCCGGGGTCGAGCATGATGGCGCGGCGCATGCACTCATTGAACGCGATGATCTGGGCAGTGCTGCGCGCGCAGGACGCGATGGGGCAGGTGGCCTCCACCATGTCCGGGTACGTGACGGCCCAGTCGAGCGCCTGCATCCCGCCCATCGAGCCGCCGACGACCAGGTGGACCCGTTGCACTCCCAGATGGCGCAGCAGACGGCGCTGCACGCGCACCATGTCGCGCACCGTGACGATGGGGAAGCTCAGGCCGTAGGGCTTCCCGGTGCGGGGATCGATGGAGGAGGGGCCCGTGGAGCCACGGCACCCGCCCAGCACGTTCGGCGCGACCACGAAGAGGTGATCCGTGTCCAGCACCTTGCCCGGGCCGATGAGCGGGTCCCAGTATCCGGCGTACTTGCTGTCGGGCTGATAGCGGCCCGCAGCGTGGGAGCTGCCGGTGAGGCCGTGGACCACCAGGACGCAGTTCGTGCCTGACGCGTTCAGTTCGCCGTAGGTCTCGTAGCAGACGTCAACGCGCGGGAGGGCCTGGCCGTTCTCGAGGACGAAGGGCTCCTCTTGCGACGCGAAGGACCACATCTTCCGCTCAACGATGCCGACGGAGTTCTGTGCGCTGGTGGAGAGGATCGCCTCGGCCATGCTAGAGCGCCCACTCCTGTGTGCCGTCGAAGCCGATCGTGCTCAGTTCGATGCCGATCTCACCGAGCCAGGCGATGCCTCGCTCGAGCGCCTCCTTCTCGCCGGTCAGCTCGAGGTAGATGAAGCCGCCGTCGGTCGGGCTGAAGTCGGCGGCGCGAACGTTGGGCACAAGGCCGAACCGGGTGACGAGCTGATAGAGCACCGGCTCGCGGACCCGCTCGGCCGGGTAGTTAAGCTGCACGCGGATGGTGTCGGTCTCGCTGGGCATGGCGGCGCTCCTTGCGGGTCGCGGCGCATCACGGCAGGGGCGGGGCGGACTGGCTCTCAGTTGACTCTGCCTTCGCAGCGCCTCTATAATACCGGTTGCGATCGGGGTGTAGCGCAGCCAGGTAGCGCTCTCGCTTTGGGAGCGAGCGGTCGCCGGTTCGAATCCGGCCACCCCGACGCCTCTCCTCTACGCCGCTCGCGCGCCCGCAACCTGGAGCCGCCATGCCCCGCAATGCCCTGCCGCTCGCCGCCGCCTTGCTGGCGCTGTCCATCGCCGCCGCCGATGCTGCCCCGCCCACGAGAGGAACGCCCATGCGGCTGTGGTACCGGCAGCCCGCCCGCGACTGGAACGAGGCGCTGCCCATCGGTAACGGGCGCCTCGGCGCCATGGTCTTTGGGACCGTCCCGGAGGAGCGCCTTCAGCTCAACGAGGACACGCTCTGGTCGGGCGTGCCCCACGACTACACGGTCGAGGGCGCCTCGGCCCACCTGCCCGAGGTGCGGCGGCTCCTCTATGCCGGCCGCGAGGGCGAAGCCACAGCACTGGCTGACCGGCAGATGCTTGGCAGCCCGCGGTTCCAGCAGGCCTATCAGCCGCTCGGCGACCTTCGCATCGCCTTCCCAGACCACGCGGGGCCTACCGGCTACGTTCGCGAGCTGGACATCGCCCAGGGCCTCGCCCGTGTGCGCTACGAATCCGGCGGCGTGCTCCATTCCCGGACCGCCCTCTCGTCGGCGCCCGACCAGGTGCTGGCCGTCCGCCTCGAGAGTGCGCGCGCAGGCGGGCTGAGCTTCGACGCCTCCCTCTCCTCCCCGCACCGGAACGCAATCCGGCCCGAAGGAGCGGCCACCATCGAGATGGCGGGCCAGTGGGTGGGCGACGGCGAGACACGCGGCCTCCAGGCAGGCGTGAGAGGCGAGGGCATCCGCTTCACGACGGTGCTTCGCGCGGTGCTGGAGGGTGGCGGCTCGGTGACGAGCGAGGGGAACGTTCTGCGCGTGCGCGGCGCGACCCGTGCGACGCTCTTGCTGGCGGCGGCAACCAGCTTCCGCAACTTCCGCGACATCTCGGGTGAGCCGGGACCCGTCGCCCGCGCGCGGGTGTCGTCGGCCGCACGCCGCACGTGGGCAAGCCTGCTCGCACGCCACACAGCGGACGTGGGCCGGCTGATGGGCCGGGTGGCCCTCGACCTCGGCGGGCATGACGCCGACCAGCGTTCGACCGACGAGCGACTTGCGGCGGTCCGCGCAGGCGGCAGCGACCGGGCCCTCTGCGCGCTCCTCTTCCAGTTCGGACGCTACCTCCTTGTCTCGAGCAGCCGTCCCGGAACGCAGCCCGCCAACCTCCAAGGCATCTGGAACCAGTACATGGTCCCGCCATGGGGCAGCAAGTGGACCGTCAACATCAATACGCAGATGAACTACTGGCCCGCCGAGTCCACCAACCTGGCGGAGAGCCATACGCCCCTCTTCGACCTGCTGGACGATCTCGCGGTGACCGGCGCTCGAACCGCGCGCGCGTTCTACGACGCCCGCGGTTGGGTAGTGCACCACAACGCCGACCTGTGGCGGGGGACGGCGCCGGTCGACGGCGTGTGGGGCGTATGGCCGATGGGCGCGGCCTGGCTCTCGCGGCACCCGTGGGAGGCCTATCTCTTCTCAGGCGACCGGGAGTTCCTGCGCCGGCGCGCCTGGCCGCTCATGAAGGGCGCGGCGCGGTTCGTGCTGGACTTCCTCACCGAGGCGCCCCCCGGCACCCCTGTGGCAGGCCGGCTGGTCACTACCCCGTCGCACTCGCCTGAGAACTCCTTCCGTAAGCCGGACGGATCCGTCTCGATGTTCACCTACGCGGCGACGATGGACCTGTTCATTGTGCGCGACCTGCTGAGCAACTGCCTGGCGGCGATCGACGCGCTGCCGACGGCGGAGCGGCGGGCCGAGGCGCCCCTTCGCGCCGAGATCGAGCGGGCGCTCGAGCGGCTGGCGCCGGTGCAGATCAGCCCGCGCGATGGCCGGCTGCAGGAGTGGATAGAGGACTACGACGAGCCGGAGCCGGGCCATCGGCACATGTCGCACCTCTACGGGTTGCACCCGGCTGCGCAGATCACCGTGCGCGGCACGCCGGAGCTGGCGGCGGCGGCGCGCAGGAGTCTCGATCGCCGGCTGGCGCACGGGGGCGGCGGCACCGGCTGGAGCCGGTCGTGGCTGGTCAACTTCTTCGCGCGGCTCGAGGACGGCACGGAGGCGCACCGGCACCTGGAGCTCGTGTTGCGGCACTCCACGCTGCCGAACCTGTTCGGCACCCACCCGCCCTTCCAGATCGACGGCAACTTCGGCACGACAGCGGGCGTGGCGGAGATGCTGCTCCAGAGCCACGCTGGCGAAGTGCACCTATTGCCGGCTCTGCCTCCCGCGTGGGCGGATGGCAGCGTCAGGGGCCTGCGGGCGCGCGGCGGCTTCGAGGTGGACATCGAGTGGCGTGCCGGCAGGCTGGTCTCCGCGACGGTACGCGCGCGGCCGGGCGTCGGCGCGTGTCGGGTCCGGTGGGGCGACCGCGTGGTGGAGGTCCGGCCGCAGCGAGGCCGCCCGGCGCGGCTGACGGCGGCGAGCTTCGCGCGCTGAACTGCGCGGCCCGGAGGGGGTGAGCACCTGAGGCGACCGGGTGGCCGCCTTCCGCGCGGCAGCCCGGCAGTGCGCGCCCGGGGAGCACGTCCTGCCCACGCAGTATAGTGGCGCGCGCATCGAGCGGGCCTCCGCCAGCCGCTCCCGAACCTGCATGTGAGAGGAGCCTGTTATGGCAGTTCCGCCCATCGTCCGCGACCTGTCGACGGACGACCTAATCGTGGTGACCGGCGCCGGGGGCTTCATCGGAGGCGCCCTGGTGCGGTACTTCCACGAGGCCGGCTACAGCCGGATCCGCGCCATTGACCGCAAGCCGCTGCCCGACTGGTACCAGCGCACGCCCGGGGTGGAGTGCCTCTGCCTCGACCTGCGCCGGGAGGAGAGCGCGCTCAGGGCGGCGGAGGGCGCGGTCGAGGTGTACAACCTGGCCGCCGACATGGGGGGCATGGGCTTCATCGAGCGGTTCCGGGTGGAGTGCCTCCGGAGCATCCTCATCAACACGCACCTTCTGGAAGCGTCCCACCGCGCCGGGGTGCGCCGCTACTTCTTCTCCTCTTCGGCATGCGCCTACAACACCGAACTGCAGAAGGACCCTGCGTGCCGCGCGCTGAAGGAATCGGACGCCTATCCGGCAATGGCCGAGCGCGGCTACGGCTGGGAGAAACTAGTCAGCGAGATGTTCTGCGAGGAGTACTGGGCGGAGCGTGGGCTCGAGACCCACATTGCGCGGCTCCACAACGTCTTCGGCCCCCATGGAACGTGGTTCGGCGGGCGGGAAAAGGCGCCGGCGGCCATGTGTCGGAAGGCCATCGAGGCCATCGACACCGGCCACCACGAGATCGATATCTGGGGCAACGGCACGCAGACGCGCAGCTTCTGCTACATCGACGACTGCCTGCTGGGCATCGACGCCATCATGCACTGCGACCGGCTGATCGCCAAGCCGGTCAACCTCGGGTCCAGCGAACTGGTCTCTATCAACGAACTGGTGACGATGGTGGAGCAGATCGCCGGGGTCGCGCTGCGCCGCACGTACGATCCGGACGCGCCGATGGGTGTGGCAGGGCGCAACAGCGACAACGCCTTCATCCGCAGCGTGCTCGGATGGGAGCCATCGACGCCGTTGCGGACCGGTATGGAGAGGACCTACGCATGGATCGAGCAGCAGTACCGGGACCGCAAGGCCGGGAAGCGCGTGGTAGAGGAGAAGTGGTAGGCATCGAGGCGCGGCTACGCGCGGTGATCGGCGCGGTGCCCTACCGGCTGGCGCTTGCGGGCGGCTGGATCGACCAGCCGTTCGTCTCGCGGCGCAACCCGGAGCCGCCGGGCTCGATGGTGGTGGTCAACCTGCGGCCCTGCCTCCGCTACATGGACCGCGCCGGGCTTGCCGCCGGCACGCGCCGGATCGCACGCGCGCTCTGGGACGGCGCAGTGCCCGCGGGTGAGCCCAGTGCGCTGGTGCGCGAGCTCTACGCGGCCGAGAACACCGGCAAGGCGGAGCCCTCCGGCTCGCAGGACATGATCGGCCTCATCTACCCCGGCATCAGCCGCCTGGACTACCGCGCCGACCATGAGAGCGGGCTCTTCCCCGCACACATCGAGACCGAGAACCGGCCGGCGGTGGTCGCCTGGCTCGAGGGCGTGCTCCACCTCCTGCCCATCTGCGCCCGGCCGGACGGCTACAACCCGCTCGGCGAGAAGCGGCTAGACCCGGCCTGGATCGCGCGCCTCGGCCGGACGGGTCGCGAATGCTTCGACGCCATCCAGGCCCGGGACGTGACGGCGCTGGGCGCCTCGCTGAACGCGTGCATGCAGTGCTGGCAGGTCATCCTGCCGCACACCGTGCACCACCCCACCCTTACGGTCGACCTCAAGGCGCTCCTCAGTGCCTACCAGGCCGAGTACCCCGGAGCGATGTACTCCGGATGCGGCGGCGGGTACCTGATCGTGGCATCGGAGCAACCCGTGCCTGGTGCTCTCCGGATCCGCGTGCGCGCCGCCCAGGAGGGGGCCGCGTGAGCGTGGCGCTGGTCGCAGGGGCGTTCGACGACCTGCGCTCGCGCGACGTGCGGTTCCTGCAGGAGGCGGCTCGGCTCGGCGAGGTGAGCGTGCTCCTCTGGTCGGACGAGCGCGTGCGGGCTGCAACCGGCGCCCCGCCGCGCTTTGGGTACGATGAGCGGCGCTACCTCGTTGGCGCGCTCCGCTGGGTGCGGCACGCCCATCCGTACGGGGACGACCACGGACCGGACGCGCTGCCCGACATCTCCCTGGAGGTGCTGAAGCCGGACGTGTGGGTCGTACGCGCTGAGGAGGACACGCCTGGCAGACGGGCCTTCTGTCGTGCGCGCGGGGTCGCCTACCACGTCCTGGACGACGCCTGCCTTGCCGGCTTCCCGGCGCGACCGGCAGAGGCGGTATCCGAGCCCGATCGACCCCGCGTCGTCGTGACCGGCTGCTTCGACTGGTTCCACTCCGGGCACGTCCGCTTCCTGGAGGAGGCGGCGACGCACGGCGAGCTCCACGCGATCGTGGGCCATGACGCCAACATCCGCCTGCTGAAGGGCGAGGGCCACCCGCTCTTCCCGGAGGAGGAGCGCTGCTATATGGTGGACTCGGTGCGCCACGTGCACCGCGCTCACACCTCCACGGGCCACGGGTGGATTGACGCTGCGCCCGAGATCGAGCGCCTGCGGCCGGCGTTCTACGTGGTGAACGAGGACGGCGACAGACCGGAGAAGCGGGCCTTCTGCGCCGAGCGCAGCATCGGTTACGTGGTTCTCGAGCGGGAGCCCAAGGAGGGCCTGCCCTCGCGCCGCAGCACCGATCTGCGCGGTTACTAGCGCCGCCCGCCCCGAGGAGTCCGCGCAGATGGTCGATCCTGCCGCTCATCCGCTCATCCGGCTCGAGGGCGCAGTCCAGCACTACGCGTGGGGCGGCAACCGCTTCCTGCCCGACCTGCTTGGCAGGCCCAACCCTGACGGGCGGCCGTGGGCGGAGCTGTGGCTGGGGGCGCATCCGTCGGCGCCGGCTCTCGCCGTTCTGGGCGAGGGGTCGGAGCGGCTGGACCGTCTGGTTGCGGGCGACCCGCGTCGGGTGCTGGGTCCCCGCGCCGCGGCGATGCTCGACGGCCGGCTCCCCTACCTGCTCAAAGTGCTGGACGCGCGGCGGATGCTCTCCCTTCAAGCGCACCCCTCGCGCGCTCAGGCCGCCGAGGGCTGGGCTCGCGAGAACGCCGCCGGCGTGCCGCTCGACGCACCCCAACGCTGCTACCGCGACGACAACCACAAACCCGAGGTCCACGTCGCGCTCACGGACTTCTGGATGCTTCACGGCTTCCGGCCGCTGGAGGCGGTCGCCAGCGAGATGCGGCGCACGCCCGAGGTGGGCGCGCTGATGCCGGAGTTCGGCGAGCGGCTGCGCGCGGCGCGGGGGCCAGCGGAGCGACGGTCGCTCCTGCGCGACCTTTATGCACGCGTGATGGGCATGCCGCAGGAGCGGGTGGACGCGCTCCTCGGCTCGCTGCTCGCCCGCACGCGCGCCGAGGTGGGCGACCCGGACGCGCGGGGGCACTGGGCCCTGCGGGCCGCTGAGGAGTACGCATTGCCCGGCGGACGCCGCGATCGGGGCATCTTCTCGATCTACCTGCTGAACCTCGTCCGGCTGCGGCCAGGCGAGGGCACCTACCAGCCTGCGGGCACGCTCCACGCCTACCTCAAGGGCGCCAACGTGGAGATGATGGCCAGCTCGGACAACGTGTTGCGCGGAGGGCTGACGCCCAAGCACGTCGACGCGCCGGAGTTGCTGCGCACCCTGGACTTTGGCGATGGCGAACCGGAAGTGCTTCGGGGAGAGCCAGCGGGCGGCGGCGAGCGCGTCTACCGCACCGCGGCTGAGGAGTTCGAGCTGAGCCGCATCGAGCTGGCGCCCGGTGCGATGCGCCACCTGCGCGCCGAGGCTGGGCCGGACTCCCTCATCGTGGTCGAGGGAGCTGCGGAGGCGCGATCCGGCGCGGTCGCCCTCCCGCTGCCCCGCGGCACTGCGCTCTTCGTGCCCCACGGGGTAGCCTACTCCCTTGGGGCGGGCAGCGCGCCTGCTGTCCTCTTCCGCGGCGCCGTGCCACTACCGCGTGCCTGACCGCCGCTCGCGGAGGCCGTCATCGCGGCGGGCGACGGCAGCGACCGGGGGGGGTGGCGGACCGGCAGGAGCGGCGGCGCCGTCGCCCTTCGGCGCGAGGCGCGGGCTCGCTCCTGTCTGCTACAATGAGCGGGCGCGCAAGCCGTCGCCCGTATCTCAAGCGAACAGGGACAAGATGCGCATGGCAAAGGACAGCTCAGCGCCGGGCAAGTTGGCGATCCTTGTGGGCGGCGGACCGGCGCCCGGGATCAATGCCGTCATCGCGGGCGCGGCCCGCGAAGGTCTCCGCAACGGACTCGAGGTCATCGGCTGCCTCGACGGGTTCAAGTGGCTCATCGCTGGCGATACGGGCCACACGATCCCGCTGACGTACGAGGTGGTGGACCGCGCGCGGCTACGCGGCGGTTCGATCCTCCGGACCTCCCGCGAGAACCCCACGAACAACGTGACGAAGCTGGACAGCGTGATCGCCACGCTGAGGAATCTCGGCGTCACGCACCTGGTCACCATCGGCGGGGACGACACCGCGTTCAGCGCGAGCGAGACGGCGCGCCATGCGGGCGCCGCGCTCCGCGTCGCCCACGTGCCCAAGACCATCGACAACGACTTGCCGCTTCCCGGCAACATGCCCACGTTCGGCTACAACACCGCCCGCGAGGTGGGCGGCGAGCTGGTGCGGAACCTGATGGAGGACGCGCGCACCGCCACGCGATGGTACATCGTGGTGGCGATGGGCCGCAGCGCGGGCCATCTGGCGCTAGGCATCGGGGTGCTCTCGGGTTCCTCGCTCACGATCATCCCGGAAGAGTTTGGCGCCGAGAAGCCAACGCTGGACGGCGTCTGCTCGGCCATCGAAGGCTCCGTGCTGAAGTCCCGCGCCATGGGCCGCGACTACGGCGTCGCCGTGGTGGCGGAGGGTGTGGCCGAGAAGATGGTGGACGAGCTGAAGGACCTCCCGATGGTGGAAGTGAAGCGGGACAAGCACGGCCACGTGCGGCTAGCCGAGGTTCCCTTCGGGCTCATCCTCAAGAAGGAGCTGCAGAAGCGCGCCGAGGCCCGGGGCGACAAGGAGGCCACCTTCGTCGACGTGACGATCGGTTACGAGCTGCGTTGCGCCGACCCGATCGCCTTCGACGTGGAGTATGGGCAGCATCTTGGCTGGGGCGCCTCGCGCTACCTTCTCCGGCTGGGCGAGGAGGGCTGGGGAGAGACCGGCGCCCTCATCTCGGTGCAGTCTGGCGAGATCGTCCCCATACCGTTCCAGGACATCCTCGATCCCCAGACCGGCCGCACCACGGTGCGCCGCGTGAACATGAGCTCCGACGTGTACCGGAGCGCGAGGTCGGGCATGGTCCGCCTGGAGCGCGAGGACCTGGAGAGCGATAGCCGGTTGGCCCCCATCGCCGCAGCCGCGGGGCTCCCGCCCGACGAGATGCGCGCCCGGTTCGGTGGGACGCTGGGCCGCTGACCGCTGCCCCACCCCTAATCCGTGCCCGGGGCGCCGGCCTACCGCCGGCGCCCCGGCATGTGTAACGCTGCGATGAGCGTCGTCGAGGCCTGGCCCACTCCGCCGCTCAGCCGCCGGATCGCGCTTGCGGCCACGATGTTCCTGGTCAGCGCGGTGTTCGGCTTCCTCCAGCCGTTCGTTCCCCTCTACCTGCGCGCATCGGGTATGAGCCTGACCGAAGTCGGGCTGGTGAGCTGCGCCGGAGCGGCCCTTGCCCTCCTGGGACAGCCCCTCCTCGGCCGTCTCTCCGACCGCTGGGACTCGCGCCGACCGCTGATGGTGGTTGCGGCTATCAGCGCGGGGCTCGCATATCTGGGCTACCGGGGCGCAGAAGGCGCGCTCGCGTTCACCGCACTGACCTGCATCGGCGTGAACGGCACGCTCTACCTGAACGCGGTGGGCGGAGTCCTAGTCGGTCGCATGGTGGGTGCGGCGCGCGGCGGGCGGGCGTACGCGGGCTACCGCGTGTGGGGCTCCGTGGGCTATATCGTCGTGGCGCTGCTTGCGGGCGCGCTGCTCGCGGAGCGCGGGGGCGACCGGCTGGGGCGCGCCGACCTCGACCCCGTTTTTACCTATGGCCCGCTGCTCTTCTTCGTGATCGCGGCGGTCTCCCTCTTCGTGCCGGACCGCCGCTCCGAAGCGCCGCCGCCGAGTGCGCCCGATGCCGGCGGACGGGCGGCGCTGCCGGAGGCTCTGCGGTGGTTCCTGGCGGCGTACTTCCTCTACCAGTTCGGCCTCTATGGCGCCTCGGCGTACCTCGGTATCTTCATGAAGGACCTCGGCGCGGGCCCCATGTGGATCACCAAGATGTTCGCGGCGGGGGTGGTGTGCGAGGTGCTGGTGATGACGCAGGTGGGCCGCTTCGCGGACACCTACGGCCGCCGGCCGGTGCTGGCGCTGGCGTTCGTGCTCATGCCCCTGCGTCTCCTCTGCTACATACCCGCTCAGTCGCCCGGTTGGGTCGTGGCGGTGCAGACGCTCCACGGGCTCAATTTCGGCATCGTGGGAGCGCTCGCGGTGGTGCTCGTGAACGATCTGGCAGGGGAGCGAGAGCGCGGGGTCGCGCAGGCGCGCCTCTTCAGCGTGGCAGGGCTGGCGGCTGCGCTCGGACCGGCGCTTTGCGGGTGGATCGCGGAGCGGTGGGGCATCGGGGCGATGTTCGCCGCAATGAGCGCCGTGGGCGCCGCAGGCGCAGCCCTGTTCCTGGCGCGGGTGCCGGAGTCCCTGCCCGGTGCGCGCGCGCTTCCGGGCTGGCGAGCGCTCATGGGCCGACACAGTCGCTGAGGGAACCACCCGTATGGGCGACGCGTAGAACGGGATCGGCCCGAGCTGCACGCCCCGCGCCCGGCGAGCAGGCGCGGCGCCGAGGGAGAGAGCGATGACACGACCCATCCATTTCGAGCTGATGGTGGACGATCCGGAGAGTGCCGCGGCGTTCTACGCTGACGTGTTCGGCTGGGACGTGAAGAAGTGGTCTGGCCCCATGGACTACTGGCTGGTCACGACCGGTGACGAGGAAACGCCCGGCATCGGCGGCGGCATCGCCCGCTCCGAGCTGCCCGGCACGCCGGCCCGCACAGTGAACATCATCGGAGTGCCGTCCGTCGACGACTACGTGGCGAGGGTGACGGCGGCAGGAGGAGTGACTATGCTGCCGAAGATGGTAGTCCCGGGCGTCGGCTGGCTGGCATACTGCATGGACCCGGCCGGGATCGTCTTCGGCATGATGCAGGAGGACCCCGCAGCCGGCTAAGCGCTCGACAGACCCCTCCAGCCACTGTCGGCGCGGCTCCCGCAGGAGCCGCGCGCCTTCGTCCGCGCCCTCTTCTTGCCAAACGGCGCCCCTCGCGGCTATCATGGTGCAGGCGGCGCAACCTCCCGCTGCGCCCCGGAGGCGAGGCACGGATGTACTGCACCCAGTGCGGGACCAGAAACCCCCAGAACGCCCGATACTGCAAGCAGTGTGGCCGGCCCATCGAGGTCGCGCCCGCCGAGCAGCCGGACGCGTCTTCCCCGGCGCCGGAAGCCCCCTCGCTCGCCATGCGCGCCCGCCAGCTTCGCGATCGCGCGGAACGCCGGCTCGCCGCTGAGGAGCTGGACGCCGCGCTGGACGATGCGCGGGAGGCGGTCGAACTGGCGCCCCTTGAGCTGGATGCTCTTCGCCTTCTGGCCCGCGTGCATGAGCGCCGGGGCGAGATGGGCCTCGCCGTCGCCGCAGCCGAGCGGGTGTGCGAGCTGGCGCCCGACGGCATGGACGACCGCGACCGGCTCGTTGCCCTTCGGCACGGAGGCCGCAGCCTCCCGCGCCGGTTGCTCGGCGTGCGCCGGGGCGCCCACGCCGTCCTCTTCGATTCGCGGGGCGGCGCCGCGCTTGCCGCTATGGTCGTCTTCGCCGTCGTGGCCCTGGCCGTGACCGCTTTGTTGCGTGACCGCGAGGGACGCTCACACGAGCCCATGGTCCCGCCGCCCCCGCCGCCCGCGCTCCCGGCCGCTCTGGCACCTCCCGGCGCCGTCCCTGCTACGACGCAGCCGCCCGTGGTGGTGAACCCCGGGGTCACGGTTAACCAGCAGGGAGGGGCGCCAGCGCAGGGCGCGGCCGGCTGGTTCAACGCCCCGCGGCCGCAGTTCGGCCCTAACACCGCGGGGATGACGCCTGTTAACCCGCTGGCGCCCGCGGCGGTCGCCGCTGCGAGGCCAGCCCTGGAGAGCGACCCGCGGTTCTTCCCTGAGGCCCACCGCGACCCGCCAGCTGTGCACCTGCCGGACGCCGGAGATGCTCAACCGGCGCCTGGCGGAGGCGCAACTCCTGCGGGGGGCGCCGCTGCTCCCGCTGGGGGCGGCGAGCCGCGCCCGGACCCTGGGCGCATGGAGATCGTCGTGGCCCCCGGTACGGGACCGCCAGGCCGGTCCGGAGGCGCGGACGCCGGTCCACGCAACTACCGGCAGATCGGGCAGCAGTTGCAGTTACAGGGCGAGCATCGCCAGGCGATTGCGGCGTACCTGCGTGCGCTTGAGGGCGCCACCGAGGGTATTGGCGAGATTCACCAGAGGATCGCGCTCTGCCACCAGCATCTCGGTGAGAAGGACGCCGCGGCGCGCCACTTCCGGGAGGCCATCACCGCCTATCAGGCGCAGATCGCTGCTGGCCGCGACGTGGATGTCGCCAGACAGGGGATCAGGGCCAGCGAGCTCGGCCTGAGGGTGCTCCAGTGAGGTGGCCCCTCACGCTCGCGCTCGCCGTCCTCGCGTGTCAGGTCACGGCTCCCGCCGAATCCCTACAGCCCCGCGAGCCGGGCGCCGTGGTCCTCGTCATCTCGCAGCCGCCGGTCGGGATGGACGAGGGGGTCTTTGTGGACATGACGCCGCACCTCGTACGCGCGCTCGAGGCAACCGGCGCCTACCGCGTCGTGCCGTTCGCCCCCTCCTCGCCCGCGCTGCGAGCCGCCATCGACGCGGGGAGGCTCACCGCAGCGGACGTCACCGCGCCGGTCTCCGCCGTGGCGGCGCGCAGGATCGCCCTCGCGGTCGGCGCGACGCAGATTCTGCGTGCAGCCGCCTATCGAACCGCCGCGGGCATCGCCGGTGATGTCGCGCTCGAGTCGCGCGTCGGGCAGGCGCAGTGGTCGACCGTGTTCACCGCCTCGCAGCCACCCGTCCGCGCGAGGGACCGGCGCACCGAACTGCTCGAGGGCATCTACGGGCAGGTCTCTGCCATCGTTACGCGCATGACCGGGTCGGCGCCAGCCCTGCCCCCCGAGGTGCAGCCTCCCGTTCGACAGGCGGCGGGCCGAGCGGAGCGCCGCCCTGCGCGGCGCGATGACCGGCCGGCTCGCGATGCGAGGACGCCAGACGCTGGCCGGCAGAGCGATGGCGGCAGAGCATCCGAGCCCACGCGGCCGGAAGCCAGGCCGGCCGCCACTGAGGGCTCAGCCGCTCCGCCGCGCGGCGCTGGCCAGCGCCCTGGGGACGGCTCTGTGCCCAGGCCCGCGGACAGCACGCCGCCCGAGCCCTCGGAGCGCCCCGGTGACGCCCTCCCGACCCCGGCCGTCGCCTCGCAGCAGCCAGCGGCGCGTGAGGTGCTCATCGATCGGTTTCGCCGGCAGGGCGATCTGGCAAACCTGATCGTCTCGCTGCGACGCGCCATCAACGACCGGCCGCGCGACGCGCGGCTCCGACGCGAGCTCGTGCAGGCATACCGTGAGCGCGGTATGCCGGCAGCCGCGCGCGACGAGGTAGTGCGCGCCGTGGCGATCGCGCCGGAGGACCCTGTCCTGCGCCGCATGCTGGGCGACGCCCATCTCTACGACGGCAATGTCGAAGCGGCGGTGCGGGAGTATCAGGAGGCGGTGCGCCTCCAGCCCGGCGACCCTCTCTCCCACGTCGCTCTCGGCGACGCCTACTGGAACAGCGGGAGGTCGGAGGAGGCGATGCAGGCGTACGAGGCCGGCGCCCGCGCGGACGCGAGGCATCCCCTGCCCCATCGCCGGCGCGCCCTAGTCCACGCTCGGCGAAACCAGCTTGCAGAAGCGGCAGCCGCAATGAAGCTCGCCAGGGAGGCCGGCGGCGTCGCAGACGCGGAGGCGTACGCGCGAGACGCCATCGACCTGGCACGCATGGCAAGCCAGAACCTTGAGGAGGCGCTCGCCGAGCTGCAGCGTGCGCGGCGCGACTTCGTGGCTGGCAGCGTGACGCGCGAGGCGGCCCACAAGGCGGTCGTCGACACGCGCATCAGGCTGTCGGCGTGCTCCGACTTCCTCGCCGAACTGCCGGCGCCGGACGGACTGGCCGGCGCGCTCGCCACGATGGCGCAGGCGGCCGCGCTGGCCGCGCAGTCCGGCGAGAACCTGCTGCTCTTCCTCGAGACGCAGAGCGAGCTGGCGGACCGCGAAAGCACGTTCCTGCGCATGGAGGCGGCCCGTCAGCTCGCCGACGGCGCCAAACGCCTGCAGCCCGTCCCCGCCCGGCAATGAACGCGGCCCCCGTGCTCGGCCGGTTGGGCGAGGCTGGCGCGGAGGCTCCCGGTAGCGCCCCGTCCGCCGCCTTTTGCACTCTGGGCTGCAAGGTGAACCAGTACGAAACGCAGCGGCTCGTCGACACCTTCGAGCGGGCGGGCTTCCGCGTCGTGCCGCCAGGCGCGCGCGCCGACGTCTGCGTGCTCAACTCCTGCTCCGTGACGGCCACCGCCGAGCAGAAGTCGCGGCAGGCGCTGCGACGCCTGCTGCGGCGCAGCGAGGGCGCGGCCGTGGTGCTCACGGGCTGCTGGGTGGAGATGGCCCGGCGCACGGGGGCACCGCTCCCCGAGAGCTCGGTGCTCGTTCCCAACGCGACCAAACTGGAGGCGCTCGACCGCCTGCTGGAGGCGCGACCCGACCTGGCAAGCAGGCTCGCGCGGCGACCGACGGGCGCCTCGTTGCCTGCGAGCCTGGTGCGCACCCGGGCCGTCCTCAAGGTGCAAGACGGGTGCGACCAGCACTGCGCGTTCTGCTCCATCCCGCTTACGCGGGGCGCGCCGCGGTCGCGTCCCGCATCCGACGTGCTGGCGGAAGCGCGCGCCGTCGCGACATCGGGCCGTCGCGAGATCGTGGTCACCGGCGTGCTGCTGGGCTCCTATGGTCCCGACACCGGCTCGGGAGGGCCGTCGCTGCCGGACCTGCTGCGCGCCCTGGCGGCCATCGAGGGCATCGAGCGCGTCCGCCTCTCGTCGATCGAGCCTAACCACGCCACGCCCGAACTGCTCGACGCCATCGCCGAAACGCCCACGCTCTGCCGGCACCTCCACCTGCCGCTGCAGAGCGGCTCCTCGCGCGTCCTTGCCGCGATGGGCCGCCCGTACCGCCGCGAAGCGTTTGTCGCGACGTGTCGCGATGCGCAGCGGCTCGTCCCCGGGCTCGCCATCACCACCGACATCATCGTGGGCTTCCCCGGCGAGACGCGCAGCGACTTCGCGGAGACGCTGGCGGTAGTCCGCGACGTGGGGTTCGCGCGCTCGCACGTCTTCCGCTACTCCGCGCGGCCGGGCACGCCCGCCGCGACGACGCCGGATCAAGTCTCTGACGAGGAGAAGGAGGCGCGCGCCCGCGAGCTTTCCGAGGCATGCCGCGCCGAGCAGGAGCGCTGGCTGCGCGCGCTCGTGGGAACGCGGCAGCAGGTGCTGGCGGAGGGCAAGGAGGCCGGGGGCGGGCTGCTCGCCGGGTACACCTCGTCGTACGTGCGCGTGACGTTCGCCGGCCCGCGCGCGCTTGTTGGCTCCATGGTGGGTGTGCGGATACTGGGCGCGGGAGTAGATCAGGCGTGGGGGCAGATGGAGGCAGAGGCTCAGGCGGCCCGGCCGAACCCGTAGTCCGCTGATTGCGTGGCCCGCCGGATCGCGAGGATCGCGTCACCGATGTGCCGCTTCCCCTCGTCCGAGACCTTGGCGAACCGCGCGCCGTAGACGTACTGCCCGTCGCTGAGCGCCTCCCGGCGGAGGACGCGCGCCGCGACGGAGATGCGCGCCCTGCCCGGAATCAGGATCTCGGCGAAGACGACCCCGCCGGCGCGGATGGGGATGGCGGAGCGGAACCGCATTCCGCTGACGCTGACGTTGTCCGTGGTCCCGAGCGGCCTCCGGGACCTGCCATCAATGAGCGTCAGAGGCCATCTGGCGTCCACGCGCACGGCTCGAGCGGTATGGTCCTCGCGACTCCGGCTCGCTGGCATCGGCGGCTACCTCGCACAGGGCATGGGATGGCCGCGCGCGTCGGTGCGCCGACCGCGCGCGGTCGAGTACGGCCTGATTATGGTCGCCGGGGCGGCGCCGCTGGAGGGTGCGGCTACTGGCCGATGCGCAGCACCGTGATGCCCGCTCGCTCCAGGCGCGAGACGTCGAGGCAGTTGCGTCCGTCGAGTACCACTGGGGTGCGCATTGCGGCGGCAACCGCGTCCCAGTCCAGGTCGCGGTACTCGGGCCACTCAGTGGCGACGATGAGCCCATCGGCGCCCGCCGCGGCCCCCACGGCCTCGTCGCAGCAGGCCACCTCCTCGCTCGCCGGGTCGTGCCGGAACCTCCCGAGGGCTACGGGGTCGTGCACCTGGACATAGGCGCCGCGGTCCAGAAGCATGGGGATCAGGTCCAGAGCGGGCGACTCACGCGCGTCGTCGGTGCCGGCCTTGAACGTGAGGCCCAGCAGCCCTACCGTGCGGCCGCGCAGGCCTTTGAGCGCATTCTGCAGGCGGTCTATCGCGTGTTGGCGCTGGCGGCGGTTGACCTCGACGGTGGCCTGAAGCAGGGGCATGGCGTAGTCGTGGTCACATCCCATCGAGATGAGTGCGCTCGTGTCCTTGGGAAAGCAACTGCCGCCCCAACCGAGGCCCGCCTGCAGGAAGCCGGGCCCGATGCGGGAGTCCAGCCCCATGCCGCGCGCGACCTCCACCACGTCGGCACCCAGCCGCTCGCACAGCCCTGCTACTTCGTTGATGAAGCTGATCTTGGTCGCCAGGAACGCGTTCGACGCATACTTGATGAGCTCGGCGCTCTCGGGCGACGTGACGATGAGGCGCGGGAGGGCGTAGCCCTGGGGGCGGTCCAGCAGGGGTGGCGGGTCGAACGACTGCTCGAGGATCGGCCGGTAGAGCCTGTGCAGCGCATCCACCGCGTCGTCGGTCTCCGCGCCCACCACGATCCGGTCGGGGTAGAGCATGTCCGCAAGCGCTCGCCCCTCGCGGAGGAATTCCGGATTCGAGGCGCAGAGCGCCTCGCATGCGACGCCACGCTGCTGCAGCGTGCGCTCCACGACGCTACGCACGCGCCGGTTTGTGCCCACGGGAACGGTGGACTTCACCACGAGGACTACCCGCTGGCCAGGCCGCAGTGCGGCCGCCACCTCGCCGGCGGCCTCTTCCACGTAGCGCGTGTCGGCCTGGCCGTTGCGGCGGGGTGGTGTGCCGACAGCGATCATCACCATGTCGGACAGAGGCACCGGCTCGGCGGGGCCGTCGTGAAAGCTGATGCGGGAGCGCACGCTCGGATGGACCAGCAGGTCCGACAGCCCGTGCTCGTGGATCGGGCTGCGCCCGGCGCGCAGCAGCTCCAGACGCTCCTGGCTCCTCTCGATGACTGAGACGCGATGCCCGATATAGGCCAGCGCAGCCCCGCAGTTCACACCAACGTATCCGGCGCCCACGACCGCAATGCGCATACAAGCTTCCTCCCACCCGGGCAAGTGCACTATCTATGCCACGCACGGGGCATCTCAGCAACACCGGTTCATTGCACGGGTCCGCCGCCAACCTCTCGAGCGGGAGCGCGCGCTGCTAACCGATCACGTGGGTGTCCGCACCGCTTGACTCGCCGCGAGAGCGGTCCGTATACTCACGCCTGTGCATGGCGTCCGGTGGAGACTGAGGCCGGCGCAGGCGGAAGGGCCGCACGGTGAACTCGAGGAAGAGGCTGCTCCTCAAAGTAGCGCTGCCGCTCACGGCCGCGTGGGCGGTTCTGCAGCTCGAGCCCTACCTTGCCGGCCTCGCCCACAGCCGCCCCGGACTGCTGCTGGCGGCCATGTGCGCCTTGGTGGTGTGCATCCTGGTAGCGCGCGCGCGACGGGCGCTTATCATCACCGTCTGCTTTGCGGTGGGCCTGATCGCGACCCGCGATGCGTTCGGGCCCATCCGGCTTCCCGCCGCGCTCGACTACCGCGCCATGGAGCTGATCTACCCGTCCGTGTGGTTCGCCATCGCCGCGCTGGCGTTCGGCGCGGGGCTCGCGGAGGCCCACCGCACGAGCTCAATCTGGGCCCGGCGGTGCTACTTCGCGGCTGCGGCGCTGTACCTGCTCGGGCGCGGCACCCTCAGCTTTATTCGCGAGCCCGGCCTTGAACCAGCGATGCTCACGATCTCGGGGCTCTTTGCCGTCACGGGCGTACTGCTGGCACACCGCATCGTGGCGCGGGAACGGATCGAGGACCCCGTCGAGGAGGACCTGCTCGCGATGCGGGAGGCCCGCGTCGCTCGGTCCGCCGCCGTCGCGGCCAAGGAGTGGCGCGAGCCCCCCGATCACGCTACGACCACCGGCCAGGCGGGAGTCCGCTAGATCGCGCGCTCCCTCCACTTCCGCCACATGTCCGCGTCGGCCAGCAGCTTGATGAAGACGCCGCCCACGACGGAGCGCGCCTGGAAGCCCACCTTGCGCGCGTCCTTCGTGTCGTACCAGTCCGTGAGCGGTACCCGGTCTGGCGTCTCCTGAGCAAAGTCGTGGAGCGGCCCAATGAGGGCCTCGAAGTCCTGGCGGCTCTCCGCCAGCGTTGCGCTCCAGACCACCCAGTCCGTCTTCGTGTAGTCCTTCCGGCTGTCGAGCGGCAGGCCGTAGCGGTTCTGCAGCGAACTGTAGGCGACCACCTCGCGCCGGGTTACCTCCGGCGGGAACAGGCCGAGCCCGAGGATTCGGTCCCACACCAAGTTGTACTTCTGACTCCAGGTGCCAGGCCGATCGAACGCGAGTAGCGTCCGCTCGCCGTCCCGTGCAGTCTCCACCCAGCGGCTCGCCATGCCGGCGGCCAGGTCGCGGTACGCGGCGGCATCGTCGCGACGACCAGCCATCTCGCAGAGCATGCCGAACGCGCCGAGGGCGACGATGGCCTTGGCCGAGAGGTTCACGTTATGCGCGAGGTGGCCGGCGAAGTCGTCGGTGCAGAGCTGGTTCTCGGGGTCCATGCCCTTCTCGCGCAGGTAGGCGGCCCAGCGCTCCAGCGTGCTCCACCACCGCAGGGCGAAGTCCGGCGATCCCTCCGCCTTCGCCAGCGCCGCGAGAAGGATGAGCATGTTTCCGCTCTCCTCCACCGGCATCTGGTTCTCCTCAGTCCGTTCACCTCCGCCGTAGGCCTGTCCATTCGCCAGCGGGTAGGTGCCCAGATCGTGCGGCGCGAACGGCCACGGCCAGCGAGCCGAAGACGCGTAGTCGAGGACCGGCGCGAGTTGCGCGCGCACCAGCCGTGGCGAGAGCAGCAGGAAGAGCGGCGCCGCCGGGTAGATCACATCAACCGTGCCGGTGCAGCCGTTGCTGAAGTTCTCTTTCGAGAAGTGCAGCGGCGACCCGTCGAAGTCCGCCGCGAGCTTGTGCGCCGCCATGCACTGCCGGTATGCAAGCGTGGCGATGCGCGCGTAGCGCTCACCACCCGCCGCCCGCAGATCGGCGCCGAGCTCCTCGTCGAAGGTCGCGCATCGCGCGCGAACGGCGTCCCGCTCGGAGGCCGCGGTGCGCAGAAGCTCGCCGGGCCCGGAGCCGTCCCGCCGCCAGTAGGGCCGCAGGCGCCGGTCCATCAGCTCCATGCACCACACGTCGTCGTAGGCCACCATCGCCCACGACTCCGCCGCATCGGCGCCGATGCGCCCGAAGTTGAAGGCGCAGGCGAGAACCGGCGTGTCGGCACGCGCCCTCCGCGGCATGTTCAGGTCGTCTGACTCCGGCGCGCGCCCGCTGGCCTGGAACGCCTCCAGCGCAGCCCGGGCCGAGCACGCGGCCAGCGAAACCCCTGGCGCGCGGCGCGCCGCCAGATAGAGCCACCCCCACTCTATCCGCAGGTCGTCGCCGGCGCGCCCGAGCACCCGCTGGTCGCGGGCGCCGGCGCGCACCGCCTCGACCTCGCCGAGTGCGCACCGTCCCCACTCGACATCCTGAGCCGGATGGTCCACCGACCAGGCCGCGGCAACGTCGAGGGCAACCTGCACCTCGTGCTGCGCTCCGTCTGCGGAGGCGGCGCGCACCGTCAGGTAGGTAACCGGCCGCCCGGTCAGGTCTAGGTCGTTCGCCAGGACCGGCGACAGGCACTCCAGCTCGACGCGCACTCCGCCCGCCCCGAACCGGTAGGTTGTCCGCGTGAGGGTCACGTCGAGCCCTGTCTGCTCCATCACGGGCACGCCCGAGGGCTCCGCGCCCGCGAAGCGCCACACCTGCCCGTCGATCCGCGCGAAGCCCCGCAGTGCGTGCGGCGCTCCGGTCCAGTGGCGCGTCACGTCGTCCGTGAGCCGGTCCGCACAGGACCACACGCTCAAGTATGGATCGTGAGTGACGAGCGGGACGGCGGGCGGCCGGAGCGGGGGCGGGGGCGGCGAATCGGCCTCGGGTTCAGCCTCCGCTGCCAGCAGATATGCGAGCAACAGACCGATCAGAACGGCGGTGAATAGTGGCACAAACATTCGAAGATCCTCTCGACGGGCCCTGCGCCTTGACGCGCAATCCTACGCGCCGCTGGCGTCGCCCGATTATGCCGCGGCGCAGGCAGCGTGTCAATGCGGGCCGCTGCTGCACGCTGGTCTACGCCTGCCTGGAGCCACGGAATGCGCACCATCCGCAGTCGCGTCATCCTGCTGCTGTTGGCGCTGGCCGTCGGCCTGTCCACCACCATGGCTGTGTGGGGAGCGCTGGCGACACGGCACGCGGAGTGGCTGGCGGAGGGCCTGCGCAGCCAGAGGATCGGGTTCGTGACGCGCCTGATCGACCTTCGCGGCGAGCCGGCCCGCCAGATGGTCGCCGACCTCGCGGCATCGGACGATCTGCTGGGGCTCGTCCAGAGCCCGCGGAGCGGGAGCATCGGCCGGCGCCCGCCTCCCGCATGGCACGCCATGGACGCGCTGTGGGTGTTTGACGCGGGCGGACGCCTTGTGCACGGCGCCACGACGGCCGGGGCTACGCGCCCCCTCGCGCCGGGCTCGTGGAAGGACCTGCTGCGAGCCGTCAGCGAGGCGTCCGTCGCTAGCTTCTACGCAGGAGGGCCTCAGCAGCTTCTGGAGGTGCACGGCGCAGCCATCCGACGGTCGGATGGGGAGATCGTAGGCGCGGTCTTCGCGGGCAGGGACTGGACGAAGCAGGCCATCGAGGAGCTCGAGCGACTCACGGACGGCGAGGTGCGTCTGCTCCCGCCTGCGGAGGCAGCGCGCCTGGTAGCCGGGATGCACACCAGCAACGGGCAGTTCGGCCACGCGCTGGAGCTCCCCGGAGCCAACCGCCGTCCAGTGGCCGCTGCACTGTTCACCACGGCCTACCCGGCGATCCACGCGCTCCGCGAGGCATGCAACCGGTCGATGGCGCTCGTCGTGGTCTCCCTCGTCCTCTTGCTCGGGCTCCTCCTCGTCTGCCTCGTGCGCTGGGTCAGTGTGCCGCTCCGGTGCATCGCGCGCTGTCTGCGCCGCGGCGACGTGAGTCACCTCGACCGCCTGACAGACGACCGGACGGAGTATGGTGACATCGCGCGGCTCGTGCGCGAGTTCTTCCGGCAGCGGGAGGATCTCCGCGCCGCCCGCGACGAGTTGGAGGAGCGCGTCCGCGAGCGGACCCTCGAGCTCGCGGAAGCGAACCACGCGCTCAAGCTCCAGGTCGCGCGCCAGCAGCGGGCCGACGTGCGGATTCGCACGCTCAACGCATCTTTGGCGAGCGCCTACGAGGCCACCATCGAAGGCTGGGCGCGCGCGCTGGACCTGCGGGACCACGAGACCGAGGGCCATTGCCGCCGCGTAACCGACATGACGGTGCGGCTTGCGCGCGCCATGGGCTTCGGGGAGGAGGACCTGGCCCACGTTCGCACGGGCGCGTTGCTGCACGATATTGGCAAGATGGGCGTCCCGGACAGCATCCTGCTCAAGCCGGGGCCCCTTACCGCAGAGGAGTGGCAGGTGGTGCGCAAGCACCCGGTCCTGGCCTACGAGCTGCTGTCCCCGATCGGCTTCCTGAGGCCCGCGATCGCGATCCCCTATCTGCACCACGAGAGGTGGGACGGTTGCGGGTACCCACTGGGGTTGGCCGGCAAGCAGATACCCCTGGCGGCGCGCATCTTCGCCGTCGCGGACGTGTGGGATGCGCTTCGCTCCGACCGCCCGTACCGCGAGCGCTGGCCGGAGGAACGTGTGCGCGAACACATCCGCTCGCTCGCGGGCACCCACTTCGACCCCGCTGTCGTGGAGGTCTTTCTGCGGCTCGCGGAACCCGACTCCCGCGTGGAGGAGGAGCCCCAGCGCCTCGCGGCGTAGGCGGTCAGCGCAGCCTATCGCCCGGGCCGAGGATCCATGCGCTCGGGTGCCTCTGGAACCCGAGCAGCGGGTAGTACTCCTCCGCTGCCGGCGCCGCGAGGAGCACGAGCGTGGCGCGGGGAGCGAGCGCGTCGCGGGTGCGCCGCACGAGCTCGCGGCCGATGCCCCGGCGCTGGTGGCTCTCCCGCACCGCCAGGTCGGCGAGGTAGGCCACGTAGCCGAAGTCGGTAAGCGTCCGGGCAGCGCCGACGAGGAGACCGCCGTCCCACGCCGTGACCAGCAGGTTGGCATGGGCCAGCATCAGCTCGACGGTGGCCCTGTCATCGACCGGCCGGCGCGCACCGAGCGAGCAGGCGCGGTACAGGTCGATGAGCTGGTCCGCGCCCACGGCGGCGCCGGTCTCGTAACGCAAGGGTCCCCCTCCACGCGGCACGCCGCACCGCGACGGGCGGCGCTGGGCGCGTTACGCTTCGGCGCTCTCTGACGGGGAGCCGCCCGTCGTATCGTCCTCCATGATGAGGGTGCGCCGCATGGCCTGGGTCTCAGTGACCATCTCGCGAAGTTTCTCGTAGAGCCCGCGCGGATCGTCGATGCCCCGCAGCGTGAAGTGGGGCGTGGAGCGGTCCGTGGAGGTGACGGCGATGTCGCCGTAGCGGAGGATGCGCCCGAGCAGGCTCTGGCTCAGCGCGATGTCGCGGACGCGGAAGAGCTGCAGGTTGTCGATGCGCCGAGAGAGGATGCCGGTCTCGGCCTCGAGGCTGTCGTGATACACGCGGTACTCGGCGGAGAGCCGCAGGATCCACGCGCGCACGGCGGTGAGCAGGATGGGGGCGATGGCTATGGGGACCACGTAGATTGCCGGCGCGGCGCCAGTGGCGAGGCCGCCCCAGGCGACGAGGGCGCCAAGGAGCACGGCGCCGGCGTGCTGCGCCGCGAAGCTGCGCCCCGAGACGCGTCGCGCCAGCACGAGGGCGCGCGCGCCGGACCCGGCCGGAACTTGGTGCGCTTCCATGGCGTTGTCCTCCCCGGTGGCGCGCGCCGCGCCCCACCGCATCTACACCGGCTTCTCGATGAGCGACTGGCCGCCCAGGTAGGGGCGCAGCACCTCCGGCACCTCAACGCTGCCGTCGGCGTTCTGCCCGTTCTCCAGCACCGCGATGAGCACCCGCGGCAGCGCCAGACCCGAGCCGTTCAGCGTGTGGCAGAACTCGGGCCGCGCCCCCGGCTCCGGCCGGTAACGGATGCTCGCCCGGCGCGCCTGGAAGTCACGGAAGTTGGCGCAGGAGGAGACCTCCAGCCACTCGCCGCCATCGTCCCCGCACGCCGGCGCCCACACCTCGATGTCGTACTTCGACGCCGCCACGAAGGAGAGGTCGCCAGTGCACATGCGCACCACGCGGTGCAGTAGCCCCAGCCCGCGGCACACGTCCTCAGCGTCGTCCAGCAGCGACAGCAGCTCCGCCGGCGACTCCTCCGGCAGGCACACCTTCACCATCTCCACCTTGTCGAACTGGTGTCCGCGCTTGATGCCCCGCACGTCGCGTCCCGCCGACATCTTCTCACGCCGGAAGCACGGCGTGTAGGCCACGTATCGCTTCGGCAGCTCTGCCGCTTCGAGTATCTCCTCCCGGTGCAGGTTGGTCACCGGCACCTCGGCCGTGGGGATGAGCCAGAGGTCATCCTCCGCGTCACGGTACAGGTTGTCGCCGAACTTGGGGAGGTTGCCCGTGCCCACCAGGCACTGCGCGCGCACCAGCGCGGGTGGGTAAATCTCCGTGTAGCCGTGCTTGCGCACGTGCAGATCGAGCATCCACGCGATGAGCGCGCGCTGGAGCGCCGCGCCCGCGCCGGAGAGCACGTAGAACCGCGAGCCCGAGAGCTTTACGCCTCGCTCGAGATCGAGGATCCCGAGTGCCGCACCCAGCTCCCAGTGTGGCCTCGGCTCGAAGCTGAACGAGCGCGGCTCGCCCACCGTCCGCACGACCTCATTGTAGCGCTCGTCGAGGCCCAGTGGTACGTCCGGGTCGGGCAGGTTGGGGACCTGGAGGAGGAGCGCCTGCTGCTCGGCGACCGTCGCATCGAGGGCGCGCTCCGTCTCGGCGATGCGGTCGCCCAAGGTGCGCATCTGCGCCTTGCGCGCCTCGCGCTCGGCATCGTCGCGCAGCCTGCCGATCTCCTTTGAGCCCACGTTCCGCTGGTTGCGGAGCTCGCTCACCTGCGTCTCGAGCCGGCGGCGTTGCTCGTCGCAGGCAAGCACGCGGTCCACCATGCTCGGATCCGCGCCGACCTTCTGCAGTCCAGCCTTCACCACGTCGGGGTTCTCGCGGAACAGTCGTACGTCGAGCATGGAGCGTGGTCCTTTCCCTCCGCGTGCCGCCCATCGTCGCGCGCTGCCGGGGGCGGCTACTTCGCGCGGCCGCGCGCTACCAGTCCAGCGCGAAGAGCCGGAGGCCCGCGCCGCCGGGCAGTGTGACAGTGCTTCCTGATGCCGCGGCGCCTTCCGCCGGTCCCCGCGGCGTGCCATCGTCGTTCAGCGCGAGCACGCGCGGCGTGGACGACGGCGCCCGGCCCACCAGGCGCTTCAGGTCGATGCGGCACGGCGCCGCGCTCTCCAGCAGCACATGCCACCGACGCGGCCCGGCCTGGAACGCGGTCACCGTGCCTTCCACCTCGAACGGCCCCACCTTCTCGCGGGCCGTGG
Source organism: Chthonomonadales bacterium (assembly GCA_035477595.1). GTDB lineage: Bacteria > Armatimonadota > Chthonomonadetes > Chthonomonadales > CAJBBX01 > DATIKM01. Next base: position 54,257 of record DATIKM010000046.1, read on the forward strand.
TCGTGGCGGAGTAGTAGCGTGGCGCAGACAGCCACGTCACAGTCCTCCCGGCGCGCAGGATCCGCCACTGCTCGACTCCCGGCGCGCGGGCCAGATAGCCGCGCGGCGCGAGCATCACCTGGCGCGCGCCGTCCCGCACCGCGCGCGGCGTGTCGCCGAAGTTGACGGTGCAGACGCCGCCATTCGCGAACCGGGTGCGCTGCACCGCCCGGTCGGACGTGAGGAACTCGTGCGAGACCATGTCCTCAAAGGCCACGGCCTCGTGGAACAGGCATGTCGCCCGGTATGATTGGAGCAGGCGCGCGCGGTTGCGGTTCCACCCATAGGAGAGGTGGTTCAACCACATCAGCGGCACACCGCCGTGCAGCATGGTGAACAGGTCCTGCCGGTCGTTCAGCTCCGGGGCGACCTCTGTGTAGTACCCGGACGCGTCGCCCCAGTACCACGTGCCCACCACGCAGTCGTGGAAGACCAGCTCCCAGAGCGGGATGCGGCGGCTCGGGTCCATTCCGTAGCGCAGGAAGTTCGGCTTGAGGTCCTCCCGCGACTTGGGGACCTGGAGGTGACCTGCGGGCATCTCCCACCAGAAGGACCCGCTGAGCCGCCCCTCCGCGTAGTCCAGCACGGGCACGTTCCACGCCTTGCCGTGCTCGCCGCCCACCACCAGCCCGAGCGACGCGAGATAGCGGAGCAGCGCCAGGCGGTGGCGCATATCGCCGCGCCGATCGTAGCCACGTTCAGGCGTCCAGTCCTCCATCAGGTCGATGGTGGTGCTCACGTCGACTAAGCGACAGGTGAAGGGGTGCTCCTTCAGGATGCCCGGAACGAAGGCGCGCGCCGTCTCGAGCGCCATGGAGCTGGCGCGGCGGTAGAACTGCGTGCCGTCCAGGGCGAGCCATCCCTTCGCGGGCTGGCCGTCGCGACCGCGCAGGGCCACGCGCTCCACGTTGTCGGTGGTGAGCCCGACCGGTCCCTCCCGGATATCGTCGTAGTTGTCGTACTCCCCAGAAAGGAAGCCGAGAGAGGTCAGCAGCCGGATGTCCTCCTCGGGCAGCTTGTGGTTCGCGTGCACCACCGCGCGCCTGATGCCCGCCGCCTTGGCCTCGCGCCCAAAGCGCGCCGCCGACTCCGGCCGACCCTCGCCGAAGCTGATGCCCCACAGGATCGGGGCGCCCTTCAGCCAGGCGACCCGGGGCCGCTGGCGCGCCTTCGCGGCAAGCGTCACGAGCAGACCGGAGCGCCGCGCGTGCTCACGGTACATCCGCGCCAGCGCCACATAGCCGCCCCTCGGCGCGAACCGGGCCGTCACGATGCGCGTGTATGCGAACCGCTCCTTCGCGCCCACCCAAACGACCCGCGGCCATCGTCTGCCCCGCGCGTCCACCCGGAGCTCCACGAGCGCGTCGACCGGCGTCTCGATCAGCAGCATCATGCCGTCGCCGCGCTTCCGATCGATCACCCCGAACCAGGGCATGTCCAGCCCCAGGTTGCCGTAGCAGAAGAAGGAGGACTGCGGATAGTCGTCCCGCTGGTCGATGAGCTGGCCGCTCGAGCGGTTGGTGAACACGAGCGCCCCCGCCGCGAGCTCCTCCTGCAGGCGCGGCGGCCATGCCAGCCGGGTCAGATGCGCGGACGCGGACGCCTTTACAGCGAAGCGCACCGAGCCCGCGGCGCCATCCACCGTCACGGTCCCCGTGAAGCGCAGCCCGGAGGACCGATCCAACAGCCGGAGCCGCATCCCGCGCTTGCTCAGCGCCTCGCCGTCCAGCAGGCCAACGCCGGGATCCGGGGCCGACGTCCAGCGGCGTCCGGTTCGGCGGTCCCGCACGGTGAATCGCCGGCTCCTGGTCTCGAAGCGCACGTGAAGTGGACCGTCCTGCGCCTCCAACGCCGCGGGAAGACCAGCCGTAGCGCCGGCATCCGCTCGGGGCACCTCGTCGCTAACCGGCCTAACCTCGATCCAGTCGTACTCCGCAATGCCGGCCGCCTTGCCGGGGTCCAGCCGAATCTGGGTGATCACGCCCTCCGCGTCGATGGGGAGCGTGATCTCGCGCCACACACCGTCGTGCCGGAGGTCGTAATAGAGCGCCGCATCCTCGCTCCATGCCGTGGAGCTGAGCGAGGGCAGGAGCGTGGTCCAGTAGAGCCGCCCCTGCCCCGCCGAGCGGAAGCGGGCGCGCATCCGGACCTCCGCCGGACCCTGAACGCGGATGGACGGGCCGTGGAAGAACGGGTCCGCTCCGAGCGCCTCCACCACGAGAGAGCCGGCCTCGGCGCGCAGCCGGCACTGGTGCCCGGCGGACCAACCCTCTGTCCCGCCAGAGAAGTCCCAGCGAACCGCGGCCGGCGGCGCGGGCAGACAGGCCGCGGCAGTCAGCAGCAGAAGCGGGAGCAACGGGGACCTCCTGGTGGAGGGCGTGTCCACCCATTGTGGCACAGGCGTCGAGCACAGCGGCGCCCGCGCGTGTTCGGCGTCAGCCTGACTTCGCGGCCTTGCGGAGGCGGACGGGGTGCAGGTACTCCCGACGGTCCGCGTATACCGCCACCCACTGCGCGAGCCGCTCGCCCAGCTTCGTGCAGGCGGCCACTTCCGCTTCGGTGCGAGGCTCGCCGGCTAGGGTGGCCCCATAGTGGAGCGTCATCCGTTCGCCCACGTACTCGGTCACACCGAACACCAGGAAGCCGAAGTTCATGAGAACCGTGACGGACGCCATGCAGGTCAGCTCGCCGCCACCGCCCCAACCGCCCTGACTCGAGAAGGCGCAGCCGATCTTGCCGTCCACCTCGCCCCACACGCCGGCGGCGGTCTCGTCCCAGAAGCGCTTCATGCGCCACGAGAGCGTGCCCATGTTGGTGGGTGAGCCGACCGCGACGCCGTCGCACCAGAGGACGTCTTCCGCCGTCGCCTCATCCACGCTGACCAACCGCACCTCGGTGCCGTGCACCGACTCGGCGCCTTCTGCCACGCGCCGCGCCATGTGGCCGGTGTGGCCAGTCTTGGTGTCGTATATCACCAGCACCTTGCCCATCGCCGTCCTCCTTGGTCTCGCCTAGCGCACCCGCAAGATAACACGCCGGCGCTCACCGAACCGCGCCCGCCCCTCCGCTTCCAGCGTGAAGACGGCCTCGGCGTCACTCTCCAGCCCGCTCGCAACCACGAACTCGCCGAAGTGGGCGTCGGCGTGGCGCGCGACGTCGCCCGTCAGGGGCGCCGCGAAGACGAGCCGCGGCATGCCCGTCGACGCCGCGTCCGCTCGCTCGTCACCCACCAGCCGGACCGCCCCCACCGGTGCGCGTGCCAGCCAGATTGCGTCGCCGGTATTCCCCACACGGGCCCGAGCGCGCACGGGCTGGCCGCGCGCCACCGCGATCTCCGCGCCGCGCCCGGCCGGCCGCCAGGCGCCGCCTGCGTCCTGCACCTCCAGGGAGTCGAACTCCGCGTTCAGGAACTTGAGAGGCGCGAAGCCGTCGTAGGGTAGGTTCCCCACAGCCGTGAGCGGCGTGTCCGCAGAGGTCGTTCCCGTGCCCCCGGTGCGCACCCCCACCATGCCGCCGGCGCGCACCGCCTCCACGTACGCGCTCTTGTGCGTGTCGTAGACGGCCTGGTACGCCGCCGCGTGCAGGTCGCGGTCCACGGTGACCCACCTGTCGGGTGGCCGAGTTGAGCGGGGAGTCGTGACGGCGCGGGCGAGGCGCTGTAGCTCGCGGGCCGCGGGGCGGGGCGTTCGGTCGGGCGCAAGGATCCCGAAATCGCTCCGCTCGTCGGTCCGGTAGCCGCCGACGCTCCACCAGGCGGCCAGACCGTTCGCCCCGGAGTCGAGCAGCATCTGGGCAAAGCCGCGGTGTAGCGCGGCCTGATTCCGCGCCTTCTCGCCAGTGGAATCCCACGGGTAGATGCTGGCGCCGACCTCGGCCCAGAAGACCGGCTTGCCGGTGCCGGCGTAGCGCGCGTAGGCGGTGGTGAACCCCGACTCGTGTGGCTGCAGGCCGTAACCTTCTGGCGACGAGTAGTCGAAGTGCTTGCCGCACGAGTTCAGATCATAGGCGAACCAGCTCGTCCAGCTCGGCTGCGATGCCGAGCGCGCGCTGATGAGGTGGTTCGGGTCGATGGCGCGGATGCGGCGGATGACGTCGCCGTAACGCCTGCTGATGACGTCGTCGGCGGCCCGCGAGTAGGCGTTGGCCAGCCTAAGCCACGGGCCATCCTGGCGCAACTGGTAGTCCGGTGGGTTCGTGACGCGCCCGTCCGGCCCGCGGGGAATGGGGACGCCCCATGCCGCTTCCGCGCGGGCGATCGACCCGTAGCGCTCGATGACCCACTCCTCCCACTCGCGATCCCAGCCGCGGCGCTCCTCATGCGGTCCGAGCCGGTGCTCCCATGCAATGTCCCACGACCAGATCGCCGGGTTGCCAGCGAACCTCCCCTGCTCGAGGATGGGACGGAACACGGTTTCGTCCGCGTGGAACGGATGGGCGCCGATGAGGAAGACCAGCACCCGGATGCCGCGGCGGGCGGCCCGGGCGACGAAGTCGTTCACCTGCCGCACGGTGTCCACGTCGCCACCCGCGATGCTCACGTGGTTCATGCCGAGCGCGGCGATGGTGGCCAGATCGCCCTCCACCACGTCCGGGTCGTACCGGGTCACGTTCAGCCAGTGCATCCCGTAATCCACGGGGCTCGTGCCGGCAACGCTGGTCATCCAGTAGTTGACGCCGAACGGGTACCACGGCCGCTCGGGGCCGAGCCGGTCCCATCTGCCGGGCCGCTCCGGCTCCCGCACCACGAACTGGCCATCCCGCACGCGCACGAAGGCCTCGCGGGGCGCGGGGGTTGGGTCGAGCGCCGTCCACCGCTGCTCGATGCGGTCGATCTCGCGGCCGTCTGCGCGGAGAACGGCGATGGTGCGCCAGTCGCCGGGCGGCAGCCGCCTCGGCCGCCAGACGGCCGTCACATTGCGCAGGCCGCCGGCTGGCACGTCGACACGCTCCCGCACGCGATGGGCCGTGGCGCCGCCCGGCGCCACCACGCGCAGGTCGACCTCCACGCGCGCGCCCCGCAGGCCGACCGCCATCACCTGCGCGCCCAGGGGAATGGCCTCGCCTGGCCAGTAGGCGAACTGCCCGGAGCCAGCTCGTGTGAAGAACAGGCCGCGCGCAAGACGCTCCGCGAGGGCCGCGGCTTCGACGGGCGCCGAGCCGGCGCGCTTGGTCCCTGCCAGGTGAGCGAACACCGCGCCGCGGTAGGGGGGCCGCAGGTTGAGGTAGATCGACCGCCGCGTGCCGCGCGGAATGCCGTGCTCGTCCAGGATCGGCTCCAGCGGAATCCACCGACCGGCGCGCGCCGCCTCGAAGGCGAGCCCCCGAGGGCGCGCGATGGGCGTGACCACGGGCCCGGTGCGATGACCGGTGGCAGCCAGCCGCTCCAGCTCCGCCTGCCGAGGCCGTAAGGACGGCAGATGGTAGACCTTGTAGGAGGGCGAGAGCGTCTCCAGCTCCGGCGTCTCGAGGTCGCCCAGACGCACGGGACGGGCGGTGCGGCCGGCGCTCACACCGGCGATCCAGTAGGTCTTGGGGCCTGGCGGCTCCGGCGCGTGCGATGTAGCCAGCCCGAACGAGAAGCGGGCCGCGTTCTCCGGTCTCAGGCGGTCGCCGCGACCTCCGCGCCCTTGCGAGGGGCTATCGCTCCAGAAGGCGAAGTCGCGGGAAGCGAGGGCGTAGCGGCGCCACCGCGAGCCGAGGGGCACCGTTGTCAGCCAACGCGAGCCGTCGCTCTCCTGCAGCTCGACGACCAGGTGCCGGGTGCGCGCGTCGCCCCGTGCCCAGAACAAAAGCACGTCGTCGCCCGGCGCAAACGCGCCGGTCGCCTGAGCGGTGAGGGTGTCCCAGCCGTCGAAGGCGCCCAGATCGACGCGCAGCGCATCCGCGGCCCCCGGCGGCCCGGTGCGCTCCACGCGCCAGCGCGCCGGGTCGTTGAAGTTCCGGGCGCCGCGTGCCAGCGCGGGGGCGCGGGCAGTGGAGAGCGGCAGCAGGAGCCTCTGCGCGGTTGCCCGATCAACCTCCGCGCGGAAGCGCTCGCGCGCGGCGCGAATGGACCGGTCGAAGAGCGGGCCTCCCACGGCGATCAGGTCGCCCCCGTCGCGCAGGAAGCGGAGCAGGTTATCGCGCGCATCGATGGGGCAGGCGGAGGCGTCGGGAAGGAGCAGGGCATCCCAACGGCTTGCCGAGAGCCGGTCGGCGCGCCCGATGCCGGCTGTGGAAACGGCGCCGGCGTCGATCCCGCGCGAGCGCAGGGCGCGCACCCAAGGCGCGGCGCTCGCGGGCGTGCCGTGGACTGCCACGCGGTAGGGGCCTGCCGCGCGCGGTACTGCGCCATCCGCGACCCGAGCGACGGCCGCAATGCGGCGAAAGGAGGCCTCGGCGGCAGCGGCAGCCAGCGCCGGTCGGCCGGAGCGCACTGCCCGGGCGCCGCCCTCCAGCGAGAAGCCGGCCCGGTAGAGGAGCCGTCCCCGCGGCCCCGGCTCGCGCACCTCGCCCACGACGGCGCCGCCCTCAAGGGAGATCCGAAGCGAGTATTCCCTGCCCGGCTCCCAGGGCCCCAGATCCACCTCATTGGGCAATCGATCGAGCCGCGTGCCAGGTGCTGACTGGGCCTGCCAGACGCCCTCGAGCATCTGCACGAGCTCCACGTAGCGCCTGCCGTCCGGCCCTTCCACGAGGGTGAGGCGCCAGAAGTTGGCGTCGTCCGCCACGACCGCGATCCCGGCGGCGGACCAGCCCGCGGCTGCTAGGCGTCGCTCCCATCGCATGGCGGCTACAAGAGCGAGAACGGGCGCCGCCGGCACGCGGTGTGGCAGCGCCGTGGCGTTGCGGGGCGCCTCCAGCCGCAACCAGCCGTCGCGCACCCGCGGCGTTCCCCCCTCCACGTGCCAGACGCCCTCGATGGGCCTCCGAGCGTCGTATGCGCGGAGGTCGTCGGTGAACCGGTGGGTTGCACGGGGGCTTGCCCAGGCGGGTAGCACGACCGCGATCGCGAGAGCGACGAGCAGCATCAGGGGGCTCCTGTCGGGCGGGGCGGGGCGGGTGCGGCCCGGTCATTATAGGAGGCCTCGCTCGCGAGCGTCAAGACGACGCGCCGGTCCCGGCGACGGCGTCGCGCGGCGGACCTTCCTGCTCAGAAAGACAGGGGCGGTGCGGAATAAGCACTTCGAACAGGAGCCGCGCGGCTCGCACCGGGTGCTCCCGCTCGCCACTGAGCGCGCATCCGGAGGACGATGGCGCGCCGGTGCGCTATGCGAGGGCCGGCGGGGCCCAGATCCCACGAAGGCCCGTCGGCGAACCACGGATGAGACACGGCCTCAGCGCAAGCGAATCTGCGTTCTTCAGCGGAAGGCTCGGCGATCGCCTGCTGGCGGAGGGGCTCATCTCGGAGGCCCAGCTCGAGACCGCACTCGAGCGCAAGCGCCAGACTGGCGAGTTCCTGGGCGAGCTCGTCGTTGAGCTCGGCTACGCCTCCTCGCGCACCATCGGCAAGATCCTCCAAGAGGGGATCGGCATCTCCTACGTGGACCTGGCCGACGTGCAGATCGACCCCGGCGCTCTCGAGCTGGTTGCCGAGCACTACCAGAAGCGCCACCGCGTGCTCCCTTACAAGGTGGAGGACCGCCGGGTCTACGTCGCGATGTGCGACCCGCTGAACGTGATGGTGGTGGACGATCTTCACCTCATGACGGGCTACCGTGTCGTGCCGCAGCTCGTCCTGAACACCGACATCCAAGACGCGTTCAACAGGGTCTACTCGGCGCGAAGCCAGGCGCAGGAAGTCCTCAAGGAGATCGAGGACGCGGAGGAGCCGGGGCTCGGGTCGGATATCTCGGCCGACAAGCTCGCGGACCTGGCCGAGGACGCGCCCATCATACGCCTCACGAACTCGATCATCGCGGGCGGCGTGGCGTGCGGTGCGAGCGACATCCACATTGAGCCTCAGGAGCGCGCCGTGCGCGTGCGGTACCGCATGGACGGCGTGCTCTACGAGCAGATGACGATCCCGCCGCACCACTACGCCGCGGTCTGTTCGCGCATCAAGATCATGGCGCACCTGAACATCGCGGAGCGGCGCAGGCCGCAGGACGGCCGCATCGTCTTCAAGGCCCAGAACGCAGCCTACGATCTCCGCGTCTCCACGATGCCCACCATCTACGGCGAGAAGGTCGTGATGCGCGTGCTCGACAAGTCCGGCATCACGGTGCCCCTCGAAAGGCTGGGGTTTGGCTCCGAGCAACTCGCGCTCTACGAGACCTTCATCACGCGTCCCTACGGGATGGTTCTGGTGACCGGACCGACGGGCTCCGGAAAGTCGACCACGCTCTATGCGTCGCTGAACAAGATCAACGATGTGGCGCTGAACATCATCACCGTGGAGGATCCGGTCGAGTACAACCTGGCGGGCATCAGCCAGATGCAGGCCAACCCCAGGATCGGCCTTACCTTCGCCACCGGCCTGCGCACCATCGTGCGCCAGGACCCGGACGTCATCATGGTCGGCGAGATACGAGACGCGGAGACGGCCGAGATCGCGGTGCAGGCAGCCCTGACCGGTCACCTCGTGTTCAGCACGCTCCACACGAACGATGCGCCTGGAGCCGTCGTCCGGCTGCAGAACATGGGAGTGGAGCCATTCCTCATCGTGTCGGCGCTCATCGGCGTGGTTGGCCAGCGCCTGCTCCGCCGCAACTGCGTTTCGTGCGCCGAGGCCGACACGCCGAACCCGGCCCTCCTGCGGTCGTTGGGCATATCGCCGGAGATGGCGGAGACCGCGCAGTACAAGCGCGGCCTGGGCTGCCCGAAGTGCTCGGGGCGAGGGTACCGGGGCCGGTCCGCTGCCTACGAGGTCATGCGCGTCTCGGACCGCCTCCGCGAAGCGGTCCTCCGCAACGTGGGCGGGTCCGCGCTCAAGGAGATCGCGATGGCGGATGGCATGACCACGATGCGGGAGTCCGGCATACGCAAGGTGCTGCAAGGGGAGACCACACCGGAGGAGGTCTGCCGGGTGCTCCTGAGCGAGGAGTTCGGCGAGGGCGGTCTGCCGCAGGCGCGCGCTGCCTGAATCGCTCATTGCCTGCATACGAAACGCCTTTTGCTCTCAAAGCTGACCCGCGCGCGTGGAACTGATCTACTGACGGACCGACGCTTGAGCCACGGCCCGCCGACCTGGCGCTGGCCGGGAGAGATACGCCATGCCGAACTACCAGTACTGGGCGCGTGACCGATCCGGGCGCTCGGTCGCCGGAGCCCTGGCCGCACCCGACGAGCAGTCCCTTCGCGAGCAGCTCAGGCGCAAGGAGCTCTTCGTCACGCGCATCGCGGCGCAACGGCAGACCTCGGTGCAGAGCGGCGGCCTGTTCTCCAAGCGCAAGGTCAGCCTGAACGACATGGTGGTGATGAGCCGCCAGCTCGCCACGCTGGTCCGAGCGGGCCTGCCGCTCGTGCAATGTCTCGATGCTCTGGTTGGCCAGACGCAGAACCAGACGCTGAAGGAGGCGCTCACGGACATTCGCAACGAGGTGCTTGCGGGCGCGACCTTCAGCACCGCGCTCGGACGGCACTCACACATCTTCTCCGAGCTCTACCAGGCGCTTGCCCAGGCCGGCGAGATGGCCGGCGCACTCGACGAGACGCTGCAGACAGCCGCCGAGCAGCTCGACAAGGAGCAGCAGCTACGCGAGAAGGTGAAGTCCGCATTCGTCTACCCGATCGCCGTCATGGTGACCGCGGCGGGCGTGGTGGCCTTCATGCTCACCGTCGTGGTGCCGGTGTTCACCAAGGTGTACGGCCAGTTCGACGCGCAGCTCCCCGGCCCGACGATGCTGCTGGTTGTGTTGAGCAACGTAATCACCGGCTACTGGTACATCGTGCTGGCGGCCCTCTTCGGCCTCGTGAAGGCGTTCCGTTGGTGGGGGCGCACGGCAAACGGCAAGAGCGCCCTGGACCGCGTGAAACTCGGTATGCCGCTTCTGGGGCCTCTGAACCGCAAGATCGCCATCTCGCGCCTGACGCGGACGCTGAGCGCCATGCTGCAGGCGGGCGTGCCTATCCTCTCCGGGCTGCAGACCTCAGCGCGAGTCACGGGGAACACGGTCTTCACCGACGTGGTCGCCGACACGCTGCAGAAGGTGAACCAGGGTGCACGTCTCTCGGCGCCGCTCGAGGAGTCGGGCCAGTTCCCGTCCATGGTGACCCACATGATCGCCGCTGGCGAGGAGTCCGGCAACATGGATGAGATGCTCAATCAGGTATGCGAGTTCTACGACCGCGACATCGACTACGCGGTGGAGCGGCTGACGCGCATGCTGGAGCCGCTGTTGACGATCGTGCTCGGGGTCATCGTCGGGTTCATCCTGATGGCGCTCTACATGCCGATATTCAGCATGTCCAAGGTGGTTCAGCGCTAGACAGTGTGCACGGTAGCGGGATGCCTGCAGGCGTTTGCGGTCAGTGGCCCGCCGATTTGTGGAACAAACCGCTGTCCACGACGGGAGCGATGGCGTCCGGCTTGGCCGGTGGAAGGGGCAGGTGACAACGATGGCGATCGGTAGGCGGTTCATACGAGGAAGAGCCGGGGCGTTCACCCTCGTCGAGCTGCTCGTGGTGATCCTCATCCTGTCGGTACTCATGGCGATCGTGCTGCCCCTGTATCTGGGGACGATCGGAAATGCCGAGCGCAGGACATGCAGGGCCAACATGCAGACGATCGCCAACGCTCAACAGGCCCACAAGGTCTGGAGCCCCACGCACGAGTACACCGAGGATCTGCAGGAGATCTACATCAACACGGGCGACCGGCCCATGTGCCCGGTCAACGGCGGCGACGCCTACAGCGTCGAGATATCGGACGGGTCCGCGCTGAGCCTCAGCGGCAGACCGGTACCGGCGGGAGGACTCGTCGTCAGGTGCAACCATCCCGACCACGGCGTGTTCGCGCCTGGGTTGGACATCGAGTAGACCGCTCGGCGACAGGCTGCCCCCCTACGACTACCGCAAAAATGCTGTTCAGGTAGACGGTGAAGGTGTGGAACAAGGCGCCAGAGGGTCTCGCGGGAGACCGCAGGGGACCCAGGCGGCGACGGGGCAGCCGGAGCCGAGACGCAACCACGGAGAGAGGACTCACATGACTTCGTTCAGAATCCGCAGCCGGAAGCGCAAGGGCTTCACGCTCATCGAGCTTCTCGTCGTCATCCTGATCCTGGCGATCCTGATGGCGGTGGCGTTGCCGCTCTACCTCGGCGCAATCGCCGACTCCGAGAAGCGCACCTGCGGCGCCAACATGCAGACCATCGTGAACGCCGCCCAAGCCTTCAAGGTTCGAGACCCGGCACGCGACTATCCGGACACCATCGCGGCGCTGGTTGCCGGCGTGGGAGGCGTGACAGACCTGACCGTGACCCCAACGTGCCCGGATGCAGGGGTTTACTCGTGGGACCCCGACACGGCCACCGTCAGCTGCACTGTGCATGGCAGTTTCACTGCGGGACATGCCGACATGGTCCCGCACGGAGGGCCCTAGTCGCCCCCTGGACAGCCGGCAGCCCTCATCAGGACGGCGCTCCCACCCGCGGAGCGCCGTCCTTCCGCGTGCGGCAGGAACCGCCGCGCAGCGTGTGCAACCTGCCGCCTGAGGCCCCCAGGGGCCATCGGACAAGGAGCTGCCCGCACCGATGCTCGTCTGGGCTTGCATCGCGCCCCATGGCGGAGAGCTGATACCCGATCTCGCGGATGGCGACCTCGCCCGCATGCAGGTGACCCGGCGGGGCATGGAAGGCCTCGGCGCGAGGTGCCTGGCGGCGCGGCCCCAGACCCTCGTCGTCCTGACCCCACACGGCATCGAGGTGGAGAACCATATTGCGGTCGCCTTCGCCGAGACCGCGCTGGGTGAGCTGGACGGTCCGGCGGGCCGCGGGGTGTCGGCGGCCTTCCCGGTGGACCTCGAGCTGGCGGCCGCACTCGTCCAGGCGGTGTCGGAGCGCTCGGTTCCAGTCGCGCCTCTGGTGCTGACCACTGCCGAGGGCAGACCGCTCCCGATCTTTCCGCTAGACTTCGGCGCCCTTGTGCCTCTCTGGTTCCTCGGTGCGCGCTGGCTCGAGCCGCCCGCCATCGTCGTGGTGACGGCGGCGCGCTCGCTGCCCCGCCGCCAGCTCGTGGCCGCGGGCGAGGCGGTGGTCGAGGCCGCCGTCCGCTCAGGTCGGCGGGTCGCCATCGTCTGCAGCGCCGACCTGGGCCATGGCCACCGCGCGGACGGGCCCTACGGCTTCTCGCCGACCTCCGCGACCCACGACCGCGCCTTCTGCAGCGCCATTCGGGAGAACGCGCTGCACCGATTGCTCCGCTGGCGCGGCGACTGGGTCGAGTCCGCAATGCCCGACGGTTTCTGGTCCTCTCTCGTCCTCCACGGAGCGCTCCGGGCGACACCGCTGCAGCCGGAGCTGGTCTCCTACGAGGCGCCGACCTACTTCGGGATGGCCTGCGCGGCGTTCGAGCCGCCCCCGATCCCCTGAGGTATAATCTGCCCGGCCAGGCCGGTGCCACGTCCGAGGCCGGCTATGAGCGCGGAGGTCGCGCATGCGGCGCATTGAGATGGCGCTGCCCGGTGTCGTGGTCTTCGAGCCGGTGGTCCACGAGGACGCGCGCGGCTGGTTCGCCGAGACCTACCGGGCCTCGCTGCTGGCCGAGTGGGGCATCCACGACCGCTTCGTGCAGGACAACCACTCCTTCTCGCGCGGTGGCGTCGTGCGCGGGCTCCACTACCAGCTTCGCCGGCCGCAGTCGAAGCTCTGCCGCGTCGTGCGCGGCGAAGTCCTGGACGTGGCGGTCGATATCCGCAGAGGCTCGCCCACGTTCGGGCGCTGGACGGCCGTGCGCCTCTCCGCCGACAACATGCGCCACATGTACCTCCCGCCTGGTTACGCCCACGGATTCGCCGTGCTCTCCGATGGCGCCGACATGCTCTACAAGTGTGGCGACTACTACGACGCCGCAGATGCGCGCGGGATCGCCTGGAACGACCCGGGCATCGGCGTCGACTGGGAGGTGTGCGGGCCGCCCACCGTCTCGGAGGCGGACGCGCGCTGGCCGCGCCTTGCCGACGCGCGCCCGGAGGACCTCCCGGCCTACGGCGATGCGTGAGCGCGGCAGGGCGGCCTCCGAGAAGGTGGTAAGCCGGGAGGACCTCGGCAGGGCCGTCGCCGGCGCGCGCGCCGGAGGGCGCCGCATCGTCTTCACGAACGGCTGCTTCGACATCCTGCACATCGGCCACGTGCGCTATCTGGCGGACGCCAGGGCGCTCGGCGATCTCCTCGTGGTGGGGCTCAACAGCGACGCCTCGGTGCGCCGCCTGAAGGGCGAGCGGCGCCCTCTCGTCCCCCAGGACGAGCGCGCCGAGATGCTGGCGCACCTTGCCTCCGTCGACCTCGTATGCATCTTCGAGGAGGACCGGCCCGACGACCTCATCCGGATCGTCCGGCCGGACGTGCACGCCAAGGGCGGCGACTACCGCGCCGACGAGCTCCCCGAAGCGCCGCTGGTTCGGAGCCTGGGGGGTCAGGTAGCCATCGTGCCGCTCGTGGAGGGGCGCTCGACCACACTCATCGTCAACCGCATCGTGAGCCTCTACGGGGCGGAAGGCTAGTGTCACGCCACCCGGAGTTCGACGCCCGCCGCATCCGCACGCAGCCGTTCTGCGAGCGCGGGTCGAAGGTGCGGGTCGCCGACTTCGCGTCTCCTCCCGAGCCCGGCCGCACGGTGGACGCGTTCCTCGCCTCGCTGCCTCGCATCCTGAGCGGGCCCGCCATCTCCGAGATCGCCACGGCGGTGGTCGAGGCTCGACGCGCCGGTCGCGCCGTGCTGGCCTCCATGGGGGGGCACGTGGTGAAGACCGGCATGGGCCGCGTCCTTGCCGAGCTCATCGAGCGCGGGGCCCTGACGGCCTGCGCGGTGAACGGCGCCTTCGCCATCCACGATGCCGAGATCGCGCTCTTCGGGGAGACCTCCGAGGATGTGGAGGAGGGACTGCGAACGGGGCTCTTCGGCATGGCGGAGGAGACTGCCCAGTGCCTGAACGAGGGCGCACGCATCGCGAGCGCGCGCGGCATGGGCCTCGGCGAAGCGCTTGGCGAGATGCTGGCAGGCGCTCCCCACGCGGAAGCGAGCGTCCTCGCCTCTGCGCACCGCGCCGGCATCCCGCTCACGGTGCACGTGGCAATGGGCACGGACGTCGTGCACATGCATCCGGAGGCCAGCGGCGCGGCGATCGGCGAGGCATCGCTGCGGGACTTCCGCATCCTCACCCACGCCATGGAGGGCCTGGCGAACGGCGGCGTCCTGATGAACCTGGGCTCAGCGGTCGTGCTGCCCGAAGTCCTCCTCAAGGCGATCGCCACGCTCCGCAACGTGCGCGGCGACGCGTTCTCGCGGTTCCTCGGCGTCAACCTGGACTTCATCCAGCACTACCGGTCCAACCAGCAGGTGGTGAGCCGGGTCCGCGGCATCGGCGGCCGCGGCATTGCCCTGACGGGTCACCATGAGGTGCTGATCCCTCTCGTCGCGCAGGCGATCGTCGATCGTTGGGAGGCGCCGACGCGATGACCCCGGTCCGCCTTCGCGAGATCGTCGGCGCGTTCGCCGGCGCGCGAGTTCTGTGCGTCGGCGACCTGATGATGGACGAGTACGTCTGGGGCCGCGCCACCCGCATCTCGCCGGAGTCGCCGGTGATGGTGGTCGAGGTGGACCGCGAGACGAGCGTTCCAGGCGGGGCAGCCAACGTGGTGCACAACCTGCTGGCGCTCGGCGCTGCGGTGGCGGTCGCCGGCGTAGTGGGCGACGACGCGGCGGGCGCGGCGCTCCGAGCGCGGCTCGGCGAGGAAGGCGCGGACGTGTCCGGCGTCCTCGCCGACCCAGGCCGGCCCACCACGCGGAAGACGCGCGTCGTGGCGCACCACCAGCAGGTGCTCCGCGTGGACCGCGAGCGCGCAGCGCCGCTGCAGCCGGAGGTTCGCCGGCGCCTGGAGGAGGAGATCGAGGGCCTCGCGCGCGAGGCGGACGCCATCGTGGTGTCGGACTACGACAAGGGCGTCGTCTGCGCTTCGACGGCCGCCGTGGCGGTGGAGGCGGGCAGGCGGCGCGGCGCGCCAGTCACCGCGAACGCGAAGCCGCGCAACGCGCAACGCTTCGCCGGGGCGTCGCTCGTGTCGCTGAACGCAGCCGAGGCCGACGCCGTCGCGGGCGCCTCCGCGTTCTCGGCTGGCGAGGGGCTGGAGGAGGCGGGACGCGCGCTCCGCGAGATTCTCGGCATCGATGCGCTCGTGGTGACGCGAGGCGCGGACGGGATTGCGCTCTGGGAGGCCGACGGCGTCTGCCGGCGCGTGCCCGCGCACCCGGTGGAGGTCTACGACGTGGCGGGAGCGGGCGACACCGTCATCAGCGTGCTGACGCTCGGCCTCGCACGGTCCGTCCATCTGGTCGAGGCCGCTGAGGTGGCTTCGCTCGCGGCTGCGGCCGTGGTGCGCAAGGTCGGCGTTGCGGTGGTCACCGCTCGGGAGCTCCTCGGCGCGGACGGATAGCTGTGTTGTCCCAATGGGCTCGCTAGCGCGAGGCCGACTCTGGGGATGCCGTCGCCGGCGGCGCCGCGCGCGGGATGAACTGCGTGGCCGCGAGGGAAACGAGGGCCACCCCGATGCCGATGGCGAAGGGGATGCGGTAGTCGCCCGTGAGGCTCCAGAGCATGCCGCCCGTCACGGGCACGAGCACGGCTGCCACGTGGTTCATCGTGGTGCCCATGGCGAGGCTGGGTGTCAGCTCGGCCTTGTCCGCGATGCGGTTGAGGTAGGTGGTGATTGCCACGCCGAAGCCGAAGAGCAGGTTGTCCAGTGCGAACAGGGCGTACAGCATGCTCACGTCGCGCGTGGTGGCGTAGCCCCAGAAGACGCCCACGATCGCCACGTAGTATACGGTGAGCATGCGTCGCTCGCCCAGGCGGTCCACCATGCGGCCGATCATGGGCACGCACACCGCCGACACGGCGGCGTTCAGCAGCGCGAGGTTCAGCATCGTCGTTACGTCGGCGCCGTAGACGGCGATCAGGACGAAGGAGGCGAAGGTGCCGAACACCTGCCGCCGGCAGCCTTCGAGGAACGTCAGGCCGTAGTAGAGGCCGTAGCGCCTGCGGAACACGATGGGCCGCCGCTCTACACCCGACGCCCGATCCGAGAGGCGGAAGGCCAGCCAGCTCGCCACCATGATCATGGCGCCCGACAGAGCGAACAGCGCCTCGTAGGAGGCAAACGGCTTAACCGCGCGCGTAAAGAGAAGGGCCGTGAGGACCGCCAGGGCACCGACGCCCGCCATCCTGCCCAGGTGCCGTCCGCCCTCCTGGTGGCGCGCCAGCGAGAGGGTGATGGCCGCCTGCACCGACGACCACAGGTGGAAGCCGGTCGACCAGAGCACGCTGAGACCGACCAGAGCCCAGTAGCTCGGCGCCAGGCCCGTGGCCGCCATGCCGACGGCGCAGAGGCCGAGCGCCACGCCGGCCAGGCGGGCCTCCGCGAGCGCGACAAGCGTGCCGGCGAGCAGTGCCGTGAGGAGGCCAGGCGTCTCGCGGAGCGACTCCAGTATCCCGAGTTGCTCTGGGCCGCCGTGCATCACCTCGCGGAAGAAGTTATGGAAGATGCCGTTGTAGACCGCGAACCCGAAGCTGAAGCAGAAGACGAGGACCGTGAACACTCGCCAGTCGCGCCGGGCGCCCGCCTCGTCGAGAGCTTCGTGCGGGGTCATGGGTTCACCTGAGCGTGGATCGCCGGGGAGAGTGCGGAATCTCTGGCAGGGAGGGCAGCCGATGCGCATCGAGACGCGAGCCAGGTTCGCCGCGCCTCGAGACTCGGTGTGGGACCTGCTCGCGAGCACCGACCGTCTGAACCGCGAGCTGGGCCTGCCGCCGGTGCAGTATACCTTCGCGCCGCGCCTGCACGGCGGCACGGAGGTGCGCGGCGCCATCCGCGTGGGCCCGCTGACCCTCTCCTACGACGAGGAACCCTTCGAGTGGGTGCGGCCCGCGTGGCTGTCGGAGCGCCGCGTCTTCCGCAACGGTCCGATCCGGGGCTTCGCGGTGCGGGTCGACCTCGAGGACGCTCCGAGTGGCGGCTGCGTGGCGCGCCTCGCGGCGCATGTTGAGCCGCGCTCGCTGCTTTGGCGGCCCGTGGCGCGCCTCGCGGCCCGGAAGCTGGTGCGCGACTTCCGGTCGGTCTGCGCTGCGTTCGACCAATGGCTCGCGGGCCGGAGTGCCACGCCCTACCCGCGCCGTGCAGGCCGGCCTCCCGCCGACCTGGGGCGCCTGGCCGAAGCCTGCGCGCGCCTGGCCGCCGACGGGGTGAGCGCCGACCTCGTGGAGATGCTGCGCCGGCATGTCGCGGAGGCGCCCGCGGAGGACCTCTCACTGCTCCGGCCCTTCGAGCTCGCGGACCGCTGGAGACGGAACCGCTTCGAGGTGCTGCGGGCGCTGCTGGCCGCCGCCAGCCCGAACGTGGGCATGCTGGACCTGCGCTGGCGGACGCTCTGCCCGTACTGCCGGGCCGACTCGTCGCCAGCCCGCCGGCTCGGCGAGCTGGAGTCCCGCGTCCACTGCCAGGCGTGCGACATCCGCTACGATGCGACCTTCGACCGTTCCGTCGAGGTCTGCTTCGCCGTGACGGCCGCCATCCGCCCGACGGTGACGGGGATACACTGCATTGGGGGTCCTGGCAACGCCGACCATGTGGCGGCTCAGTGGATCGCCCGGCCCGGCGAGACGCGCCACCTTCGCCCGCTGCCGCCTCCGGGCGGCTATCGCCTCGTGAGCGTCATGTGCGATGGCAGCGCCGACGTGGGCCTGGGCCCCGACAGCGAGGGCCTGGTCGTGGAAGTGACGCCGGGCGACGCTGGCCGGCCCCACCTACGGCTCGGGGTAGGCGGCGGCGCGGGCGCTGCTCGGCTCGCGAACAGCGCCTCGGAAGCCGTGGTCGTGCGCCTCGAATCGCGCGCCTGGGTGGGCGACGCGGCGACGGCGGCCCTGGTCACGTCGCTTCCGGAGTTCCGCTACCGGTTCGGATCGGAGGTGCTCTCACCGGATGTGGAGATCGCCGTGGAGCAGGTCTCGATCCTCTTCAGCGATCTGAGGGGCTCGACCCGCATGTACCGGGAGCGCGGCGACGCCCCCTCCTACCGCGCCGTGCGCGACTACTTCGGCTGGATGGGCGCTGTCATCGGGCGCCACGCGGGCGGGGTGGTGAAGACGATCGGCGATGCGGTGATGGCGGTGTTCCGGGACCCGGCCGATGCGCTCTCGGCCGCGCTGGACATTCAGCGCGAGGCGCCAGCCGCAGTCCCGGGCCTGCGCATAAAACTGGCGGTCCATAGCGGGCCTGCCATCGCGGTGAACGCCAACGGTGTGCTGGACTACTTCGGGCAGACGGTCAACCTGGCCTCGCAGCTCGAGCGACACAGCAGCGGCGGCGATGTGGTTCTGGCAGAGGGGGCCCTGCGGGACGCCCGCACGGCGGAGCGGGCCGCCGCGTCCTGGGTCATTGCGGAACGGTTTGTGGCCCGGGTGCCGGGCATCGACGAGGACCTGGCACTCCTGCGTCTGCGCGTCAAAGACGTGGCGCCGGCGCCCTCTGAGGCGCCGGCGCTGGCGGCGGAGTCCGGCCGGAGCTAGTGCACGGCCCTCTCGCCGCCTCCGGCGGGTGGCAGGGAGGCGCGCTGCTCGCCCGCCGGCGTGACCGAGGCGCTCCGGCTACGCATCATTTCGCGCATGTATGCCATTTCCTCCGGCGTGATGGGCTGCCTGGCCCACTCTCGCACGGCGATGTCCTGTGGCGTCAGCCCTCCGCCCAGGATCGCGTGGCTGTTCAGGCGCAGCACCCCCACGCCGTAGATGCCCAGGTACATGACGATCGTGGCGCGCATCATGCTGTGGACGAAGGCCGGGCGGGATCGGCGCGCCCACTCGAGCACGATCAGCGGCCCTGCCACCAGCAACGCTTTGGCGGCGATGAACACCAGGACCCCTTGCTCGAGGTAGTGGTTCATCAACGGATTGCCCTCGGTGGCCAGGCCGGTAGTAACAAGCCAGATTGTCGTCACCAGGTCGGCCGTGCAGATGGCGACCAGGACCCAGCTCTCCTTCGCGATGCGCGCCATGCGGACCCGTCTCCCACACGCCATTTGTACGGGTTCTTCCACAGGCACGCGTCGGTCCTAACCACCCAGTACCGGGGGGCGCGTGTCGCAGTCTGGCAGGCAGCGCCTGCTTCACGCGCGCCAGGAAGCGCGGCGGCCAGGGGTGGGACATGGGCAGCCGGGCGCCAGCAGTCCAGCGGCGCGCCGATCCCCAGACACGCGACGGGGCGAGGGCCAACCATCGGCCCTCGCCCCGTCGCTCAGCGGATGCGTCTCTTCGTTGGCTATGCCGTCATCTGGCGCGTCCTGGGGTCGAAGGTGACCGTCCTGGTCATGCGGTACGCCGTCTCCGCCATGCTGACCATCACCTGGACGCGTGCAGCCAGGTCGATTCCCGCGGTGGGCGTCCTGCCGGTGCGGATGCAGTCCACGAAGTCCTTCTGGTGGACGTCCAGGCGCTCGCCCTCGCCCTCGACGGGCAGGTTACCGCCCTCGATCTCGTCAGCCCACACGCGCTCCGGCCGGACATCTACGCCGGCGCCGCCGAAGAAGAGGGTCCCCTTGGTCCCGCGGATCATGTCCTGCCAGCCCTGTTCGTTGATCGTCGAGCCGAGCAGCATGATGGAGCAGTTCTCGTGGAAGTCCGCGACCAGGTTGGTGAAGTCCGGCACCTCGCGGTCGGGCCCGTTGGTGACCGGGCTCGTCCTCTGAACGAAGATGCCCCCCAGCGAGGCCACACGGCTCGGCCAGCCCCCTTCGCCCGTGGTAGGCAGGTTCATGGCGATGACAAGCGGGTGCAGGCGGTGCGGGAAGAGGTCGCCCACGATCCCGGTTCCGTAGGCCCAGTACTTGCGCCAACGGAAGAAGCGGTCCGGGCACCACTGGGCGGGTTCGGTGCCGCGTCGGAAAACATCCCAGTTGATGAAGTTGTCGCCCGTAGCACTCGGCCCGGCGCCTTCATCGATGGCGTAGTAGTTCCACTCGCCTTCCCTGCTGTTGCGACAGAAGCTGCCCTGCCCCATGATGGCATGGCCGATCTTGCCATCGGCGACCGCTTTGCGGGCCACGTGCCACTTCGGGTCGGAGCAGCCCTGCGAACCCACCTGCAGCACGCGCTGGGTTCGCTTGCAGGTGTCGTAGATGCGGAAGGTCTCCTCGATGGTTCGGCAGAGCGGCTTCTCCACGTAGACGTGCTTGCCGGCTTCCATGGCCGCCGTCGTGATCGGCTCGTGCCAGTTGTCGGCGGTGGATATCCAGACGGCATCGATCTCCCTGACCTCGAGGAGCCTGCGATAGTCGTCGAACCCTCTGGCCTCGGGCAGGTTGAGAAGCTCTCGGGCGAGGCGCGTCCGCCGGTTGTAGATGTCGCAGACGGCTATGTTCTCTACGTTGAAGGCGGCTGCGTTCTCCTGCAACATGCGGATGTGCGCCAGGCCCTGCCCGCCCACACCCACGTGGCCGGCCCGGATGCGGTCGTTCGCCCCGATGACGCGCGGGGGGGCAAGCGCGTAGACGGAGCTCTTCGCGACGCTGGCAACCGCCACGGTGGCGGCGGCAGTGACCGCCGCGTCGCGCAGGAACTCGCGCCGCGAGCTTCTGCGTGTGTCGTCGTTCTGGTTCATCCTCGTGATGCTCCTTCGGGGGCTCGCACGCCGCCGGCCTGGCACGACCGGCGGCGCTGCCCCGGGCCAAGGGCCCGGCGGATGCGCGACTACAGCTTGAACCACTCCCACAGAGAGGCGGCTGTGCTCACATGGCATCGCGCCGCATGCCGCGTCGTCTCAAGACAGCTCGAACCACTCCCTCTGGAAGGCGATGCGCTGGCCCGTCGTCACGGCCTCGTGCGCCTTCGCCGCGATGACATTGGCACGCAGTCCCTCGAGCGCGCCGACCAGCGGTCTGCTGTTGGTTCGGACGCTGTTGAGGAACGACTCGCACGCCTGGAAGAGCGCCGTCTTGCTCACGTCGAACCCTTCCTTGCTCGGCGATCTTCCCTGCGCGAGCAACTGCGTGGAGCCCGCTATGAGCGCGATCCCGGTCTCGTCACCGATCCTGTCCTTGCGGGCCCAGACCTCCCAGCCCAGAAGGGGAGCGTCTGTCTCCTTGAACATCCACGCACGCTGGTCCTTGATGAGGATGGCGCAGTCGGAGCCGTACAGGACCTCGTAGCTGTCCTCGAACGAGTTGGCAAGCGTGGCGCTGTAGATAAAGCGAACGTTCCTCGGGAACTCCAGCACGCACTGCACCGTGTCCGGAACCTCCATGCCGTCGGCGGTCCACTGGATCGTCGCTCCGAAGCCCTGAACCGCTACGGGGAGCGCCCTCAGGTACCAGGCAGCCACATCCATGCCGTGGATGCCGACCTCGCCGGGAAGGCCGAGGGAGGTTGCCCTCCTCAACCGCCAGTTAATGGCCCGCTCACGATCCGGCGTGGGCCCGGGGCGCTTCCACGAGCCTTTCCTGTGCCACTGGCCGCGTCCGCCCACATGCCGGCCGAGTGCGCCCGCGCGCATGAACGTGTACACGTGCGTGTGCTGCATGTTCGTGCGGTACTGAAGGCCGGGCTGAAACACGGTCCTTGCAGCGGCGCCAGCCTGAGCGATGGCCCGGGCCTCGGCCAGATCGACCGCGAGCGGGGCCTCGCAGTACACATGCTTCCCGGCCTGGAGCGCGTCCAGTACGATCTGCTTGTGCAGGTGCGTGGGGGTCGCGACGAACACCGCTCTCACGATGGGCATCGCGATGGCCCTGCGGTAGTCCTCCATGAAAGCGGCCCGCGGGACGATGTCACGCGCGCGCCGCACGAACGCCGGCACCGTGTAGGTGTCGGAGACGGCCCCGACGGTGGCGCCGGGCATACGTGCGAGCGCCTGTAGAATCTCGCGCCCCCGAGGGCCCAATCCGATTACGGCGCACATTACGGGCTCGGGACGCGCCGCCGCAGGCGTCGCCGCCGGGCGCGCCTGCGCAAGCACGATTTCCTCGGCCGACAGGGCCGCTAGGCCCACGGACGAGAGGGTGACCCCCTTGAGGAAGTCTCGGCGATTGTGGCTGCTGTCGGTCATCGAGTTGTCCATGCTCTCCGGCGCCGCCCATATCAGGCGGGCCCATAGGCTGGCCGCGCGGCCGTGTTCGGCTCCAATTATACCCGCCCTATACCCGCCGCGCCGCGGCACCTGACGCTTCACTACACCTGACGATTGACGGAGCCCCTGCGTTCGCGGTCCCACCGGCTGACGGGGCCTGACCGCCCCGTTGCGACCGCTCTCATCGGGTCGCTCCCAGCGCACGGCCCCGGTCTCAGGTCGCCCAGCCCGCGACCGGTGCGTCGCGGGCGCGCTCCGACCAGGGGTCTCGCACAATACCGCAATTCCACCGATCCGGCGACTCGACGTATCCCGCAGTCTGTGCTATAGTGACCATCGTTCGGAAGTCTGGCAAGGCCACTCCAGGGGCGCCCTCGAGACGTCGGTATCTTGGGGCGACCGCTGGCATCCCGCGACGGGTCCGCCTGACGAGTGGAGCCAGAGCTGAGTGACCGAGGCGCCCCGCGGCTCCAGGCCCCGGTAGAGCGCCCAACTTCCACAGCATGAGGGAGGGGTCCCATGCAGCACAACCGTCGACGCGGTTTCACACTCATCGAGCTGCTCGTCGTCATCGCCATCATCGCGATCCTCGCGGCTATTCTGTTCCCGGTGTTCGCCCAGGCCCGAGCCAAGGCGCGCCAAACGTCCTGTCTCTCGAACATCAAGCAGATGTCCACCGGGACGCTCGTGTATGTGCAGGACTACGACGAGTCGTTCCCTCTCAGCGTGCCGGACGGCGTCCGCGCGTCGTTCACGACGCCCGCCGACCGCACCGCCACCTCGGCCCTCGGCATGGCGCGCCGCATGAGCTACTGGTCGAACTCGATACAGCCCTACGTCAGGAACTGGGGCATCTACACCTGTCCCGACCATGAGATCCGCACGGACGTCTTCGGCGTCAGCGTGGAGGCCTCGCGAGGCGTCGTCATCGGCCTGCTGATGAACGGCTACCTGAACCAGTGGGCCCTGGCCGGCTCGCCGGCCCCCGCCCGCGTCATCATGTTCTCCGAGGGCATGGGCAAGCAGTCGATGGCGGGCTTCGGCAACGTCATGCCGATCCCATCTTTGGAGGGTTGCGGTTGGGGAAGCGACAGGAACTGGATGTTCCGGGCCACCGGCGCGGGCTGCACCAACCAGTGCGGGTTCGGCTTCAACTTCGACCGCACCTGGTGGGTGCACGGCGAGGGCAGTAACTACGCTTACATGGACGGCCACACCAGGTGGGTGCGGAACCCGAGCACCCTTTCGCCCTGGGCCGCCGTGGACGCCACGGGCCGGCCTACCAGCCAGTGGATCAGCGCTACGCCGGGCTGCGCCTGGTACTGGAACTACGGTCCGGTCATCGAGTAGCCGCAGCGATGCTCGGAGGGGCCTGCGGGGCGGCGGTCCGGCAGGCCCCTCCGTCCGAGTCCGACGAGAGAGGAGTCCCAGAGCGATGGTCCATTCAAGACACTGGCTCTCGCTGGTCGCCCTGGCGGCCGCGGCGAGCTTCCTGGCCGGCTGCAATCGGCCCGACGGTCCGCTGACGGTGCCGGATGCCGAGGCGCCCCCGGGCGCCGCGCGAGCCGGCGTGACCCAGCAGCCTGCGGAGGGCGGTGCCCAGCCGGCGGCGCCCGCGCCCGGCCAGGCCGAGGCGACCCCTCCGGTCGCCGAATAGCTTCGCCGCCGTCCCCGCCCGTCGCGCCCCGGCCGCCGCTCTGGCCGGGGCGCTCGCTTGGCTGGGGTTTTTTGCGGCTACTTGCGCGCTTCGGCCTGCAGGCGGGCGGCCTCGCCGGGGTCGCCGATGTGCAGCGAGTCGTAGGCCTGCTGCGAGGTCTTGAACGGCCCCACGCCCTCAAGGCCGTGCCAGTCGCCCTGCGTGTGCATGGGGTTCGGCAGACCGGTCTCCCGCTCGCGTTTCGCGATCCACTGGTCCATGCGCCCCTTCAGGTAGGCGACCACGTCCGGCAGCTCCTCGGCCAGGTTGGCGTTCTCGTCGGGGTCGCGCACCAGGTTGTAGAGCTCCACCTCGGGCTTGAAGTGGAAGTCCGGCTCCAGCGCGACGATCAGCTTCCACTCCGGGGTTCGCCAGCCGTGCTTGCGCATCCAGGTGCACTCGGTGATGTAGGTCTCGGTCTCGTGGGAGGTTACCTCGCCGCGCGCCATTGGCAGCAGGCACTTCCCGTCGATGGGCGCGTCGCCCTCCGGCACGCCGCACAGCTCGAGCAGCGTGGGCAACAGGTCCTTGTGCTGGTTGTGGCCCGCCACGCGTCGTCCGGCAGGAACCGCCTTCGGATAGCGCAGGATCAGCGGGACGTGGAGCACCGTGTCGTAGATGCCGTGGTGGTCGTACCAGCACTCGTGGTCGTGCAGCGTCTCGCCGTGGTCCGAGGTTATGACGACGATCGTGTCGTCAAGGACCCCGCGCGTCTCCAGCGCGGTGAAGAGGGTCTGGATGCAGGCGTCCATGTATGCCACGGCGCCGTCGTACTGGGCGATGACGTACTCCTTGTCCGAGATGCCAGGGGGCATCCAGGCGGCGAAGTAGTCGCAGAACGGCCGGAACGACATCACGCCGTCCATGGAGCGGTTGTTCGGGTCGCACTCCTCGCCGTGGTAGAACATGCGCTCATAGGGCGCCGGCGGCAGGTACGGCGTGTGCGGGTCCATGTGGCGCAGTAAGAGGAGCCACGGCTGCTCCTGGGCGCAGAGCCGCGCGATCTCCGGCACGGCCTCCCTGTTGAGGTTCTCGGCCTTCGGGCTGCGCCCGTCCTCGCCGCCGCCCCACCCGGCGTAGTCGATGTACTTGTCGAACCCGCGCGAGGCGGGGTTGCCCGTGAAGCCCACGCAGGTGGTGGTGTAGCCGTTCTCGCGCAGGATCTCGGGCAGCGTGCGGACCTCGGGGCGGAGCGGACCCCTGTGCCGCAGCGCTACGACCTGGTTCGTGAAGCAATCGGTCCCCGTCAGCATCGAGCCGTAGCCGCTCGTGGTGGGGATGTGGGGGCTGATCGCGTTCTCGAAGAGCGTGCCTCCCTGCGCGAAGCGGTCCATGTGCGGGGTGGTGAGCCGGTGGTACCCGTAGCAGCTCATGTGGTCCGCGCGCAGCGAGTCAATGCCAAGAAGCAGGATGTTGGGTCTGCGCCCAGCGGCGCCCGACGATGCCATGGTGATCCTCGATCCTCCGTATCCTAAGGGCCTGCCTGCCCGAGCGTCCGAGCTGCAGCGGGCCGCTCGTTCGCCGTGCGCCCGCCCGTCCCCTCCCCGGTGCTGCTCGCCATGGCCTGTCGATAGAGCGCGGCGAGCTGCGAGGGCGTGACGAACACCATGTCTGGGTCGCGCTCCCGGACGATCCGAGCCAGGTCGTCCATCGTGAAGGTCCAGCAGTGCACGAACCCGTTGACGAACGCGGGCCGGCGCGTCCCCACCTGCTCGCGCACCTCGCGCAGGAACCCCTCCCTGCCGTAGCGCCAGCTCGTAACGGCGCGAAAGACAGGCATGCCGCCCGGCAGCGTGTACGTCAGGTTGTCGATCCCCTCGCGGCCCGAGTAGCGGCCCATGTCCGCGAAGAGCGAGTGGCAGAAGGGCAGCTTCCGCGCGTAGGCGGCGAGCAGATCGTCGCCACCGCCCACGGTCCGCACCGTCCTCATGTCCATCGTGCGCATCGACCGGGCGGTCCACTCCAGGAAGCCGTCGAGCACGCGTTCTGGCCTGCGGTACGCCAGGGCGTAGTTCTCCGGCTGGATGTAGGCCACGCCCGAGACGTCGGCGATGAACTCCGTGAGCGGCCCCGCCCTCTGGTAATACCACTCGGCGATGGCCGGCTGCAGCTCTGCAATGGGTGGTCCCATACCGAAGGCGAGGGGGAACGTGCCGAAGGCGGGGTGCTCGAAGTAGCGCCGGAAGAAGCCGAGCCACGTGTTCTGGTTGTCGCCGTCCGACATCGCGAGCGCGATGTAGACCTTGTCCCGCTCCAGGGGTGGCGGAGGTGGCGGCTCGTGCTGGCGGAAGGACTCTACGCGCACCCCGCTCGTGACGGACACATTGCCGAGGAAGTCCGTGCAGACCAGCCCCTGGCCGTAGCGGCTCCCCAGCTCCACGCCACCCACCTCGCCTGGCCCCACGCCCTCGCCGAAGTATGGGAACCCGAGCATGGCCACGTTAGGCGCCATGCCGGCCATCATCCGGGCGATCTCCTCGCGCTCCGCCACGGGGTCGGCGCCTGGCTCCACGGAGTCCACCGGCCCCGCGATCCAGAAGACCGGGGCGCGCCACTGCATCGCGTAGGCGAAGTTGCCGTTTGCCAGCCGCGCCGGGTGCATGAAGTCGCTCAGGTGCCGGTTCAGCCGGTTGCCGTATTGCTCGCGCGTCCAGCGGAGCCCGTCGGCGTAGGTGGCGAAGCGGCCGCGCAGGTCGACGCGCACCTGCAGGCCCAGCTCGGCCGCAAGGGCCGGCGTCGCCACGATGAGGTCCTCGCACGCGGCGACGTTCACGGCGAGCAGGCCGCCCCGGTAGAGCGCGTCGTCCGGAATCACCGCGCCGCGGAAGTCGTCCGCGAAGCGGCGGAACAGCCCGCGCCAGTCCTCCACGATCTCGTACCCGTCGATGTGGCCGCGCTCCTGGTGCCAGTCGAGCCAGAAGCGGTCTTCATGGGTGCGCAGGAGCCAGAGGACCGGCTGGCGGCGGCTCGTGAGAGCTTGCAGAGAGGTCAGGGCGATGCGCACCTCGGCCGGAAGCTCGCCCACCTCGACCGCCAGCAGGCGGCGCGCAGGCGGCGCGGACTTCGGCACGAAGGTCTCCTCGCCCCAAGGCCTGGGCGACGGGCGGTAGGTGAGGGCGGAAGGCGGAGGCGCGGGCCGGCGTATGCGGTCGACTGCAGCCAGCCTCGACCGGAACGCCGCGGCGTCGAGCAGGCCCTTGTCGTGGAGGCACCAGAGCACGCCGCGTACCACGAGCTGCTCCGCCGCCCAGCGATCGGCGGCCTCGTGACCGGAGGCCACCTGGCCGATCCAGACGTTGCGGGCGCCAGAGAACATGTCGCAGCGGTGCCGGATGGCGGCCGCCGCCACCCGAGGCGGGCCGCTCGGGCCGCGCAGGAGCACGAGCGGCAGGACCTCGTCGCGCGGGTCCAGCGTCTCGGTGTCGAGCCATTGCAGCGCCGCGCGTCGGCGCGCCAGGTGCCGGTTTGCGAGGCCGAGGGGGTTGGCGCGGGCCGCCTCGAGCCGGTCCACGCCCTCCGCTGGGCCGCCGAAGCCGCCCGTTCCTATACCGGCCGCATCGTGCCTGAAGCGGGTCGGGTCGTGCCCAAGGTCGCGCCAGCGACCGTCCTGCCGCTCGCAGGGGTGACAGAAGGGCACGCCGCTCATCACCAGGCTGCCGCCGGCGGCGTGGTACGCGCGTAGCGCCGGGAAGGCCGGCGCCGGGAAGGCGTTCCCGTAGGGCAGGACGACGACGGCGTAGCGCGACGGCACGAGCAGGGAAGGGTCGGCGGCTTGCGCCGCGGAGATGGGCTCGACCGACACGCCGCGCTCTCGCAGGGCGGCCACCATGCGCGCGGGAGGCAGCGCTGGCGTGCCGCCATACACCACCATGCCCGGTTCGACGAGCACCGCCACGCGGGGCGGCTCCTGACTCGCGCCAGCGCCGAGCGCACCACATGCCATGGCCAGGCTCAGGATAGACACCGCGCCCGGCCCTCCGCATCTTGACACTCGCTGATCCTCCCCCTGCCATAGCCGGTAGCGGGCTGCGCGGAACGGGTGCGCGCCCGCAGGCCTTCATTCGCCCAACGCGCGCGGTTTCTCCTGCAGGGCTGCGGCGACCGGAGGGCGTTCGTGGCCGGACGGGCCGTAGCGCGCCGCGGGTACGATGGGGCCGGCGCGAGAGCGGCCATTGCGGCGCGGTCGTCGCGCGGAAAGGCTCCGCCCATGCCCTTCGATCCCGAGCAGCATCCCCACCGCCGGCGCAACCCCCTGACCGGGGAGTGGCTCCTCGTGTCGCCGCACCGCACTCTGCGCCCGTGGCAGGGCGCAGTCGAGCGCACCGCACCCGAGCAGCGCCCGCCCTACGACCCCTCGTGCTACCTCTGCCCCGGCAACCGGCGCGCGGGCGATGCGGCGAACCCCGCCTACGAGGCCACGTTCGTCTTCCCGAACGACTTCTCGGCGCTCCTACCCGACACGCCTCTCGATGGCGCCTCGGGCGCCGGGCTGCTGCACGCCGAGCCCGTTCGCGGCGAGTGCCGCGTGATCTGCTTCAGTCCGCGGCACGACCTCACGCTGCCCGAGATGGCGCAGC
This sequence comes from Chthonomonadales bacterium, assembly GCA_035477595.1. Classification (GTDB taxonomy): domain Bacteria; phylum Armatimonadota; class Chthonomonadetes; order Chthonomonadales; family CAJBBX01; genus DATIKM01. Next base: position 82,813 of record DATIKM010000046.1, read on the forward strand.
CCGACATCCGGCGCGTGGTGGACGTGTGGGCGGAGCAGGTGGAGGACCTCGGGGCGCGCTATCGGTGGGTCCAGGTCTTCGAGAACAAGGGCGCCGCCATGGGCTGCTCCAACCCGCACCCGCATGGCCAGGTGTGGGCGGGCGGCTTCCTGCCACATTTGGCCTCGCTCGAGGACGATGGCCAGCGACGCCACCTGGAGGCGGGAGGTGCGGCGCCGCTCCTGGTGGAGTACGCACGGCTGGAGGCCGAGCTTGGCGAGCGCGTGGTGGAGCAGAACGGCGAGTGGCTCTGCGTGGCGCCCTACTGGGCGACGTGGCCGTTCGAGCTCCTGCTGATGCCGAAGCGGCACGTTCGGCGTCTGCCGGAGCTCCAGCCCGCAGAGCGCGACTCGCTCGCGACGATTCTGAAGCGCGTGCTGACGCGCTACGACAACCTGTTCGAGACGAGTTTCCCCTACTCGATGGGCTGGCACGGCGCGCCGACCGACGCAGGGGCGTACCCGCACTGGCAGCTCCACGCCCACTTCCACCCGCCCCTGCTGCGGTCTGCCACGGTTCGGAAGTTCATGGTGGGCTACGAGATGCTGGCCGAACCCCAGCGCGACATCACCGCGGAGCAGGCGGCTCGCCGGCTCCGCGATACTCCGGAGCTCCACTACCGCGAGCTCGCGAGATGATCCGCCACGCACGGAAGGGGCGGCGCTCCTCGCGCCGCCCCTTCCGTGTCGCGCGTGGACGCTGCGCTCAGCTCAGCGAGACCGCCAGCGTCTGACCGGCCGTCAGTGTCAGCGGCTCGGCGGGCGTGACGATTGCCTGCGGGCCATCGGCGACGAGACGCGCCCGCACCACCCGTCCGTCAACCGTCATGCGCAGCCGCGTGGGGGTCCGCGGCGCCACGAGGGTGAGCTTCCCGATGCGCAGTTGGCCCTCCACGACACGGATCTCGTTGCGCTGGGAGCGCTCGCGACGGAGCTGCCTCACCTGGCCCCAGCCCTCAGGCCCGCAGAAGCAGGCGCGCAGGTTCTCCGGCGTCACGTGGGGCGCGATGCGGAGCGCGGCAGCCGGCCCGTCGTACTCCCACCCAGTGGCAGCCAGCAGCAGCGACCAGGACGACATGGCGCGTGCGTAGTGCCCGCCGCACTCGATCTCGTTCCACGGATTGCGGGGGATGGGAGGCCGGGGCACGCCGTCGTAGCGGTCGCGAGCGCCCTTCACGATCGCGTAGGCCTCGTCCAGCATGCCCTCGTAGAGCAGGTGCGCCGCCACCTGGTACTCGATGCCTGTCCACACCTCGTCCGAGTAGAGCATCACGTGCGGCGGACGCCCGCCCTTGGGCCAGGTAACGATGATCAGACCCTTGTCACGGTCGCCCGCGAATGCGCGCGGCGAGTGCCTCCAGCCGGTGAGGTCCGTCTTCCAGTTGTGCTTCACCACGGCCGCGAGCGCCGACTTCACGCGCTCGGGCGGGAGCAGGTAACCCAGCCCGAGCTGGTGGCACCACCACTGGCCGATGAGCTGGTCGCTCATGCACCCCGGTCCCACCGTGCCCGGCATCCTCTCGTAGTTGGCCAGGTGCTGGCGGAAGTACTCGCCATCCCAGCAGAGCTCCTGCAGCCGGGCGCGCCCCCGTTCGAACACGGAGCGGAACCGCGAGGCGGACGCCTGGTCGCCCACGCGCTTCGCCCACTCCTCGCCGGCGCGCAGCGCGGCGAGATAGTAGCCGCTGATGAACGAGGTGACGCCGTGGAGTATCTGGTCGTAGGTGTTCCACTGATCGTCCTCGAGCACGCCGTCGGGCTCCCCGTTCGAGGTCGCCGCATCTCGGTTGATCAGGTACTCCACCGCGCGCCGGACGTGCGGCCAGTACTCACGCAGGAACCGCTCGTCCGTGGTGTTCAGCGCCTCGCGATAGGCCTTCAGGACGCAGCTCGCATGGCCGTCGGCGAAGGGGAACTCGCCCGTGGGCCACGGTGGCGAGGGCACCGCAGTGCGGTTGTTGACGCCGCCATCCGCGCGCTGCTGATGCTTGAAGTCGATCCGGCGCATGTCGCGCGCGAGGTCCGGGAAGAGGCGCGCGAGCGTCTGTTCGTAGCCCCACACATGCGTGCAGGTCGGCTGGCAGCAGGCGTTCGAGCCCTCCCACCCATACACGTCGCCGTTCGCGATCTGGAACACCACGCCGATGTGCCGGATCGTGGCAAGGTTCGCGGTGATGCAGTCGAGCATCCAGTAGGGCAGCGTGCTGTCGTAGAAGGTGTCGCGGAATCGGACCGTGCGCTCGCGCAAATGTCGCAGATCGCCTGCCACCTCTCGCGCGACGGCAACGGCGTCCGGCCACAGGGTTGCGTAATGGCAGCCCATGGGCGTGTTCGCCTGGCTCAGTTTGTTTGGGTAGTGCCAGGCGAGGATGAAGGGCACCTCGACGGTCTCTCCTGGCCCCACCTCCACCGTGCTCGCCAGCGCGCCGCGCACCGTCTCCCCCGTCGGTGTGGGCGCTGAGGCTGCCCGCTGGGCTACGGGGGCGAAGGCGCCACGCGACGCGAACTCGCGCCACGCCTCCGCCCAGTCGCGGATCGCGACGGAGGCGGTGGGATTGGGTCCCGTGGTGGCAAGGCAGAGCGTGCCGAAGCCGTGGGCGGTCGCCGGCACGCCGGACGCGAGATCGTATGGCATGCCGAGAAGCTCGCAGACCTCGGCATAGGCCTGGCGGCGAGGGCCCGACATGCCCGCGAGGGCCGGGTCAAGGATCTGCCCCGCCAGCAGCACGACGCGGCCGCTCCCCACGGCTCGCTCCCAGGCCTCGACGCCGGATCGCGTCACCCGACGCGTGGCGCCCGGGCGCGGGCGCGCGTCAACGAACTCGACGGTGCGGCGCCTGCGCTCCGGGGTGGGCGGCACGGCCCGCACCGCCGTGCACCGCAGGGGAAGCAGTGCGTCCAGCGCGGCCAGCGCCTCCGCGTTGCCGGGCATGTCGGTGAACTCGATGTGGTCCACATTCACGTGGCCCCAGAAGCCCCGCTGCTCGTCCACGATCTCGAGATGCGCGCGCTGGCCACGGAACTCGTTGACGTCCCACACAGCCGGCTCGAGCCGCTCGTTGTCCTTGCCCGAAATGGCCCGAACCACGCGCCCGCCCACTACGAGCCGCATCTGCGTGGTCGCGTGCGAGCCGCCGCCCACGAGGAACCGGATGAAGCCGCGCTCCACTGGGAACTCGCGGCTGCGCATCCGCCCTACGGTGTCGTCGCCGCCCAGGAAGGAGTTCACCAGTCCCCCGCCGGCGTGGCCGGTGACCGGGTTCTGGTTCGGCAACGTGCCGCGGGCGGGCTCGGTGCCGAAGGCCTCGCCTTCCACCGTCCAGCCATCGTAGCCGCTCTCGAAGTCCTCGAAGAGGATGTCGGGGAGCGCTCGCGAGACGTCCAGCTCGCCTCCGCCCGTGACGCCTGCGTGGGCGGCGATGAGTGGCATGGCGGCGCCGGCAAGGATCAGCGTGGCGCCCGCCTCCACTCTGGCGCGCACGGCACGCATCGTGCTGGCGGAGATCTCGGCGGGCGCGTCCTCGAGCCAGATCGCTGCACCGGAGGCGCTCTGCGCCCCAGCGGTCCCGAGCGCCTCCAGGCCCTCGATGGTCAGGCCCACGGGCCGGTCATCGGGAGGCTGAGTCAGAGCGCCCAGACCGGGTCCGGCCTGGAGGCGAACGGGCCGCGCGAGCCGCACCTCCGGCGCGGGCTCAGCCCGCATCGACAGCAGTGCCACGGCCCTCTCGACGAACGACTCGTTCACGTTGCCGCCATAGTTGACGTGGCGCCGGTCCTGGACAGCGCCTGCAGCGTCGTACCCCACCGGGTTCTGGAGGAAGCCAGCGATGGACACCGTCTGCCTGGTGCGCCTCGTGTTGTGGATCCTGAACACGAGCGCAGCGGCGGGTATGGAGGAGAGGCGGCTGTCAAGCGGCGCGAAGGGCGAGAAGGCCTCCATCTCGACCTGCACCGGCATACGCCTGCCGGTGTACCGAAGCTTTGCGATGGGGTACTCGCCGCGCATCTCGATGCGCTCGACCTTGGGCAGCTCGGGCCCGCCCTCCGTCTGGAGCAGCGCGGCGTATCCGCCCGCGCGCAGCGCGAAGAACATCGGCACATGGCCGTCGCGCCACGTGTTGAAGAGCTGCCACGTGGTGAACTGGCCGTCGGCGCCCACCTCCACGTTGCCCGTACCGATCCCCCCGAGGTGCATGCGCGCATCGCGGTGGACGCCGGAACGATACACACGGGGACGGTCCGGCTTGCGGAGCGCAGCCTTCCACGCGTCGAGGTCGGCGGCGGTCGCCTGGTGATCGCGCAGTGCCTCGAGCGCTGCCGCGGGCACGGCGGCGGTGGCGGCGCCCGCCCCTGCAAGGGCGAGGAACTCGCGGCGGCTGACGTTCTGTGCCTGGGGCCCGCAGTCGCCGGCGCACTGGCACTTTCGTCTGGGCATGGGAGTTGACCTCCGGGGTCGTCGGTTGGTATTGCACGTTTCGCCGCACCGTCTCCGGCTACCTGCGCCCGCGATGGGCATACGTGCAGACCAGGGGCCGCCCGACGCGGCCCCTCACGTTGCCAGACCCGAGAGCCTGCCCTGGAACGGCTACCTGCGCTTCTTGCCCGTCGTGAGGTCTGCGACGACCATGCCCGACTTGCGGTCCTGCGTCAGGATGCAGCTCGTCGTCTTCTCCACCGAGATACCGAAGTGGTCCATGAAGCCGCGTCCGGACACGACCGCACCCGTGTTGCGCTTGCTCAGCTTGCGGGCTCCCTCCGCGCTCGCATCGGTGGTCGGCTCAATGCCGACGCGCTGCGTGTCCGCATCGTAGTAGAGCACCACGTACGGCTTGTCGAAAAGACCAAAGCGCCGTAGCGCCCCCTCGGAGAACGCGATGTTCCCGCCCGGACTCAGGCTTATGGTGGGCGCCGAGCCTCTCCCGCGCTCCGTGTACTTAACGAATGCCACTGCCTGTCCCCCTTGTCGAAGTGATGCGGTTCTGCCACGCTGACTCTACGCAAAAGCATACCCGATCCTCACCCATGCATCGCGCCGAAGTTCGGAGCGGCTCCAGGTTGCCGGCACACTTGCCCGCCGGAGCGCGACGTCCTGCACGACGCAGGCACAGACCGTCCGCCAGGAGGAGTAGGCGCCGACACAGGCGCTGGGCATGCTGGCCGCCAGCCGGATTGCGCTGTGCGGCCCGCTACTTCAGCAGAAGGAGGCTCACTGCCATCACGGCCATACCCGCGACGAGACCGTACAGGGAGTCGTGGCCGCGCCCATACTCCCGAGCGGTCGGCAGCAGCTCGTCCAGCGAGATGAACACCATGATGCCCGCCACGGCGCCGAACAGATAGCCCATGAGCGCGGGAGAGACGAAGGCCTGTAGCACCACCCATCCGAGGAGAGCGCCCACGGGCTCCGACGCTCCCGAAAGCGCGGAGAGCAGGAAGGCGCGCCGCTTGCTGCCCGTGGCATAGTACACGGGCACCGACACGCTGATGCCCTCCGGGATGTTGTGGAGCGCGACCGCGATGGCGATGGCGACGCCGAGATGGGGGTCGTCCAGGGCCGCCAGAAACGTGGCCAGCCCCTCGGGGAAGTTGTGGATGGCGATGGCGAGCGCGGAGACGATGCCCATTCGCAGAAGGCGGGGGTTGTGGACGCCGCCGGAGGAGGGCTCTCGCGCGGAGGGCGCCGCGGCGAGCTCGGCGAGCCGGGCGTCGGCGGGCGGCTCGTGCGGGTTCTCATCCTTGGGCACCAGCCTGTCGATGATGCCGATAACCGCGATGCCCACGAAGAAGGAGATGACCGCCAGCCACGAGCCCCAGAGCTCACCGTGCGACTCGGAGAGCGCCTCGTGCGACTTTACCAGTATCTCCGTGAACGAGACGTAGAGCATGACGCCGCCGGAGAAGCCCAGGGCGATCGAGAGGAAGCGGTAGTTCGTGCGGCGCGCGAAGAAGGCGATGGCGCTGCCGATGGCGGTGGCCCCGCCGGCGAAGACGGTCAGGCCGAACGCCACCATCACGGTCGACCAGTCATGCATGGGCAAGTGCTCCAGACGACGTCCGTCGCATCCCTTCCAGGGGAGCCCGGCGATGCGGTGCTTTCCCCGGCAGCGCGCGGTGTTCCTGCACATTCCGCGCACTGCGTGTGGAAGGCGGCTGCGGAGCCAGGAGGAACGCAGCGACGGGCCTCATCGCGCGCTCCCTCGACGTGCGGCAGGGCGCGGCTCAGACGAGCAGTCGGGATGTGCGAGGCGGGACCCGGAGGATCCCGCGCGAGCGGCGCATGCGGGGGTGCACCACGCATGCTACCTCACGCTGCTGCTCGCAGGCGCCCGATGTTGCCGAATCAGGTCAGGTGGTCGAGGAGCTTGCGGCACCGGCTGGGGTGGCGCAGCTTCTTGAGCGCCTTCGCCTCTATCTGGCGGATGCGCTCCCTGGTGACCCGGAAGTGGCGCCCCACCTCTTCGAGCGTGCGCTGGCACCCGTCCTCCAGGCCAAAGCGCATGATGAGCACGTCGCGCTCGCGCGGGGTGAGAAGGTCGAGCGCCTGCTCAATCTTCTCGCGCAGGATGAGATGCGAGGCGGCATCGGCGGGCGAGACGGCGTCGTGGTCCTCCACGAAGTCGGCGAGGTGCGTGTCCTCCTCCTCGCCGATGGGCGTCTCGAGCGAGAGCGGCTCGGGCGCGATGCGCACGATCTCGCCCACAGCCTTCTCCGACATCTGGAGGGCGCGCGCAAGCTCCTCAAGCGTGGGCTCGCGGCCCAGATCCTGGAGGAGTTGGCCGCTTGCCCTGATCAGCCGGTTGATCGTCTCCACCATGTGGACCGGGATGCGGATGGTGCGCCCCTGGTCCGCGATGGCGCGTGTGATGGCCTGACGGATCCACCAAGTCGCGTAGGTGCTGAACTTATATCCCTTGCGGTAGTCGAACTTCTCCACCGCGCGTATGAGGCCGATGTTGCCTTCTTGTATCAGGTCGGGGAACGACATGCCGCGCCCGGTGTAGCGCTTGGCGATGGAGACGACGAGGCGCAGATTGGCCTGCGTGAGGATATCCTTGGCGCGCTGGTCACCGCTCTCAATGCGCTTCGCGAGCGCGACCTCGGCCTCCATGGAGAGCAGGGGGGTGCGGCCGATCTCTCGGAGCCACATGCGGACCGAGTCGTCGATCGGCAGGCCCTCTATGGCGGCGGCATCGTCGTCGGCGCGCAGGGAGCTCTTCTGCCGTGTGGCGCCGGGGCGGCTACTTTCCGCGAGCGGCGGCGCTGCGAGCTGCTGACGCGCGATGACCTTGATGCCCTCCGCTTCGAACAGGTGCATCATGTCGTCCACCGTATCGGCGTCCAGCACAACGCCGCGCAACGTGTCCTGGATCTCGTCGTAGGTCAGGAAGCCACGATCCTTGCCGTGGCGCAAGAGGCGCTTGAACTCCCCGTTCTCGCGCACTTGCTCCAACGCCGCGCCGTTCACAGTCGCCATCGCCTTCCCTCTTGGGGTGTGCTCCGCCGCGAGCCCGCGCCCCATGGGAGCCGCGCCGCCGGCCCCTCCGGTCTGCGTCATCGCTTGCTTGTGGGCGCCTGCGGGAAGCCCTTCAGCTTCTCCAGCGTGCGGTGATACGCGCGCACCTGCTCGCGATCGGCCTCCGTGACCACCGGACCCTGGAGGCACTTCGCCATCTCCGCGGTCAGGTGCCGGATCTTCGCCTGGCGCAACCGCTCCACGCAACCCGCGAGGACTGCCTCGGACAGTGGCTCGTTCGCCGCGATGCTGTCGAACTCCTGCAGCAGCGTCCGCACAGCCTGCGCAAAAATGGCATCCCCCTGAGCATCGAGCGCTCCCAGCAGCGCCTGCGGGCCCGAGAGCGCGGTCTCCGGCGAGTCGCGCACGAGCTCAAAGAGCCGGCGCACGTTCGGGTCGAGGAAGTCGTCCTCCGTCGCGGAGCCCACCACCCAGCCGCTCCACTCCCCGCTCGCGAGCCCTCGCGCCAGCAGGCGCTCGGCCCGCTCGCTGGCGGTGAGCCGGGCTGGCCGAGCACGCCCCGCTCCTGGCGGCATCGGGGCGGATGCGGCCGGGCGCCGGGGGCGCTCGCGGCTCTGCGCCGCGTAGGCCTCGGCGTCCCGGTGCATCTGCTCCTTGGCAACGCCCGCGCCGCTGGCGCGCATCGTGTGGTGCTGCCACACCCTATCGATGTAGATGTCCCGCTCCGATCGCGACGGCACCGACGCCAGGATCGCGACGATCCGGCGCAGCATCGCGACGCGTCCGGCTTCGGTGCTCTGGTCGGCCTCAAGCACGATGCGGTCGAGCTGGTACTCCACACGGCCGGGCGCGGCATCAATGAGGCGCTGGAAGGTCGCCGACTCGCCACGCCGCAGGAGAGAGTCGGGATCGTCGCCTTCCGGCAGGCGCACGATGCGGACGGCGATGCCCTCCTTCTCGAGGATCTCCGAGCCTTTCAGCGTGGCGCGTACGCCGGCGCTATCGGCGTCGTAGACGAGCACCACGGTGGGGTTCGCCGGGAAGAGGCGCGCCAGCCGCCGTGCGTGGTCCTCAGAGAGAGCGGTGCCGAGCGTCGCCACCGCGTACGCGAAGCCGGCCTGATGCGCGGCGATCACGTCCATGTAGCCTTCCATCAGGAGCGCCTTGCCCTCGGCGGCGATCCGGCGGCGTGCATAAGACAGCCCGTAGAGCAGGCGGCTCTTCTGGAAGATGGGCGTCTCGCCCGTGTTGAGGTACTTCGGCTGCTCGTCGCCCAAGCAGCGCCCGCCGAACCCCGCAACGCGCTCCTGCTCGTCGAGTATCGGGAACATCAGACGGTGGCGGAACATGTCGAAGAGCTCGCCCGACGAGCCGGTCTGCAGGAGGCCCGCCTGCCGCGCCGCGGCGATGTCCGCCTTCTTCACGCTCAGATAGCCCGCCAGGCTGTCCCACGAGTCCAGCGCGAAGCCGATCTGGAAGCGCGCGAGGGCCTCGTCCGTCAGGCCGCGCCTGGCGGCGTAGTCGCGGGCGAACGCACTGCGCCCGAGCTGGCTTCGGTAGTAGGCGAGGGCAGTGGCGTTGATCTGGTACAGTCGGTCCCGTTCACCCGCGCGCTGTCCCTGGCCTGTGCGCTCGAACGCGACGCCCGCCCGGCGCGCCAGGTACTCGGCCGCGTCGAGGAACGACAGGTTCTGGTAGCGCTCGACGAAGGTGAACACGTCGCCAGACGCGTCGCAGCCAAAGCACTTGAAGGTCTGCGTCACCGAGTCCACGTTGAACGACGGCGTCTTCTCGTTGTGGAATGGGCAGAGGCCGACGTGGTTACGCCCCCGGCGGCGGAGCGCGACCGAGGCGCCGATTACGTCGACGATGTCGTTGCGGGCACGTATCTCGTCTTTGTCGACTCGCACAGACCTCTGCTCACTGGGGGGCATGACGGCGGAGGGTGGTCAGATCGGCGGGCTCCATCCGCCGGAAAGAATACGGGGCACGGTTGCCCGTGCCCCGTATGCAGCGACCGGCAGCGGGTAAGCGGAGCCGTCCTAGCGGTTGTCGTCCATCGCAGCCACGGTAATCCCGACCACGCGGTATCCCTGGCCTCGCCTGCTATCGAGGAGCTGGAAGGCGACGTTGGCCTGCCGCCCGTAGTCGAGGGTCATGCTGTCGCCGGACTTGGTGATGTTCGCCGTCCACCCATACCTGGCAAAGACGGTGTTCAGCGTGGCGCCGAGACCCACGCCTCGCGCCGTCGGTGTTCCACCCCGGTACCCGAACGATTGGATCTGGATCACACGGCCGTCCCGGTTGAACAGGAACATGTGGGTGTTCTGGCCGCGCTCATAGACCCAGGTGATCTCGCCCTCGCTGATCTGGGTGGCCTGCGCGCCGCCCATGCCGGGCATCCCGGGCATCCCTGCCATACCGGGAAGGCCGCCCATGGGGCCAGGCGCAGCGCCATCCGCTGTGGCAGCGGCGCCGCCCAGCATGCCGCCACGGCCGCCACCCGGTCCCGTCATGCCGCCGAACATCATCCCGCCACCAGGTGTGCCTGGCGCGAACCCCATCCGGCCCGCTGCGCCGCCGCCCATCCCGGGCATCATTCCGGCCGAAGTGCCACCAGCCGGGCTGCCCATACCGGGCATACCGGGTAGGCCCGGAAGACCCCGTCCGGGACTCATCCCGGGCATCATGCCGGCCGAAGTGCCACCAGCCGGGCTGCCCATGCCGGGCATACCGGGCATGCCGCCCATACCGGGCCGCATGGCCGCGACGCCCGCGTACGGGTTCATACCTCCGCCCGCCGGGCTGCCCATACCGCCCATACCGGGCATACCGGGCATGCCGCCCATACCGCCCATACCGGGCATGCCGGGCATGCCGCCCATACCGCCCATACCGGGCATACCCGGGAGGCCGCGCCCGGCTACCATCCCCCCGCCCATGCCGGGCATGGCCGCAAACCCGCCCTGGGCGGCGGCGCCAGGCGCAGCGATCATCGGGCCGGTGACGGCGCCGATCTCGATGCGAGTGGGCGCGCCATGCCGCCTCAGCACGTCGCTGTACGTGCGCCACAGGCGCACGCCGAGAAGACCTCTCTCCGCCGCGCCGCGCTGCGCGGACGAGGGCAGCGCGGCGGCGGCCAGAAAGCCCGTCGCCATCATCACGGCCACGCCGCGAGCGAACGTTCGCATCGAAGTTCCTCCTGAATGTAGCGCGTCTCCACCCGAGCGCGTCGTGAGCGCCCACCGGGCCCGGCCTCGCGGACCGGCGCCTCGCCCGTGCGGCGCACGACGCTCACGCGCCACACCGGGTCGTACGACCTCATCGAGCCGGAGTCCTCCCCCTGCCCGAAAACGCCTGCCTATCGAATCGACACCGCGCCCGCCCCGTCGGGTGCCACCAGTTGGTCCAGAGTCACGAACCCGAAGCCCCGGCGTCGAAGCCCGTCGATGATCCTCGGCAACGCCTGCACCGTAAGCATCCGGCCATTGTGAAGCAGGACGATCGAGCCCGCCTCCACCGTGCCGATCACGAACTCCGTCAGCATATCCGGCGTCGTCTGCTCGTAGGTATCTGCGCCGACCGTCCACATGGCCGGGGTCAGACCCCATCGCGCCGCGATCCGCGAGACCGCCGGGCTCGTGTTGCCGCCCGGCGGGCGGAAGAAGCGCGCGGGCCGCCCCGTCGCCATCTCCACCGCCGCGCTCGTGCGCACCAGCTCGCGCTCCGCTTCGGCCTCCGGTATAGCCGTCAGGTTCCGGTGGGTGTACGAGTGGTTCTCCACCTGGTTCCCGTTGGCGCCGAGGCGCCGCGTCAAGTCCGGGTGGGCCGCCACATGCCGCCCGATTACGAAGAACGTGGCCGGCACCCTCTCCCGCTCCAGCACCGCGAGCAGCGCCTCCGTGACACCCGGGCGCGGCCCGTCATCGAATGTGAGCGCCACCACCCTCCGGTGTGCGGGCCCTCGCCAGACCGCCGGGAACGCCTCCGCCCCCCCGATGCCCAGCCGCGAGCGCACATCGCGGTAGGACGGATCGATGGACGCCGCCATCCACAAGTATCGGCGCGCGGCCTGCGCATCTCCCGTTGACGCGGAGGCCTCTGCCGCCTGCCAGGCCGCCGCCAGACGACTCGGGCGGAGCGCAAGAGCGCTCCAGAGGGCCGCCCGCACATGCTCCTCGCGTCCAGGTGGCCGCCCGACGGGAGGCGGCGCCCCACCATTGCGAGTGACCACATTCCGCACCGTGCGCGAGATCTCGTGGCCGTGGCCGTCGAAAACTAGAACCTCCACGCGGTGCGAGCCATTCGGCACGCGCGAGGTGTCCCACGCAAAACGGTAGGGCGGCGTGTTCACCACGCCCGCCAGCTCGTCGCCCACACGAAAGACCACGAAACCCGTGGACTCCGGAGCGACGGGCGGCGTGATCGTCAGCACTCCCGACACCGCGGGGGTCGGGGCGGTCAACGGACGGGACCGCAGCCCTTCGCGCGGGACCGGAGCGACGCCGCCGGACCTCAGCGGCGCGCGCGGGTCCATCGTCATCAGCACGCCGCCGGGCTCACTGAACGGATCGCCGCGCAGCGCCCGAAGCGACGCTTCCAGATCAGCGCGCGCGGCCGCCATGTCGCCCGCGCGCGCCGCGGCAACGCCTCCCAGAAAGCGCGCTCCGGCGACCAGGTCGTCCGGCACGGCCATTCCGCCCGCCGCGCCCGCCGCACCCGCCAGCGCCTCCGTGTAGCGCACGGCCAACGCGCTGACCCCCGCGTCGCCGCGCTCCGAGGCGCGCTCGAACAGGCTTGCCGCGGCCGCGCGATCGCCGCTCCACAGCGCCGCGAGCCCAAGGCCATAGAGCGCCAGGGCGTCGTCTGGCTCGTGCTGCAGCGCCGCTCTGAAAGTGGACGAAGCTCCGCTGGCGTCCCCCGTTACCAGCAGGACGGTGCCAGCGATCTTGTAAAGGAGCGTATCGGACGGGTACCGCTGGAGGCTCTCTCGGACCACCCGCGCCGCGCCGGTCGTGTCCCACACGGCCAGCAGGCGAACGGCATCCTCGGCAGCCCGCACCGGACCGCCCGACGGCGCCGCCCAAGCGGGGATCGGCGCCGCGGCCAGGACCCAAATCCACGTTATGCTCGCCACCAGCCCGCGAGCCGACGTTTGGACGAACCGTTCGAGCAACTCGTTACACACCCGGTTCAGACTCGCGCGGCGCAGCGGGGGGCGCGGCGCATCATGGCGCATGTGGCGCGTGCGAACAAGTATACCCGCCCTTCTCCCGGCGCGTCTGGCGGCCATCAGCCGTGGGCGACGCCTGCGACAACCACGACGCTCGCGCCCGCCTCGATCAGGACCCGAGCGCATTCGTCCGCGGTGTGCAGCGTGGTCAGCACATCGTCGACGAGCAGGATGCGACGGCCACTCACCGTCTCCGGGCACGATGCGGCGAACGCCCCGCGCACGTTCCGCTCCCGCTCGGAGGCGCGCAGCAGAGCCTGCACACGGGTCCGGCGCGTCCTGCGCAGCACGCCCGGCTCGAGCGGAAGTCCGAGTGCGACCGCCACCGGCCGGGCCAGGAGCTCGGACTGGTTGAAGCCGCGCTGGCGATAGCGGGAGCGATGGAGTGGCACAGGCGCCACGAGGTCGGCTCCGAGGTCTCCGGCGCGTTGCAGCGCCTCGGCCAGATAGCCCCCGAGCGGCTCGGCAAGGCGCCTGCGGCCATCGTACTTGAGCCGGAGGATGGCCGCCCGCAGCGTTCCCTCGAACAGGCCGGCGCCGATTGCGCGCTCGAACCGAAAGGCCTCACGACCCCTGCAGGCGCGACACAGGCTGGCGCCAGGCAGCCCGCACCGTTGGCACGCGGGATGAACGATATCGACGAACCCGGCACGGCACGTGGCGCAGAGCGCCTCCGGTCCCAGGCGGCCGCAGGCGTGGCACTTGGGCGGGAAGGCCACGTCAAGGAGACCGGCGACGAGGTGCCGCGCGGAGCTAAGGATGGCATGCGCCGAAGGGCTGTGCATTGCGCGGTGACCCCAGAGGCCTCAGAAGAAGCCCCGGAACTCCTCGCGCATCGCCTCGGCCCGGCGCTTCACGTCTGCGAGGAAGCCTGCGGCGCCCAGCCCGTTCACGATGCGGTGGTCGAAGGAGAGGACGATGCACGCCATCCGGCGGAACCCGATGCCGCCGGCGGCCAGCGGGTAGGCCTCATCGAAGGGGGCCCCGACGAAAACCGTGCCCACGGCAGGGGCGGTGACGACCGGAATCCCGGTCCGCACGTCCGCGTGGCGCAGGTTCGTGAGCGTGAGCTGCATCGCCTGGCTGCCCTGATCCTCGCCTTCGCGGGCGCGGCGCACCGCGTTCTGCGAGGCGCGCACGAACTCCGGAAACGGGAGCGTGTCCGCGTTCGGCACGCGCGCGATATAGAGCTCGTCGCCCGGCCGGGCGACGGCGTAACCGAGGTGGAGGTGCTTGTACTGCCGGAGGGTAGTCCCGTCAAGCATCGCGCACAGGATTCGGGGGTGCTCGACGGCGACGCGCACCACGCACCACGAGAAGAGCAGGAACTGGCTCGGCTCCACGCCCCACAGCCCGCCTGAGAGCTCCATGGCGCGGCGGCGCACGGCTTCGATGGGGTCCCATACCACGCGCATCTCGATCGCGGCCGGTATCGTCTCGCGCGTGCCCTGATGGAAGTGGTAGATGACGGTGCGCTGGTGCTGGGGTAGCGGGATGTCTTCGTAGTCCAGCAGCTCCGGTTCACGCCGTGCCGGGGCCGCCGGGCGGGGCGCGAGAGTGCGGGAGCGTTCAGCAAGCCATGCGTCGACGTGCTTGGGGAGCGCGCGTCCACCCGCAGCCGCGGCGATGGCGGCGAGGTCGTCCTCGGAGACCCCCAGGTTGCTTGCATAGGCGCGCGTGCGCGGGGGCACGGCCGCGTTGCCGGACGGCGGACGCCGTGGCGGCTCGCTGCGTCGCACCGTGGCGCCGTCCGTCTCGGCGGCGAGGGGCGGCCCCACCCCATCGAGCGGCACTGGCGCTGCTATCGCCGCCGCCGGCTCGATCGCGCCAACAACCGCGCCGATCGGCACCAGATCGTCCTCGCTCACCAGCCACTCCACCAGAGTGCCCGCGGCCGGCGCCTCGATCTCCATCAGCGCCTTGTCGGTCTCCATCTCGAAGATGGGCTCGTCGCGGCCCACGGGCTCGCCTGGCTGCTTGAGGAAGCGGACGATACGGGCCTCCTGAAGCCCCTCGCCCAACTGGGGAACGCGTATCTCAACGGTGGTCATGCAGGCGTCCTCGCGCATCGTGGGATGGCATGCCCACGCCGACGAGAGTTGCCGTGGGACCGCCATCGTGGGGGTGTCTCGCTTGTGGGGCCTGTTACGCCATGGTGAGCCGAATCGCCTTCATCAGACAGGCGATGTCGGGCAGCGAGGCGTACTCGAGCGACGGGCAGAACGGCACATGGCAGTCGGCCCGGGCCACGATCTGCGGCGCGGCCAGGAAGTGGTTCCAGCGGTCCGGGTAGGCGGTCATCTCCGCCACCACTGCCTGGCCGAACCCTCCCGTGCGCGCGTCCTCGTGGAGGACCACTAGCCGGCCCGTGCGCGCCACCGACTGCTCGATCGCCGTCCAGTCGCAGGGAGCGATCGTGCGCAGATCCACGATCTCCACGCCCACCCCTTCGCCTGCCGCCCGCTCGGCTGCCTCCTCGGCCATCTCCACGCCGTTGCCCCAGGTCACCAGCGTCACGTCGCTTCCCGAGCGGCGCACGGCGGCCCGGCCGATGGGCGCCGGGTGAAGCCGGTCCGGCACGGGCATCCGCTTCCGGAAAATGTGCTTGGGGACCAGATAGAGCGTCGGGTCTTGCCCCTGGAGCGCAGACCAGAGCAGGCAGGCGGCGTCCTCCGGGTTGGAGGGCTCGACTACACGAAGTCCAGGATGGTGCGCGAAGACCGCCTCGTTGGTCTGGCTGTGCCAGGGCCCGCCGCCCGGCAGATACGCGCCGCAGGGCGAGATGATCACCAGGGGGCACGTCCACTCGCCCACCGTGCGCCAGCGGAGTGTTGCGGCCTGGTTCACCAACTGGTTCGTGGCAGGCGTGATGAAGTCGATGAACTGGATCTCGAACGCGGGGGTCCAACCCGCCGCGGCCAGCCCTACCGCCACACCTACGATGGTGCTCTCCGCGAGCGGGCTGTTCACCACCCGCCCCGGGTGGCGCACGCCCAGCCCCTTCGTCAACCCGAAGACGCCCCCCTTCGGATCCGCAACATCCTCGCCGAACACCAGGAGCTTCGGGTTCGCGGCGAGTGCGGCGTCCAGCGTGTGGTTGATGGCGGAGACCATCGTGGACGGGTTCGGCAGCTCGACGGGCGGCGCGCTGGGGGGCGGTTCGTCGCCCAACGTGTGCAGGGTCACGCTCTCCGCCGGCGCTTCGCGGGCGCGCTCCGCGGCAGCGTAGTCGGCCTCCACCGACGCGGCGATCGCCTCGCGCTTCTCCTCCCAGGCAGCCGCGTCGATGACGCCCTCGGCGATAAGCCGCTCGCGGAGACGGGACAGCGGGTCGCGCGCCATCATCGCCTCGATCTCGGCCGGATCGCGGTAGACGCGGTGGTCGTCGGCGGACGTGTGCGGCGCCAGTCTGTCCACCTCGCACCAGAGCACGCTGGGCCCCTCGCCGCGGCGGGCGCGGGCGATCGCCGCGGCCCCGGCGTCGTGCACCGCCACGGGGTCGCGGCCGTTCACGAAGACGTAGGTGTCCGGGTGGAACACGCCGATCCGGTAGGGGTTCATCTCGAGAGTCGGCGTGCTGATCCCGTACTGGTTGTCCTCCACCACCAGGATCACCGGGAGGCGCTCCTGGACGGCAAAGGCCACCGCCTCGTAGTAGTCTCCCTGCCGGATGGAGGCCTCGCCCACGCAGCAGAGCGCGACGGTGTCGCGACCCTCCATCTTCATGGCCCAGGCCGCGCCACAGGCCGGCAGGCAGTGCATGGCGGTGGGGGTGGCCGTCGAGAAAATGTTCAGCCGACGCGCGCTAAAATGTCCGGGCATCTGTCGCCCGCCGCTCGTGGATGTCTCGCGGGCGAAGAACGCGAGCGCCATGTCGCGGGTCGAGAGGCCGCGAGCCAGGCAGATGGCGCGGTCGCGGTAGTGGGGGAAGAGCCAGTCGTCCGGCCGGAGCAGGAGCGCGAGCGGCGCGAGCGCCTCGTGGCCCATGCCGGAAACGCTGAACCACCCCTTGCCCTGCCGCAGCAGGATGCCCTCGCGCCGGTCCCCCTCCCGAGCTGTCTCCATCAGCTCCAGCAGGCGGACGGCCTGCAGCGTCGATGTCGCCTCGTCGACTACCGATCCCATCGGTCCACCGCCCTCCCGGGGGCCGGCCCATTATCACGGCCTGCGGCCGGCGGTGTCAAGCCACGCCATCGCCCGCCGTCTGGCCGCACCCACAGTGTGACACGCATCATGCACCGCGTCACGCCCGGGCGCCCTCCTCAGCGCCGCACCACCCCTATCGCCACGCTTCCAGCGCCGGGTGGTGCAGGCGCCCGGCCACCTCGCGCCACGCCTGGTTGGCCTCCGGCGCGTCCTCGTCCGGCTCAAAGCCGAGGTCCAGGTACACCTTGATGGCGGCCAAGCGCTCCGTGGCCGTATCGAGCACGGCGCGGTCGTGCAGGCCGGAGAGGATGTGCAGGGCCTGGGCCACCAGCGGCCGCGCGATACCGCGTCCCTGGTGCGCGCGGCGCACAGCCACCCAGTGGACGCGGCCTGCGTCCGGGCCCGACGCGTCATCACGCCACCACGCCGTGGCGGTGGCCACGGCAGCCCCCTTCTGATCCACCACGAACACACACCGGTGCGGCATCGAGGGCAGGTGGTCGCCGAACTGCTCGCCAAACAGGTCGTCGTCGATGGGCCCGTAGGGCTCAGCGTCGCGCTGGATGTCGGTCCACAGCGCACCGTCCCCCGGCAGATACCGGCGGAACAGGTACCCGGCGGGAAGCGGGCAGTCCGGAATACCTCGCAGGTTGCGCCTCACCATGCGCGCGCACCAGCCCTGGGCGTCGCGCTCCGGCGGGTCAGGGGCGCGCGCGGTGCGAGCCCGCAGCATCCGCTCCGCCTGCTTGGGGCGGCGGTCCCGCGCCACTACGCCGAACGGGCTGGTCGTCATCCGCCGGATGAACGGCTCCTCGGGCCAGGGGTGGTCCGCCCAGCACCAGATCGTCCGGCCGCACACCCACGGGCGGTCCATCGCCACCTCCTCGGCGGCGATGGCGTCCGCCTGCGTCCGCTCGCCGAGAGAGCCGTCCGGGGCGCCTGCGAGCGCCGGGTGGCCGTACTCCGTGACGAGCACCGGCCGGTCCGGAAAACGCGTGTGGAGGCGCTCCAGCTCGCGGGCCCACCAGCCCGCGGCATCCCCGGCCGTCCACGAGGCGTGCCGGCCTTCCGCGCGGAGCATCCAACTCGGGTACCCGTTCACGCAGAGAAGGTCGTCCTCGTCGAAGCGCGGCGCACTCGGCCAGCGGTCCGATACGTGCACGGAGAGGCGCGAGGGGTCCAGGGCGCGCGCCGCGCGGACGAGGTGCGCGATGCCGTCGGCGACCTCCGGCCGCTCGTCGGCGGTCTCGTTCCCCACGCTCCAGACCACGACGCTCGGATGGTTGGCATCCCGATCGATCATTGCGCGAAGCTGTGTCTCGGCCTCCTCAAGCGTGCTACGGGCGGCCACCTCGCCCTCCGCCTGACCGTCCCACCAGTAGAGCGGGATCTCGGCCATCGCCAGCAGGCCCACCTCGTCGCAGAGGTCGAGCGTCGTCGCGTCGTGGGGGTAGTGACAGAGCCGAACCCAGTTCGCGCCGAGCGCCTTCATCCGCAGCAGGTCCCGCCGCGCCTGGTACGGGTCCGGGACCATACCGGTCGCCGGGCTGTCCTCGTGCCGGTTGAACCCGAATAGGCGCACCTGCCGCTCGTTCAGTAGGAGCGCGCAGCCGTCGACGCGCACCGAGCGGAAGCCGAACCGCACGGTCTGCGCTGTCCCAGGCTCGCCCTCGAGCATCGCGTCGGCAGTATAGAGGCAGGGGTCCTCCGGCGACCACGGCCGCGCGTCCACGCGGCCCGACGCGGAGAGCTCCGCACGCTCGCCGGGCGCCAGAACACCGTCGCCGCCCGCGATCCGCCCCACCTCGGCGCCCTCGGCGTCCCGCACGAGCACGACCATCCTGGCTCGCACCGCGCTCTGCCCGTCGTTCGACGCCGTCGCGTCCACGCGCAGTGCGCCGTCGTGCGACGCCGTCACGCGCAGGCGGCCCAGGCCGGCTGGCTCGCGCAGCGCGAGCGCCACCGAGCGGAGCACGCCGCCGAAGGGCCGCCAGCCGCGCTTCATCCCCGGCACCGCGCCGGGCCGGCGCGTGTTGTCGACGCACACGGCCACCGTGTTCGCGCCAGGCAGTACGAGCGCGGCGATGTCGAGCTCGAACGGCAGGAACCCGCCCTCGTGCTCGCCGGCAAGGGTGCCGTTCACCCAGACCCGCGCCCGGCACCCCACGCCACCGAACCGCAGCGCCGCCCGCTTGCCCGGCGTCCACTCGTCCAGCGCGAACGAACGCCGGAACCACCCCGGGCCCTCGTAGCCGTGGAGCTCCGGCGCGCACGCCTCGAACGAACAGGGCAGCCATGCTTCGCGCCAGCCCCGGTCGTCGACGCCGGTCGCGTGCCAGCCGCAGGACTCACCGTCGCGGTAGGGGTCGGGCGCGAACCGCCAGGCGCCGTCCAGGCAGACCTCCTCAGCCATTGCCGCCCTCCCTCGCCTCGCGCGTCACCGATGGTGCTCCGGGTGATCGGTCGATGCCGTGTGCTCGTGGAAGTGACCCGCCCGGTGCAGCTCGTTGTGCAGGTTGCGGTAGACCCCGGTCAGCAGAAGGCGCATCCGCCGGTAGGCGGCGGTTTGCGCCCGCGTGCCCACCGTATCGAGGTAGGCGATCGCGCCCTCCACCTGCTCGAGGATGGTAAGCGCATCGGCAGCGCTGAAGAAGCGCGATCCCTCGACCGACGCCATGACCGGGGAGGAGTGGGCCGCGATCATCTCCGGCTTGCCGGCGTAGTGGCCGCGCACCAGTAGCGCCAGCCACGAGGAGCGGTCCACGCGCACATTCCACGTGCCGGCAGCCTCCCGCGGGTCCACAGACCGGCTCTCGCGAATCTCACCGTTCACTATGAGGTCGAGGCGGGTCATCGGCACGGTGCAGCTCGCGAGGCGCCAGTCCACGGCGAGCGTGCCCCCGCCGCGCCCCAGCGCGAGGCGCGAACCCGCCGGCTTGCCCTCCACCGAGAACTCCATCAGCGGGCCGTAGGTGACGAAGGTGTGGCCGGAGCGCACCGCCTCCTTCCACGCATCGTGGTCGAAGGCGCGCCCCTCGGGCAGTCTGGCATAGGTGCGGATGGCCCCGACCGCCGTGCTGGCCGCCATCTTGTCGGTTCCCCCGACCGCTGCCACGAAACGCCCGCAGTTGAGGTACCGGTACCAGTCCGACAGGGAATAGGGGTCGATGCCGGCGTATAGGTTCATCCACGAGGTCATCTCGACGCCGTCGATCTCGCCGCTCAGGATGGCGGCGGCGTGCTCCGCGCGCGGGTTCGGGAAGTGCGGCAGGATGACGAGGCCGCCCTGCGCGCGGCACTGACGCGCCCACTCGGTGAGCAGAATGTCGACGGGGTCGCCGATGGCCGACTCGTCCGGCCCGCCGGTCGTCATCGGGGCGATCATGGGCCCGTTGTAGCCGAGGAGCGAGATGTGGCCGAGCACGTGCTGGCGGTTCTCGGTGCCCACCCGCACGAGGTGCTCGCCGTCACCACCGGCCTCGCGCGATCCCCAGGTGGTGCGCCCGTCGTAGTCGCCCACGTTCGTCATCAGCTCGCCCCACTGGCTGGCCAGCAGGTTCACCACGTTCACGCCCTCCGCCGCCCCCTCAAGGTGCGCGCTGGGCGGCGAGAGGAAGTGCACGTGAGTGTCGGCCGTCACCCACCCGCGCGCGCGCCACGGCAGGACGCGCTCCAGTTCGAAGGAGAGCTCCATCGTGCCGCGCGTTACCCGGACCGACTTCCGCACCGGGGCGATCTCGAAACCCTTGCTGATCTCGACGTAGACGCGCCCCAGCGGCAGGTCGATCGTCGTCTCGCCCGGGATGTAGGTGCAGTTGTGATGCGGTGGGCTCACGTAGTCGACCGACCAGTCCTCGTACCACATTGAGTTCGGGATGCGGTGGCGATCGACGGGCGGCAAGTACTCGCCGGCCTCGCCGTGCACGTGCAGCTTCACAGGCACAGGACGCCCGGAGCCCTTCTCCACGACGCGCAGCCGCACCCGCTGCGTGGCAGGGGAGACCGGGCGGAGCGCGCCGGACGGGCCGTCGCGCAGCGCCGACACCGGCACGGTCGCGCCGCCCGGCAGGTGGAAGCAGGCGTCGGGGTGCGCGGTGTACTCCACGAGCAGCTCCCGCGCGGAGACCTCGGGCGCCCAGTTGTTCGGCGTGCGCTCCCAACGCGCGTTGGGGTAGACGGTGCGCGGCGTGGCGGAGATCACCTGGCCGAGGTCGAGTTGCAGGTGCTCGAGCAGCCCCGCAGGACCAAGGCTTGGCTGGAAGCGCACGCCGTCGGGCAGCGTGAGGACCGCCTTGCGGCGCGCCTCCCATCGGAGCGGAAGGTCCGACACGTCCCCCGCGCTGATGGCCGACAGGACAATGGCATGGCCTACCGGCTCGATCCGCAGCCCTGCGACCGGCTTCTCGGGCTCGGGGTTACGCCACGCCCAGAGCCAGTTCACCCAGCCCGGGGAGTCCGGCTGCACCACGCGCGTCTGCGACCCGCCCCAGCCGATGCCGTGACCGGGCTGCTCCGTGAGCGTGCGGATGGGGTAGGGCTTCTGGTGCGCCACCGCCTGGAAGCAGTTCTGCCCCCAGCCCCGGAGGAGCATTCCGATCTGGTGCTGGCGGAAGATCCGCTCGCGGCGCTCGGACCCGTCCGCGTAGAGCCACACGTAGTCGGCCACGCGCTGCTTCAGGAGCGCCTGGCCGCGCGGGTGCGGGAAGAAGCCGTGCGCGTTCCGCTCCGGCCACTCAACATCGGTGGTGTGCATCGTCACGAACCACGGCGCGACCGCGGCGGGCCAGCGGACCGTGACCGGCGCGCCGCGAGCGAGGGCGACGCGCTCGATCCGAAACGCGATCCCCCAGCAGACGCACGCTCCGGAGAGCGCGAGCGGGAGCTGCCGCGTGCCGGTCTCGGAGAGCCCGGTGCCGGCCAAGTCGGCCAGGTCCGTATTGCCGTCGATGGCGAGCGCCCGGAACCGCGGCGAGCACGGTCCGTCGGTCAGCGAGTTCATGGCCCCTGCCTCCCCTGATGCGCGACCCGGACGGCCGGCCGCCATCGCGCCGGACGCCGCGAGCAGCTCGCGCCGCGAGATCCGCGGCGTGCTCACCGCCCCACCCCTGCGAGCGCCAGAGGCGCGCTCCTCGCGGCGACGTCAGGACGTCGCGCGACGAACAGCCTCTCGCGGCACCTGCGCGGCCCAGGCGTTCCCACGGGGCGGCCGTCGGGCCCGTGGATGCCGATAGCGGAGCCGATGTGCCGTGGGTGGACAAACTCCGCCACCTCCACGCGCGCCTCGCCGTCCCACAACCGCCCGAGCATGTCGGACGCCACTTCACCGCCCAGCCAGCCCTCGTCGCTCAGCGACAGGACC
Source organism: Chthonomonadales bacterium (assembly GCA_035477595.1). GTDB lineage: Bacteria > Armatimonadota > Chthonomonadetes > Chthonomonadales > CAJBBX01 > DATIKM01. The sequence goes on from DATIKM010000046.1 coordinate 105,063, forward strand.
ACCGTCCGGCATCGCAGCGCCCCAAGAAGGCGCCCGAGCGCCTCGGCGTGCTGGCGGCGCGAGTTGAACGCGCTAAGGTGCGTGCGACAGTCGGTGCGCTTGCAGGCCACGCCGTAGACCTCCGGCATGTCCCAGCGCACCAGCGTCTCCCACACGTGGTAGTTGCCGCGGTAGGAGTGCTGGTTGTAGGGGGGATCCAGGTAGACGACGTCCGCCTCGAACCGGCCGGCGGCATCGAGCGCATCGAGGCAGTGCGCCTCTCCCTTACCCGCGGGCGCGCGGGGCAGCACGTCCGGCACTCTCAGCTCGAGGGGCGCCAGAGAGCGCGGCGCCCAACGCTTGAGGTAGGCCATCTGCAGGCCCACCGTGGAGTCGACACGGTCAGCCGCCTCCAGTAGCGAGGTGAGGAGCACAGCCTCCAGCTCGCGCTCCAGCGCCTTCGCCGCGATGCATTCGCGGATCGCGTCAACGCGCGCGCCGTTGGCGGGGTGGAGGTAGCGCGACCGTACGCAGTACGTCTCCGTGAAGTAGCCCGACCGGCCCGGCAGCGCGTTGAGCTCGGCGACGAGCTGGCGCGCGTCCTCCAGCACCTGCTCGGCATCCGCCTGAACGTAGCACCGCGCGAGCGTCGCGGCGAAGGCGTTGTGGTCGTTCGCGATCACCCGCAGCCCAGCCCGCTTAAGGGCGTGCCCAATCCGCGCCGTACCGGAGAAGAGGTCCAGCGCGGAGCAGGCGCCCGCCGTCGAGGTGACTGCCTCGACGATGGCGGGCGCGAGCACGCGCTTCGACCCGAGGTACTTCACCATGCCGTCCATCCGTGGTGGCGCGCCCGCCCGGCGCGCCCCGGAAGGGCCGCGCGTTCGCCACGCGGGACAGGGCGCCCGCGGGCGGGCAGCGAACCGGTGGCGAGGGACCGCACGGCTGCGCTCCGGCCGCTCACGTGAGCGCGCGACGAGCGGCATGCGCCCCTTCTTCACGGGCGCCGGGGACTCCTGCGACTGGGGTCGCGCCGCCGGCAGACCGCTGCGAGCGAGGCAGGGCAGATAACGCCCCCGGGGCGCGGCTTACCTCGCGCGGCGACCGGCGAGGTCGTCGAGGAAGGCGACTACATCACGCAGGCGCGGGAAGTCGATGAGGTTCGCGGCGGCGGGCCGGGTGGCCTCCATCTCGCCCGTGCGGCGTGTCAGGTTCCAGTGGAACGCGTGAAGCAGGCGGTCGATGGCCAGCATCCGCTGCCGCGCGTCGCGGGCTGCCGGGTACTCGCGCGCATACGCCTCGAACTCGCCGATCGCCGCGCCGCCGAAGAGATGCTTTCCCTGGTAGCTGCGCTGGTAGTCGCACCAGGGGGAGGTCCAGCCGCAGGCCGGACAGCGCAGCGTTTCGCCGGAACGCGCTGGGTGATGGATCACGCCGGCGCAGCCGTGGCACTTCGCCCGCCCGTGCGCCGCCTCGGTAACCTCCAGAATGCTGCGGCAGCGCGTGAGCAGGCCGCAACCCACCTCATCGATGAGCTCATCGTCGCGGATGCCGCGCGCATCGGCCTCGTAGAGCTGACGGATGAGCTCCGGCCGCACGCGAGGCGCCCACTGGATCGGCGTGCCCGGCCCGGTCATGGCGCAGACATACGTAGGAAGCCAAGCGCGGGCATGGGCGCTCCAATCCGAGCACGGACGGCCGCGGCCGCTGAGGTCTCCGGGTTGTACCACGTTGCCCGCGGCCGCCGCAAGGCGGGGGGGGATGCGACCGGCGCCCGGGCGACGGCGTTGCGCCGACCACGTCGGGGCGCGAGCCCCCACGACCTGAACGCCGCGCAACCTTTGGACACCCCGCGTCCTCGGCCTCACCCCCAACGGACCGGTTCACGCACTGGGTCCTCGGCACACGCCCGGACCCCAGGATGCCCGATGCGGCCCCTCGGCCACCCCTGCGCGACACGGCTGGGCGCGTTGACTCGCATCCCTAGCGATCTGGCACGCTTTGTGCAGCAGATGGATGCGTGGGCATAATGCGGTTGCGCGAGCTCATTGAGCTGCGGTCGTGCAAGCAGAAAGGCTATTCTGATGGCCAACATTGCGACGAGGGCGGCAGCGGTGCTTGTTACGGCTGCGTTGGCGGTCGCCCTGAGCGGCGGCCGTGCCGCCGCTGACACCTACTCACTCTTCTTCAACAAGACGTTCGGCGCCGCAGATCCACAGCCCGCGAGCCCGGCTCCGTGGCTCACGGCCGTGTTCGAGGACGTGGACCAAAACGCTGACTCGGTCTACGACTTCGTCAGGCTCACGCTGGCCGCCCCTGGGCTCGCCCCGGGCGAGTTCCCGTCAGAGTGGTACTTCAACGTGGGTGGGAACGACGCCGCCGAGGCGACCACGATCTCCGGGATGACCGCGGAGTGGCTGGGCGAGGCGGAGGGCGGCGTCAAGGGCACGCCCTACTTCGCGCAGAACGCCTTCAAGGCGGGCGGGGACGGGTGGTTTGACCTGATCATCGAGTTCCCGCGGGGAGAGGACGAGAGGCTGGTCAGCGGCGACACCTCCGTCTACAAGCTGACCGGTGTCAACGTTGCCCGCCTGAGGGGCATGTTGAGCGCGCCCTGGAAGGATTTGGACGTGGCCCCGCCCGTGGACCCGGGCGGCTACGGGCCGTTCCTCGCGGCGGCGCACATCCAGGGC